>BTVY01000061.1:0-30135 GCA_045863335.1 Candidatus Hydrogenedentota bacterium | reverse complement strand
TATAATCTGAACCGCCCAAAGGGGCAGGTGTCAGGCGAATACGATCATTGTACACGTAATCCGTGAGCGACGTGAGTCACGCCGCAGGCGTGATCGTCATACCTGTAACCAGTTGGAATTATTCGACTTTTAACCGGACGAGTGTCTTCATATATATCCCACTCATAAGATTTTGTTGGTTACTTCGGCCTGCGGCGCGTCCTTCCATCAATAGCGCACATTGGGATCGAAATCAGGCTCCTCGCCATGCCGAACTTCTTGTTCCCACTGCGTCAATAGAAAACTCGTTGGTCCATCCCAGCGGCCCTTCCATCGCTCGATGTATTCGAGAACTACATCCTTCTTACCAGCTCGGAGCAGATCACGGGCCAAACGCATGCTCGGCCCGGCAATCTTCATATGTGGTGATTCAGGCACGTCAGCAGCTTCCAATAGTATCTTCCCCGCCATATCCGCGTCGCCTTGCTTAAACGCAACCTGCCCGCGCAAGATGTGTGCTTTGTGCGTCAAGAAATTGATATCGAAAACTTGATCTTTGTCTTTATTATCAAAGAAGTAATTGAGGAACTTATTGGCTCCCTCAAGATCGCCACATTCAATTGCCAATTCTACGAGCGACACGCTCAACTCCACCCAGTTCCCCGATACAGATTGTGTATCGAGTACACGCTGGATCTCACTCAATCCTTCTATCGCTTGTTGTCCTTCTCGCCGATGAATGCGCTTATACGCTTCAGACAATAGTTGGAGATATTTGGGACTAACATTCTTCTTTGGAAGAGACCGGAGCAGTATCTTTACTGATGTACGCGGGTCACGAAACACAAAGAACTCCGCCGCGTTCAACACAATTTGCTGGTCGTCAACATCATTCGCTACTGCGTCCCTCCAACACTTGGCTAGACGGTCATAAGAATCAGATGGTCCGTTGACACTTATATCGGCGGTAGCTAGAGTTAGAAGTGTGCAATGCGGCACGTTATTGATGCACCAAGCAATATTTGCCTCTTGTAAGTTAACGCCGTTGGCAGGTGCCCTTATATCCGGATTATCAAGATAGTAGCCGAGCAACTTCATGTGGACATCGATTTTGTCAGGTTCGCTATTAAACCTGTCGTACAACTTCTCGATGTCCAAGCCATTGCACCGCCGACCCTCGTGAAACCAAACATAGAACTCCTGTTCTGATGCCACGGTCTTTCTTCTCCATCTGTTCTAGTTCATGCTGTCGGTGAGGTTCCGATGGCATAATCTACGCGAAAAGTAGAACGCCGAAAAATATGAGAAGCGCACCCCACAGGGCGGTCGAGTTGAATGCCTGTTGCGCCGCGGGCGAGGGACCGACAAGCGAGCTTGGGAGATTCCAGTCTGGTGTCCACCACCCTGGCGGTGAATCTGGTATATAGTTGGGTGGACGCTGGCTAGTACAACTTAGCCGTCTCGGGGGAAAGTACCTTGGGTCAAATTCGCCGAGCGGATCCCCTTGATACTGATAATCGCCCGGCGGGTAGGGCCATACATCGTCACGACAATTTCGATATGCCTCGTCGGCTCTGCGTCTACAATTCTCCCAATCCAGTAAATCTCCAAACGCCGTCGAATCTCCGGTTATGCTATCGCATTGCAGGTACATAAGATCCCGAACTACTTTACACCACTCTTCAGGAAACGCTCCCGTTGGATCTGCGTGGTTCGCTGGATTATTGCGTACATAAGTGTAAATATTCGTCCCGGCTGCGAACCCCAAAGGATCTCTCTTATTCCAGCGAGCTTGCGTGGGGGTATAGTACCGATACGAAGCCACGTAAAGCTGGCTGGGAGCCTCCCAGTCAAGTCCCGCAAATCGAGGCGAAGTGGTGCCCGAACCGACCGACGAAGAAAAGAAACTTCCATAGGGCGAAAATTCGTAAGAAGCTGACAATCCTTTTGAACCGTCACGCACAACTCGAACTGAGCCTAACCTATCCTGGAAATAGTAGGACCAGGCCCCCGTGGCGGGGCTGGAGCCATCAGACTGGGCAAAACTACGACCAACATACGTCCGTTCCAGATTATTCAAACCGTCCTCTTCATTTACAACCGTCAAACCGGCCGAATAGTTGTACCACCTATTGTCCGTACCGACAGTGCGTTGCCGACGCTTCTGATCCCCACCATACTCATATGTCACGTTCCCTTCGCCGGGGAAGTCGGAGGTGACGGAGCGGAGCATCTGGCCGTAGCGGTAGCCGTAGGTGGCGGCGTAGCTGCCGCGGGCCTTGCCGGTCATTCGGCCCCAGGCGTCGAAACCGAAGGTGGTCGAGCCGTTGTAGTCCGTCATGGACGTGAGTTCGTTGGCGTTGTTGACGGCGAAGGTGGTCGTGTTGCTGAGGTCGTTGGACAGAACGCGGATGTTGTCGATGCTGTAGTCCGCGTTCGCGGACGGGGTGAAGGAGACGTTGTTCGTGCTGGCGACGGTGCAACTGGACGTGGAGAGGATTTCCTCTTCCAACGCGCCCGGCGCGGTCCGGTAGACCTGCACGTTTTGCACGTCGCACACGACGCGGATGGTGTACTCGACGCCCTGCGTGCTGGTGAGAACCTGGGCGTCCAACGACGACCACACACCACTGACCCGCTGCGACAGGTTGATCGAACCGGGCTTGATCTCCAAGTAAATCCGGTCCCCGCTCGACGCATAGCGCGGACTGACCGTCAAAGTATACCCCGCGTTGCTCGTATCATTGCACACATACGAGAACCGAAGTTCGTTGTCATTGTCCGTGTTCGCCTTGGCAATCGTCGCCGCCGCCCCCGGCGTCATCCGCAGATAATTGCTCGCCGCGCTCCACGTGCCGGACCACGCCGACCAACCCGTGTAGTTGCCATCATTGAAATCATCCTCGAACGGCTCGACCTTGGTCAGCAGGTTATCCCCGGCATCATAGGTGTAGGCATTGCTCGCCTCGATCGTCTCGTTCGCATTGCTCCGCACCGCGCTCGTCAGCCTATACCGACCATCATAGAGATACTCCCAGAACGACCCATCCTCATGCGTCGTGCTCGTGATGTTCCCCACGTCATCCAGGGCATACGTGAACCCATCCAGCACGGTCGATCCGTCCTTATGCTCGATCGCCGTAAGGCGATTACGGGTGTCATACGCGTAATTCGTCGTCATTCCGTTCGGGATATTGTAATACGTGGGCTGCCCGATGTCGTTGTAATGGAAGGTCCAGGTTTTCGTCCCCGGCGCGGTCAAGGTGCTCAACTCATTCCGATCCGTGTACGTATACGCCGTCGTGTTGCCGTGATAATCCGTCATCGACGTCACATTCCCCGCGCCGTCATACGCGTACGTCAACACGGAGTTGTCGTAATCTCGTCGCAATAGAATGCGAAACCGACGCAATGGCAACCGCCCGCTTTGCCTCTTGACTTATACCTATCATGGACGTCCCCATTTATTGCACTCGCGTTCCGTAATAGAGTACTGCGCCTCTCTATCCTTTCGATTTCCAAGAAGCGCGATTGAGTAATTTGCGAAGGTTTACGAATAGCCAGCACGCCGGTAGGACGATTGGAATACTAACGAGGACAATCATTGCTATCTCGAGAACCAGATCAAAAGGCTGCCCGAACATCGCAAAGGCACCAAAATAGGTCTCGGTATAGATAGCTTTGATAATGCGCGTAAGACCATATACGGACAATGAAATTACGCACACAGATACAGGGAAACATATCATGAACACTACCGCCCGAATTAGCATCCCGTAGGCTCCAATATGTTGCAGAGTTCTCTCGCGGGCATCGCTCTACCTTTGAAAGCAATTATATAACCCGTATGTTCTGGCGTAGTTCGTTCTACATAATCCTTATTCACAAGGATGAAAGAGCTTGTTCTGAGGATGCAAGCTACATTTGGCCTTCGCAATTAGAAACGATGCATTGCATGACGCTACATCCTTGGCATGCATAGCCCCGGCAACAAGCAATTCCTGGTTATATTCATAGAATGCAGCCGTGGCCCCCTCACTTGCGGCTACTTCGCACATCCATGTGCATCTGACATATGCATCTGAATCTCGATCAAATCCAAACCACCGTTCGCACGTCAGAATATAGCAGCTCTGTTTATGCTCCTCAATAACTGTCATGGCATTCCAGTACTGATCATTTGCATTTTGAACCATGATGTCATAGGCGTCATCCGCAATGCTCATGCAGTTCCTCTGAGCCCTAAAAGCATCGGCGCGGCACTCTGCCTGTGTGTGCAATCCCAAGGCATCTCGAAAGTTTATAACCCGCCCCCTAACGTAGCCATACATATTTGGTCCGTCGACAAGTCCTAACGGATCTTTAGTGATCCAGCGAGATTGGATAGAGCTAAAGAACCGATATGGGGCAAAGTACAACTTAGATGCCCCATCGAAAGTGTGCCCAGTATAGCTGCGGGACGGAGCGGCGATCTCGCCGCTGCTATCATAATCAGTGCCATAGGGACCAAATTCACGTGCCGTGACAGAATTCTTGGCGTGGTCCCTGACTCCCACGAGTGAGCCCAGATTGTCTTGAACAGGATACTTCCAACTCCCTGAGGACGGGTTTGTTCCATCCGATATCGCCAAGTGGTCACCAAAATACGTACGCTCAAGAACACCATCTTGTCCTTCTTCACTAATTGCTATCCAGCCGAATTCATAGTTGTACCACGTAGATTCGACACCGTCATCTCGCTGCCGTCGCTTCCGATCCCCGCCATACTCATACGTCACATCGCCTTCGCCGGGGAAGTCGCTGGTGACGGAGCGGAGCATCTGGCCGTAGCGGTAGCCGTAGGTGGCGGCGTAGCTGCCGCGGGCCTTGCCGGTCATTCGGCCCCAGGCGTCGAAACCGAAGGTGGTCGAGCCGTTGTAGTCCGTCATGGACGTGAGTTCGTTGGCGTTGTTGACGGCGAAGGTGGTCGTGTTGCTGAGGTCGTTGGACAGAACGCGGATGTTGTCGATGCTGTAGTCCGCGTTCGCGGACGGGGTGAAGGAGACGTTGTTCGTGCTGGCGACGGTGCAACTGGACGTGGAGAGGATTTCCTCTTCCAACGCGCCCGGCGTGGTGCGGAACACCTGCACGTTCTGCCCGTCGCACACGGCGCGGATGGTGTACTCAACGCCCTGCGTGCTCGACGTAGCGCTGGTGTCCAAGGACGACCACACGCCGCCCACGCGTTGCGCGAGGTTGATGGACCCCGGCAGGATGTTGACGTACACCCGATCCCCGCTGGATGCGTAGCGTGGGCTGACCGTCAGCGTATACCCCGCGTTGCTCGTGTCGTTGCAGACGTACGAGAAGCGCAGTTCGTTGTCGTTATCCGTATTCGCCTTGGCAATCGTCGCCGCGGACCCCGGCGTCATCCGGAGGTAGTTGTTCGCCGCGCTCCACGTGCCGGACCAGACGGACCAGCCGGTGTAGTTGCCGTCATTGAAATCGTCTTCGAAGGGCTCGACCTTGGTCAGCAGGTTATCTCCGGCATCATAGGTATAGGCATAGCTCGCCTCGATGGTCTCGTTCGCATTGCTCCGCACCGCGCTCGTCAACCTATACCGCCCATCGTAGAGATACTCCCAGAACGACCCATCCTCATGCGTCGTGCTCGTGATATTCCCCACATCGTCCAGGGTGTACGTAAACCCGTCCAGCACCGTGGTCCCATCCTTGTGCTCGATGGTCGTCAGCCTATTCCGGGAATCGTACCCATAATTCGTCGTCATCCCGTTCGGGATATTGTAATACGTGGGCTGCCCGATGTCGTTGTAATGGAACGTCCACGTCTTCGACCCCGGCGCGGTCAAGGTGCATCTCAATGCGCTGCGCAGTTGTAATTGAAATAAGCGCAACGATACCAACAACTATGTATTAGTAGATATACCGTAACATAATATCGATCTCTTCAGTCATGCGATCCTCTGGAAATCGAACCTTCCAATAATTGAGACAATCGCGCAACGCGTCCTTTTGCGAGTGGCTTAGCGTCTTCAATTCGCGAGTCAGAGTGCTCTCATCTCTGACATACTCAACAGCAACAAGACGAAATATGATCGTGTCGCGGATCAACGCGGCCTTGGAGCTATCGCCCGAACCGCAAATTAGATAGGACGGGAGGAAATAGAACAATGCACTGTCACTGAGGAAAGACACGGCGCTAATGTTATCGACAAGAAACTCTTCGGAAAGCTCTGTCCAAGTCTTCCCGCCAAAGTCGTCCATGACCTGCTTACTCTCAAGGTCGTAGTCCGGATCAAGCGACACTACAGATCGCCCACAAGGAATCGGTCTGACCGCAAAAGCATCCTGTACCGATTCTCGAACCTTCTCGAAACTCTGCTCGTTAACCATGGTCCCGCTCTGACTTCGAGTCTTACTCTTGATTCTGCTTAGCGTCTTTTCGTCTTCTCAATTCCATCTCACCTGCACACTTCAGAACATTCTTTGCCATGGCTCCCACTTCCCTTCGATGGTTTTTAGTCCCACCATTGAAGCACACCCTGTTGAGAGTCATTCGCGCCGCTAAGCATGTGCTGAATATTTCCATTTTCACCGTCAATGTTGCCATATCGTCAACCTCATGTCGGCATTTCGCCATGCCATCCACATTCTTGCACTTCTCATGCACGTTCTTAACGAGCAAGTCATACACCGACCCGGAACAAGTCCTCCTGTTTTCGGGATCTATCCATCCGGGAGGCGGGTCTCCCGTGGAGTCGGCGGCGCAAAGACCGACTACTAGGAGTAACGCCAGTGCGAGAAAATCTCCGACTGGGAATGGACCATCCGCAAGAGCACAACCACCGGCCACGGGACCAACCCAAGGGTACGGCAAGGCGACACTTGATCCGAGTGGATCGGTGAACGCGATTGGATTGCCTTTTACATAAAGGTACAAATTCGTACTGTCTATGAATGACAAAGGATCTCGCTGATTCCACCGAGATGTTTGCGCATCATAGAAACGCATTAGGGCAAGATAGCCATGCGCCGTGGAATCCCAATCGAGTTCCGAGAATACGCTTCGTATTGACGCACCTGATTCGAAATACTTTTTCCCCACCGGCGTCCATTCGTCCGCCAGCACCAACCCCCTTTGTTGGTCTCGAATACTTCTTATTGATCGCTGAAAGTCCCGCAAATAGTACTGAACTTCACCCGTAGCAGCGTTCTCGCCCGACACATGAGCGAGAGCTGCGCCAATATACGTGTTTTGTAATGTCCCGCTTCCATCTTCATCGCTAATCCGCTGCCGCCCAGATCCCCAGCGATAGTATGTCTCCTGACCATTCACGTGCCTTTCGCGTCTTTTGCCGTCTTCGCCATATTCATACGTCACATCCCCCTCTCCCGGAAAATCACTGGCAACCGAGCAGAGCATATCCCCGTAGCGGTAGCCGTAGGTGGCGGCGTAGCTGCCGCGGGCCTTGGAGGTCATGCGGCCCCAGGCGTCGAAGCCGAAGGTGGTGGAGCCGTTGTAGTCCGTCATGGACGTGAGTTCGTTGGCGTTGTTGACGGCGAAGGTGGTCGTGTTGCTGAGGTCGTTGGACAGAACGCGGATGTTGTCGATGCTGTAGTCCGCGTTCGCGGACGGGGTGAAGGAGACGTTGTTCGTGCTGGCGACGGTGCAACTGGAGGTGGAGAGGATTTTCTCTTCCAACGCGCCCGGCGCGGTGCGGAACACCTGCACGTCCTGCCCGTCGCACACGACGCGGATGGTGTACTCGATGCCCTGCGTGCTTGTGAGAATCTGGGCATCCAACGACGACCACACGCCGCCCACGCGTTGGTTCAGGGTGACTACGCCCGGCTTGATGAGCAGGTAAATCCGGTCGCCGCTCGACGCATACCGCGGACTCACCGTCAACGCGTAGCCCGCGTTGCTCGTGTCGTTGCACACGTACGAGAACCGGACCTCGTTGTCGTTGTCCGTGTTCGCCTTCGCAATCGTGGCCGCCGACCCAGGCGTCATGCCGGCGGTTGCAGCGGAGCGAAACCGCCCGCGTCGCCAGCTATCACGCGGCTGAGCGTGATAGCGAAAGACACCTACCATGTTCGCCGCGCTCCACGTGCCGCCCCACGCCGACCAGCCGGTGTAATTGCCGTCATTGAAGTCGTCCTCGAACGGCTCGGCCTCCGTGTATTTCGTGGTCTGTCCCTTCATTTCCCTAGAAAGAAGAAACTCAACCCCATTCGTCAAACAATGTAGTCCCTAGTAAAACGGCGTAGATTAAGATAATCAAACCGACGCCTATGAACAGCCAACGCCTCTGGGCGAAACAGGCGATGTGAGCAGTGCATGTCGCAACTCCCGCTAGAGCTAGCAGAAGCGACAATACCAAGACCCGTGTGTACTGGGGAGAAGAGACATGCGAAAATGCTACACTTAGCCCCAGAAATAGTAGTGCAACGATCAAGTCCCTATTCTTGCGATCCGAGAGCACATTTCACCCCCCGCCAAAAAGTGAATTGACTTCGGTAGAACTGAAAGTAGTCGAGAACCAATCGAACATTCTTCTCCACCAAGGCCGGTCAGGAGTGGGACCCATTCTTATCGGTGGATCGGTTGGTGTGGTCGAATCCTGGTACTTCAACCGAAAGCTCGTCCACTTTCTATCACTGTACGTGCGACAGTTCTCGGGACCGTAAAGATTCCAGTAATCATCCAAGTCTTGAAGAAGTATCTGTGTAGCTTCAATATCTTGTTCATCGGTTGTGGGCAGATACTTGTAGATATCTCCGCCCAAGTCCAAATCTGGATACGCTACACCTGCAGGAGGCGGTGGCCACAGTCCGATATTCAAGCCAAAGCTGAACGATTGATAGAATCCATTCGGATCGCCCACACACACGCTCATATGACCGGACGGCTCGTTACCGCTCGGCCCTTCCGTCCAGATGTCTAGCCCCCACAGATCTACACGGCTTACTGGATTTGCCATTACGTAAGAGTAGAGATTGAAGCCATCGACAAATCCCAAGGGATCTCGGCTGAGCCATCGTCCAAGGCTCGGAGAGTATTGTCTGAAAACCCCAAAATAGGTTTCCGCACTTGTCCGCCAAGCGTGAGTTGCAAATGTCATTCCACTACTGAGCAGTATGTTGGAATATGAATCGCCGTAAGGCTCGTACTCATGACGCGCAGTTCTTTGTTTATCCGCGTCAAATGCGGAAACGTCAGATAGTATCACATCGTGCATATGGTATTCATATGAACCAGAGGCCGCTGACGCACCGGTGACCACAGCCAAAGTGCCGCCAATGCTGGTGCGCTGCAACCCTCCGCTCCCGTTCTCTACGTTGACAACGTGGTTGGCCGTCCAATTGTAGTATTCCGATGCAGCTCCGATTGTGGACTGTCGCTGTCTGTGGTTTGCCCCGTACTCATACGTCACATTCCCTTCACCGGGGAAGTCGGAGGTAAGAGAGCGGAGCATTTGGCCGTAGCGGTAGCCGTAGGTGGCGGCATAGCTGCCGCGGGCCTTGCTCGTCATGCGGCCCCAGGCGTCGAAGCCGAAGGTGGTGGAGCCGTTGTAGTCCGTCATGGACGTGAGTTCGTTGGCGTTGTTGACGGCGAAGGTGGTCGTGTTGCTGAGGTCGTTGGACAGAACGCGGATGTTGTCGATGCTGTAGTCCGCGTTCGCGGACGGGGTGAAGGAGACGTTGTTCGTGCTGGCGACGGTGCAACTGGACGTGGAGAGGATTTCCTCTTCCAACGCGCCCGGCGCGGCGCGGTACACCGTCACGTTTTGCCCGTCGCATACGACGCGGATGGCGTACTCGGTGCCCTGCGTGCTCGACGTGGCGCTCGTATCCAACGACGACCACACGCCGCTGACCCGTTGCGACAGGTTGATCGAACCGGGCTTGATCTCCAGGTAAATCCGGTCGCCGCTGGACGCGTAGCGCGGACTCACCGTCAACGTGTAGCCCGCGTTGCTCGTATCGTTGCAGACGTACGAGAACCGCAACTCGTTGTCATTGTCCGTGTTGGCTTTGGCAATCGTCGCCGCCGACCCCGGCGTCATGCGGAGATAATTGTTCGCCGCGCTCCACGTGCCCGACCACGCCGACCAGCCCGTGTAATTGCCGTCGTTAAAATCGTCCTCAAACGGCTCGACCTTGGTCAATAAATTGTCACCGGCATCGTATGTATACGCATACGTGGCCTCGATGGTCTCGTTCGAATTCTTCCGCACCGCGCTGGTCAAGCGATACCGCCCGTCATATTCGTAATCCCAGAACGACCCATCCTCATGCGTGGTACTCGTGATGTTCCCCACGTCATCCAACGCATACGCAAACCCATCCAGCACCGTGGTCCCGTCCTTATGCTCGATCGTCGTCAGCCTATTCCGCGAATCGTACCCGTAATTCGTCGTCATCCCGTTCGGGATATCATAATACGTGGGCTGCCCGATGTCGTTGTAGTGGAAGGTCCACGTCTTCGACCCCGGCGCCGTCAACGTGCTCAACTCATTCCTATCCGTGTACGTATACGTCGTCGTGTTCCCATGATAATCCGTCATCGACGTCACATTCCCCGCCGCGTCGTAGGCATACGTCAACGTCGAGTTATCGTAATCCGTGATGGACGTCAGCCGCCCCGCGTCGTCATACCCATACCGCAACCCATTCGTCCCATCGATCCAATCCGTGATCTTCGTCACTCTGGCGAGGCTGTCGTAGAAATAGTTCGCATCAAACGTGCTCGTATCCGACGTATACCGCACCTTCGTCATCAACCCCGTCGTGGCGTCGAAGAAATACTCCGTCGGATCAAAGGTCCCCGTAGACCCCGCGCCCACCTTCGTCATCCGCCCGGAGGTGTCATAGAAATACTTTACAACCTTGCTCGCGGCATCCGTGATGGACGTCAACCGGAACGCTCCATCGTAATCGTAAACCGTCGAATGGCTCAACCCATCCGTCACCGAATCCAACAGCCCATCGCTCGCGTAGGCCACCGTGACGTCGTCAATCGGGTCCGTCGACTTCGTCAAGCGCTGCCTATGGTCGTACTCGTACGTAGTCGTCACCCCCTCAAAATCCGTCCGCGACACGACCTGCCCCTGCTTGTCATAGGCCAGCGTCATATACGGCCCCGACGGCGCCGGCGTCTGCACCTTCGTCAACCGGTTCATCGCGTCATAGAAATAATCCGTCACCACGCCGAGGGCATCCGTGACCTTCGTCAGGTTCCCGTTCGTATCGTAGGCCATCGTCGTCTCTTCATCCAGCGGATCGATGACCTTCGTCAGAAGCCCGAAACTCCCGCCACAACCCGAGCACCCGCCCGTGGCGTACTCATACTCCGTCGTTTTGCTGCGCGGGTCCGTCACCGACGTGACATTCCCGAAGTCATCATAGGAGAACGTCGTCACGTTAGAATTCGGATCGGATACGGCGGTCAGATTACCCGCCGAATCGTATGCGTAGTCCGTGAATCTGCCAGACGGGTCAGTTACCCGCGTTACGTCGCCAAATGAGTCGTAAGCGTATTGGGTCCCGTAAGCACCGACTGATGGATGTGTTACTTTGGAAATGCGCCCGTTGGCGTCATAGTGGATATTCGTAACGGTGCCATCGGGACCGGTAATGCTGTTTGCATATCTGGTGAAGTCGTCTGCATAGCCAAAATACGTCCATGGACCCGTACCGCGACGCGCTTTTGTTAGGCGGTCATACAACGTAGAATCATATTCATACTCCTGCCAGACATCGTCGGCAGGCGTAAGCACCTTCGTGAGTCTATAACCGAGATCGTATTCATACTCCCAGCGTTCGCAGTTTGTCGAGTCGATATAATAGTCCATGTACCGGGATAAATTGAGATTACCGGTGACCGGCGTATTAACGATCTTGCGCAGAACGGTGGATCGATCTTGAACCGTGATTGTCGCGACATCCGTTGTGATACTCCGATCATAAACGGCAGTCAGTCCGGCCTCATCGGTGACCGTTATTTTGGTTGCCTCCCAGTTTTGCTCGTAGTCCTGACCGAATTCGTAGTCGAAATAGGTTTCGGTACCCATGCGATCGGTGATCTTCGTGATGAATCGAGAACCAGGGGCGTTCGTGTCGGATCCATACTCGTAGGTGACAGCGTTGTCGTTGATGTCGAGAACCTTCGTCAATTCTCCATTGGCATTGTATTCGTATTCGACAACCGCTATTGGTGTAGAATCTACAGAGAGTGAGGCTTGAGAAATGCGATCACCCGCGTACGTAATGTGTAAAACTTGGCCGGCCGAACCTGGAGCGGTTACCATAGTAACGCGGCCCGATCCGTCGTAACTCATGCTCAATGCACCAGCGCTCGCCGAATGTATTGACGCTAGTCGATACTGGGTGCTCACGGTGAGCGCGTGAAAGATGTCCCCGCAATCTCCAAATGCGTCTGTATACGTAGCTGTCGGCTCATATTGATACGTCACACCGTTTCTCTCGTAAATATACGGATCGGGATGTTCGACGGCGCAATTTCCATCGAGAAACTCTGGCGCTGAAGTACTTCTAGAATAGTGCCCCCCACGGGGTAGGCTGACGTGCAAATTGGTATGTATGTTTTCTACATCAAAGTACCTCGTCTCCAGTGTAGTAGTGATAAAGGCATGGCTCCACGCGGCTGCTTGATAGAAACCGTTCTCCTGGCTATAGGTGTGCGTCCAGCCATCCCCGAGTTCACTATACTCTTTCTGATACCCAACCGGATTCGTGTATATGCGCTCGAAAAAGAGCCTTAGCGGCCCCGGACAATCGAGCGAGAGGTCGTTTTCTGTTATGACCATACGGGATTGAAATCCATCAATCATCACGTTTACGCCGGGGCTATTGGTACTGATTCGGGCTGCCGGACTGCATGGGGTATTCGCCCCACATCCCCCACAGCCGCTAGCTGAACCACCACCTGAACGACCGACGGTATGCGCATTCTGAGTTGGGCAGTCTTCTTCGTAGTCACTCTCTTCGATCTCTGTAGTATCTCCGCCACCATCATCACACCCGCCCACAAGCATCGATAGCGACTCGGAAGTCAATAGGGTTGCCGTCTGGATGGGCGCATCCGTGACCAATGCCTCACCGTTCCAAATAGACGCGAAGCGCCGGGTGGCCATCCGTCCCGAGCCAAGTTGGATGTCCCGGTATTTGATCCAGTCCGTATCGACAGATTCCACGTAGACAAAGTGATTGCCATTGACAAATGCGAGACAAGGCACCTGTAGCGTATCTACGGACGCGTACTGGACTCCTGAGAGCTGGACGTTGTACCCATTTGCTGCCTCGATGAGGCCCAGCATGGAAGTCCCGTCTTCGTCACTCCCTGCGACCTGAGCCAACTGTTCAACCGACGCGTCGATATTCCGGGCGGCGAGCAACTCCCGCAGGGCGTATGGGCCGCAGAGTTGGGCCGTGCGTACGGCATCAGTGACGGAGGCGTCTGACCGGGTCTTCGCCACCTGCACTGTGCCATAGAGATTATTCATGATGTAATCAATCTCGCCTTGGCACACTTTCGCGACTTGCCCTTCCGGGAATTCCGCGATAACTTGCCGGAAGAACTCAAGGGCGCTCGCCCAATCCCCGGCCCGGAGATAAAGCCCGCCCATTTGCAGGAGTGCGCGGTCCTTGTAGTCGGCGTTGGGATAAGCGGTTAAGAAGTCGTTGAAGGCCAGAATACCCGCGTATTCGTCGTCCCCCATGATGATCGAGTACACCTGCGTCGCGTAGAACTCGAGGGCTTGGCGGGTGGATCCGCGATCCGGACCATAGGCAATGCCCTGGTTGTACATGGCGTAGGCTTCTTCGTACTTATGCAGTCGCCAGAGGGCGCGGCCTACAACGAACGCGTAAAACGCCTTGACCCAGGGTTGAACGTCCTTATTGTCGAAAACGGCTTGGAATTCAGAGCTCGCAGCGGCCCCTTCAATCATGGCGCAGTAGTAAGGACTGCGTTGGAAGTTATGCTCTACTTCGGCGAAGTGCCGGTCGAGCACATCCAGGACGGCGATCTTGTGTAGGGGTCCCGCCAGGCTGCTTTCTTCCGGGTTGTGAACGCTTGCGATGTCCTCAAATTCCGCGATGAGCAAGGCCACTTGTTCGGGACCGGCGGCGGTGGCGGTATCGTGGTAGTAATCGACAGCGGATTGAATGAAATAGCTGTCTCCGTTTTCGTGGCAAAAAGCGGATGCAACCGCCAACCCTTGAGGAATGTAGTAAGTGACACCCGCTGGGTTGTTCTTCTCAATCGCGGATTCGACTCCGTTGTTGTACGCGCTGACGAGAATATACCGCGCTTCGGTGGAGAGGGATTCCCAGGGCGGCAACTGCGCCGTAAACGCGTCCATGACGCTAAAGGGTATGGTGCCATCCAGAGTGCCTTGCATGATGCTGCTCACGCCGTCATCGGCCTCTGCAATGGCCTCGGCACTGGAGTACTGATTCGCGAGCGACAGAAAGGACAGGCCGGCACTTACGTACTCGCCATTGTCAAAAGACGCTTTCGCTTCCGCGACTTGGTAGGCCAGCGTACCTGGCGCCGGCAACGGTTCGGGGGCGGCCGGTTCGGCTTGGGCCAGGACTACCGGTTCATTCTTGGGTTCGTCCTTTTTTTCGCTCATCGCCGCGAGGTTGGCCAACAACTCGCTTGCGTTCGGGAGTCCGCCGGTTGCCTTGGCAAGTTGGACCGGCCGGTACCCTTGAGCTTCCAGAGAGTTTCCGGAGTCCTGGGAACTGGACTTTGCCATCTCGGTTGAGTCACCCGGCGAGCCGGATGGCGTATCGAGGTTTGCCAGCTTTAAGGGTGAGTGGAAACCATCAAGCGACGCACCCTCACCCGTGGATTCCCACGGGAGCAGCGAGAAATCTGCGGCGGCGGACTGCTCCGCCGTGACCCATGGAAGGTCGGCCCATGGATTCTCCGGCGCACTTGCCTCCTCGGCGTCCAGCTTGGCAGGGAAGAAGTTCCACGCGCCAGCGGCGGAGGGTAAGAAGGTGGCGATGGTGAAAACAGTTACGATCCGCAACCAGACCCGGTTCTTGAGCAATGCGAGCATGACAACGCTCCCCGTATCGTTGGGCAAACCCCACACAACATCAATTGCATGAACGTGCTGCGATGGAAACGAGGAAGGAGGACGACAGGCTGCATCTTCCCCAAGATGAGCCGCGTGGGGGTGTCAAGGATCAACACCCGCGCACCGTACTAGACCCAAACTCGCTTCGTCGCGCTTACCCAATCCCCCGCCCGAGGCGCTCTTGGTCCTGCTTTTGTATAACACGAAGACGGGCATTCGTCAAGCCATAATTATGGGGGGTAATTTTGTGGGAGACTGTTACGGAAAAGGACATTTCACCATGTGTCCGTGACCTTCCTACTTAGGAACCAGTCAGCGGTAAGTCTGGCAGCAAGCCGGGGATGAGTACGAGAGTGCGTTCGGGATAAGGCCGGAGGCGATCATTTTCAGCAGTTGGCTTGAATCGGCCGTCCCCGTTGTTGATGGCATTGACGAAGAGGTGCAGGTCAGGAGATTACAGTAGCGCGCCATTGCGTCGTAAGCGGGCTGGTCAGGGGGCGGTCAATGAGGCGGTCAAACTCGTCGGCCTCTTTCTCCAGCAACTCATTCTCGAACCGGTCCCGCACGTGCCGCGCCCGCTCCAAAACCGAGCCCGGCGATGCCCTTCTGAATTCCTCGAAGACATGCCTGTGTAGAACCAGATGGCCCAACTCGTGAGCCTCACTGAAACGGACCCGGAAGGTCATGCGTTCATCCATGTAGTACTGAAGATCGATATAGATCGTTGTCAGGTCGGCCGACAAACAAGCGTCCACGCCAACATCGCTGAGGAAGTTCGCAACCGGGACGATATCGATGCCCATGCGTTCCAGTATCAGTTCGATGTCTACGGGCATCGTCCCATCATGCCAGTTCTCTTCGCGATACCGGTCCGCGGCTTCACGTATCTGCCGGTCACTCAGCATCCGGACGGTGAGCCCCCCGGATCAGGTCCGCCAACCGCATGAGTTCCCCTTCGGTGGGCGTGTCTCTCAAAGTCCGGAACACAAGCGGCAACTTCTCCATGAGCGCTACGTCGCTCTGAATGTCGTCGGGAATCCTTCCCTTGCTGACACTGGCCATGTCGAAGAACTCCCGCATCTTAGGGCTGTCATCCTCGTATCCGAGGTACTGGCCGATCTGCAGCAACCGCTCGTACTTGTCCGGCGCCGGAAGCAAGCCGCGTTCGAGCTTGCTCCAGTTGCTCGGGTCTTCCCCGTACTTGAGGCAGAAAGCGCGAAGCGACAGCCCTAGTTCCAGCCTCCTCGTCTTGATGTGTTCTCCAAATCTCATCCCCCCGTTCCTCCCAAGGTGTGGTACGATTCCTACCACATCCTTACTCTACCAACAGTAGAACTGTCAATGGCGTTTTCCCAGTGAGAAAACACGGATTCTCCGCCTTCACCCAACCGTTGCAAACTGGATCATACACAATTCCAAAGTGTAACGTTTCGTTACAATGCCAGATTTGCACGTAAAGCCAACGCCCACAATACCTTGAGCCACGATCCTACCAAATGCAACGCGGGGAAGGAGAAACAGGAGGGGGAGCCTTACCTGTCAATCCTGACCATCTTTGTAATAATTTCATATGTGTTGTACCCATTATGCAATATATTGCTCATTCGGGACAGAACTGATACATTGACAACGAGCTCTTGAGCCGGGGCTAGGGCGACGGCCCGAAAACCGAACCGTACGGCTGCCCCGCCTTCTTCATACGGGTATGGATGACGGGTCCATGGTTCAGATCGTAAGCCCCTCCCGAAGTGAACTTCGCCGCGTAATATGCCGACAGTTGTTCCACCTCCTGCAGCCAGATTACGACGCGCACCTGAAACGCCCCACGTGGACCGTGCACGAGGCATCGTGCCTTCTGGCGGGATTGGAGCCACTTCCGACCGCGCAGTTTCACGGTCTTTACGACACTTCCTTGGAATTCATGGCGAGCAAAGGGCGGTCGCTTGAATACAAGCCGCAAACCGAGTGGAGACACAAATCCCCAAGCAAGAACCGAATAAGACGGTACCGCTTGCCGGAAGACGATCCTAATCACTTTCCGGGGAGGTTTCTGTTCGGCCACCCGTTTGCTGTAGACAAGTCCGAGGACGAACGCCAAATCGACGAGTGGTTCAAGACCATGATCCCCGAGTTCTTGAGCAGGCGAACAATGATGTGCGAAGTGGAGCTTGTCATCAACACAGCACTGCGGGACGGCGTTTTGTGTCCTCGCAGGCATCCGACTCCGCGAATCGGTTCAGCGCTGCGTGATCTGGTTCGACGGACTACCCCGATCATAGCCGCAATGGACGCGATATCAATCGCACAAAAGGCGGGTGCAGTTCTCCCGAAGGCACTTGACGAATTCCTCCAGCATCAGCCCGCGGCATGTCTGAGCGTGCCCGTAGACAGCGCCGGCGAAGTAGATAGAACTGGCGATGCTACGGAGCAGGCCGGGAAGGCGCCGAAGGATGGTGGCGAGGAGCAACGTAATGCCCTGGGCGAACCCCTCGACGGCATTTCTTACGTCTTCCCCTCGCCGGAAGGCGCTACGTGGGATGACGTTCAGTTGAAATTCACCAATGGTGAAACCATCCGCATTCAAGTGGGCGATACCGACGAATTAAAGACGGCTGCGGAACTTGGCATGGCTGATGGGCGAAACAAGAACCCAAACCAACAATTCAAACTATTGCGTGACTTAGCGGAAGAAAAAGGGAAACTGAAGCGAGACCCCGATCTTGGGAAGCAAGACGCACAACGCAAAGTTGTCAACCGGCTTCGTAAAGATCTTACCCGTATTTTCAGTACGATCAAAGGCGATCCCATTGAACGCCTGCCTAAGTTCAAGGGGTGGAAGACGGCATTCCATATCAGGCCAGAATAGCCCAAGTCGCCAGTTTTGAGACAAGTCTCAACCCCTCCTATTCTGTCTCATCTTTTATTCGCTCCGTAAGACTCTCAGGTTACTTTCATTGCACCTCCGCGTCTGTGCTCCGTTAACCCGAAATGAGACTTGTCTCGCACTTAGGGTTGAAGGCAGTCATTGGGACTGCGATGGGAGACACAAGATGGAACAGGACACGGCAAAAGAATTACTCAACGTCAAGGAAGTGGCTGACATGCTAGATCTTTGCCAGCGGTCAGTGTGGCGCATGTCTGACGCGGGAAAGATGCCGCGTCCTGTCAAGCTCGGTTCCCGTTCACTTTGGCGAAAGCGGGAACTCTTGTCCTGGCTGGATGCTGGTTGCCCGGCTGTCCGCAGGGTGGCCGTATGAACGCGCTGCCGAATCAAGAACCCCGCGATGGCCGTGCCCGCAAAGACGCGGCCCTATCCACCTTTGAACGTCGCCGTGCCGTGTACATCAATCGCGGCGGGCGTGCGCTCTTACTTCACCTGCTCGAAAACGGTAGCGGCACCGCAGATGACGTTCGGAACGCAGTGACATTGCCCCCGGAAATCGACCCCGCCTGTCTCGGCGCCGTTCCTGGTGCACTGGCTCGTGCCGGGATCATCCGAAGGGTGGGATACTGCGCTTGCGAACGGCTGGAACGCCATGCGGCACCGACAAGTGTGTGGTCGATGGTGGACGCCTCTAAAGCGTGGGCCTGGCTCGCCGATAATCCTGAGCCCGCGATACCGGACACGGGCCAGGGTGACCTATTTGGGGTGTCATATCCATGAGGGCGGCGAAACGGTCGCGTCAGTTCGGCCATTTTGGCAAGGGCTTGAGCGTCCAACTCTTCTTCGAAATGCTCGACTCTCAGGCGTGTCTTGCGCTTTCGGGCACGGAATACCGTGTGCTAAGTGAGATGATGCGAAAGTTCCAAAAGTTGAGCGGATGGGATACTCGGCGACTTGATGAGGGCATGACGTTCACATGGAATGACTGCCCGTTCGTGATCGCGGAGCGAACTTTCCGCGATGCTGTAGGGCGCATCATGAGTTTGGGATTCTTCGAACTCGACCCTCAGTACGAAGGCGGGGGGTTGTGCTCGGCTCGCCGATTTGTTCCATCAAGAAAGTGGACGAAGTACAAAATGAAATCCGACGAACGGAAGGAGTTCGACTCCCACTTTCGACGGAAGCGGACCCGAATCCAGGGCAAGCGAAGACGAAGAGCGAATCTCCTGGCAAAAAGGAAAATCTGCAACCACCCAAGGGGTGCCCTGCGCACACACCCAAAGGGTGCCGTGCCAAAACCGTGCAACCACCCAAAGAGTGCCGTGTTTGACGGTGAAAAAGGGGATCTGCAACCACCCAAAGGGTGCCGATTTGATCAGTCTCCATGTACCCCACGCAAATTGAATGAAGGTGGAAACGCTCCCGAACCCCTGATCACATCCATTGCCGAAACGGCCCTGACACTGCTCACGCTGGTTGCGCCCTCATCTACGGGGAGGTTTGCGGCCAATGAGTAGCCTGGTTTCATTTCTGCGTCCAGCGATCTCCGGCTTCCGGCGGTTTCGGGGAAAGCTGGCTGAGTTCAGGCATGCCGGGCCGGTTGACAATTCCTGTGAACAAGTTTACACAAGAACGCGCCGCTTGGCGCGGTGAGGTAGCGAATCATGGAAGCTCTCTCGGTTCTGATGCCGTTGATGCAGATGGGAATGAGCGGCGGCCAGTCCATGCTGAATACCGGGCTCGGGCTAATCCCCACGATCATGTCGTGGCGGGATCGGTTGCGCGCCCAGTACGATCCCCTGATGCGCCAGTTCTCCGAAATCATCGCCGGCCGGTACAACCAGGCCGTCGGCGAGAATCTGTACGGCGATCCCTACGGCGCATGGGGTGGGATGTTCGGTGTGAACGATGCCGGACAACCCATCGGCGTCGGGGAAGCGCAGGCCCGCGCCATCAACCAGATGATGCAGAACTACCCCGCGTTGTCCGGGCTGCAGAACTACCAGACGCTTGCCCAGCAGGAACGCGGCCCCGTCGCGGACAGCACGGCGGGTCTCGCCTCGCTCATGGGGCACCCGTCTCAGTTCACGGGCGGATACGACCAACCCAACTTCATCCCGGCCACCGCGGACATGGGCGCGGCGCTCAACACGGACTTC
This sequence comes from Candidatus Hydrogenedentota bacterium, assembly GCA_045863335.1. Classification (GTDB taxonomy): domain Bacteria; phylum Hydrogenedentota; class Hydrogenedentia; order Hydrogenedentales; family SLHB01; genus JAHDWY01. The sequence continues at coordinate 9,994 of BTVY01000061.1, read as the reverse complement.
TCCGGAAGCCCCGCGCCAAGGGATACGACCTGGCAGACCGTAGATGAGCGGCTCGCCGGCCGGGGCGGCATCGGCTCGGGCGTGATCGACGCTCTGGCCGGACTCGACCCGCAGGGACTCTCCAACTTGTTACAGTTCGGCACCGCGCTTGCCAATCGCGGAGGTGGCGGCGGCGGGCTGGGCATGTTCGGTGGCGGTGGCCGTCCCGGAGTGGAAATGTGGGGAGCGCAACCCGTGCGGACTGGCGGCGGTGCGCGGTACACGGGCGGTATCCCGCAGTTTGCCGGACAACGGCTCGGGCTGAACTATGGCAAGAGCGCAGGCGGCGGCGATGTGAATGATGCGCTCGGATTCTGGCAGGCGAAAGCGCCCGAAAACAGCGGCCCTGTGACGGCTGCTCAGTTTCCCGGGGCGCTTCAACGCAAGATCGAACGGGCGCGGCGGATGAAGCATGCTGGACTCAGGGGATTGTGATCATGGGATTCATCTTCAAACCAGAGAAATGGAAACCCCTGCCAGACGACGCGAAGATCGTCAAGATCAAGGGCCGGTGGTTCGCGGAATGGACTGACGACAATGGCAAGAGTCAACGCAAGTCCGTCAAGCAACGGCGGGATGGCTCGTGGCGTATCGTACAGGCTTGCGGCGTGTACCTGGCACGGTACAAGGACGCGGACGGGAAGACGGTCACACGGTCAACTGGTTGCCGGACTCAGGACGCAGCGCGGTCAGAACTGGCGAGGTTCGAGCGGGAAGCGGAGCGGGAACGGGTCGGCGCCCTGACTCCCCGTGAACGCAGGTTTTTGGACCATGGCAACAGATCCGTTCTCGAACATGTTGCGGACTATACCTCGGCGCTCGTGTCACGCGGGACCACTCAGGAGCACGTGGACAATACGGAACGATTCCTGAAATTCATGATTGACGCTTGCGGCTGGAATCTGCTCCGGGACATGAACCGGGAGGCCTTCGAGAGATGGATCGGACGGCTTCGCGTGGAGCCTCGCCGTATTCCAAAAGAGGACGAGACCAAACGGGCGGACGATGAAACCCCTCTAAGTGCCCGTTCCGTCAATGCACGAATCGTTGCGGCGAAAGCGTTCGGTTCCTGGCTGGTTGAAGTGGAGCGGCTCGGTTCCAATCCGTTTGCCGGCATACGGACATTGAATGAGCGTACGGACCGGCGCCGGCCCCGGCGGGCGCTGACGCTGGAGGAACTCGCCAAGGTCATCAACGCAGCGGAACGGCGGCCGCTGGCGGATCGACGTCACAAAAACCCTGGCAATGCGGCAAAGCTGCAAGGGGCAACCATCACAAGACTCGAGAGCGTGGGCAGAAAACGCGGGCTTGTGATTCGAATGCTCGCTTACACAGGTCTACGATATGGCGAATTGCGAAGCCTTACCATCGGTCAGTTGCGATTGAACGAAGTACCACCCTGTATCGAACTTTACGCGAAGGACGAAAAAGCGCGGCGCGGCGCCGTGCTTCCTCTGCATGCCGATCTCCTCGTCACGCTGAATGAATACCTGTCGGACATGCTCAGCGCGGCTCAGCGGGCAGCACGCAAAGCCGACGGCCCGATTCCGATGGCCCTTGATCCAAGTGTCAAACTGTTTGATCTCCCAGCCTCGATGGTCCGGGTATTCGACCGTGACCTTGCGTTCGCGGGAATCGACAAGATTGATGCACATGGCCGTACGCTCGACATCCACTCGTTACGCGCCACGTTCGCCAGTGAACTCGCCCGTTCTGGCGTTAGCCTCCAGCAGGCGGCCCAATTGATGAGGCACTCCGACCCGCGCCTCACCATGGGTACCTACACTCACCTCTCCGTCCTGGACGGCGCGGCGGCGGTTTCCCAGTTACCGGCGCTTCCACATGTCGAGAAAGGCACTGTGCCGAAGGTCGCTCATGCCGAAGACACCCCGCCCGTGACTGTATCGCTGACTGTATCGAAAAAATGCAGTCAGGGTCATTCGGAGTCCGTTGCATGCATTGAAGCCGGAAAAGGCGATCAGAAGCGGGATCGAAAGCGACGCACGAAAAGCCCTGTATTTACAGGTGATTTCGCTACATTGCACCAAAGTTCAGGAAAGAAAGATGGTCGGGGCGACTGGATTCGAACCAGCGACCTCTTGACCCCCAGTCAAGTGCGCTAACCGGGCTGCGCTACGCCCCGACCGAAACGTGGTTGATTTGGTTTGTGGTGTGTCCTTGCCGGACACACTTGGGGATCATAGCAAATTGCGGACGTGGAGTCTAATCGGAAATCTGACAGCATGTTGGCTGGGCAGAAGTGGTTACTGCGGACTCGGAACAGGGTCGGGACCACTCGATGGGTGTACCACGCGGTGTCGCTGAACGAACTCGTGAATGGCGGCAGTTTCACGCTCGAATTGGTCGACCGCGTCGGCAGCTGGAGCTTCCGAACGTTCGATCGATTCGATTGCGCGGCCAAAGACCTCCTGAATTTGGGCGTCGTCCGGCTGGTTGGCTCTGGTCGTCTTGAGTGATTCGAGGTAGGCAGCCGCCAGGGTTCCGAGCCGCCCCAGCGAAAGGGCTGCCATACTTTGCACCCAGCCATTTGGGTCTTGCAACAAGTCCGCGATGGAACTTGCGGCCGCGGGATTGTATGGGTCTGCACTGGCCCACAGCGAGGCCACGTAGCCGCGAACTTCCTGATCCTCGCTCTGCAACGCCTCCGCGTACCGATCCCGAAGGTCGTGGATATCCAGGACCGTAATACCGTCCGGCAGGTTGATGGACTTCAGCGAGAGGTTGCGCGGATAGATGGTCAGGGTCGGATAGAGGTCGAGCGCGACGGCTTCCTTCGACACAGCGCGACTGATTCCACCCAGGATGTGCAACATCCAGTCGTAGTGCATGTCTACGCCGTCGAAGGTCTTCCGCACACCTTCGCCGGGAAGGACAAACACCTCGCGCACGGGAGACTCACTCTGGGCGAATCGCGCCAGCACTTCGTTCAATGCCGCCTCGTCTCCGCGGTAGCAGAAGTACTCGTTGCCGTTGACCCAGGAATTGTAGACGCGGCTTTCGTGGTTGATCGTCGGCATGATGCCGGGCCAGTCGGCGTAATTCGGCTCGCCCAAAGGCGCATTGCCAAATTCTTCCTGACCCAACCCATAGGCTGAAACGGCCAGAAGGAGGGGCAATAGAAGCCACGTCACCCCGCGAATCGCGTTCATCGTTTCGTCTCCCGTTCAGGGCCGAATGCTTGCGGGCACACCGGCAGGCACCTTGACCCTAGTATAAAACGATCAGCACGCGAACTCGTCCAACTATCGGAGCGAAAGCGTTACCCGCCCTGCTCCACGCCGCCGTTGAGCAGGCCTTCCGGGAAGGTCTTGAGTTCGGCCGTCTCCAGCCAGCGGTTACCCTCGCCGGAGCCGTCCCAGAAGATATCGCCACCGGGCGCGCCCGCTTCGGCATAGGACGGCGCAACCTTGTAGCCGTTGTTGTGGTAGGTGTTGTCCGATAGCACCGTGTGATCGGAACAGGGCTCGATATCCAGGTCGTGCGTGAGGTCAAGACCCGGGCTTCCGGTGTGGACGTTCAGAACCGTGACGCCGTAGGTCTGGTTATCGGCGATCCAGTTCTGCGTAATTTCCGTCCGGTCGGCGGCCATGACCAGAATGCCGGTGCCGGGCGGAATGTGGGAAACGGTCGATCCCGGCTTGCCGAAGTTCTCGTGATTGTTGGACCAGATCCGGTTGTTGACCACGCGGCAGTTGTCGCCCACTTTCGAGGGGTTGTTCGGAAGCACGAATACGAGGATGCCGCCCGTGTTGTGGTGGGCGCTGTTGTTCGACACGATGGCGTTCACGCTGTTCTCGATTTCGATGCCCGCCACGTTGTTGAAGACTTCGTTATTGCGCACGATGATGTCGCGGCTTTGTCCCACGTAGATCCCCGCGTCGCTGATGCGGCTGACCACGCAGCCTTCCACGAGCACGCCTTCGCACTCCACAGGGTAGACGCCGTATAGGCCGGCGTTGTCGATGGTAAGGTTTCGAAACGTGACGTTACGCGTCTTGTTCGCAACGACTCCGTTGCCCTGGTAGTTGCGAATGATGAAGTTCTCGATGGTGAAATCCGCGCCGGAGACCTGGACGGCATCGGCGAGTTCGCTCTTGCCCTCAAACACCGGCCATTCGCCGTTCTTTTCCACACCCGCCAACGTAATCCCGCTACGCTCAACGGTCACGTCCTCGTTATAGACGCCCGGATGCACTTCCACCCGATCGCCCGGCTGCGCGCGATCGACGGCCTCCTGGATGGACTGGCCGACACGCACAGTCAACGTCATGCCTTCGGCATCCGCGGAGTGCGCAGAAAGAAAGCCGCCGAGAATTGCCATTGTCAACATGGTCGCGAGTCTTGCGTTGCTCATGCATAGTCCCCTAATTGTTAGTGGCCAGCTTATTGTCGGAATTGCCCAAAAGGTTGGGCGGCATGGTTTTCAATCCCTGCGCTTCGAGAAACTCGTTGCCTTCTCCGGTACCGTCCCAGAGGATGTCACCGCCCGGCAAGTCCGGAAATGCCTTCCGGAATCGCTCGGAAGGATTCGCGCCGTTGTCCGCGATACGATTGTCACGAATGATGGTGAAGTCGCTGTTCGGTTCCACGTCCAACTCGTGGGAAGCGAAATCCTGTGACGCGGTCGACGAGGCCAACCCAATCACGGCAATGCCGTAGGTGTCGTTGCCCGTGATCGTGTTTTGCGTGACCTCGGTACGGTCCGCCGCCATGACAATGAGCCCCATACCCGGTGGAATGGACTCCACGATAGTGCCAGGCTTGCCAAAGTTCGGCCCGTTATTGTCGAAGATGCGGTTGTTGATGACGCGGCAGTTGTCACCCACCTTGGATGGGTTGTTCGGCAACACGAAGACCAGCATGCCGCCGGTATTGTTGTGACAGGTGTTGTTTTCCACGAGTGCGTTGACGCAATTCTCAATCTCGATCCCGGCGACGTTCTTGTAGGCCTCGTTGTTCCGTACGACAATGTCGCGACTCTGGCCCACGTAGATTCCGGCATCCTGAATTCCCGTAACCGTGCAGCCTTCGACCAGCACGCCCCGGCATTCGACGGGATAGACGCCGTATACGCCGGTGTCGATCAAGGTCAGATTGCGGAACGTCACCTTCGTCGCTTTATTGACGGTGACGCCGTTCCCGGCATACTTCTGAATGATGAAGCCTTCGATGAGGAAGTTGCTTCCCGAAACGTTCACGGCGTCCGCCATGGTTCCTAGCCCGTCCAGGATGGGCCGTTCGCCGAGCACGTTGCGGCCCACGAGACTGATGCCATGCTTATCGACGATCAGCTCTTCATGGTAAACGCCGGGCATCACCTCGACACGGTCGCCCGGTTGCGCGCGATCGATGGCGGCCTGGATCGATTGACCCGGCTCGATGGTGAATGTAACACCTGACGCGGCATGTGGCGCATCCGCAGCTTGTGTCGTCGCGGACGCTGCAAACAGGTCCGCGAACTGGTTCGTGGAAGGCAAGGCGTTTTCGCTTACATTTGGCGTGCGCGTGAGGCGTGCGTCATCGGCCGTCCCCGCCGATGCCAGTTGCACCGGAGGTATCGGGTCCATGGCCTTGGTCGACACGGTGACGACAGGGAAACCGGACGGCACCTCCGCAGGCGGATCCGGCTGGAGCGATGTGTCCGTCAGCGCCTTCAAGAAAGCGACCAGGTCGGACGTCTCCTGCTCCGTCAAGGTGAACTTTCCAATCTTGTCGTCGATGCCGGGAACGGGGTCCTTAAACTGGCGTCCCCCGCCCTTGGCATAGAAATCGACGACCTCTTCCAGCGTGGCGAAAACGCCGTTGTGCATGTACGGGGCCGTGAGTTCGACGTTGCGCAGCGTGGGAACTTTGAACGCAAACTGGGGGCCCTGTCCCGGCACCTCGGCCCGGCCAATGTCCGGCGCTTGCCCGTCCAGGTCCGGCACGCCAATCACGCGAAACGTGTCATCCGCGAAATGCGGGAACCGGTGACATTCAAAGCACCGCGTCTTCACGGAGCGAAACAGCTTCAAGCCGCGCTTCTCTTCTTCTGTGAGCGCATTCATGTCGCCCTGGGTGTAGCGGTCGAATGGGGAGTTGAAGGACACGATCGTTCGCTCAAATGCGGCGATCGCTTTCTTGACGTTCTCAAAGGTCACGGCTTCCTCGGGGCTGCCGCCGAAAACCTGCGAGAACCGTTCGACATATCCCGGAATCGCGAGCAATTCGCGCACCAGTTCATCCGGGTCCTGCGACATCTCGTCGTGCGCGGTAATGGGGTTGCCCGCCTGATCCTCGAGATCGGTGGCGCGTCCGTCCCAGAATTGAAGGTGACTGTACGCCGCGTTCCAGACCGTCGGCGTGTGCCGCTTCAACACCGCGCCTCCCGCACGGTCGGGACCGATGCCCACACCGCCGACGCCCATCCCCAACTGACGGCCATCGGCAAACCCATGATCGGGATGATGGCACGTCGCGCAGGACAAAGTATTGGGTCCGCTGAGCACGGGGTCGAAGTAGAGCAGCTTGCCCAGATCGACTTTCTCCGGCGTCATGGGGTTGGCTTCGAGAGAAGGCATCTGCGGGAACGGGAGTTGAAGGCCGGTTACCTTAGGTTGACCTTCCCGGTAGGGTTCCTCTGGAACGTAGGTTCCGTCTTCGATTCTGTAACCGGGAATCAGCGTGGCATCCGCGCCATGTGCCACCCCCCCGAAAGCCACTCCAATGGACAAAACGACAAGAAATACCCGATGTACCATACAACCAATGCCTCACATCTCGAACCTTGCAGCTTGCGGCGCGGGTGTACCGGTAGGTACAACCCGGAGCGTTAGTAGAACACAGGCAGCCTGTCCTGTCAATTCCTGTGTCACCCGCGTCAGACGATGGTACCACTCGAACACCCGGCGCAGCGCACCATGGGAACGCCCGCAGACTCCACTCGCCGCGCGCCTCTTGCACGATTCTCACGCAGGCCTGCTATTATGACGACCGCTCTTTCCTGGTCTACAACGCGAGGCTTGCCAGATGGTTCGGATTTTCACGATCGGCATACTACTTGTCTTGACGGCGGCGCAGCCTGTCCCTGCCACCGCGGAAGACGGCTCGTATACGTTCTTCTCCGCGCCAATCCTCATGGGCGCACACCGCGGCGGCGCCGATCTGTGGCCTGAAAACACGATCGAAGCGTTCAAACAAGCGGCCGTCCAGTTTCCCGGGATCCTTCTCGAAACCGACGCGCGCCTATGCGCCGATGGCGCAGTCGTGCTCATTCACGATGCGACCATCGACCGCACGACAGATGGAACTGGCGCCGTTGCGGATTTGACGCTGGCCGAGATAAAAGCGCTCGACGCGGGGTACCGGTTCACCCGCGACGGTGGCGCGACGTTCCCGTATCGAGGGAAGGGAATCCGGGTGCCGACGCTCGACGAGATTCTGGTTGCGTTGCCGGATTCACGCTTCTTGATCGAGTTCAAAGGCGAACCGGCGCTGGCCGAAGCGAGCCTGCGGATTTTGCGGGAACAGCGCGCGATCGATCGCGTGCTGATCGCGTCATTCAAGCCGGAGACCATGGCGCGGGTGCGTGAACTGGCGCCCGAACTGCCGACGTGCTACGACTTCACCGACGGCGCGGCCTTACTGACCGCCTTGCGAAGCGAGGCCTGGGACAACTACGCGCCCACGAACAACGTGCTTTCTCTCGACGAAGGCATGCTCCCTCAATTTCAGATTTCCATGGAGGACTTGCAGCGTATCCGCGGCAAGGGAATCAAGGTGCAACTGCACACGATAAACGATCTCCCCCGCATACGGGAGATCCTGTCGGCGGGGGTGGACAGCATTCTGTCGGACAGGCCTGACCTTCTTGCCGAGGCCATCGCAGAATTCGATCCCGCTCTTACGGGGAAGCAAGCGGCTCTTGACCCTGCTCGGGACGCAACAGCGAAATGAAGTAGATCATGCCCAGGATCGTGTCTTTCGACTTCACCGGGCACATGTAGATGACGCCTTCGCCGCCCTCAACCAGTTCCTTAACCAGCCAGTGCTCCTCGCCTGCCCCGAGGGCATCCATGAATTCCTGATCCTTCGGATTCCGTAAAGCGCTGTGATCGTAATCGTTCAGGCTGTTGCTTTCCGGGTATCCGAAGCGCGTGACGCCTGCGCTGTCCAGCCATTGCACCGAATACAGGAACGGGTGCGCGGCGCGGAACCCTTCCAAGATGCGGCGCATACCGACGGTATTGTCGCCGTGCATGTAACGCCGCACGAGCGACCGTTCGCAGGTCCGTTTCAGCGCGTCGCGCGCGAACATCAGTTGCAGGTCGTCGAACTCCCCTTTTGCCGCCGCATCCTCGCCCTCAACCACCTGGACCATCGCCACGCGCCACGTGGTTCCGTACAGGTCCACCGAGGTCCAGTGAAGACTTCGCTTGGTGCGCGCATCGCTTTCCGGACGCGGCAACTCGTAGGTCGTCGCGCCGCTGGGCTGCGTCGAAACTTGCTGCGCCACCCCAAGCAATGGGCCTTGTGCGCGGTAGACGTCGTCGGTTAGCACATTCGTGCCGATTCGGCTGGAATCCGCGCCGAACAGCACCGTACCATCCTTCTGCGTGACCCAGATGTCGACCGGTTCCCCCTGCACGCGCGGGCGAATGACGTCCTCCAGAAAACCTCCATGCCGGATGAGCAGGCTGACCGACCCGATCAACATCTCGTCTTCATTGAAAACCGGATGCTCGATGTCGATAGCCGGAAACCCTTCCACCGTGTCGATGACCAAGCTCATCACGGGCTCGTGGGTCTGGTACAGGCGCCGCATCTGCTCCTGACGCCGGATATTCTGACCTTCTATGTCGCGGTACTCTTCGGGTTCCGCTGCCACGATTCGGCCCCAGGGATTCACGGTGCACGCGTCCACGGCGTAGGGATGGGCGGCCAGGAGTTCAGCCAACACGGCGCGCGCCTCGTCGCTGTCGATCCCGGTCTCCGACAGTTTGCCGGCGGCCTCATGCATACTCGCATCGATTGCGTCGAACACCGACCGAAGGCCGTCGGCTACTTCGTGTAGCGCGGGCGGCAGATAAACGGGTTCAGCAGTTGCTCCTCTGGCGCCAAACGCAGCCGCCGTCAGCAACACCGCCCAAGCTCGCAGGTAAAGCATAGGAAATTTCTCCGTTCTACCTTGAAGACGCAAGGCACCATAGCATGCGCGGCGGGTAACGTGCCAATGAAGAGAATTGTCTGAAGTCGGGAGAGATCGACTAATGGCAAGCGAACTTACGTCGCGATATTGCCCCGCTGCAGTTCCACCGTAAAGGTGCTCCCTTTGTCTACTTCGCTGTCGACGCCCACGTCCCCGCCGTACATGAGCGCGAGCTTCTTCACGATGGACAATCCAAGGCCGCTGCCAAGAACGCCCTTCGTGCGCTCGTTCTTGAGCCGCACAAAATCGTTGAACAGCTTTTTCGCATCGTCTGGAGCGATCCCGAACCCTGTGTCGGATACCGCGATCTGCACGCGTTCATCCGGGTTCTTCACCACGACTTCCACCCGCCCGCCGTCGCGGTTGTACTTCACCGCGTTGGACACCAGATTGTTCAGGATGATCTCGAGTTCGCCCCGGTCGGCGGACATAGGCAACGAATCGGGTCCTCTGAACTCCAGCGTGATATTCCGCTCCCTCGCATCCGGCATCATGGTTTCCAAGGCGAGATGCGCGACCTCGCACACGTCCACGGTTGCGATCTCGCGTTTCTTCTGGCCAGACTCGATGCGGGTCATGTCCAGGAGATCCTCGATCATCTTGCGCATCCCGTGTATCCGGGTGATGCTGCGCTCGGCCATGCGGTCATACACAGCCGGGTCATCGCCTGCCGCGTGCGTCGCCATGATCTTGAGGTAGCCTTCAATGGCATTGATGGGCGCTTTTAACTCGTGAGCAACCACGGAA
>BTVY01000060.1:0-30446 GCA_045863335.1 Candidatus Hydrogenedentota bacterium | reverse complement strand
GCGTTAGCACATGCTCCTCAACTTGTCTTCTGCACAGATTCTTGTGAGGAGCCATTTTCGTAACAAATCATTACGCACTGTAACAAATTATGCCGCATTTGTATGGGGGAAATTAGCGTGAACGTTGATTTTTAGGTGCGTGAATTTTTCGTAAAGTAATTTGAACAAATGGTTTGCATGACTTGGTTTACTAAAGTGCAAAAGCGGGTATGCGAATTGCTTGATTCGATTCACCCAATCCTCAGCCCCGATCGGTACTCCCAAAGGGGTTAGAGGGGAGGCACGGCCAATCCTCTGGCCGTGCCTCCTGCATTCTTGAACTGGTCGTCGTTCCTTGAGGGAGTGTGCGAGTTATAATCTAAGCATGCGTCGTTCAGGGTGTTCGTTCGCGCAGGGGCAGTGAGGCACCTGACTATGTCGAATCGAAGCTTTCAAGAGATGACACTCTGGTTCCGGGACGAGACCGCCGGCGAGGCGCGCCTGCGCGAGTTGCTGGAAAGCGGGTGGGTTGGAACGATGCGAAACGATGGCCCGATTTGGAAGGTGCGCGTCGTGAGGCCCGTCGCGAAAACGCCTCCTGACGAAGCCCCCGAGCTTTAGCCTTCTATCGGTGGAGATCCATCTACCCTAGATCTTCATTCCGATCGCGTCACGGCGCCGCCGGGTTGCAGGGTAAGAACGGGACCGTATACGCGGCGGAGGGCATAACGTACGCGGTGGGATTCGCTACCGATTCCAGCCGGAGTCGCGCCTGTTGCAGGGCGTACTCAAGGTCTCGTCCCTTGGCAGCACCCAACAATTCCACTTCCGATTGGCTGAGTTCTGTGAGCATGATGGTGTGCGGCGCCTTCTCCAGGGTGGACAACGCCGTCTGACCGTTGATTTCGCTTCGTTCGCGCAAACCTGCGAAGACAGCGTTTCGGGAGCCGAGGTTCAACCACTTCACAAACGCATCCCCCCCCAGACCTTCCGGGCATGGCGCGGCCAGTATGATGCATCCACCGGGGTTCATGGCCTGATATGCGTTGTACAGGGCCTTGTGGGTTTGCACGAAGTTTCGCGTGTGAGGCGATGCGGCGATGACTACGTCGGCTTGGGCGCCGATTTCGACGGAATAGATCGAGCGGGCAAACTTCGCGGCTTCTCGATGAGCGGCACCCAACTCACCCGCAAATACACTGGCGATCCTGCCTTCGCGGTTCAACACGGTATTGATGATGCAGTCCACGCCCACCAATCGCGATGCTTCGAGCATGTCTTCCGCAACCGGGTTGCCGTCCAACGTGGCAATGCGGACCGAGGGATTGAGTCTGTTCTCCACCGGGTCGAGATTCATGGCGTGGTTGTGGGCAATGGTCTCGGTCGATGCCAGGCCCGGCACAATGGATTTGCGCCCGCCCCCGAATCCGCCGAAGTAATGCATCACCACAGCGCCAGTTGCGATGATGCGATCGCACTCCCATGCGGTGCGGTTGATTTCGACGCGCGTACCCCGTCGGGTGGTGCCCACGGAGACCAGATTGGCACGGTCGTTCGGATCGTGCGTGAACGCGCGCGCGCGAAACCGCTGGTAGACTTCGGGCCCAAGGATCTCCGACTGTTCGTCCGGCGTCGGTGGGCGGTGCGTTCCGCTTGCAAAGAGGAAGCAGATGTCCGATTCGGAAATGCCCCGCTGGATAAGTCCAGCGAGGAGGATTGGAAGCACTTGGTCGACCGCGGTCTTGCGAAAGGAATCGGATACGACAATCGCCACGGTTTCGCCAGGCCGAAACAACTCGTAAAGATGGCAGTCGAATCCAGTCGGAGCCGCTATCGCGCGGGCAATGGCGTCCGCAAGATCAGGCAGCGCAGGGACATCCGCCACGTCCAGGGTACCCGCGTTTCGCAGCCACGGAGCGTCGGCGTGAAGGTTGGTTTCTCCATAAGGAATCTCGATGCGCATTTCGCCACCAATGGTCGGTCACCCTCGACCAGCTACTGTCGGCGCCCTTTGTTCAGTAGGTAGGTTCGTTGCCGTTCCGAGTACAGCGTCCGCCAAGTCCGGTCTTCATCCCAACTCACAATATTGTCGCGCTGTTTGAGGGTTTCTTCAAACCCGGGGTTGCCGTCCATCCCGGGCGAGTAGAGCTGGTAGGTATCGGGAGCATAGAACCCGTCGTCACTGCGCAAAGCCTGAGAATCCTCTTCCTCGTAGGCATAGGCAGGAACATACTGAAACGGCTGTGCCCACCCATCCAGAGGCGCGCCTCCGGCATGGTATTCAACATTTCGCGAGAGGTATGCCATGGCTTTGGCGAGCCCCTCCGGTCCTGGCGGAGGGTAGATACCGTTGTCCATCTCATAGGTCTCGACGGCGGTCTTCAGTGCCCGCAGGTCGGCTTCCGTCCGGAACATACGGGCGCGCGGGGAATCTTCGGGTGTCGCAACAGATATAATCCACAGGCTCATAACGCCGCTAAAGAAGAGGATGATGCTTCCAAATGCGGAGAAGAACAACACCTTTTTCGTTCTAGAAGTCAAGGTCGATCTCGTCCACGGTTTCACGGTCTATCATGCAGAGGTGCCAGGTTGCGGCGAGGGCGAGGCACTCCAGGTAGACCTGTACGAGGCCGGAGGCCAGGCCGACACCCAACCGGGCCGGCAGCGATGGCATCGCGCCTTCTTCTCCGGCCAGCAGCGAGAGGAAGAAGAATACCGCCAGCACTTCGGCCAGCATGATGAGGAGTATTGTCCCGGTGCGGGCGGGGTGCCGGGACAACGGCGCGAGGCTCTCGCCGATGATGCGTGAACTGACCTGCCCCGTAAACATGATGCATGCGCCCACCGGCACGCAGGCGACGAACGCGGCTAACCCCGCGAACAACAGCATGACGTTGATGGCCACCGCGTCGCCGCTTCCGAAGTCGCTGGACGACAGGCGGAGCAGACCGTTCGCGGTCAGATTCATCAAGGCCCACATCATGAAGAACCGTTTGAGCGCATCGCCGTCGGTGCGGACTTTCCACAGTGGTTTGTCGATCTCCCGGCCCAGGCGGGAAAAGGCGACCGTTTGTCCGTAGGCGGCCACGTGAATGAACGCCAGGAACGCAACAATATCGAGTATTTGAAAGGTCCTGGTTGCCGTCTCGTCTTGCGCGGGTTCGAATGGGGCGATCCCGAGCGTAAGCGCAATATGGGCTACGCTGAATACTGCGGCATAGAACACAAAGGCCGAAAGATTACGCTGCACGTCCTGTGCGGCTTCGCGAAGGTATTGCACGTATGTTTACTCCGTCAGTCCAGCCGGTTCGTGATGGGGCTGCTGCCGGTGTACCACGTACCGGGCGATGAGTTCACGCTTGGCACTGTCTTCCTCGTACAACGCGGCGCGGATGAGGTATCGCCCTCCCGGAAGGGGAGTCGTGCCGACGATCCGCGCGTCCACTTCGAAGGGTTCGGCCGCTTCGAGTTCCAGCTCCAGCGTCACTCGAATGAGGACTTGAGCCGGGATCGCCTGGGGTACGATAAGCGCGAATCCGCCGGCGCTGATGTTGGTGATTTGGCCGCGCAGTCGCGTCACGATTCGGCGATCGCGGTGCGGCGAACCGGTATCCAGCGGCGCATTCATGACGCCCACGTTGGTCGCTTGTTCGTGGCGGACCCGATAGTGTTCCCGTGCCTGTATGCGGTCCAGATTTGAAGTGTGATGAAATACCAGCTCGTACGGTTCCTTTTCCCGTCGGATATACCGCGTGGAGAACGCGTACCGCGCATCCTCGTCGCGAAACAGGCGAAAGCGAAACGGGGCGTCCGGCTGGAACGCGGCACGGCCGGAATCCAGCGGATCTTTTGGGGCCACGTGGAACGCAGCTTCGTTGGAAAGTGCGATCGATCCCCTGATCCACCGGGGCGGTTTATCCGCCTCGCGGGCTAACCACACCTCCTGGCCCTGGTACAACTCGCGCGTTGAGTAGATGCGCTGTCCCAGGGGCACAAAATCCAGGGCGAGCCGGCTCCGGATATCTCGCAGCACGGTGCCGGTTCGTTCCAGCTCCTTCTGGTCACCCCGCTGCAGTACGGATTCCATTTCCTTCTCTACGCAGCGGTCAAAATCGTGTCGCATCGTAACAACGCGCAGGGGATCGTCGGGGTCCCAGCGGCGTATGACCGCGCTCAGCACGCGCAGCTCCTCAGTCGAACAGCCCTTCTCTTTCGCGATGGATTCCACGTTGTTCCACGCGGCTGCTGCGCGCACGCGGCGTTGCCGCCGCTGCCGGAATTTCTCCAACAGTAAGGCGCCTATCAAAAGAACGAGAAAGGCCACCGCGACCCAAATCAACGTTTGGTTGCTGGGCGTACTCCAATTGACAAGGCCGACGGGTTCTTCTTGCAAGGCGGTGTCCTCTTGATTCTTCCCATCATAAGGAGGAACTACCCTGCGATGCAACGGCCACGCGGTGGGCTGTCACGCGGTGGGCAGGCGATGGGGCAACGCGAGCGGCGGAAGATGCTCGAAATCAGTGGACCACGAAACCTTCTTTCTCGAGTTCCTTGGCGAGGTCGGTTTTAGAGATTTTTTTGAAAGCCACCACTTTCTTGGGGTCGACCGCCTCGAAGTGCTTGTTGAACCGGCGGCGATGAAGGAGGTCGGCCATGACCAGGGGATCGTCGGACTCGAGGATGTGCAAGGTGCGAAGCCGTACACGCTTCATGCCGCCCCGCCAGTCCTCCAGCGTGGTCATGACGTTGGTGGGAAGGCCCCCGCCCCGATTGTGGTCGAGCAGGAACTGAACAAAGGCGTCACCATCATGGCCCTCCTGCACGGCTTTCGTGAACGAGTCCTTCGATAGCGTGTAAACCGTCGCGCTACCCGTACTGCCCCGAACGCAGAACTGATCCATGGGAACTGTCAGCAGCGGATCCACGTCCTGCGTCGGGACGACAATATCGAAATTGGGTTGGACGATAATCTTCGCGTCCTTCTCCGGAAACAGCTTCATGAGTCTGTCGGTATTGGAGTCTTTCAGGAGGCAATCCCCCAGGGTCGTTATGGAAAACAGCCCCCGGCCGCCGTCTTCGGCGCGGTCGACCAGCCCCAGCCACAAGAAGGTCTCTTCGATGGACCGGGCGAGCCCGCGCTCGGAACTCGCGGCCGTCGGGCTCACGTAGTGCCAATGGCCGCCAGCGTTCTTGAGCAGGGGCTGTTCGGTTTCGGAACCCAAACGCATCGCGTGATCGACGAAGTCGGTAATCGGATACCAGGCTTCGGTCTTGATCTCGTCGAGCAAGCCGGCCATGACTCGCTTGGAAGCGGATTCGTTTCCGGTGCTTGTGAGCCATTCGAAGATGATCCGATGCCGATCGATCCGGCACATTTCGAGAAGAGATTCAAGTTCTCCGGCCCGCAGTTCGCTGTCGACCCGCGCAATCCACCCGACCCCTTGGGCTACCCACAGACAGGTCTGGAGTGAAGGGTCATCGTCCTCGGAACATAATTCCCCGAGACGCCGGCGGTCTTCTCGAAAGAGGTCGCCATCGCCCCGAAGGCGAGCGGGCTTGGCCGCGATGGCTGCAACAAGGCGGCAAATTCGCTCCGAGAAATCGAGTCCACGGGAATCGACATAGTCCGGTTTGCCGCGGCACGGTTTAAGTGCGGCGTTCTTTCGCCGCTGCGCACTCGATACCTCCATCCATTGGCGTAGCTCGGACAGGAGTCCGACCATGCGCACCAAGCGATCCTCGGAGTCGAAACGGAACATCTCGAAGAGCGCGAAGCCTTGAAACAACTCGAGCAATGCCTGCTCCACTTCGTAGTCCGAGTGGCCGAAATTGGCGCGAACGGTCGCCGCAGGCACGACTCCGCCTTCGTGCTGCCAGACGAAATCGAACACTTCCTGTGCCCGCGCGGAGTAGCCGCGCGTGGCAACGTACTCCACGATCGAATCGGGCCGCGCGTAACTGCGGGCGATCAACTCCTCGGCGGCGGCCTTCTTTCCACCGGGCTTCTCGATGCCGATTTGATCCTCGAGGCGGCGGAATTCGTGAGGATTCAGCGCCTTGACGCCATTGAACAGGGAGGGGATATCGCCACGGTTTTCGAGGCCGTCCGAAATGCGTTTGACCGCCGTGGCCCCTTCGGCCACCAGCTTGACCTTTGTGAGATCGGTGAAGAACAACTTGTGATTCACGTCGATCAGATACTCGACTTCCTCTTCAGGCAGTTCGAGCTTCTTCGACAGAAACCGCACGGTCAGCCCGGACCGGCTGTTGAGCGTGAGTTCGCGTGCAATCAGGTAGGCAGGTTTGCTCAGGCCTTCAAGTGCCATGATCAGGCTGGCGCCATGGCGCATCTATAGCCCCCTCCCACATGCCGATGAACAAGGGTAAACACACATGAAAGGACAGTATATCCATCGAATCCCGCCGTGACAAGGCATTGTTCGATGCGCGGAGCCGCCACCGGTGCGCGTGGTACGGGTTAGGCTACGGCTGAATGGAGCGGTACCACGCGGCGAAGCGGGCGAGCCCCTCCTGCATTGAGACGGAGGGAGCGTAGCCCAGCAGGTCGCGGGCCTTGCTGATGTCGGCGAAGGTCGTTTCCATGTCGGACGGCGGAAACGGGAGTTCGCGCACCGGTACCGGAACGCCGAAGGTTTCGCCCAGCAGATCGATCAGCTCCCGCAGGCTGGTCGTATGGTTTTCGCCGAGGTTGAAGATTTCGTATCCGAAGGGCGTGTCCACGGATTTGAGCAATCCGTCCAGGATGTCGTCGATGTACGTATAGTCGCGTCGCGCCGATCCGTCCCCAAACATGGGGATAGGCTTGCCCTCGTGGATCAGGCGCGTGAACATGTGGATCGCCATTTCGGGCCGTTGCCGCGGGCCGTATACCGTGAAGAACCGGAGCAGCGTGACCTTGAGGCCGTAGACGTGGTGAGCGACGTGGGCCATGAGTTCGTTCATGCGCTTCGTCGCCGCGTAGGGGCTCACCGGCCGGTCGCACGCCATCGTTTCCCGGAACGGCGTCTCCTTGATGCCTCCGTACACGGACGAGCTGGATGCGAACA
Organism: Candidatus Hydrogenedentota bacterium; assembly: GCA_045863335.1. Taxonomy (GTDB): domain Bacteria; phylum Hydrogenedentota; class Hydrogenedentia; order Hydrogenedentales; family SLHB01; genus JAHDWY01. Next base: position 23,400 of record BTVY01000060.1, on the reverse strand, counting down.
CGAGATGTGAGACAGGGTACGCGCGACAGGCATCCAGGATGTGTTGGGACCCGATGATGTTGACGCGGTGATACAGGTTCGGGTCCTCGAGCGAAGGGCGCACTCCAGCCCGCGCGGCCAGATGCACGGCCACGTCGGGCCGTTCCTGCTCGAAGACGCGATTGAGCGCTGGTTCGTCAGTGATGTCGACTTCGTGCAGCGTAAAGCGATCGTTGGCGCAGGCCTCTTTCACATTGCGACGTTTCACCGCAGGGTCGTAGAACGAGTCGAAGCAGTCCACGCCGATGACCCGATCGCCCCGGGCGAGCAAAGCGTCGCTCAAGTGCGATCCGATAAACCCGGCCGCGCCCGTAACCAACACCTTTTTCATATGCTTCTTGCTACCCCCATTGCGTCAAAGTAGACACCGCGTTCGGCCGCGTCTACATCATCTTCACGTTCACGGTTTCTTCGAGACGAACAGATTCACGTATCCGTCGTTGGTCGGGACGATGATATCGCTCAGCCCGTCGGCATTCACATCGGCGGCGATGGGCGCACCCGCTCCGGCGCTTTGCGCGACTTGCCATACGACGACCGGACGATCGCCCGCGTCGCGTACGGCATAGAGCGTACCGTGACTCGTTCCGAAGATGAACTCCAGTTGGCCGTCGCCGTCGATGTCGCAGGTCGCCACGTCGGTGCAGGACGCGTCGACGGGGAGTTCCCAGCGCACAGACCCATCCGAAACGTTCAGGCACGCGAAGTTTCCGTTCTGGCGGCCGAACCCCACGAGCCAGGACCCGTCAGGCAGGCGCATAAACCCTTCTTCCGCGCAGCGCGCTTCCCCGGCAGGCGGTAGCTTGTACCACATAGGCGCGGCGTGAAGCGACATGGCGGCCTGAAAATAGTGACCGGCGACGAGGCAAACCACCGGCCCGCCGCTCGAACGATCGAGGATCGCCGGCAATGTATATAACCCCTGGCTGGGTTGATCGAAGATCTTCGGCGGATGCAACGGACCCAGTAGCGATTCGCCCGTTGGACCGTCCGCGACGCAGTAGTAGTCCGGGTTGGTGAACACCAGGTCTTCTTTGCCGTCGCCATTGAAATCGTAGACGGACGCCTGATTGACGCTGGGGCCCCAGTACCGCTCGATATTGGGCGTTTCGCCTTTGTCCCAGAAAACATCGCCGGTTCGGCCGTTTATCACCGTGCTCCGCACGAGGGGCGTACCTGCCCAGAAGTACAGGTCGGGTGTCTTGCCTCCCGTGAAGTGCCCCGTCCGTACGTATGCCGCGCGCGTGGTGGCGGGCAGGCCGGTTCGATCCGGCGGCGGCAATTCAGTGCGCCAGATTGTCTTCGGTTCCCCGGCCAACGATCGCGCCTCGATTACGGGCTGATGACCCGGCGCTACGTTGGTCTCGACAATTTCGTTGACGCCATCGCCATCCAGGTCGGCGACTACTGGAACAGAAGTCGATTCAGACTCATATCGCGTCTCAAAGGCGTCCCCAGCCAGCGAAAGCACGCGGACGGAAGGTTCCTGGTATAGGACCACTTCATGGGCCGCGTCGCCGGTCAGATCGGCAACGAGCGCCTTCGGCATGGCCGGACCAACGACCGCGGGGATATTTCGGAATTCCGGGCGTTCCGGCGCCGTTGGAGCGATCCACGGTTCAAGGACAAAGCCGCCATTCGTGTCGTGAGCCACTTCAAAGGTGGCACCGTCCTTGGACACGCGCGGCGTGCCGTCCCCGGCAAGGCCGACGGCCGTAACATCCGCGTTTTCCCAAAGCGTCTTTACCCCTTCCGCGCAGGAGATGAGTTGCGCGCCATCGAGGTCCGCACGCGTCGGGTCCTTGCTCGCGTTCGCGAGGATATCCCAGGAACCGTCGCGGTCGACGTCCGCCGTGGACACCGCGATGACGCCAGGAACGCGATACTGCAATTCGCCGGTGACGGCGTCGTACACCCGCGTCAGCCATGCGTTGTCGTCTTCGGAGTTGTACATGGATACGACAATCTCGAGATCGCCGTCGCCGTCCACATCCACGTCTGGCGGCTCCGGCCAAGTGGTCACGACCTTTCCCGTTGTGACGCTTTCCGGCCAGCCGTAACTCCAGGCTTTCTCCATCTTTCCATCCGCGTTTAAAAGGACCTCGTGGTGTTGTGCGAAGTCGGCGATGCAAAGGAAATCTTCGCGACCGTCTTTGTTGAGATCCGCGAACTTCACGAGTCCATAGCTGCGCACATTCGCGGGCGATACATCCCATGAGGCGAAGTGTTTCATCTCACCGGAGACGACGTCGAAGAACCACATGCGGCTGTGGGTTTCGACGGCCAGCTCCTGAACGCCGTCGCCGTCGAGGTCGGTTCGCAGCAGACTGGGAAAGCAGGTGTAATCGTCGAAGTCGTAGCGCCATTGCTGCGCGGGTCGAGTTTCCTCTTTCTCGAAGTGAAAGAATGCGATGTAACCGTTCTCCTCATCCGGAGGATAGCCGTGCATGATAACAACGAGTTGTTTGTTGTCCCGATCCGGAAGGTAGCGATCCGCGTACAGGTACCACGCATACGACATGGGATCTACGTCGTAGCGCCAGAGCAAGTTTCCATCATCGAGCGCAACCAGTGCCGCGGCACCGTAGGGTTCGGCAGGTCGTCCCGCTTTCAGCAGGATCTCCATCGAGCCGTCGCCATTCAGGTCTTCTGTGGTGACGATGGTGCTGAAGTTCAAACCCGGGGGATGTGATTCCCATCGCAGCGCGCCGGACTGTTCAAAACACAACAGGCGTCCGGCCACGAGTGCGAGTCCCACAACCGAACCGTCGGGAAGGTTGACCGGCGTGACGCTCGGCGAGGTGCGTCCCAAATCGAAACGTACGGACACTTCCGGCGCAGTCTGCATCGCTCCCGCGAGCGGTTGGATGCCGGTGAGATGCGGGTTCTGGCGCGGTTCGGGCCAGTCGCCGGGGGACGCTTCGGTCTGTAACGACACCGTCAGTGCAACACCTGCAATGCCGACCGTCGAGATGAGCCGGCGCAGGAATTGCCGGAAACGGATTCCATCGGCGGCGTCTGGCGCTGGGTCCATGTCTAATGCCTCCTGGATAATGGACGGAGGCATGATACCCGCACCGCAGGAACCAGCGCCACAGTAGACAATGGCGCAGGCCAACCGGAATCGGTACAGTATCTGTCAAGTGCTTTCCGGGGAATTGATGTTTAAACGTAGTTGGGGCTGCATGGTCGCGAAACATCTTCCGGTCGGGTTAATGGTATCTGTTCTGCTTGCCGCCGCCGGTGCGGAATCTCCGGTACTCATCGCTGAGTGGCTGGCGCCGCGCGAAGACGTCGCGCGGGTCCGAGACTCGTCTGGCCGAGGGCCCGACATTGAGCTGCGCGGCGTTCCGGTGCTCCATCGCGAGGAGGATCTCGTTGAGCATCCTCATTTGTACTTCGACGGAGACGATTCCTATGCGGTCGTGAACACCTCAGCGGTGTTGAATCCGAAGCACCTCACGGTGACTCTATGGTTCCGTGCGGAAGGCGGCGTCATCGATTCCCAGATGCCTCTGCTTGTCAAATCGCTCCCGAACCACGACGACCCCTGGTATCAGTACGGGCTGTTCCTCATGGACAGCGAAGACCATCCGCAGTCCGTCATCTTCTATGCAAGCGCCGGCGGCCGGTCTGTCGTCGTGGAGGCACGGAACGCGAACTACGGTACCAACTGGAACCACGTGGCGGCCACCTTCGACGGAACTTCCGCGCGCCTGTACCTGAATGGCCAGGAAGCCGCGTCTGTTGAGATCGAAACCGCGCCCCTTGATGCGTACGACACACCGTTGGTCATAGGCGCGTACGCAAACGTTCCCAAGACACCGGGCAACTGTTTCCGCGGCGCGATCGCGTCGGTCCGGCTCTACGACGGGGCGCTGGATGCGGAGAGCGTCTCTGCCGAGTACCTGGAGACGAAGTCGGTTTATCCCGACCGGCGAGAAACGACGGACGAGGAGTCAGACTACGCGCGAGGTCTGAATGCGGCGCTTCGCGAAGGCCGGGACATCTGGGGCGAGGCGCTCATCGATCAAGGCGGCGCCTCGTATGACGCGATCAAAGATTACCTTCGCCCCTTGTTCTATTCGACGGGGTACACGAACGAGACACTCGGTGCTCACAACCTGCTCTGGGGCCTCGATGGCGGCGAACCGCCGTACCTCATTCCTTTGGCCGATGGAAGCCGCATCGCCGCGGACCGTTACGACAACACCAACGACCTGAAGGTCTTCGTCGGTGCGGCCGGGGCTGAACTTTTCGGCAGCAATCTGGATCGACTGGAGCCCCCTTGCCTCGCCGACGGGTACTACCCCATCCTGCAAACGGCCTACACGGACGCCGATGGCAACCGGTATACGCAAGAATCTTTCGCAGCGCCGATGGATGGGGTGGACGGGTTGTGCGCATTCCTCCGAATTACTGTCCATCGAGCATCGAATGGTGGCGCGCCCCTCGTGCGGTTCGTGCGCGGCAATGGCGATTCCAGTCTAGTTGCGTCGCAGCCCTTGCTCGGTGAAGGGCAGGAGGCGCACTGGGTCGCGGACCGCGGAGACTCGGTCTGCACCGTGGTCTGGCATCCATCCCAACCGCTCGATCCTGTAAATACCGATGATCTGTACGACCGCACAAGGAAGGAATGGATAGCCTACTGGGATGCATTGCTGGCTGAAGGCGCGCAGTTCAACGTGCCTGAGAACATCGTCATGGATGCACAGCGCAACCTGCTCATCCAGAATCTGATTATGCGGTGGCGCTACAGCCTCGGCGCGGTGGTCTATCACAACTCCTTCTATCAACCGGAGAGCAGCGACGAGGTCGCAACGCTCGGCATGTACGGTTTTTCCGAGGCCTACCGGGACGGGTTAGAGTATCTCGTCGATCAAACGAAAGGCGCGGCCTACTACGCGAATTGGGAACGCGGCGAAAAACTGACGCATGCCGCCCATTACTATCACCTCACGCGGGACCGCGCGTTTATCGAGCGGCTTACACCCCAGTACGAAGCGTTCGGCGAGGAGTTTTGCAGACAGATTTCGGCCGATCCCAACGGGCTATTGCAGAAGGAGCGGCAGTGCGGCGACATTCCGCAGGTGTCGTACTTCGTCTGGCACCAAGTGCTCGGCTGGCGCGGTCTGCGGGATATGGCTATGGTCTGGAGGGACATCGGCCGGGAGGATCTGCATGACCGGTACGCTCCGGTCGCGCGAGGCCTAAAGGAGGCAATCGCGCGCGCCATGGCGGATTCGCAGGTGGCCATGCCGGACGGCACCCTTTTCATTCCCCGCATGCTACTGGAAGACGCGCCGGTCGAAGCGCCCGTGACGGAAACGCGACTGGGCAGCTATTGGAATTTGTGCATGCCCTACGCCTTCGCTTCCGGTTTCTGGGATCCCCAAGGCGAGGACATGGATCGGATCATGGGCTTCATGCGCAACCACGGCTCGTTCCTTCTTGGACTGTTGCGGTTCAATTACTATCCGACGCCGATTGGCTCGTACCGCGCCAGCGGCTTGCCCGGCTACTACACGACCGGTTTCGATAACGTCTATTTACCCGACTATCTGCAACTCGTTGCGGAACGAGATGAAGCCGATCATTTGATCTTGTCGTTCTACGGTAAGCTCGCCCACGGGCAAACGCGCGGTACCTTTGTCTCGGGCGAAGGCGAGACCGTAGGCGAACGGCCTGGCGAGTTCTACCGATCTTGTTACGGGACGCCGTGCAGCGCCAACAACAACGCATTTCTGCTTCCGTTGCGGCTGATGCTCGTCCGTGAATCGTTCAACGGGGAGACCGGCATGCCCGAGAATCTGTACCTGGCCCATGCAACCCCGCGCGAATGGTTAGAGGACGGCAAAACCATCCAGGTCACGAACGCGCCGACGTGCTTCGGTCCGGTGAGCTACGTCGTGGAGTCTCGTCTTTCAAACAGCCGAATCGATGCGAGCATCTTACTCCCGAGTCGAAACCCAACGGCTCGAACCTATCTGAAACTGCGAGCGCCGATCGGCCGCGAGATGGATTCGGTTCGCGTCAACGGCGAGCGCTACTCGCGATTCAATGCGAGCGCAGAAACCATCGATCTCTCCGGGTTAACCGGCCGCGTCGAGTTGTCGATTTCTTACGGATCCCAATAGCGGGGAATCCCGTTGAAAGGAACAGTTGCGCTTTGCCGTCGCGGGAGACTAGGCTCACTTCGGGTCACTGAGGCTTAACTTTTGGGATAATTCGCACCAATGAAGCGCATCAAGTGGTCGATCCTGGTCGTTGTGTTGGCGGTCTTTGGGCTATTGACCTTGACGGCCAATTTTCACGTGGCCCGCTCCAAGACAAATGCTTCGTCACAGATGACGCGCGCCAGTTCGAGCAATCCAGATGCCACACACACGACTGACGTCACGCGCGTTATGCTCCACGTGGAGGATCGGGTTGGAATAGGGAGTGCGCTGGCCGCAGCCTTGAGGCGGCATCTGGAGGAGGCCGGTTTTGAGGTGTATCTGTTGAACAACGATCCGGGATCCGATGATTTTCCGTTGGTACTGGCGGAAGTCCGCGAGAAGCGGTCCTTCTGGTCCCCCTTCTACGCAACCGCCGAAGTACAAATTGCCGCGAAGTATTGTTCCTACACCTCCGGTATCACGCTGGGGGAATCGGGGTCGACCCACTTCGACGGATCGGAAAAGCAAGGCACGCTGCCGATCCACCTTTCCATGACTATCGATGTGACGAACAACACAATCGGTCTCGTTACGCTGCCGGCCTTTCGGCGCATACTGGTGGATGAACCCGCGGAAGACATCGCAAACTATGTGAAAACGAGTATTGAAGAGGCTGCCGGCGGATCTGCAATAGCGAACCCGCCCGGCGCAGAATCGTAACCCCGTGAGGATGTTTAGACCATGAGCAAAACCATTGCCATTATCGGCGCGTCAACGGATCGGAAGAAGTACGGCAACAAGGCGGTGCGCGCGTTTCGGGACGGCGGGTGGACCGTCTATCCCGTGAACGCGAAAGCTGACGAAGTCGAAGGAATTAAGGCGTACAAGTCGATCAAGGAAGTGCCGGTGCCGTTGGACCGGGTTTCCATGTATGTGCCACCGGCGGTGGGCAAGACCATGCTTGACGACATTCAGGCCGTGAATCCAGGCGAGTTGTTCTTTAACCCGGGATCGGAAGATGCTGAAGTGTTGGAAGAAGCCAAGGGTCGCGGACTGAACGCCATCAACGCGTGCAGCATCGTCAACATCGGGTTGCGGCCGGAGATGTATCCCGACGAGTAGGACTCGCGCGGTTAGGCTCGCTCGAGGGTGATGAGGCCCACTTCAGGCGGAACGCCGAGGCGCACAGGAAACATGGCCATACCCACGCCGCGAGACACGAGCACTGGGAACTGAGGACCCGCGCATAGTCCACCCACGTATTTCTGTCCGTATGCGCTGGGCACGATGGGCGCGCCGACGAGCGGGAACTGCACCTGGCCGCCGTGGGTATGTCCGGAGCACATGAGGTCCACGCGGATTCCGGGCGGCGCGTGTTCGGCGCAGTCGGGATTGTGGGAGAGCACCAGTCGCGGCACCTCGCGTGGGACGCCGGCCAACGCCTTGTCGATGGAAGGCGTCCCTTCCCAAAGGTCGTCGATGCCGGCGATGCAGAGCGATTGGCCGGGGATGCAATGCTCTCCCAAGCCTTCCGGCGTCAGATAACGATTCTTGTTGGTCAGGACCGGGATGCTGAGCCGTTCCATCGCGCGGACCGTGATATCCGGTCCTTCCCAGTAGTCGTGGTTCCCGAGCACGGCCGCCATGCCGTACTTCGGTTGGAGCGCGCCCAGCAGCTCGATACCCGGCTCGATGGCCTTCCAAGTCTTCTGCGTGTAGTCGCCCGTGAGGATCACGAAATCGGGGTTCAGCTCCGCGACAACGACCAGCGCGCGCCGCAAGTATTGGAGGGTGATGCAGGGGCCGTAATGCAGATCCGAGACATGGGCAATCCGCACACCGGATAGCGACGGCGGCAGGTCGGTGATGGGAATGGTGTACCTCCGGACCTGGAGATCTTGCGGTTCCAGCAACACGCCATACGTTCCGGTTCCGCCAGGGACCACGATTCCCGCGCCCATGGCCATACGTCCAAGGAAGACGCGCCGGGTTAAATCAGCTTCGCCGGCTTGAATTGGCTCCACTGTTGTCGGCGTAGAAAACCGGCGTGAGCCGGCGCGGACAGCGGCGCGGAGTCCTCGCCAGACGCCGTACCAGAAGATTGGCGCGCCGGCGCAGGAGAAAATGGTCAGTCCGAGTGGCCAATGGTGTGAGGCGTCCAAGGGAAAGAAGATTGAGCCCACGACAGCGGCTGGCAAACGCACGAAGAACGTGACGCGGTAAACGCCCTTGGCAAACGTCGACTCCATCCAGGGGCTCATCGCTTCCGCCAGAACGGTGACGAGGTACAGGAACAACATGGCGAGTACGAGGACGAAAGCAGTTCGCACGAAAGTGGGAATAGAGGATCTCTGCATTTCCAGGTTCTCGGGAGGGTAGTAATTCCACGAGTTCTGGAACTATACCAGATTCGGCGGTATTTTGCCGGATGCCGGTGCATCAGGTGGCTTTCTCGGGCTTGGGGCGGTATGCTTGGGCATGATTCATCGGATTCCGGAATTATGGGGGCTTTGCTTAAATGATTGGCACGGATAAACTTCTGCATTTCTGGTTCAGCTTTATCATCGCCTTCACGAGTCCTGGCCTGGCGTGGCTGGCCGGTATAGGTAAGGAAGCGTACGACGCGCTTTCGGGTGGGGCGGCGAGTTTAGGTGACCTGATTGCGGACGGTTTCGGAATACTTATAGGTGTCTGGGCTTCGCCTTTCTTTTGAGCCGGATTCGTGTTAAGCTGAAACCCGGTTGCAAGGCTGGAATGATGCTCGTCGAAGGGGCTTCCATTGTCGGCACTGGCCGGGAATGTTTGCGCCGTAACGGGCTGTTTACACATCGCAATCATTGGGAACTTAGGGGCGGCCACTGTGCTTTCCCGAACATTGTGAAGGAGCACCGAACATGAAAGAAAAGCTGATGAAGATTCTGAAGCCCGCGTCGTTTCTCGCTGTAGCGGCCGTGGCCGCGGGCAGCTTCATCGCCACCGCGGGCGATGGTACGTGTCCCTTGTCGGGGAAGGCGGCGAAGGCCGAGGGTACCTGTAGTTCCGATGCCAAGGCCGCGAAAGCCGAGGGGACCTGCAATCTTTCGCTGAAGGCAGCCAAAGCCGAAGGTAAGGGCGAGTGCTGCCCTGATGGCGCTGCGAAGCCTGCCGTGAACACCACGGCTGGCACGGAAGCCGGTTTTGCCAAAGACGGCGCTTGCGGAGACGGCGTTTGCCCCTTGACGGGCAAGCAGGTTGCCGACAAGGGCTCGGATTGTGAAGGCGGTGTCTGCCCGACCTCGGGCAAGCAGGTCGCCGAGAAGGGCGATTGCGAAGGCGGCGTGTGCCCCAGCGGCCAGAAGGACATTGTGAACACCGCGATCCAGGACGGCTCGTTCTCGACCCTGCTTTTGGCGGCTCGTGCGGCCGGCATGATGGACAAGCTGAACTGCCCGCAGCCGAAGACGATTCTTGCCCCGACAAACGAAGCCTTCCAGAAGCTCCCGGCGGAACAGTGGGCTTCCCTGTTGCAGGATGACGAAGCCATGCAGGCTGTTCTTGCCCGCCACATCATTGATGGCGCGATTCCGGCGGCCGACTTGGCCAAGGAAGGCGCGGTATGTTCCAGCCTGGGCGCCAAGCAGTGCTCTGTGAGCGGCAAGACCACGATTGGTTCCGCGAATGTTGTGCGCGCCGATATCGCCGCGAGCAATGGTTACATTCACGCCATCGACCAGGTGTTGCTCCCCGAGCAGGCCGAAGTTGCTGCCGCTGAGTCCACGGAACAGCCGGAAGAAGTGAAGGTCGCTGCGGCCGAGTAAGCGTTCCGAATAGGCATTAATGACAACACGGCCCGCGAGGGACACCTCGCGGGCCGTGTTTCGTTCAGGGGCGCGCGCCGACGGCGAACAGACGCGCGTTCTTCATACGGACCCGCAGGATGCAATCCGCGGGTAAGTCAGAGGGGTTCCAGTTCAGCGCGATCCCTTCGCCGTCAACCCCTTCAATCCGTTCCGCTTTCACATCCTGAACCGGTTTCCCCGAACCGTCCAGCAACTCCACCTCGATCCAGCCGTTGGAAGCGTCCGCATTGAGCGTTAAACCGCCGGACTCGGGACGTTCAAAGGGTTGCGTCGTAAGAGTGCCGACCTCGTCCCCCGCTACGGCGGCGACCATCCGGTCTTTGGGGTAGGCGACCGTCACCATACCGCCGTCCTTCCAGATGGCGAAGTGCATCTTGCCGTCCAGCATGAAGGGATCGGCGTAGCTCCAGAAGCCTGTGTCGGTGTCGCGAAACGGGCGTTCCCAGGTCCGCGTATCTTCACTGACGACAAGTTCATTGCTGAGGATGGCGCTGTGTTCGTTCGGCTTCGCCGGGTCGGCGTAGTACTTCATGATAAGCCCCGCGTAGGCGCTTCCATAGCGGAAGACCTTCATGAGGTAGAACTCCGTCTCGGGTGGGTCCTGGTCATCGGGGCGCAGGAAGATCTCCTGCGGCGTCCACGTCTCGAGATCCTCCGATGTGCGGATCGACAAGACCCGTTTGAATTTGTCCAGGTTGTCCGAGAACGGCTTGTCCGGCCAGGGTTCCAGAGCGGTTTGGTAGAGGACGTATTCGCCCTTCTCGTAGATGAGACTGTACGCGTCGTTGTGCTCGGTGAAGACCGTTTTGAGTTGCTTGTCCCACGTTCGCCCGTCCGTGGAGGTCGCGCGCATGGCGCCGGCGTCGCCCGATTCCGGCGGCTGGTCCCAGTAGAGCATTTGCAGTACGCCGTCGACCTCGACGATCTGGAAGACGTTGAATCCGCCCCAGGTCGGCGTGTGCGGTGAGCGGAGCATGCAGACGTTGTTCGTGCCGCCCCAGGTTGGCGGTTCGGGATTCAGCTCGGCCAATACCCACCGGCCGTCTCGAATCTCACCCAGGCACAGCGTGCGCTGATCGAAGTAATCCTCCTCGCCCTTGTTTACGCGTTGGTACCAGAGTTGGATCGTGCCGTCGTCCAAGGTCCGCGACGCGACCGGCGCGTACCACAGGGAAGGGCGGTCCAGATCTTTCTCGAACAATGTCAAGCCGGGTTCGGGCCGTTGCGGTTCCAGATGAACCGACTGCGCATCAACCAGGTGTTGCGGCAACAACAATGGCATGGAGAACTCGGGACCGGAACATACGGTGACCGCGACGATCAGCCAGATTCCCATGGGCAAGCGCTCCTTCTTTTTTGTACAGCGTTCTAGCCAGGAGAACTGTATCAGGCTGTGGCGGGCCGGGCCAACCGTTTCCCCAAAAAGACTGCGGACGGACCCGTATGGGACCGTCCGCGTGATTGCAAAAAACAAGAGTGGAGTTATTGCTTGGGCGGATTCTCGCCAGGCTTATCCTGCGCCTTCTCGTGGTCGTCTTGCTGGTCGTCGTGATGCGAATCGTTCGGGCGTCGGTCCTCCCCATTAACGACTTCGTCATGCCAGCGCTTGACCCGATCGCCGCCCACCTCGCGGGCCTTCTGAATCAACCGGCGCATGTGCCACTCAAAATCTTGAACGAAAATATAGAGTTTCGCTCGTTGTGCGACCGTCAGATCCGCGCTGGCTTTCTCGAAGGCCTCTTCCCGCACGGTATCCCGTTTCTCATCCAGCGCCATGAGCTGGTCCAGGATGGGTTCGATCTCGGCATCGGGAGCGTCGTTGCCCACCTTATCGCGAAGGGTGTCAATCAAGTTGCCGCGTTGTTCGCCGAGTTCAGAAAGTGTATCGCGCAGGTCGCCGAAATTGCGGACCATCAGTACCGTTTGTTCGTCCGTCAATTCCAACTCCCGCGACATGCGAACCATCATAACCGTGGTCACCATCTCGCGAATTTCCTGATCTTTCCATTCGTCCGGCTTGTCGCCGCGCCATTCGTCCTTCGGCTTCGCGTCGCCTTCACAGACTTCCTCTTCAGCGAATCCCGACGCGGGTAGCAAGGCGAAGGCAAGTACCAGGCAGCCCAATTTCACGAGCTGATTCATATTGCGTTATCCTCCATGGCGTACTCTACGAGCAATTCGCGGAGCACGGTAATTTCGGTATCGTCCAAGTCGCCAAGCATGACATCGAGTTCGTCGGAGTCGGAGCCCGAGGGCGCCGCAGATGCGAGCCAGACGATACTCTCGACCGCCGATTCCATTGAGGCTTCATCCGCCGCAAGTTGGGTTTCATCGGAGGGAGCAATATCTCCTTCCGTCAACGCGACCGAGCTGTCGAGCAAATCCTCGTCCATAAGCGAAGCGAAGGGCCCCAACGGTTCCTCGCTATGACGGAGTTCCAATACGGCGGCAACCTCGGGCTCTTGTTCCTGGGGGATACTCGGGACCGTTCTGGGAAGCATCGTCCACACGCAGAAGCCCACGATCAGCGCCGAAAGCACGGCACCCCCGGCCAGTCGCGGTGCGCGGCTCCACGCGGAGGCGCGTCGTGTTTCGCGGGCCTGTGCCAGCACGCGCGTGGCGAAAGCCGGATGGACTTCCGGAGCGGGCAGCGCCTTGATCGCCTCGGAGAGGGCCGAATACTCGCTAACCCGTCGCGCTGCTTCGGGATCGTTCTTCAGCAGCTCCGCAATACGAGCCGTATCTTTCGACTCGCCATCCAGATATGCCGAGAGTTCTTCGTTCAACCGTTTGTCGTTCATAGCAGTTCACCCCCGAGTTCGCTCAATCGCGCTCGAAGTTGTTCCCGCGCGCGGGCCAGCCGGCTTTTTACGGTTCCTTTACGGCAACGGACAATGGCTGCGATGGCATCGTAGTCGAGCCCCTGAATCTCGCGCAGAATCAAAACTTCCTTGTGTTCGGGACTCATCAGCTCCAAAGCTCGTTCGACCAAACCTTCGATCTCGTGCAGCCGCGCTGCCCGGTCAGGTCTGCTAGAGTCATCTGCCATGTCGCGCACCGCATCATCGGCTTCGGTCAGCGAGCGGTGTTTACCGCGCCCTCGCCGTCCGGTGTCCCGAAGAAAGTTCAGCGTCAGGTTTCGAGCCATGCCGAACAAAGCGGTGGAGAACTTCGCCTCGGGTTTGAGGCGGTCCAGATACCGGTACACCCGGATGAAACTTTCCTGCGCCAGATCTTGCGCGTCCTGGTGGGAGCCGACCATCCGGTAGCAGAAGTGGATCAGGGGGCCTTCGTAACGGCGGACCAGTCGCGCGAACGATTCCATATCGCCCGTGCGCGCGCGTGCTACGAGGTCCCAGTCCGGGATCCCGCTCATCGTCTGGGTCGCCTCAACCACATTGACTTGAACACCTTCTGGCCGCCGAAGTTCCCGGAGTGGGCGGTGGCATCAGTCGCCGTAGCGCGGCGTCAACAGGAAGCTAACCTGCTGATGCATAGCCTCTTGCCGTATTTCACCCGTTTGGGCCTTGGAAAACGCAATCGCTACGTGCGCTTCACTCGCGGGCCGTCTGCCGTGTCTTCCAGTACCCAGCCTTCGGCCATAAGCTGATCGCGGATGGCGTCGGCCCGGGCGAAATCTTTGGCCCGGCGGGCGTCCTGCCGTTCCTGGACGAGGTCAAGAATGGACTGGGGCACCTCATCGACCAACGGCGGGGAGAACAGCCCCGTGACCGCATTCAATCGATCCAACATGGCCAGGGTCTTCTTCGCGCCCTCCTGGCTCAAATCGTCCTTGTCCATGAGCCGGTTGGCTTCGCGGATAAACTCAAAAACCGCGGCGATGGCGCCGGAGATGTTGAGGTCGTCATCCAAGGCGTCGCCGAACGCGCGCTCGCAGGTTTCAATGGCTTCCGACAGGTCGCTGCCCTCGCCCCGGATGCCCTCGAGCCGTATCCGGAAGTCGCGAATCCGGTTCAGGGAGACCTTCGCGGCTTCCAGTCCCTCGAACGTGAAGTTGCTAGGCTGCTTGTAGTGCGTGGAGATGAGCGTCCATCGGATCGCCAGCGGATCGTGTCCCATGGCAACGAGGTCGCGCAGGGTGTAGATGTTGCCCAAGGACTTTGACATCTTGCGGTTTTCCACAAAGAGATGGGCGCTGTGCAGCCAGTACCGGACGAATTGTTTTCCCGTCGCAGCCTCCGACTGGGCGATTTCGTTCTCGTGATGGGGAAACATATTGTCGATGCCGCCGCAGTGGATATCGAAAGATTCGCCGAGGTACTTCATGCTCATGCAGGAGCATTCGATGTGCCAGCCCGGGCGTCCTTTTCCGAGTTCCGTTTCCCAGAACACGGCGCCATCATCCTCGTCGTAGGCTTTCCACAAGGCGAAGTCGCGCGCGTCTTCCGTGGCGTACTCGTCAGAATCGACGCGGCCGCTGGCGCCGCTTTTGAGCTGGTCCATGTCGAAATGGCTGAGCGCGCCGTACTGCGGGAAGGTGCTGAGCTTGAAGTAGATGCTGCCGTCCATCTCGTAGGTGTGCCCGCGGTCCCGCAAGGTCTTGATGAGTTCGACCATTTCGGGGATGTGGTCCGTGGCGGCGGGATACTCCTCGGCTCGCTCGACGCCCAGGGCATCGAGATCCTCGAAGAATGCGTCGACGTACTTGGCGGTCAGCGATTTCAGTGGTTCTCCGGTTTCCTTGCAGGCGCGGATGATCTTGTCTTCCACGTCGGTGAGGTTCATGACATGATACACGTCAAAGCCGCGATACTTGAGGTGACGGCGCAACAAATCCTCAAACAAAAAGGTCCGAAGGTTGCCGATGTGGGCGTAGTTATAGACCGTTGGACCGCAGGTGTACATCCGCACCTTGCCCGGTTCCATGGGCTCGAACGGTTCCTTGGCGCGGCTCAGGGTGTTGAAGAATCGTATGGGCATTCCGGACTCCAGATGCTATTCCGTACTGAATGGTGACAGAAGGCGCGGTTTTGGAGGGGATTCTACTGGTCCAGGGGAAATCGTTCAATGCGCGTGCCGGTGACGCAATACTTAGGAAGCGGAGATCTCCAGCAGCGGACGGACAGAGTCCTCGAGATCGGCGCGCAAGGTGGCCAGCTTGATGTCGCTTAGTCCGAGGTATTTCGTCGAGGGATGGCTCAGCAGGCTGGTTGCTCCGTCGTACACGGAGAAGCCGGAAACCTCGGCCACGGCTCCGGCCAGGCAGACAATGTGTACCATGGCGCGCACGTCTTCCGTGGGTGCGGCGTCCGGCGTGGACTGCAGGTAGGTTGTCATCGAAAACTCGGGTGGAAGTTTCCACGCCTGGATGACATGCAACCCGATCAAGGGGCCGTAACTCTCCAGAACTTCGCGCACCAGTTCCGGGCTTTTGTGCAGGTCCGCCAGGACGCCCCGCCGGGAACCCGATACGATGTCCAGCACGACGACTGACCCGATGTCGTGTATCAGGCCGGCGACGAACAGTGCGTCAGAACGGGGAGACGCGGTGAGCATCGCGATTTCGCTGGCGCAATGCGCCGTGGCGACCGAGTGGGTCCAGAGGCGGCGCATTTGGTCTTTGAACGCGGGGTTGCTGGTGATGTAGAGGTTACCATTGGCCACAGTCTGCACGGCATTGGCGACGGTTCGGGTGCCGAGCCGGGCGCACCCCGCACTGAGGTCGGTAATCGTTGTGAGCCCGCCGTACATCGCGCTGTTCGCCAATTGCAGTATCTTTACGGCAATCGCTTGATCCTGACGTACGGTCTCCGCGATATCCTTCATGGACGTGTCCGAGCTGCGCAGCAATTCCATGATTCGCGTGGAGACTTCCGGGAGTACCGGAAGGTCCTCGATGGCCTTGGGCAACGCAGCAAGCAATTCGCCCCCAATGGTTCCTTTTGCCGCTGCCTGACGGATGTCCGCGGCGCCGGCAATCCGTTGCGCCTGCCGGCCGTCCCAGTCGATGTAATAAGGATTCATGCACGCCGGGCAAGCCGCGAGTTGAACGGAAGCGCCATGCGTGGTCTGGGAAGGGGCGCCTTCCTCACAATATGGACACTTGAGCATGTGTTCAATCCATTCGATTACTGAGTCATGGTCAAAATCTGGCGCAGCCGGCGCATTTCAAACGTTCGCGGCGTGTGCCGGAGCACTTCGTCAAAGGTGGTAAGACCGCGAACCGTTTTCGCGATGGCGTCCTCCCGCATACTGATTAGCCCCGTCGTATCGGTGCTGATCTTTCGAATCACATGGGCGGGGCGCTTGGCCAGAATGGCCTCTTTCACTTCTTCGTTGAGCACGAGCAATTCGTATGCGGCGGTGCGGCCGTGGTACCCGGTGTAGTTGCAGAGTTTGCACCCCTGGCCCCGCTTAAACTCGAACTCGTGTACTTCCTCGACGGTCAACCCTATCCGGTCCAGTTCCCGGGGTCCGGGCGTGTGGGGGACGGCACAGGCCGTGCAGATTCTGCGCAGCAATCGCTGGGCAAGTACCGAGATGACGGTGGACGAAATAAGGAAGGTTTCAATGTCCATGTCGATCAGGCGGAGAAGTCCGCCGATGGTGTCTTCCGTGTGGAAGGTGGAGTAGACCTTGTGTCCGGTCAGTGCCGCCTGGATGGCCGTCTCCGCCGTGGTACGATCGCGGATTTCTCCCAGCACGATAATGTCCGGGTCCTGGCGGACGATCTCGCGCAGGGTGCTCTCGAAGGTGCGCCCGATCTTGTCGTAGATGGAGCACTGGATGAGACCGTCAATCATGTATTCCACCGGATCTTCGGCGGTGATGATCTTCGTATCGATCTTGTTGCTGTACGCGAGGCTGCTGTAGAGCGTCGTCGTCTTTCCGGAGCCGGTTGGACCCGTGATCAGGACCACGCCGGTGGGGACGTCCAGTACGTCCGTTCGGAATCGCTCCTTCATGGTGGGGTTCATTCCCAACTCGTCGAGTTCGAGGATTCCCGTCTGCTTGTTCAGAATGCGCATGACCGCGCATTCGCCGTGGACGGTTACGTAGATGGAGAGCCGCAAGTCGTAGTCGCGGGTGCCGACCGTGTAGAGAAAGCGTCCACCTTGATGGTGCTGGTGTTCCGTGATGTTGCCTTCGGAGAGCACCTTGATACGCGAGATGATCCGGGGCAACAAGTCGAGCGGCAGGTCGGTCTTGTAGACGAGGACGCCGTCAATGCGGTAGCGCAGGCGGACCTTGTCCGACATGGGTTCAATGTGAATGTCGCTCGCCCGCTCGTCGACCGCAGAGGAGATAATGTGATTGACCAGTTGGACGATGCTGTCGCCCCCGGCTTCGGTCCGGGCGCTCCGCGCCGAACGATTCGTACGAAACGACCGGTAGTCTTCGATGGCCTGCCGGATCGATTCGATGGGTCCGAGCGCGATGTCGAATTCAGCCCGCAAGAGATCCTGCACGGCGTGTATACAGTCGGTATCGGAAGGATCGTTGACGACCACGGTTATTCGGCCGTTTTCGCTTCGACTGAATGGGATAAACTCGTGTTTTGCCAGGTAGTCGGGTGCAACGCCGCTCAGCACGTTCGGCTCGATCATGGCAAAAATGGGTTCGATAAAAGGCAATCGCGATTGGTTTGCCAGGTTTTGCAGAAGGGTCCGCTCGTTGATGGCGCCGAGTTCGATGAGGGCTGCACCCAGCCTGACGCTTCGCTCTTTCTGCATCGTGAGCGCTGCTTCGAGCTGATCTTGTGAAATCAGACCCTGTTCGACCAGCATGTCGCCCAGCCGTATGCCACGGCCATGCCGGTTCACGGCTTCGGTAATCGCCTTTTTTGTCGCGAACCCCAATTCGACGAGCACGTCGCCGAGCTGGCGCGGTTGTTCAAGAAGTTCTTGAATCCGTATGGCGCGCGCAAGCTGCGCCTCGGTAATCACCCCGTCCTTGACGAGAGCCGCGCCGATAAAGGAACGACGCGGCGTTGCCTGTTCCGCCTGCTCCAAAAGACCCCCTGCTGCGAACAGTTCCCGTCGTCCCCTACGAGAAGATCGCGTCCACAAACTCCCTGGCGTTAAATGGCTGCAAATCCTCGACTGCTTCTCCAACACCGATCAACTTGATGGGTATTCCAAGTTGCCGCTGAATGGCCACCGCGATTCCGCCTTTTGCCGTACCGTCCAGCTTGGTCAACACGATGCCGGTGACGTGAAGCGCCTCGGTAAACACCTTGGCCTGTTGGAGGCCGTTTTGCCCCGTGGTCGCATCCAAGACGAGCAACACTTCGTGTGGCGCGCCCGGAACTCGCTTGGCGACAACACGCTGAATCTTCTTGAGTTCCTCCATGAGGTTCACCTTCGTGTGAAGGCGTCCTGCCGTGTCGATCAGCAGGCAATCGATGCCTCGTGACGCGGCCGCGTCTGCCGCGTCAAACGCCACCGCGGCGGGATCGGCGCCATCCTTGTGCTTGATGATGGGTACGCCGGTTCGTTCGCTCCAAATCGTCAGTTGTTCGACGGCCGCGGCCCGGAAGGTGTCCGCCGCTCCCAACATGACCGTCTTGCCTTGTTGGGTCAAGTGGGCGGAAAGCTTGCCCGCGGTGGTGGTCTTGCCGGAACCGTTGACGCCCGCAATCAGCGTAACATGGGGTCCGTCAGCGGTTTGCCAGGAGAGTGTGTGGTTGCCGGGCTGGAGCGTCTTGGTCAGCTCTTCTTTCAACATGTCGACGAACGCGTCAGGGGAGTTCACGCGCCGTTCTTTGGCGAGTGCCCGCATGTCCTCGATAATCGCCATCGTGGCTTCGACCCCAAAATCGGCGCCGATAAAGATCTCTTCAAGCTCTTCCAACAGGTCGTCGTCGACAACTGAACGGCCACCGAACACCCGCCGGACACTACCGGAAAGGTTGTCGCGGGTCTTGGAGAGCCGGTCGCGGAGTTTTCCGAAGAAACCGCGTTTCACTTCTGCCATTTCATCTGCTCCTGGGCGCGTAAACCTAGTGATCGTAACATCTACGGGTGTCCTGGAACAAATGAAATGCCGGTTTGGGATGGTTTTGAGCGCGAAAAACGCGTATGCTATGCGCGGCACGACGCAGTCTCGCCTGAACCATCATAGGGATCAACGCGCAACGTGGATTATTTAAAGCACTTACTGATTCGCACGCCTCTTTACCGGCCGGTCACACAGGCCCGGTACCTGCTTTCCTACTGGAAGCGTACGCGCCATCCCGAACTGGAAGGTATTTACCAGGAGCCGTTCTGTATCGAAGCCATGATGCGCAAAACGATCCAGCCGGATTGGAACTGTGTCGATATCGGTTGCCACCTGGGGTCGGTTCTCAACGAGTTCGTAACGCTGGCCCCGCGTGGAACACACCACGCCTTCGAGGCCGTACCGCAAAAGGCGGAGTGGCTGAAGAAGAAGTTTCCGGAAGCGACCATTCACAATGTGGCGCTCAGCGACACCAATGGCACGACTTCATTCTACGAAAACACAGATCGGTCCGGATTCAGTGGGCTTCAGCCTCATTCGTACCACGCGGATGAGGGTTTCAAGGAACATCGGATCGAGTGCAAGCGACTGGACGACGTGCTTCCCGCCGACCACTGGGTTCATTTTCTGAAAGTGGATGTGGAAGGTGCGGAGCTGCAGGTGTTGAAAGGGGCGATGGGCGTGCTGCAACGGTGCAAACCATTCGTTCTGTTCGAGTGTACGCAATCCGGTTTGTGTCTCTATGCCATACCGCCGGGCGACATGTACCTGTTCTTCACGGAGACGCTCGGCTACGGCATCCACATCGTCAAGCATTGGCTGGAAGGCGGCAAACCGCTCACGCGCGGGGAGTTTGTGGATGCGATGACCTACCCCTTTGCCGCGTTCAATTTTCTTGCCGTATCGCGCGACTCATAGCCGTCAATCTGCGGCGGCTAGCCGTGGCGCGGAGGTCGTTTCGTCGAGGAGCATCCCGTCGCGATCCAGCGCGCGGTACCTCGTCTGCTCCGAGGACACATCGACGACCCAGACATGGCCGACGCCCAAGGCCACGGCTTCGTACCAGCGCCGCTCTTTATCGACGTCCCTCGGAACCACTCCCCAGGACCCGTCTCCGAGATAAAGTACGCCATCCTCGTCGACTTGGTTGTCGCGGATCGGTTTACTGCGCTTCATGGTGTGGTCGTGATTCTCGAATGCCGCCGTCAAGCCGTGCGTATCGAATCGGGGAGCCCAGTGCGTGCGGCCGGCCTCGGAACCGGAACTGTCGTAGTCCCGGTGGCTCGGATAGAAAGGTACGTGATATACGGCGAATACAAAGGGGATCTCTGCATGCGCAGCGAGTGCCGAATCGAGCCAAGTCGCCTGATCGCCATCGTGAGGCGCGATGTGTCCTGTGTCCAACACCAGGAGGGCCATGTTGGCGCCGCAGGCAAGGTCGAAGTACGTGTCGCCGGGCTGCGTTTCGAAGTACGCGGAGTAGAAGGGCGCGCGCACAGTCCAGTCGGCCGAGTCGGAGTCATTCACCTCATGGTTGCCGATGGCCGCGACTACCGGGATCATGCGGCCGTCGGAGGTCCGCATGAGTTCGTCCCAGTTCTTGAACCAGTGATCCCAGTCCCGATACTCCTTGAGTTCGCCGTTGGCGTACGCAATGTCTCCGCCGACGACGGCGAAATCGGGGTCTTGTTCCGCCGCGACCCGAAGGAGCCGGCGGGTTTGACGCGTTGCGCCCATATCGCCGCCGGTAACGAAGCGAAGGGGGGCGTCATCGTCCGCGATGGTCCTGAACGAACGCTCCCCTGTGAAACCACCATCCTCATCGCCGGCCACAAAGTAGTAGGTGGTCCCGGGGTCCAGCCCCGTCAATGTTACGTGATGGATGGTCCGCGTCGCGGGAAGTCCCGGAATGCGCACTTGGACTCCGGAGGCTTCATGCGCGTATGCCTCAACCTCACCGCCGCGGGATTGCGTGTCGTAGTAGACCTTGGAAGTCTCGGAGAGATCTTTGGTCTGATACCCGATGGTAATCGACGTGCTCGGGTCGCCGGGATAGGTGAGGTAGACGTATTCCGGCCGCGCGCAGGCAGAAGGCGTCGCGCCGAGGACGGCCGCCGCGATGATGATCGCTAAGGCCGTGTTGCGGAACGTTTGAAATGTCGGGCGAATACGCACGGGAATTCTCCATGTCGTTTGATTTGGAAGGACCGGTTTCCAGTCGCCATCATAACGGGGAGTTTGCCTCTCGTCCATCACGTACGATCCTCACTGTCTCGTCCTTCGGCGTAACGAAAACCGGGTATCTGCGTAAGGGGTTGATCGCTCATGGGTTGAGCGGATCGGTTGGAGTTGCTATGCTCACGGCGAACCGTACCCCAACCTACTCTCGGACAGATTCTCAATGGATGAGCAACAGACGAAATCAGAGATCGATGGCTCCGACTCCAAGCCGGCATTGTCCGGTCAATCGCGTTCTGGCAAGGCCCGGCGCGGAGCAATTTCGTTTGTGCTGATTTTCCTGGCAGTCACGATTGTGCTGCTGATGCTCGGGCGTTACGCCGTCAACACGCGCTTCATGAATTGGTATCTCTTTCAGGTGGCGGGTCACACGTCTTGGGTCTTGGATGTGATTGGCTACTCCAGCCGGTTGGAGGACCCGAACCTGTACCGGGACCGCGCGGCCGCGGTACGCGCGACGCTCGACGCGGCACGCCAAGGCGGTGACACTCCGGTGCGGCCTGAGGGCGAATACGATTCGGGTCCGCTCGCGCCGTACGAGATCTGGCAATACCGGTCGCTGCTACTCGCCCAGCAGTTGGCGCAGACCAGAGAGATGGCAACGCTGACAGAGTCTCCGCCGGCGCCCGTGTCCGGTTCAAAGGAGACGCGCATCGGATATCTACGCGAGTCGCTGAATCGCCTCCGAGAATCCACCGTTTTTGAAGGACCTAACGGGACCATGCAGATCGCGTCGCCGGAGCTGAACCAGTTGATTGAGTCTTCGGAAGCTGCTGTCGCTGCGTTGGAGCGCGGCCAGCGACCGGACGGGGTCGAACTGAGTGAGTTTCTCGATGACCTGGAACGGCAGATCGCGGCAGGTTTGGCGCAACAGCGCACGTATCTCGAAAGCCGGATCGTTCAACTATCGTTACAGGTTCACGACCGGCACGGGCCGACGGTCGACTTCATCGCGAGCGCAGGCCTGACCACCCAGTTGCGGGATGCGGAAGCACGGCTTCGCGCAGTCGAGGAAGGCCCGCACGAATCAAAAGGGGAAGACGAGATCACTACGTTGCAGGCCGAGGTCGCGTCGATCAAGGCGGCACGCGAACAGGCGGTGGAGAACCGCGATGCCGAAGCCGATCAGGATCGCAGATTCCGGTTCAACGTGGTTCCCGATTGCGGGGCGTTGCCGAGCATGTCGATCTTTCTTGCGGCCATGATCGCTTTTCCCACGGATCTATGGCGTCGCTTGGTCGGGTTGGCCATCGGACTGCCGCTGCTTTATGGCGTCAACATTGCCCGATTGACCTGCCTCGCGCTGATCGGGGCCTATAGCGGCAATGGGCAGATCTTCGATTTTGCTCACGAGTACGTGTGGCAGGCAGTCTATATTGTCTTCGTGGTGATCATTTGGCTTATGTGGGTCGAGTTTATCGTGCGGCCGAAGGCGAAGGTCGCGCGCGAAGATTCCGGTCCATCTGAACAAAAGTCGCCCACGATAGAAGAACATCGGGAATGAGCAAAAGCAGCGCGGACACGGAGCAGGTGCCACACGACAACCGTATACGGCGCTTGCTCTGGTTTGCCGTCCGCGTGTTGCTGTCCATCCCGGTTTGCCTTGCCTTGTGGTGGCTGGTATTGCCTGCGTACGCTTGGGCAATCGGGCATGCCGCAGCGTTGCTGCTGCGATTTCCGTTCGGGTTCGACATTGACGGTGTCACCGTGGAAGCGTCGGGCATCCTGAACACGGGCACGCTCTTAGGTTTTCAGTTGGGAGAGCGAAACCCCTCGCTGCCGATCGCGCAACTCGTCAGCAATATCGCCACCTACGCGGCGCTCGTTATTGCGACTTCCGGCATCGCCTGGAAGCGGCGGGCACTTATCGCAGCTATCGGATTCGCCGTTCTTGCCGCTGGACATGTGGTGTACCTGGTGCTCGCCTTTGCCTTTGCCGATACCATGGCTCGGAATCCCGTCGTACCGACCGCCATCGCCCAGGCCTTCATTACGCTGCCTTTCGTGCTCTGGATTGCCCTTGCCTATTGGGCCCAGGCGGACTGGTTGCGGCCGCGAAGCGATACCGCGACTACTGCCAAAGAACATCCCCCTTGATCCCCCTTCGAAGGGGGTGCGGTTCTATGAGTACCGGTTACGCACTCTGAAAGCCGCAATGTAGTTGC
>BTVY01000059.1:0-34353 GCA_045863335.1 Candidatus Hydrogenedentota bacterium | reverse complement strand
AGGGGCGGAGGATTGTAGCCCAGGGTGGAGCGAGGCACGAGCGGAACCCTGGGTCCGGCAGTCACCCCAGTCACATAGCCCCCGAACGGGGGCGGCAGAACCCCTGCGGGCACAAGGTCTATCGCGATCCCTCTTGTTTCAGAAATATCTACTATTCAGGTGCGAGAATTTCTTATGATCGATACGGTCGGAGATCCAGAAGAGAAGGATAGACATTATGCGGATACACCTTATATTGCTGTCAACAGTCATCATCGGCGCAGCGGTCATCGCGCAGGGAGCGAATTCGGACGTGAATCTCATCGAACAATGGACCGCTCCCCTCTGGGCGGGCGACACACTCCACGGCGAAAGCTTGTTCTTCATTCAGGAGAACGCGGATTCGCGCCCGGAATCACCCCTCCTCTTTCCGGCGTCGAAGATCCTCGCCGTGATTCAACCCAACTCGGGGATGGTGTATTCGGAAGGCCCGGACTATGTCCTCAGTGAAGACGGCGCAAAGCTGCTGCTGCCCGAGGGCTCCCGCATCTTCTACCGCACGCGTGACGAGATGTACCCTCCGGCCGGCGCGGAGAATTCCTATCCTGCAAAACGGGACAGCGACCGGCACATGCTGTTCGGCGAAGGCCACTTCTACCACGACCAACAAGTCGAGGTTACCTACACCCACGAGCCGGGACTCTGGGAAAAACGCGGCGCGTACGTCCCCGAGCCAGCGGTAAACGAGTTGCCCCGCACGCGCGAGAAGATCCAGTCCGGCCAGCCCCTCACCATCGTATTGCTCGGCGACAGCATCGCCACCGGCGGCAACGCCTCGGGTTTCGTCAGCGCGCCCCCTTTCATGCCGTACTTCGGCTGGCTGGTTTCGGAACGCTTGCGCCAACAGTTCGGATGCCCTGTCACCTTCAAGAACTTTTCCGTCGGCGGCAAAGCGACCGGCTGGGGCGTCGAAGTGGCCCCCGAAGTGGCAAAAGCCAAGCCGGATCTGGCGATTATCGCCTTCGGCATGAACGACGCCTCCGGCCGCGTCGAGCGGGAAACCTACATCGCGAACAATACCGCCATCATGGACGCCATCCGCGCCGCGAACCCCAACGCCGAGTTCATCTTCGTGGCCACCATGACCGGCAATCCCGAATGGACCGCAACGTCGACCGAACATTACGAAGCCTATCGCGAAGGACTGCTGGAACTCACCGGCGAAGGCATCGCCGTCGCCGACGTAACATCGGTCTGGCAGGAATTGCTGAAATACAAGCCCTTCACCTCCTTCACCGGCAACGGCGTGAACCACCCCAACGATTTCGGCCACCGCCTGTACGCCCAGGTAATCTTGGGCTTGCTGTTGTGACCAGGGGTTTCCGGAACCAATAGCCACAAAGCGGCAACCGAGTGGACACTTCAATGCCATGTCCATTCAAGATGGTCTGGAGTAGAATGATGAACAACGTTACGCGACTGCTCATACTTGCGGCGATAATCGGTACCGGCGCCGAACGCGGCATCGCGCAATCCGATCCCCCAATCGGACCGCCGGGCCTGATCGCAACATACGCCCTCGAACAATCCGATTCAGCCAAACCCGCCAACGTCATCGAGCTGACGGTAGCCCTGGGCTCAGTGGAGGCGTGGAACAACGCGAAGGGGCAATGGCTTCATCTCGACGCGGCCACGGCAAAGGGGAGCCAGTTCCGGCTGTGGTTACTGAGTGAAGAGTGGCCATCCAGCGACCTGAAATCGGCCCAGGCATCCGCACTCCGCTATGTTCTGCAATCCGGCGACGACCCGCCCGTGGAATACCGCCATCGGTTGACTACACGCGCACTCCTCCCCACCAGTGGAGCCTGGCCCTATCTTCTCCCCCGTCCGTTCGCCTCGTCGGATTCACCAAACCCTGACGATCTGTTTCCCCCGTCGATCGAATACCTCGGTCACCGGTACGTTCGCAGTTCCCGAGCGATGGAAGAGCCCACAGCGCCACCGGTCGATGTGAAGTTGGTCACCTTGCGTCCCGACGTGCTCACGGGGCTTCCCCACAACACGCGCCAAGCCGACGAAACGCGCCGGTACGACGATTCGGAATACGAGTATATCCCGCTGACACCTGACGACTACGCGGCCATGATCGACGCGGGCCTGAACTGTTTCAACGCCCCGCCAGACAATCTGGAATGGCCGAAAGAAGCCGGTGTTTTCTATTGGGGAGTCGGGGGCAAGGACATCGTCTTCCCCGATGATCTCTACAACCCCCTCTACATCGGCCCCGCGTTGTTCCTGAATGAACCCGCGGTCGTCACACGCGACCACATCCTCCGGCCGCGGTTGGCCGAAGACCCCCTATTCCGCAAGTCCATTAGCCCCGCCGTTGCGCTGGATGCATTCAAAACCCACTACGCGGAGGTCATCGAGACCGGCACCCCCACGGAACTCATCCGGGGCCTTGCTGCGCGCGAAGACCTCGACCTGGGATCAATGTCCTTCGATCAGACGAACGTCTACAGTTGGGAGACGATGATCAGTTCGGCCGCGCACCAACTGCTTTTCCATCCCGATACGCCGGATGCGATCGTCTTTGAGCCTCCAGGACATGTGGGCACGCGACGCCTGCTGCCCGACATGAACATGAGTTACGGCTGCCAGATCCCCGTGACCGGTTCGGATCACTTCATCGACATCATCATCGGATTCTTGCGGGGCGCAGCCCGGGCGAGCGATAAGGAATGGGGCATCAGCATCTACGGCAGCGTGGAACGCGGGGAGTCCCCGGCATTTCTGACCCGTGCCTACGACTTGGGCGCGACACGGTTCTTCTACTGGGACAACGCACGCCTGGCCTGCGTACCCTTCAGTGAAGTACTCGCACTGACCCGCGTACTCCGTGAGCACGCGAGACAATACCCCAACCGCGATCTGGAACGGCTACGCAACGCCGCCGAAGTCGTGATCCTGATTCCGCCGGGATACAACCTGGGGCACGTCTACATGGGGAAAGGCATCCTCTGGGGGATTACCGAGCTGAATCTCGAGCGGCGCAATTCGAAAGGCGTCGCCTACCGGACGGTCATGGGAAACGCCTTCACGGAGATCGAACGTTACCTGCGCCTGGGCATTGCCTTCGATCTGCTCTGGGATCTCCCCGCGATCTCGACCGACGGGTATCGGGAGATTGTGCGTGTGCGTGAAGACGGCAAAGTGGAAATCATCGATGGAACGTCCCGGTCCGTACTGGACGGGCCGCGCATACCGGAACGTCCGGAAGGTGCGTCCCCCCAACTCTCCCTGGCGCTATCGACCGCAAGCGGGAAGGCGCCGTTCTCCATCACCGTTACGGCCCAAGTGCAGGAAGGCTCCGCACCGGTATATTACTCGCGCGAACCGGACGCGAAAGGCGTCCATCACAATCAGGTGGTGGCGTGGGAACTCTACGGGCCTGAAGAAGAAGATTACACCTGCCGCGTGCCCGCCATCGTGCCGGGAACCGTTACGGTGGACCCCGGCCGTAACTATGAGGTGAATGCCGAGATCCGCATCGACGCTCCCGGTACCTATCGCCTCCGTGCGGCGACGACTGACCTGGCCGGGCGCTCGACCGTTGTTTGGAACGAGATCACGGCAACCGAGTAGCGGAGACATGCCAGTTCGGCTCTGAGCAGGCTCCTCCCTGCCCTTCTCAGGGTGTTCCACCAGATGTCGCCACTTCGTTCTGCGCGCGGTGGAAAGCAATCGCCTTCGCGATATCCAAATCAAACTGGTGATACCGGAGTCCCGCGATATGCCCCGCCTGCTCGCACAGCGCGTCCTGCGCCGGGCTGTACGTCCAAACCTGGATCTTGTGCTCGCCAGGAACAAAGCGGAACAAGCGCACCCAATCCGATTCATCCCTGTCGCGCGGATAGTCCGTAAGCACCTCGTGCACGGGGTTCAGGTTCTTGCCGAGGCTGGTCTGGTGGTGCGTGATGGATATGGACTGGTCGCCGCAGACGATGAGAAACACGTTCGGATGATTCCGGAAACACTTATCCCACAGTTGCTGCGGCGTGTTGCCGCGTTCGCCGTGGACCTTCTTCCATTCCATGCGCCCCTGCGGCACGTCGATCCCCTTTCGCGGTATGCCGCCGAGATACATGTGCGTCGCGATGATGGCCATTCGGTCGCGATGTTCGTCCAGCACCCCGTCCACCCACGCGAGCACGTTGTCCGGCGCGTTGCACTCCACGTGCACAATGACGAAGTCCAACCCCTCCGCGGAGAACAATTGATAGCTGTTAGCGTTGTTTCCAGAAACGGCCGGAGCCAAATCCGGAAGGCCCGCGTACGTCCCCGCATACCACGGCTCGCCCTCGTACCGTTCCGCGCCGAAATACTTCTGGAACAGCGAAGAGTCGCCCGACTCCCGCTCCATGTCATGATTCCCGACGACGATCCCGTACGGAACCTTGCCATGAATGCGATCCATATTCTCGCGGGCGATCTGCCACTGGAAGTCATTGAGCCGGTCGACGATGTCTCCCGTATGCGTGACAAACACGACGCGCTGGGCTTCGAGGTTGGACGCCAGCCACGTCGTGCGCGAATCAAACGCGGGGTTACTGGGTTCCCCGCTCTCATCCTCCCGCCCCGAACCCGGACCCAGATACCGCTGCGTATCAGGAATCACCGCGAATGTAAACGTCCCTTCCGGCGCGGGCCCCAAGGTCTCGGCGCCGGCCGGCACCGGCGCAGCAACAAGCACTACTAAACTGCCAACGATCGCCAACAACCATGTAATGCGGAAGCTTCGGAGCATAGGACGGTTCCCCCTTCATAAATCCTGACGCGACGCTATCGGTATCGGTATCGCTATCGGTATCGCTATCGGTATCGCCATCGGTATCGCCATCGGTATCGCCATCGGTATCGCCATCGCTATCGTAATCGGTATCGCTATCGTAATCGAAGTCCCCGGCTAAGTGCACACCGGCTCGAGGGCAAGCGTCTTGGTATCGCATTTTCCAATTCTGAGATCTCAGATTTGAAATCGGTACCGGTTCTCCGATCATGACCGCCGTTGTGGCTGACATCGTCTCGATGCTGGAACCGGCAGACCCAGCCCCAATTTCCAGGCGCAGGCCTCGGTTCAACGGCGCTAGTTCTTCCCGAACTCCACGCGACGATTACGGCTCCAGGCCTGCTCGTCGTGTCCAGGGTCCGCCGGCAACTCTTCGCCATAGCTGATCGTCGTGAGAATGCCGGGCTCCACACCGAGACGCACCAGATGAGCCTTGACGGCCTGCGCGCGGTGTTCGCCAAGCGTCAAGTTGTATTCTGCGGTGCCGCGCTCGTCGCAATGCCCCTCAATGAGTACCCGCGACCCGTCCGACTGCATCTGCGGCGCGTAACCGCTGAGCGTGGTCAGCGTATCCTGGGAAAGCGCGTAGCTGTCGTAGGCAAAGTACACCGGATCGTATGGCGCGCGCGGCCACTGAATTCCGAGGCTATCCATAGAGCTTGATTCGCCCGGATAGCGTGTACCGATGTCTCCTCCACTTCCGCTTTGCTGCTGACCCTGTTGGAGAGCGTCTGCCGTGAAGATGGGATTCACGTTGGACTTCCGCGCACAGCCTGCGGGAAACATTCCAAGGATCGCAATAGCAACCAACAGTACAAGCAGGGGCTGGGCGAAACGCATGGCGATACACTCCTTCCGCGGATACCGCGATACAGTGTGGTAGATTGCTGTCCATTCTTCGCCGGCGTACGGAACTATATATCCCTCACCGTCCCCGCGGGTTGCCTGCCGAGAAATTGCATTCAATACTCCGTCTTTAATCGCTACCGATATCGGTATCGAAAGCGTATTGCGCTTCCCACTTCGATCCCGATCGCGACGAATGGAGCCGAAGGTGCTGTCCTTCGCTCCGGCGAAACCCACCACCCTGAGAATTCTGCCAGCACCCCTAAAGATTCCACCGCAAATGCCGATAAATGGGTTTGGGACATGCGGAAACGCCGTGGCGCCGGCGTCGACTTGAGAGGGTAAACCGAATGGCTGCAACAATTTCCTCCGTGCAAACGAATCTCTTCGCCCAGTATCAATCCACGCAACTCAGCTTCCGCCAAAACCAGGAATCGGCGACGGCACTGGTCCGCGACAGCCTGGACCTCGGCCAGAGCGGCCCGCTATCTACAGAAGATGCCATCAACATCGTCACGGAACGGTCGTTGAACAAGCTGCTTTCGGTGGTGAACGAGGCGCGCGCGGAACTTGGAATCCCGGAAGGCTCCGTCCTGGACATCTCCCCCGAGGCCACCGCCGGCCGTATCGCGGACTTCGCCCTGGGTTTCTTCGACGTCTATCGCGAGCAGCATTCCGAACTCGGCGAGAATGAGGCGCGCCAGCAGTTTGCCGAGTTTATCGGCGGCGCGATCGGCCAAGGGATTGAAGAGGCTCGCGGTATCCTCGGCGCGCTACAGGCCTTGAATCCCGACGTGGACAACAAGATCGAAACCATTGCGGACTTGATCCAGCAGCGGCTCGACGCGTTCGTCTCCGGCGTCGAATAACCCGCACAAAAAGTTGCATCGCCCAGCGGCCCTGTTGTACACTCCGCCTTCGCTGACACCACACAAAATCGCTTGATTTGCCGGAGTGGTGAAATTGGCAGACACGCACGGTTCAGGGCCGTGTGGGCGCAAGCCCGTGGGGGTTCAAGTCCCTTCTCCGGCACCATCACTTTCGTTGCGCAGGCCGTCCGGGATACCGGTCGGCCTGTCTTCATTTCCACCGGCGGCACTCCCCGTCGCCGGCCGTTGCGCTTCCCGAAAACCGTCCAGCCGCCCGGCGAGCAACCCGGCAATCGGCGCCGTTGAATCGATTCGTTCCAACGACATGCGAATGATCGCCGTAATAGGTACCGCCAAGACCATTCCCTCAAATCCCCACAGAATGCCCCAGAAAATCAGCGAGAGCAATACCACCGCTGGATGGAGATCCAGCGACATCCCCATAATCTTCGGTTCAAGCACGCTGCCGATTGAAAACTGAATCGTTGCAGGAATCAGAATGGCTAGAATCTTCGCCGTTTGCGAAAGCTCCGGCGACAGAAGCACGATGGGGAGCGGCAGAACGGTTGCCACAATCGAGCCGATATTGGGAATGAAATTCAGCAAAAACGCAAAGGCGCCAAAGGTGATCGCGAATTGAACCCCCAGAAGTTCGAGCGTGGCGTACACAAGCGCTCCCGTGATCGCGGAAAGGGCAACCTTCGTGGTGATGTACCGCTTGATGTGTTTCTCGATCTCCCCCAGCGCGCCCGTACTGCGTTTCCCCGTCCCCTTATTGCCCAGCAGAATGAACAGGGCAAACAACATGACCAGCAAGCCTTTCGAAAGCAGGCTTGCGATCGTACCGGTCAAGCTGCGCAGCACGCCTTCCACGGTCCCGGCGGGTAGGATCGAAAAGAAATCGATGTCCCGCTCCGGATCGATTCCAAATTGTGCCAGGGGCAATCGCTCAGCGATGTCATTCACCAGCGTCTGAAATTGGCGCTGGTAAGCGCCCACATTCCGGGCAAACTGCGTGATCGACACCGAG
Source organism: Candidatus Hydrogenedentota bacterium (assembly GCA_045863335.1). Classification (GTDB taxonomy): domain Bacteria; phylum Hydrogenedentota; class Hydrogenedentia; order Hydrogenedentales; family SLHB01; genus JAHDWY01. The sequence goes on along the minus strand of BTVY01000059.1, from coordinate 26,780 downwards.
ATAAATCCGCCGAGCACCGCGACGACCACAAAGACGGCAATGAGCGCGATGATCACCGACACAACGTGAGGAATGCGCGTGACGCGGGTCATCGTGTGGACAATCGGGGTCAGCGTGATCGCGAGGAATAACGCGTAAACGAATGGGACGACTACGGCACGCATCCAGAACAGGGCGGCCGCGACCGCGATGGCGGTCAGCGCAAGCAAACACGCCGTCTGAATCCGATGCTGGGGTATGGGTCTGGTCACAAAACGATTCAACTCCACCTGAAGCGCTGGACAAATCCCGGTTGCGGTCTCGAAACAGATTGTAGACCGTACGGTCGCGCGTTCGCAAAAAGGATGCGAATTCCAACGCCTGTTTGTAGTATGATGCCCCCGGTGTAATCATGCAAGCCAATGGTGTAGGGAAGTGAAAACGATGAACCGAATGCTAGTGTCTGTTCTGGGACTGTGCCTGGCCGGTTTCGGAATTGCTCACGCCGAGCCGGTCTCGCGCATCACCATCGACGGGAGTTTCACGGACTGGCAGTACGTGCCCGCCTACACGGATCCCGTCGACGACCAGCACGACACGGATCACAACCTGCCCGGGGATACGCCCGCCTACGTCGATCACGAAGACGTGGACCTCATCGAGTTCAAATTCACCCACGACGAAAATAACCTCTACGCCTACTTCAAAGCAACGGGGGAAATCGGCCGGACGCAAAGTTCCGGCTCCGGCACGGCGGGCCGCTACTACGTCATCGTCACGATCGACGTGGACAACAACGACGCCACCGGATACCCGCTCCACGAAGGCGGATACTACCCAACCACCCCGGGCTACGACATGAACATGGAGGTTGAATACTTCGATGCGGCCTTCAACACGGGGCATTACCTGAACCACGGCTGCCTGGACGCCACCGAGTACGCACAGGCCCAGACGGACCAGTCCAATGGCGTCGTCGATGTGCGCCCCGGAACCTACGAGTATTACACCCAGTGGGTCTGGTGGGACACGCCACCGGGCGATCCCGACCAAATCATACTACCAGACGGCAGTGCCATCGTTTGGGTCATGGACAAGGGTCCCGTGTACCAGGGCATCATCACCATCGAACTTTCTGCCGACAAACACGAGGCGGAAATGATGGCCCCCTTCCGCGGGTTCATGAAAGACAAGAACGCCCCCGCCAACGCCATCATGGCCCTCGGTAAAACCATCGACGCCTCGTTCTCGCTCGAAGCAAGCGGCGAATTGGCCGTCGGCGCACAGTGGGCGTCGGATACCGCAGACCCGCTGAACGGCTACTACCTCGCACTGCCCACGGAGGACAGCGACGGTGACCTTCTTCTCGACGGATGGGAAGCCGACTACGCGTTGAATCCCAACGACGACGGGTCCACGGATGTCGATCACGGCGCCAGCGGCGATCCCGATGGCGATACCTTTACCAATCTTCAGGAGCAAACCGCGGGGACCGATCCGCGGGATTCGGGAAGTTTCCCGGTACCGGTTACGATCAGCACGTTCTCGGCCGACTAACCGGACCGACTTTGTTGCAGGGTGAATCCCCGATCGTCGTTGTGGCGACGACGATATCGGCGGTATTGGGATTCAGGGGGTAACGCCGCGCTTCAGGCCGAAGGGTCTAAGGCCGGCGCTGTCGTATCATGTTAAGTGTAAAGCACGTATCCAGTAAACTTCTCATCTTTGCCGTCGTCCCGCTCACCGTAAACGGAATCATGGCGGCCATGTACTTCTCGGGGAACGACTGCTTTCAGTCCATCATCGCGCCGCATAGTTTCAACGACATGCGCCCCGACTCCGGACGCGAATTTGGACTGCTGGAGAACGTCCAGCACCTGCTAATCCTCATCATGATCGGGACATGCGCCTGGGCGGCCTGGCGAAAGCCCTTGCGCTGGGAAAAAGCCGGCTTCACGTTGGTAGCCCTGTTCGCGGCCTTCATCTTCCTCGAAGAGATCGACTACGGCCTCCACTACTACGAATACATCCACGGTATCGAATGGTATGAGTCCGCCGACGTGCGCAACCTTCACAACCAGGGCGACGTAACGGACATCATGAAACGCGCCGTAGACGTCGGCTTGGTCGTGTTGTTCCTCATCGTCGCCTGGGCCTGCGGTCGAAGCCGTTTCGCACTCATCCGCTACCTGGCGCCGGACAAATGGTTTACCCTTACCCTGCTTTGCATGGTGGCCATGCGGTTCGTGGTCCACGAACTGGGCGAGCGCGAGCGTGAGATCGCCGGGCCTCTGGGCCAGGTTGGCGCCATCTCCCGCGGCAACCTTTCAGAGTTTCGCGAGTTCTTCATCTACTATACCTTCATGATCTATCTCATGACACTCGTGTTTCTCCGGGATTTCCGCCGGACCCGCGATTCAATACGTCCTGCGGACTAGCGTCAAGAACGCAAGCTCTCTGCCGTCTCTGATGTCCCTGCCGCCAACTCGCCGCCTCCCGTGTTCCATGGCGGCGGTGGTTTTGCGTTTACGCTCCGCCGGAGTATACTCACGCTCAGCAGATGCCGCTGCAATTGGGGGCAAACGTGTCAAGGCGGCGCGCAAGCTGCGCCAGCATCTGGCCAGCGCGAACCAGATACGGTGGTAGCCGTAAACCAGGGAGAGCGTCATGGGGAGAGTCTTCACAGTATCAATCATCGTAGCGACTTGTGGCATGGCTTGGGCCGGCAAGATTCGCGAAATCACAATCGACGGCGAATTCGACGACTGGCAGAAGGTCCGGTCCCATTTCGATCCGCCCAATGACACCCACGACACGGACCACGATCAGCAATTCGATGTGCCCCTGCCCGTGTCCCATCCCGATGTCGACTTGCTCGAATTCAAGATCGCGCACGACGAGGAAAACCTCTACGCCTACTTCCGCTCCGGCGGCATCATCGGCCGCACTCAGAACGAGGCCCAAGGCACTCCCGGCCGGTTCTATGTGATCGTGACGATTGACGTGGATAACAAGGACGAAACCGGATACTGGTTGCACGAAGGCGGCTACTACCCGACGACCCCCGGCTACGACATGAACATGGAAGTCGAGTTTTACAACGGCGCCTTCAACACGGGGCACTACCTGAATCACGGCTGCCGCAACCTGGCCGAATTCCAGCAGGCCCAGCAACAACAGTCCAACGGGTGGGTCAAACTTCGCCCCGGCACCTACGACTGGTATACCCAGTGGGTCTACTGGGATTTCCCGACCGGTTTCCCCAACGAGATCATTCTCCCCAACGGCGCTGCCATCGTATGGGTCCTGGACAAAGGGCCAGTCTATCAGGGCATCATCGAGATTGGCCTGTCCGACGATGGCCATGAGGCGGAGATGAAAGCCCCCTTCCGGGGATTCTTGGACAGAAAGAACGGCAATCCAATCGTCCGTTTGGGCCGTAGGATCGATGTCTCCTTTTCCCTCGAAGCGAGCGGCGAATTGGCCCCGGGCCGCGAATGGGCATCGGACACCGCGGACCCCGTGAAGTACCGCCTCGGCAAAAAGCACGCTAACAAGTAGGCCGCGGAATCGTGACATGTCACGAGAGGGATCGTTTCGGGTAGTAACCTATGGGAAACCGCGGCGCCGCATGGATTGACCAAATTCGAAAGCGTTCCGCACGATCCGCCATGCCCATCATGAGCTATCCCGGCCTGGTCTTCGCTGGCGGGACCGTCAGGGACGTAGTCACGCGCGCCGACGCCCAGGTCGCGTGCATTCGCGCGCTCAACGAAACTTATCCCACCATCGCCGTGCTCGCGCCCATGGATCTCTCCGTCGAAGCCGAAGCGTTCGGGTGCCGCGTCGCATTTCATGACGACGATATCCCCACGGTTACCGCGCCGTGCATACAGTCCCCTGCGGACCAGTCGCAACTGGCCGTGCCCGAAATCGGTGCGGCACGAACGGGCGTCTACCTCGATGCGGCCGAACGCCTGGCCAAACACTTCTGTGACCGGCCGGTGTTCGCAGGAATGATCGGACCCTTCTCCCTCGCCGTACGCCTGCGGAACATGACCGAGATCATGCTGGATCTCATGCTCGAACCAGACTGCGTCGCGAACCTCCTCGAGCGCTGTACGGCGTTTCAGATCCAGTACGCACGAGCCTTCAAAGCTTGTGGCGCGGGCGGCGTCATCATGGCGGAACCGGCGGCGGGACTCCTGGCTCCGCAGCAATGCGAAGCATTCTCATCGCGATTCATTGCAGGAATTGTCGATGCCGTTCAGGACGAATCGTTCCTTGTCATCCTGCACAATTGCGGTCAAGTCACCCAATCCATCGCGTCCATGGTGGGCACCGGAGTGCGCTGCATTCACGTCGGCAACGCGGTCAACATGCTCGATATCCTACCGCAGGTACCGGAGAACGTACTGGTATGTGGAAACATCGACCCTGCCGGGGCATTCCGAAACGGGACGGCAGACCACGTGTACTCGACCACGACTGACCTGCTGAACCGCACCCGCGAATACCCGAACTTCGTCCTCTCGTCCGGCTGCGACATCCCTCCCGGCACTCCCATCGAGAACATCAACGCCTTCTATCGCGCGCTGCTGGATTTCGACGACACCCCTTGAGTCCGATCGTTTTCCGATGAACGAGGCGCCCGGACCGCAATGTTCTCCGCCAATTCGCGAACCGGCAAGGAACAAAACACGTTCGCGCGGACGAGATACGGAATTCAGGGCATTGCCGGGGAAGGTCCGGCGCCCCCCCCCGAGTGGGTACGATCAGGCGCTGCCCCCGTCCTGCCCGCACGCCGGGCAGAACCCGCGCAACTCGACGTGGCTGGAACGTACCACGTACGCTTCGGGAACGGCCCGCACCAACGCCTCGCGATTCAATTCAGACGCATACACATCGCGGATTTCTCCGCACCCATCGCATATGAAATGATCGTGTGGAAAGGGATTCGATTCAAATCGCGCGCTCGATGTCGACGCGCCTACCCGGCCAATGATATTGCATTCCTCCAGGCTGCCTAGCGTCCGGTAAACTGTGTCCAACGAGATCGTGGGAATCCGCTTACGGACCCGCGTGTAAACCATCTCCGCGCTCGGATGATCCTTGGCCGCCATCAGTTCCCGGTAAATCTCAAGCCTTTGGTGGGTGAGCCGCAGCCCGTTTTGCTTGCACGCAGTTACAAATGCATCCATCCGATCGTCCATGTCCCAGACTGCCGCACCGTTGATGTTCATCATCGACCTACCAATCTCGCACCTAGACCCTGCAAATGGTATACCCCAATTGAACTCGAGGCCTCGAAGCCAGAAAGCATTCGAGGGCCAAACCCCTCAGCACAAAACCACCAATTTTATACTACCATATCTGATAAGGATTCCTAGCTACAAATTTGCCGCCAATCTACTCTGGCCCTTTAGCGCTTGATGCAAAACAACGAGAGGGACGCCATTCGGTATGAGGAGTCTCACCATCCTACGATTATCGCAGTCGCAATAGTTACGACCTTCCTGGGATGGCACAGCCGTCCGGAAAGCCGACGCGCAACGCCCCGATTGGCGGAGAGAACCATCCCCGGGAGAATCATGCACGCGCACAGAGAAGGACTGCTCGCACGCACACCGTAGCCGATTCCGTCATTCCAAATCTTTGAATAAGACTCCGTGCACCGCGAACTTACCACACGCTTGCCTTTATGCGTGCGAGGACCCTGGATCATACGCCAGGTCTTCATCCACTCGCCCAATGCGACAGGCAGAGAGAAATTCCAGTATTTTCCACACGGAAACTGTGGATCATCTCGAAATGTCCGCCCCAAACACCCCCCAAATCTGCTAAACTTACTATTGGCATACTACCGGAGTTCCTTGTAGCTGAGTAGCCGAGGGATACCACATCGTGGGACGTTACCGGGATTTCTTTGTCGTTATGGCACTGGCAGCGATTTCGTCGCTGCGGTTCTCCGCCCTGTCCGCACCGCTGGACGGGAACGCGCCGGTCGACCCCGCTCCTCCGATTCGCGCGTCGAATGGCCCGAATTCCTCCATTCCCCTTTCCGAATCCGAACAGGCCTGGGTCCGGGAGCACCCCGCGATCCGGGTGGCAGCCACCCAGGATTGGCCTCCGTTTGAATTCGTTAACGCAGACGGTATCTATACGGGTATCAGCGCTGACCTACTGACCGAGCTTTGTCGTCGCACCGGCTTGGAAGTCGAGTACGTAACCGGTCCGTGGCCGGAACTCTACAAGATGTTGCGCAACCACGAACTGGATGTGTGCCCAGGCATGGGCGTCAGCCCGGACCGCAAGAGAGAGTTCCTGTTCACAAAACCGCTGTGGCGCTTCCCCCACGCGATCTACGTGCAGTCCGAAAACCTCGATATCGCGGACCTGGACGGCCTGGCAGGAAAAGTGGTTTCCGTCGAAAGCGGCTACTACACCCAGGAGATTCTGCAATCGGAGTATCCCGAGATTCGGCTATCGAAGTTTTCCAACGCGTTGCAGGCCTTGCTTGCCGTGGACAACGGCGACGCCGATGCGTACATCGGAAACACGGCTGTTTCCTCATATGTAATCGATCGCAATGTGATCACTGGACTCAAGCCGGTCTGGTGCGCGGAACTCGATTCCTTTCAACTCTCCATCGGCGTCCGAGCCGATTACGCTCCCCTCGTGGAGATATTGAACCGGGCCATCGACAGTCTCACCGCGCCCGAGATCAGGGCCATCATCGCGAAGTACGCGGTTGTGCCGCAGTGGGTCGAACTCACCGAAGCCGAACAAAACTGGATCGAAGCGCACCCCGCAATCCGACTCGGTATCGACCCGGAATTTGCGCCCTTCGAATTCGTCGCGGAAGACGGCAGCTACCAGGGAATGGCCTCCGACTACATTGACCTGCTCAACCAACGGCTCGGCATCGCATTGCAGGTCGTGCACGATCGCTCCTGGGAAGAGGCCTCCTCCTTGGCGATGGCCCACGAACTGGACGTGCTCCCCTGTGTTGCCACTACCGAAGAACGGGCGGAGCGATTCCTGTTTACCGATCCCTACCTCTCCTTTTACCGCGTTGCCGTCACACGAGTGGACGCCCCCCTCGTGGCCGGCATCGGAGACCTGGCGAAAATGCGCGTCGCGGTACAGGCGAACTCTTCGCACCACGGGTTTCTTGTGGAGAATTCCTCCCTCTCCCCCGTGCTCTTCGATACCGTACAGGACACACTCGCCGCCGTGTCTCGCGGGGAAGTCGATGCGGCAGTCGGAAACGTGGCCACCATTACGTACTGGATTCGCAAGCTCGGATTGACCAACATCCGCATCGCCGCCCCGGTCGACCAAGGCGAAAACACCCTCCACTTCGCCGTCCGCAATGACTGGCCGGAACTCGTTTCCATACTCAACAAGGGCCTCGCCAGCATCACGGAAGAAGAGGCCCACGCCATTCGCCAGAAATGGGTGGGCGTGTCCGTCGAACCGGGCTTGAGCCCCCAGCGCGTTCTCCGCTACACCGTCGCAGCGGTCGCCGCCGCGCTCTTCTTTTTCCTGCTGTTCGGTCTTCACAACCACCGTCTTCGAAAGGAAATCCGCTCCCGCAGGGCGGCCGAAGCGGCGCGAAACCAAACCGAATCGGACTACCGGACCCTCGTCGAAAGCGCGAACAGCGTCATACTGCGAATGAAGACGGATGGCACCGTCACGTTTATCAATGCTTTCGGCGAACGTTTCTTCGGATTTCCCAGCGGCGAACTTCTCGGGAAGAAGATACTCGACACCATCGTGCCCGAATCCGAATCCCAAGGCCGGGACTTGCGCGCGCTCATGGAAGACCTCGCGCGCGATCCCGATCGATATGTCATCAACGAAAACGAGAACATCACGCGCTCGGGCGAGCGGGTCTGGGTTGCATGGACGAACCGCCCCCTGTACGGCCCCAAAGGAAACATCGAGGAAATCCTCTGTGTCGGGTCGGACATGACCGCGCGAAAACGCGCCGAATCCATCCTGTTCCGCTACGAATTCATCGTGAACACCGTCGACGACATGATGAGTGTGATCGATTCCGATGGGCGCTATGAAGTCGTCAATTCCGCGTGGTGTGCCGCCATGTCCATGGAACGCCAGAATGTGATCGGCAAGTCAATTTCGGAAGTATGGCCACCCGAGGCCGCCCAGAATCACATCTGGCCGGATCTTGGCCGCTGCCTGAATGGAGAAGTCGTCTCCTACGAATCAACCGTCGAGTTTCCCGCTCGCGGTGAACGATCTTGCGAGGTAACCATGTATCCCTGTGCCGATGCCTCGGGTCGCGTCACCCATGCACTCGTCGTCACACACGACGTCACCGATTGGCGCACCGCCCAGGCCGCCCTCAAGGAAGCCAAACAGTCGGCCGAGGCCGCGAACCGGGCAAAAAGCACCTTCCTGGCGAACATGTCCCACGAGATCCGGACACCCATGAATGCGATTCTCGGCTATACCCAATTGTTGCGGCGGGAACTGGGGCAGTATCCCGACCAGCGGCATGCCCTCGAAGCCATCGGCCGCAGCGGCGATCATCTCTTGACCTTGATCGACGACGTCCTCGAAATGTCGCGGATCGAGGCCGGTCGAATTGAACTGCACCCGTCCACCTTTAACTTCCACGCACTGCTGCACGACCTGGAAACCATGTTTCGCGTTCGCACCAACGGCAAGGGCGTGGAACTGGTCACGGACATCGATTCCAATGTCCCCCAGTATGTCGTCGCCGACGAAAGCCGCGTCCGCCAGATCCTCGTCAATCTGGTCGGAAACGCCGTCAAATTCACCGATCGCGGCCGCATCACCATCCGCGCTTCCGCAATCACGCGTGCGCAAAACGGCGAGGTCACGCTAGACATTGATGTGGAAGATACCGGCTGCGGCATCGACCCGGGCGATTGGGATGCCATTTTCGAAAGTTTCGAACAGGCCGGCCCCACCGCACAACGACGGGGCGGCACCGGGTTGGGCCTACCCATCAGCCGCAGTTTCGCAAGGCTGATGGACGGAGACATCACGGTATCAAGCGAGCCCGGCAAAGGAAGCCGGTTTCAATTCGAGATGCGCGCCGGAATTGGCGACCCGTCGCTCGTCGAGTCGAGAGATTCGGCCTGCTTCGTCAAGCGCCTGCGACCCCGGTATGGCGAACAGCGCGTGCTCGTCATCGACGACCGGCAAACGAACCGCGATTTGCTATGCCGCTTGCTTGAAAAAGTGGGGTTCAACACCCGCGCCGCGGAAGACGGCGAACGGGGGGTCAGGGCATTCGTCGACTGGAAACCGCAGATCGTTCTCGTCGATCTTGTCATGCCCGTAATGAACGGCCGCGATGCCATCGGTAAAATGCGCGCCGCCCAGTCCGGCCGGCCCGCATGCATTATCGCGGTCACGGCAAGCACGCTCGAAGACGAGCGCGCCGCGGTGCTTGCGCAAGGCGCCGACGCATTTCTCCGGAAACCATTCCGCGAAAACGACCTGTTTGAACTGATCCGTATCCACGGCAACGTAGAGTTCGACTACGAAGACGAAGTCGTGGAAACAACCGGACCAGACCCCGTTGCTTCTGCTGACCTGGCGCGGCGGGCCCTGCGACACCTTCCAGTAGGTGTCCGGCACAAACTGCGGAACGCGATCGTGACCGGAAGTATCGACGAAGCCTACGCGATCGCGGAGGACGTGCGCGAGTCCGCGCCCGGCCTGGCCGCGCTCATCAGCCAGCGCGCTGAGGAATTCGCCTTACATAATCTCGAAGCACTTTTCCCCGACGAGGAGGACGACCAATGAACGATGCTCAAGCGCGCGATTTGGACCGGTCAACGGTACTCATCGTTGACGACAATCCGGAAAACCTGCGCGTGCTGCGCGAGATGCTGGCCGATCAAGGCTTCGAAGTCCGGGTGGCACGCGATGGGCGCCAGGCGCTCCGCAGCGTCGAGGCGTCTCCTCCCGACCTCGTGCTGCTGGATATCCACATGCCGGACGTGGACGGATACGAGGTATGCCGCCAGCTCAAGCGCGACCCCAGGTATCAGGATATTCCAGTAATTTTCCTGAGCGCCCTGGGCGAAACCTTCAACAAGGTGACCGCGTACGACTGTGGCGGATGCGACTATATCACCAAGCCATACCAGTTCGAAGAGGTTCGCGTTCGAATGCATGCCCACATGAAAACCCGCCATTTATTGGCGGAGAGTCAGGCCGGGTTCCGGAGCAGTTTTGAACAGGCCGCGGTGGGTATGGCGCACATGACGACCGACGGATCGATCCTTCGTGTGAATCGCCGATTCGCCCAATTGCTGGACTGCGTGGAACACGAACTCCTGGGGCGCCGTTTCGAAGAGTTTGTCTGCCCACCGTTCCGTTCCCACGCGGAACGGGAACGGCTCCAGGCGATTGGCGTCGAAGCGGACGGTTCGACATGCGAGGTCGAACTCCTCAGAAAGGACGGCTCCCGCGTATGGTGCCGGACCACCCACTCCCTCGTCGAAGTCCCATCGACTCGAGAACAGTACATCCTCGCCATCGTCGAGGACGTGTCGGACCGCAAACGCGTCGAAGACGAGCGCCGTCAACTCGAGGCGGCCATCGAGCAGGCCGGCGAAGCGATCGTCATTGCCGATGTTCGCGGCTACACCCAATACGTGAACCCCGCGTGGGAGCAGGTTTCCGGTATCCCTCGGGCACATACGCTCGGAAAGAACCTGTGGAAACTCCTCGTCGAACGCTCCGACGGTTCCGTGCTGCGTGCCCTCTGGAAAGCCGTCACTTCAGGAAAAACTTGGACCGGCCGCATTCACATCGAAAAACCCGACGGCACCGTAAGCACCGAGGACGTGACCGCCTCTCCCGTCCGCGACGCGGACGGAAAAATTGTCAGTTTCCTCGCGGTCGCTCGCGACATGACCTCGCAGCTTGCGCTGGAAGAACGGTTGCAGCACGCTCAGAAACTCGAGGCCATCGGGACCCTGGCCGGTGGAATCGCCCACGACTTCAACAACATCCTGAGCGCCATCATGGGCTATACGGACATCGCTATGACCGATCTCCCCGAAGGCTGCAATGAGGTGCGTTCCAGCCTGCTTGAAGTTGCCAAAGCCAGCCAGCGCGCCCGCGAACTGATCTCCCAAATCCTGGAGTTTAGCCGACAGACCGATCGCGAAATCCGCCCCGTCCGCGTTCAATCCATCATGCGCGAAGCCCTCAAGCTCCTACGCGGCTCCATCCCTTCCACGATCGAAATTCACGAGAATATCGACAACAGTTGTCTTCCCGTACTTGCAGACCCTACCGGAATCCACCAGATTCTCATGAACCTCGGGACAAACGCATACCATGCCATGCGGGATACGGGCGGCAAGCTCGTAATGCGCCTCTCCCAGATCAAAATCGGCGACGACGAAGTACAACAAGACCCCAACCTGGCCCCCGGGGAATACGTACGATTGGAAGTCCATGACACGGGGCACGGTATGACGGAAGAAACCCAGGCGCGCATCTTCGAACCCTACTTCACCACCAAGGAACGGGGCGAGGGAACCGGCCTCGGATTGGCCACGATCCACGGTATCGTCACCGACCTGCAGGGCGTCATCCATGTCTATAGTGAACCCGGCGAAGGCTCGACCTTTACCGTCTTGCTGCCATGCGTCCTCGCCGGCGAAGCCACCGGCGAACCTCCTGCGCCCATCGGATCCCTGCGCGGCACCGAACACGTCCTGCTTGTGGACGACGAGAGTCCTATCGCCGAATTTGCAAAAACCGCCCTGGAGCGCCTGGGATACCGGGTCACGATCGAAACAAACTCCCTAAAAGCCTTGGAACGTTTCACCACCAACCCCGCCGAATTCGACGTCGTCGTTACCGACCAGATGATGCCCGGCATGAAAGGCATTGAACTGTCAAAACGCATTCGCACCGTTCGCGACGACATACCCATTATCTTGTGCAGCGGATTCGCCGAATCCCTCCGGGACACCTCAGGCGACAATAATTCTGTCCGCTACCACGTCATGAAGCCGGTGATCGGCGCTGATTTGGCACGTAGTATCCGGAGCGTCGTCGATCAGAGTTAACCCCACTATCTCCCACACGGCCACGCAAGTCCCACCGGAACTTCGTGATTCATCGATAGTTGTGCGGAAACTCGAAATCGCAGAACAACACGCGGTTTGCATGCGCAGCGTCCACGACGACCCCGCCGGAAATATACTCCTCACTTTTCTGCGATTTCCGTGTACAATGCTTCCACTGAGTCGTAACGTATCGATGGTCTATCCAGTACTCGAGCGGGGATGCCACGGAACGTGAATTCCGTACGGGAGGTGGATCGCCGTTTCGACTAGACCCGAAGTGCAATTCGAAGAGGCCTGAGTACATGCAGGAAGATTCACTCGTACCGGAGAACCACGACGAGTGGGGCTCGTTCTTGCAGTCCGGGTTCGACGCATGCCCCTTTGGGATCCACGTGTACCTTCGCCACATGGAAGATGACCTCGTATTCGTCGGCGCCAACCGCGCTGCGGACACCATCCTCGGTATCGACCATCAGCAACTCATTGGCAAGGCCCTCGAATCCGCGTTCCCCGGCCTGGCCGGGACGGAAGTTCCGAATCAATACCGGAACGTGCTAGCCACCGGAGATCCCTGGCGTACCGAACGCGTCAACTACGATCACGGTGAAATCGCCGGAGCCTACGAAGTTCACGCCTACCGGGCGGCAACCAATTGCCTCCTGGTATTGTTCGCAGATGTGACCGACCGTAAGCGTGCCGAGCAGGCCCGCGCCCAGAGCGAGCGGTACCTGAAAGCCCTGAACATATCCACCCAACTCCTGCTTTCCGATCTCGAGGCGGACGTCTATTGCGGGTTCGCCGAAATTGTCGGATCCACGTCGGACGCCGCGCGCGTCGCCCTGTACGTGTACCCAGACGATAACGACGACCCTGGCCGGCTGGTCGTCCGCACCATTTGGAATGACCACCGGTCTGAAGTGGCCGAATGCGTGTCAAACACCGTCGATCCCCATGCGGCAACCCTTCGAAACTGGCTCGACGAGCTCGTCCAGGGAGAAACGCCAACCGGCATGCTGGATCGCCTGCCGGAGGCACGCAGATGCCTGTTCGCGTCATCGGATGGACATTTCGTCCTTCTTCCGCTCACCGTTGGAGACGACTTACTCGGCGCCCTGGTGCTGGAGCGCGCCGCCAACGCGGCCCATTGGGACGATCTCGAGATCGGCTTCCTCCGGATCGCAGCGGCGGACCTTGCCCGAGCCCTCGATCGTGCAATTCGGCAACGGGTCGTCGAAGAAAGCGAGGAACGGCATCGCGCGATTCTGGACGAAATGACCGACGTCATCTGGGTCGTCGATGACCAGGTGCGAATCCGGCATATCACGCCTTCCTGCTCCCGCGTACTTGGTTACGCGCCCGACGATCTGGTCGGAAAGATCGGCCTCGACTTCGTGCATCCGGACGACCATCCGGCCGTCAAAACCGCATTCCAGGAAGTCGTCCACCGCGCCAATCCCAACACACCAACCGAATTCCGGTTTCGCCACGCACAAGGCCACTGGGTCGACCTCGAAGCCACTGGCGTTAACCTCATCGCCCGGCCCGGAATCGACGGGATTCTGTTGACCACGCGCGACATCACCCGCCGCAAAGCCTCCGAACACGCGGCCCGATTGGCCCACTTCGCCCTCGAAGCGGTTTCTGACGCCGCGTACATGTACGGACCTGACGGCAATTTCTTGTATGTGAATGAGGCCGCCTGCCGCGCCCTGGGCTACACTCGCGAAGAACTTCTGCAACGCGGTGTCCTGGACATCGATCCCGATTTTCCCGCGGAACGCCACCAAAAGATCTACACAAAACTCAAGCAACACGGCGGATTGCGGTTCGAGTCGTTCCACCAGCGGAAGGACGGCACACGATTCCCCGTGGAAATCTCATTGAATATGAACGAGCTTGAAGGGCAGAAACTGATCTGCGCCTTCGCCCGCGATATCACGGACCGCAAGAAGGCTGAACTCGAACTTCAGCGGAGCGAAGAGCGATTCCGCTCGCTGATCGAAAACGTTTCGGACGTGGTCGCCACCATCCGTGAGGACGGGATCATTGAATACGTCAGCCCGTCAGTCGAACGCGTCGTGGGATTCGGCAGCGAAGAATCCATCGGCACCAACGTGCTGGACTACGTTCACCCCGACGATCAGCCCGCGGCGCGCGTCGGCCTGCAACTCGTGTTCACTAGCCCCAAAGACCCCAACAAGCTCGAATGCCGCATTCGCCATCGCAACGGCACGTTTCGTCACGTCGAAGTCATTGGTTCCCAATTCGTGAACCCCCACGGCGAGGTCCGCGGCGTTATCATGTACCGGGACGTCACCGACCGAATCGTTGCCGAATCGGAGCGGCGCGAACTGGAGGCCCAACGCCGTCAATCGCAAAAACTGGAAGCGGTCGGCCAACTCGCGGGCGGTGTTGCCCATGATTTCAACAACCTGTTAACCGCCATCCGCGGATATACGGAACTTGCGCACAGCGACCTGCCCGCGGGACATCCCGTGGCCGCTTTTTTGAGCGAGTCGATTCAGGCTTGCGCGCGCGCCGAGTCGCTCGTGCGCCAACTTCTATTGTTCAGTAGACGGGGTGAACCTCAGTTGCAGTCTATTCACCTCGACGAAGTCGTTTCCAGCATGGGCAAGATGCTGAAACGGCTCATCGGCGAACACATCGAGCTACGCATCGCGCCTCCGCGCGAATCGTTGACCATCAGTGCGGACCCGGGGCAGATGGAACAAATCCTCATCAACCTTTGCGTGAACGCCCGGGACGCCCTCACCGTAGGAGGGCACATCAACGTCGCCACCTACGGCGCAGATCTCGATGAAACCTTCTGCCGCGAAAATTCATGGGCCCGACCGGGCGACTATGCCGTCCTCGAAGTATCCGATACGGGAGCCGGAATCCCTGCCGAACATATGGACCGTATTTTCGACCCGTTCTTCACGACGAAAGGAATCGGCCAAGGTACGGGCTTAGGCCTCGCCACCGTGTACGGGATTACCACCAACCACAACGGACTTATCCACGTCGAAAGCCAACTGGGTACCGGCACGTCGTTCCGGATCTACATTCCGCGCACACCTGAAGAGTCGCACCAGAACACCGAGGATGCCGCCTCTGCGATCCCTCCCGCATCGGGACAAACGATCCTGCTCGCCGAAGACGATCCCCAGGTCCGAATGCTCGCTATCCGTATCCTCGAACAAGGCGGGTACCGCGTGATCCCCGCCGCTAACGGCGAGGAGGCCGTCGCAGCCTTTCACCGGAATGCCGGCCACATTGATGCCTGCGTGATCGACGTGGTGATGCCCAAACTGAGCGGACGCCAAGTCCGGGAACAGATCCACACGCTGCGCCCCGGTCTGCCCGTGCTTCACATCAGCGGATACGACTTCAATATCCTCGATCGGGAAATCGCGCCGGAAAAGGGCGTGCCCCTGTTGACAAAGCCATTCACCAGTGCCGAACTGTTAACCAAGGTGCGGGATCTGGTCACCTGAACGCGGCATCGCCACCCCCGCGCGCACGCCGCCCTAATAATCTCTGAACGGTCCCCTCGGTTCGGCCTCGTTCATCCGGCGCTCCCAATCCTCGAACCGATCCCGAACCATCTGCAACATCTCCGGTTTCTCGTCCGAAAGATCATGCTCCTCGCCTGCGTCGGACGACAGATCGAACAACCCGGAACCGCGTTGGGAATCCACCCATTTCCATTGGTCCACGCGCGCTGCGCGATCCCCTCGCCTTCGCCAGAACATCTCGGTCCGTTTGGACGGCTCACTTCCCGCGAGCACGCCGCGCATGTCGAACCCATCGAGCACGACGTCCTCCGGAGGCGGGACGCCGGTTCCGGCGCAGAGGGACGGCAAAACCTCCAGGGAAGTCAAAAACGACTCGCATACCGTACCTGGCCGCGTCACGCCGGGCCAGCGGATCACACAAGGCACCCGGATACCTCCCTCGAACATCTGACCCTTGTTTCCGCGGAGCGGACCATTGTCCGCAAGGGAGTGACCACCATTGTCGGAAAAGAAGATCACGATGGTGTCATCGGTCAGACCAAGTTCGTTAAGAAGATCTAACAACTCGCCGATCGACTCATCCATGGCCGTGATCGCCGCCATATGCTGCACCTTCCGCCGGCGGTCCGGGTCGTTCGCGCCGTCGTATAGGTTCACGAACTTCTCAGGCGCCTGCACGGGGCGCGGCTTGTCGAGGATAGACGCAATGTGCGGGGCGTTGTACGGCACGTAGCAGAAGAACGGCTCGTCCCGGTGCTCGCGGATGAATCGCTTGGCCTCCCGCGTGAACAGATCCGTCGCGTAGGTCCCCTTGTCCTCCGTGGTAGGGCTGTTGTCGCGATACATGGACGGAACGCCGTAACGCTCGTGCGTGTAGTAGTCGATGCCCGTGTTGACGAATCCGTAGAAATCATCAAACCCGCGTTGCAGCGGGAGAAACCGCCGCAGTTGACCCAAATCCCACTTCCCGAAAATGCCGCTGACATGCCCGGCCGCCTCCAGCATGCGCGGCAGCAAAACCTCGCGGGTATCCATCCCCAGGATCCGTTCCGGAGAGACGGCGTACTCGTCCGGCCCATACGCGTACCCGTAATCCACCTTGTCATTCCGGTACATGTCGTAGGTGCCGTTCCGCTGGGGGTATCTTCCCGTGAGCAGGCTCCCGCGCGACGGCGTGCACGCGGGCCAGGTGACGTAAAACTCCGTCAGCCGTGCCCCCTGCCGCGACAGCGCATCAAGGTTCGGCGTGAGGATATCCCCGTTCCCATAGCAGCCAAGATCCCGGTACCCCTGGTCATCCGACACGATAAGCAGGATGTTCGGAGGGCGCTTCCCGGAGACCCCTTGCCCCCACGCGTTGAATCCTCCGCTGGCGAGGGCCGCCGCTCCTAAACCAATGGACTGCAAAAACCTACGACGCGGTAGAGTGGCGTCTGACATGTTCGATCCTCTCTGCTCCAGACCCGGGGCTTCGAAGGCAACCGTACCGGACAACCTGTGCGCGGATCAATCGCTCCCCACTTCACCGCAACGCCGGCTTCCCAAGTGTGAAAAGTGTGCTATACTGAGAAACGTTCTGGGTGCGAGGACGAAGCTATGGCAAGTCTCCTGAGTTCGAGTTCTTTCTGGCGTATCTGTTCTTCCGTTCGCCGCACCGTCTTCCCCTGGCGAAACGAAACGTTTGAATGCTGCGCCCGGTGCATCCATCGAATCATCCCCGACGAACGCTACGCGATCATGCGCCTAGGGCGGTGCCCGCAATGCGGATGCACCGAAAGCGTGGAAGTCAACCTTGCCGATATCGTCGGCGAGGATAAGCCTCCCCCCCCCACGCCCTGGCTTCACTTCTAACTCAGTAGACTCCTGCTGAGACCGGCGCGAGGCTCTTGGGCGGTACGCAAAGCGCCCCCTTTCCCAAAACCGAGGAAAGAGTTAGAATTACGAATAGAGAATCGTAGGGAAGTACAGGCGATGACGCGGTCATGAATCAAGATACCCACATTCCCTTAGTCTTGACCCGGGACGACGACGAGAGCATTAGCTTCATCCCTGATGAGTTGCGCCGGGTCGTCTTGCGAATTCTGAAGAAGGGAAGTTCCTCCAGGGGTCTCGTTTCCACCAAACGGCTGCACCGCGCCGCGGAAGGCGGCGACCCCTATTTCGTCGCGTCCGCGGTGTACGATTTCCTCTGGAAACAAGTCGCCTCGGATAGCCGCAAACTCCTGTACCCCGTCGTCGGAGACTTCTTCCTGACCGCCCTCGAGCAAACGCTCGGCCAGATAGGCCCTAACAACATGAGCAGCCGTTTCGCCGAATTGATGGAGTGCTACAAGCTCTCCGGCGATGTACAGCGCAGTCTGGAAGGTCCCTTGTATTGCGCCGACCTCTTCCTGCTAAAAGTCACCCAACTCGTCCTGAGCGCCGGCGAGAGCGCGAACGCCCAAACCGACCACGCGGCGCAACCCCAAACGCTCCGCGGTTCGGAGTTCCTCGTAGAGCGCAAGTATACTGTCGAAGAACAGATTCAGCACAGTCTCGAACTTGCCCGCGACGCCCTCCTGGACTGTCAAAAGGCCCTGGCCCGCATCAGCGACGGCAAGAACGCACCGAACGATAGCTATATCACGTTCGTTCGGAAATCCATGAACCGGCTTTCCTTGTCCTGGGAACAGTGGAACGAGATGCACCAGCAGAAAGGAATCCTTAACAAGTCGCCAGAGGAGTACATCAACGAGGGCCTCGTTCGCGCCGAGAAGGTCAATTCACTCGTGCTTGCTGCGCTCTTGCTCGAACAAGCTGGGGAAGAGTATCAGGATAAGACCTGCCGCATGTTCCTTAACCATCACTTCAGCGACAAACCGGCCGACCATCCCAGCCGCGGCTGCATCTTCGACGCCGGCGAAATCTATCGCGACCAGGGCATTGCCGAGCGCACCAATGGCGCCTACCTTCTCAGCGAGCGCCGCTTCACCCGCGCGATTCAATTGTTTGCGCAACTCCACGACCGCACATCCCTCGCGCAAACGCTCATCGAACGCGCCCGCGTATTCATGTACAAGCAGGCCGAGTCATGGCGCGCCCATGACGACCTGCACCTCGCCGCGCAAAATATCGCCGCCTATCAGAAACGCCTTCCCCCCACAGGACCGCTGCCCGAACTGGCCCCCGAACAAGTGCTCCACTTCCTCGAACACAAGAACCTCGCCGAAGAAGCCAAAGCCTACAAGGCCCACGACAAAACCCTCCACGACTAACTACGTTGGTCATCCCGTGGCGCCACCAAGGAGAATGGGCGTCCCGCCCGTTTCGATGGTTTCAGACGCTACCCGCGCCTCAACAATCTGGCACGTCTCGCACACCAAAGGCGCCAGCCCGAAGTACCAATCCCGCCGGAAGCTGCGCCTACTCCCGAACCTCCCACTTCACGGGCTGTAGTAATTATGCGTGCGCTTGCTCCGCCCGTAGTGGGCTTGCTCCCAAAGACGCGGTCGCTCAGGATTCGGATTTTCGGCCTCGTTCTGGTAGATGTGCAACGTGTGACCATTGAGGACGACAATCTCTTCCCGCCAATCACCCGCGACATCCGCTACGTAGAGCCGGGCCGCTTCTTCGTCAAAGGTCTCAACGAATGCACCCGTGATCGGGTCGAAGATACACACATCACCCTCCGTGTGGCGCTCCTTGGCGGCGGCAAGTTGTTTCGTCTCACCGGTCCAGTCAATGGTGAAAATCACTTCTACGCCGGAAGCGGTCCAACCTTCGGGCGCCACGTCGTCCATCTCGTAATGGGCAATGAGATTTCCCTCGGCGTCAAAGACAAAGGGCTTCTGGTGTTCGTTGAACCGGCTTCGGCACCAAATCTCATGCCCCGGCCGTTCCGGATCGAACTCTCCTACCGCCGCGTTCTGCGGTTCCCACTGCTGAAAATCGGTTTCCCAAATCACCGCCTCGCGTCCATACAGAAACACGCGATTGCCATGCAGGTCGTCGCGTCGTCCCCCCTCTTCCAATGCGACGACTTCCAGACCAGGCAGATCGGGCCGCGCATCCCGAACGAATACGGAATCAATGTGACCGCGCAAAGGAATGTTGCACAGGAATTCGCCGTCGGGGCTGACCACTTGCCCGCCGAGCACTTCATCCCGGCCGTCGCCGTCCAGGTCGGCAAGACGCGCTCCATTGTGGGCGCAGGTCGTAAAGTCCGCGCGCTGCCAAATCGGCGTGTACTTGCCGTCACGCAAATCTTCCAGACGGTACGCGGCGATATGGTGCCCGACCCGGTACCCGTCTTTGTTCGTCGTCTGGATGAATAAATCCCGATCCCCTTCGCCGCGGAAATTGGCGATCGCCAGGTGCTCCCAACGCTCGGTCCCCTCAGGATGCGGCGGCTGCGCCGTCCACTCTTCGACACCGTCCGCCCCGTTCACGACGTGAAACGTATTGTCGTTCGTAAAGTACAGGACCTCCGTCGCCCCGTCGCCGTCGATGTCCCCTGCGGTGACACCGGGACCATTGTGTCCCGGCAGGCCTTCCCGCTCCGAGGAGCCGCCAACCCGGACGTCGATCTGATGAATCCAACGCTTCGTCCCGTCATGGGCATACGCCGCGACATGACCCGGCACCGTGACGAGATAATCCATGAGCCCGTCGTTGTCGATGTCCCACACCACAATCCCGCCAGCCGAGTCCGTCGGCGCCGGAATGTCGAGTTCGATGTTGAAGGGATTAGCCGGGTAGGGCGCCCACTCGGCGGCAAGGGCCGAAGCAGAGACCGCAACCAGGCAGACAACTACGGAGAGAGTTCGCTTCATGGGGAGTACTCCTTGCGTGTGAAACACTTCGCCAGACGGTATCAGAGGCGAATGTCCTATACAATGGCCGCAGACCCCGCCAGAGTTGCCACAAATTCATCAACCCGGACTTGAACATATAATCGCATGCGGTTATACTTTTTATATGAACGCCATTTCCCCCACGACAACGACCCGCTTCGTTCTTGCCTTGGCATTCGCTGTTCTATCCCCCGCGCTGGCCACGGCACAGGACCGATTCGACGCCGATCCCATCCGCTACACCGAAACCGCGCCGGACAACCCCGTCTCCCGATTGCAGGTTGCCATCAACCAGGACCGCGAGGCACTGGAGTACGACTCCCAGTTTGGGTACCTCCGATCCATCCTGGCGAAACTGGACATCCCCGTCGAATCACAGATGCTCGTCTTTTCAAAGACGAGTTTCCAGAGCGATCTCATCAGCCCGGAAACACCGCGCGCCATCTACTTCAATGACGATGTCTACATCGGCGCCGTCCAGAACGGCAGCGTAATCGAGGTGTCCGTCGCGGACCCCAACCTCGGCGCCGTGTTCTACACGCTCTCACAAGAGAAAACTGATACACCCGAATTCGTCCGCAAAGGCCACGAGTGCCTCCAATGTCACGCGAGCAATTTCACGCGCGACTACCCCGGCCACATGGTCCGTTCCGTATATCCCGACGCGGACGGATTCCCCATCGTGCGCGCCGGGTCCCACGTGACCACCCACGAAAGCCTCTTCGAAGAACGCTGGGGCGGCTGGTACGTGACCGGCACCCACGGCGGCGCGCGCCACATGGGCAACGTCATCGCCACGAAGACCGAACACGGTGCCGACCTCGATATGGAATTCGGCGCCAACCAACCCGCACTTCCCCCACACGTCCGCGCCGATGGCTACCTCACCGCCCACAGCGACATCGTCGCGTTGATGGTGCTCGAACACCAAGCCCACATGCACAACCTGATCACCCGCGCCGATTTCGAAACGCGCCTCGCCCTGCGCGACGAAGCGGTCATGGATGAAGCCCTCCAACGCGACCCGGAAACCCTCAGCGAAAGCGCGCAACACCGCATCGCCAGCGTGTGCGACAAGCTGGTGGATTACATGCTCTTCGTCGGCGAACCGGAGTTAAGGGACCCCATTCAAGGCACCTCCGGATTTGCCGAAATTTTTGCCTCCCAAGGCCCCGTCGACCGCCAGGGACGCTCCTTGCGTGAACTCGATCTCGAATCGCGCCTCTTCACCTATCCCCTCAGTTACCTCATCTACTCCGAACAATTCGACGGCCTCCCCGACGCAGCCAAGGACTACATCTACCAACGCCTCTGGGACATCCTCACCGCCAAGATCGACACCGCCGACTACCTCCATCTCACCAACTACACCAGCCGAGCCATCCGCGAAATCCTCCTCGACACCAAACCCAACCTCCCGGCCTATTGGAACCATCGCTAACGGCGTGAACCCAGAGCAGCCCCATCAGAGAGACTCCATGTCCCCTCCCGGCGTCTTACGTAACGCGCTGTTCAAAGTCCCCTCCCGGAGACTTGCGTAACGCGCTGTTCAAAATCCCCTCCCGGGGTCTTACGTAACGCGCTGTTCAAAATCCCCTCCCGGAGACTTGCGTAACGCGCTGTTTAAAGTCCCCTCCCGGAGACTTGCGTAACGCGCTGTTTAAAGTCCCCTCCCGGAGACTTGCGTAACGCGCTGTTTAAAGTCCCCCTTCGAAGGGGGATTTAGGGGGATGTTTCCTAGTGTACCGGCACCTCATCGTATAAAAACTTTCCGCCACTGAGCGTTTGCTATACGACCTACCCACCGCTCGCCCTTCGGAATTCGAGGTATTCTCCCCATTCGCCGCCCTCCACGCAGGCACACCATTTGCTCCTCCATGGTAAGAATGACTGTGCCTTCTCGTGCCGGCCCAATCGCGAGTGGCGGCATTCGCCGCACGCGGAGCCGGCGCAAACCATGAGAGGTAGCGAATCATGAAAGCAGACAAATTCTCTATTGGCCTGCTCGTCTCACTGAGCCTGGCGCTGTTCCCCTTCGCCGGGTGTCAGACCGCGAGCGAACACCGCACGGGCACCGGCGCACTGACGGGCGCGGCGCTCGGCGGAGGCGCGGGCGCGCTCATCGATAAGGACGACCCCTTCCGCGGCGCACTCATCGGCGCGGTGGCCGGCGGCGCAATCGGCGCTGGCGTAGGCCATATGCTGAAAAAGCAGAAGGAAGCCTTTGAGCGCATCGATGACCTCGAAGTTCAGGAAGAGACGGTGATCCTGCAACAACCCGCTCCAGCAACGGCCCCCGGCGAAACTGCGGCCGAACCGGTGGAGACGCGGTCCGAAGCCGTGCTCGTCCGTGTGCCTTCCGAGATCCTCTTTGAGCAAGGCTCCGCGGCCCTCTCGACCGCAGGAATGACGAAGGTGCGCGAACTCGCCCAGGTGCTTCGCGACTACCCCGATTCCATTGCCTACATTCGCGGCCATACGAGCAGCGAAGGCGATCTCCAATACAACATGCAATTGTCGCAACAACGCGCCAACGTCGTACGCTCCGAATTGATTGCGGCGGGTATCGCGCCTAGCCGCCTCATCGCCGAAGGCATGGGACCCCAAAACCCCATCGCCAGCAACGATACCGCCTCCGGCCGGGCCCTCAACCGTCGCGTGGACCTGCACGTGATCCCCGAAACGACGGCCTGATAGTTCCCAACAACGTTTAGCGGCAGGTAGATCCGCCACAAAGTGGGCTGCCGACGGCAGGCGCGAAGTCTCAAACAGACTCCGCGCCTTCCGTATTTTAAGTCTCTGCCGAATACGAGTGTCGTCACTGGTCCCAGTATTCCGTGCGTCCCTTTCGTCCTTTGCGTCCTTTGGGTCCCTTGCGTCCTTGGCGTCCTTTGGGTCCCTTGCGTCCCTTGCGTCCTTGGCGTCCTTTCGGTCCTTTGAGTCCTTAGGTCCCTTAAGTCCTTTAGGTCCCTTGCGTCCTGTTGTCCCTGCCGTCCCCGCTGCCTGTTTCCTATTTTCGGTGCTAGTGACCCGTCCTCAAAACCGTGTGGCACCGGTGCCCTCACCGGTGTGTCCCTGCCCCAACACTTCACCAACGGAATTGTGGTGCAGGCTTCCAGCCTGCTCTTCAACTCAACCCATTGCTCCAAAAACCGCCGCAGGTATACACTGCAAACATGAAATCCGTGTCCACAAAAGATCACCCCACGAAGTTAACGCTGCTTCTACGCATCCGCGAATGCTTCCGCTCCTACATCAACCGAGAGCGCCAATTCTGCCTGAACTGTGCGGAAGCCGGGGACGTCGTCACCATCTCCCCCATCACGACGCTCTGGCGCAAACGCTGCCCCCGCTGCGGCTCCAAACGCCTCGCCTGGTTCTGCCTCGCCGACATCGGCGAAATCGAAGACGACCTCACCCCCGGCAACGACAACTCCCACATAAACAAAACCTAGTTCCCCCTTCCCCTTTTTCGCGCTCTCTGCGTTCCTTCGCGGCAAAAACGGTCACGAAAGAAACCCGCGGCTGCTTTGCACAACACCCTTATTGACAACTGAATCTTTTTTCAGTATACTGCCCTTTGTGATGCCCGGTGGCCTGTTCGGGGCCCCTGAGCCGGGGTTGCGGGTACTTTGACGTCGAGAGCCCTTGGAGGCGTTGCGCGATGAAAATGACGGAGCTGCTTCGATACGACATTCCGCCGGAAATCATTTGTTTGTGGCAGAAACGGGAAAGCGAGGTGTTGCTGCCGTTGCAGGAGATGGCGGTGAAACGTCATAACCTGTTTAAAGGCGGGAACTTGCTGTTTCAGGCCCCGACGAGTTCGGGGAAGACCTTCATCGGCGAGATGGCGGCCATCCAGACGGCCCTCCGGCGCAAGAAGGTCATCTACGTGGTCCCGCTGAAGGCGCTGGCCGAGGAGAAGTTCGTCGATTTCCAGGAGAAGTACACGCCCTACGGTATCGACGTCATCATCTCGACCCGGGACCGGCGCGAGTTTGATGGACGCCTCGAATCGGGCAACTTCTCGATTGCGGTCGTCGTGTACGAGAAGCTGGCGCAGTTGCTGGTGCGGCGGCCGGAACGGTTGGAAGAGGTCGAACTGGTCATCGTGGACGAACTGGAAATCCTGTCCGACCCGGACCGGGGAGCGCAGGTGGAACTGCTGTTGACGCGCATCCTCCAGACGAAGTGCCGCATGATCGGGTTGTCGGCCGTCATCGGCCACGCGGACAAGCTGGCCCAGTGGATGAACGCCGACCTGGCGCTGCACGAACGGCGGCCCGTCGAATTGCGGTTCGGCGTGTTGCACGAGGGCGTGTTCAAATACCGCACCTACAACGAATACAGCCAGGCCGAAGAGCCCCTCGTCGGCGCCCATTCCGATTCGAGTTGGGAGATCCTCACGGACAACCTCTGCGC
Organism: Candidatus Hydrogenedentota bacterium; assembly: GCA_045863335.1. GTDB lineage: Bacteria > Hydrogenedentota > Hydrogenedentia > Hydrogenedentales > SLHB01 > JAHDWY01. The sequence goes on along the minus strand of BTVY01000059.1, from coordinate 1,931 downwards.
CTTCGTCGAACGGGGCGAGAGTTGTCTCGTCTTCGTGAAGGCGAAGCACGAGGCGCGGCGCGGCGCCGAGTTGCTGGCCGGGCGCGTCCACGAACCTGCCGCGGAGAAGGCCATCGAGGCGCTGCGCAAACTCCAAACCACTCATTGCCGCGACAGCCTGATGGACACGCTGTCGACGGGCGTGGCCTTTCACAGCGCGGACCTGTCGGGCGAGGAACGGCGGATCGTGGAAGAGGCCTTCCGCTCCGGTGAGGTGAAGGCGCTCATCTCGACGAGCACGCTGGCGGTCGGCATGAACCTCCCCGCGCAGAACGTCTTCATCGCGGCGGACAAATGGATGTACGACAATCGATTCGGCATGCCCTGGAAAACGCCCATCCTCCGCTCCGAATACGAGAACATGGGCGGCCGCGCGGGACGCTACGGTTCGGGCATCCCCTTTGGCCGGTCCATCCTCATCGGCGTGACGCCCTACGACGAAACGACCCTCTGGCGGCGCTACGTGGACGGAGAACGCGAAAAGGTCGAGCCGCGCCTAGCAAAGGAGCCCCTGGAGAATCACGTGCTCCGGCTGGTCGCGTCGCGCTCCTGCCTGACGGAGGAAGAGCTGCACGCCTTTTTCGAGAAGACCCTCACCGGCACCTGGATCTGGGCGGAGTCGGTCCCCCTGGAGGAAACCGAGTTCCGCGTGCGCGCGGCCATCAACCGCGCCATCGACACCGGCATGATCACCCGCGACGGGTCCGGTCGCCTCGGCGCGACGCCCTTGGGCCAGGCGGTCGCCTCGAAAGGCATCTCCATCGCCACCGCCCAAGAACTGTCCCACTGGCTCCACGAATCGGAAACGCGCATCTGGAGCGACCTCGACCTCATCCTCGCGGCCGCCTTGACCGCTGACGGGCGTATGCTTCAGGTGACCCTGACCTCTCGCGAATACGACCGCGCGGATTATCCGGGCGTCCTGAAACGGATTACTCTGGATGAGGATTCCGAGGCCGACGTCCCCTTGAACCGCCTCCGGAACAGTTCCTTGATGCCCTTCTTCGAAGAAGTGCGGGCCATCAAGATCGCTTTATTCCTTTCGGACTGGATTGACGAGTCATCGATATACGACATCGAAGAGAAGTACCACACCTTACTCGGCCAGATTGTGTCCGCCGCAGAACAAATGTCATGGATCATTGACGCAACCGCCGCGCTTGCCACGGCCTTTGGCGCTCAGGACGACTTTATTGACCGCCTGACCCGCCTCGCCGAGCGTGTACAGCATGGATTACGTGACGAGGGCCTCGCGTTGGCCCGGCTCCGCTTGCCCGGACTGGACCGTAGCGCGATCATCGCCCTGGAAACCAACGATCTCCATACCCCACCCGCCCTTGCCGGGGCCCCCACCCACCTACTCGACCAGTGGGTCCCGGCCGCTACCGCCCATGAACTCAAATCGTGGGGGCTGCGGAACCACGACGACAAGGAACACCCGCCCGGCAGGGAGGTACACCCACCCCCCTCCCTGCCGGTCCTTGTCGTCGACGACCGGCGTCCGAACGAGATCGTCGTGGAGGGCAAGCGGGTCAAACTCCAGGACAAACAGTACCGCCTGGTCCGCGCCCTGGCCGGATCGCCCGGCGAGTGCATCCCCTACGACACCATCTACGAAGAAATCTGGGGCGAGACTGTCGTCGAGCAGAACCAGATGCACTTCCAGAAACGAAGGCTGCTGGCGGGCATCAAGGAAGTCGCGCCCCACCGCGCAGGCGTCGTCAAGACGATCCCGAAGCGAGGCTTCGTCTTGGATCTGCGCCCCGGAGAAGTGGCCCTGCTACCCGCCATGAGTGCGGTGTAATTATCGATTGCGGATCGCGGATTTCGGATTGCGGATCACTGGTGTCCGGTTAAGATTCTGGTGTTACGTTGTAAAGCATTGCGAGGCT
>BTVY01000058.1:30120-35100 GCA_045863335.1 Candidatus Hydrogenedentota bacterium | reverse complement strand
CGATACCGATACCGATACCGATACCGATAGCGATACCGATACCGATACCGATAGCGATACCGATACCGATAGCGATAGAGAGGGTAGTAGGAAATGTTACCGCACCGATCAGCCTCGGCTGGGGTGTTTTCCCCACTCGTGGGCGCGGGCGGGATCGTAGTCGGGATTGGGCGTTGGCATTTCGGCGCCGACGGAATCGCGCCACGCGGCGAGCTTGGCGCGGAGGGCTTCCGCTCGCTCGGGGAACTGGGACGCGAGATTGGTCTGTTCGCCGATGTCGCTGCGGAGGTTGTAGAGTTCGAGATGGCCGTCTTCGTAGAACTCGATGAGTTTCCAGTCGCCTTCGCGAATCGCGCCGGCGGGGGTTGAATGGTGGTAATGGGGATAGTGCCAGTAGACGGCGTCGCGTTGGAGACCGCCGGTTTGATTCAACAAGGGCGCGAGACTCTCGCCGTCGAGCGCCGCGCCGGACGGTTTGTCCGCGGCCGCGAATTCGAGGAAGGTCGGATAGAAGTCTGGCGTAGACACGATCTCGTGGCATTCGCTGCCGGGCGCGATGCGGCCTGGCCAACGCACGATGAGGGGTTCGCGAATGCCGCCTTCGTAGAGGGTGCCCTTCTCTCCGCGCAAGGGCGCGTTGCTGGTGACGATGGGACCCTGGCCGGTGTACATCTGGTGCAAGCCGCCGTTGTCGGAATAGAAGAAGACGATGGTGTTGTCCGCGATACCGAGGGCGTCCAGTTCGTCCAACAGACGGCCCACGCTGGCGTCGAGATGCTCGAGCATGGCGGCGTAGACGGGATTGCAGACTTCTTCGTTCTGCTCGGGTTTGTTCGCGTACTTGTGGATGGTCTCCTGTCGCGCTTCGAGGGGGATATGCACGGCGAAATGGGACAGGTATAGACAGAATGGCTGGTCCTGGTACGCGCGCATGAACTCGATGCCCTTGTCGGCGAGCACTTCGGTGAGATGCTTGTCCTTGGGGATCTGGATGTCCGGAATGGAGCGGTTGCCGAAGTGCGCCCAACCCGTGGTCACGACGGATTCCTTGAATCCCTGCATGCCGGGCATGATTTTGGGCTCGCCGAGATGCCATTTGCCGAAGGAACCGCAGACGTAGCCGGCGGGTTCGAGGGCCTCGGCGAAGGTCACGACTTCTTCGGGCAGATACTGGGTGCGGTTGATCGGAGCGAGGACTTTCTCGTAGGGACGCCAATGGCCTGTAATAAAATCCGTGACGCCGACGTGCGCGGGGTATTGTCCCGACATGAGACTGGCGCGTGTTGGCGAGCACACGGGACAGGCCGCGTAGGCGTCGGTGAAGCGCATGCCTTGCGACGCGAGGCGATCGATGTTCGGCGTTTCGTGGTAGGTGTTGCCGTAGCATCCGAGGTCGGCCCAGCCCAGGTCGTCAGCGAGAATGAAGAGAATGTTGGGTTTGCTCGGCGCTTGCGCCAAGGCGTTCCACGCGGGTAGGGACCACGCACCCGCACCGATGCCGGCTGCCGTTATCAAGAATTGACGTCGCTCCATGTGATCCCTCTCCCCTCTTGCGCAGCCCGCCTGGCGGTTGCCGGCACATCGATCAAAACGAGGCTTCTTGTTGCCCTTCCACCTGGCGGTGAAGTTCCTCGACCAATTCGCGGGGCAACTTCAGGCGCGCGGCCAGCATGGACAAGTACGAACTTTCCGCCGGGTGGTCCACGTCAATCGCGAGCAGCGAGGCGGTATAGATCTCGGCGGCGACCTCGGGCGAGGTTGCGGCGCGCACGATGCCATCCATATCCACCGGATGATTCATCTCTTCGATGAGGGCCGACTTCTCTTCCGGGGAAACATCGAGGGATTCGATGCGTCCAAAGATGGCCTGACTTTCTTCGGAATCGAGTTTCTTGTCCGCGCGTGCGGCGGCGATCATGGCGCGGACCAGCGTCTGACTCAGATCCGCGCGGGCCGACGCGTTGCCCGGAGGCGGCATGAACGAGCTGCCTTCCGGCGCGTACAGCAAGGGCTGCTGCGAATCGCCGGACGAGGGCAGCGCGGCGCCGCCTCCGCTGTACTTCTTGTAGGCGGTGTATGCGAGGGCGGCAATGGCAGCCATCCCGCCGAGCTTCAGGGCCTTCTTTCCGAGCTTGCGGCCCGACTTCCCGGACAGCATGGATCCGGCGAGTCCACCCGCGAGTCCTCCGGCGAAACTTGAAGCGGCGCCGTTCTGGAGCAATTGGTTCAAAACCTTGTTGAAGTCTGTCATTTTTACACCTACCTTTTAATACCTTACACGCGCAACGTTGAAGCGCGGCGACGGGGCCTCCGCGTATCGTAAGAACCGGGTTTCCGAGTTTCAAGAGCACGCATGATGCACGCATGATGAACTCGAAATCCGTTCGATGTGTTTTGAGCCATCGGAGGGAACATCCCCCAAAATCACCCTTGCAGTTCTGGCAATACCGGACATGCACTCCGATAACTGCAATATAGTTCAATGACTTGACCAATTTCTGTAGGCACCATGGGTCGGGCTTTCAGCCCTATGGACAAAAGAAACTCCCATTCCTGGGCCTGCGGCCCAGGCTGGTATTGAACGGGCCGTTGGCCCTCAAGAAGGTTTCGTTTTTGACATGAGCGAAATGACGTTTGCGCCAACGGCGCGCTCTATACCAGCATGGGGCAACGCCCCATGAAAACGGGGACCCCTCACGATGAAGGGCTGAAAGTCCGATCTACGCTCCACCAACAGATGGGTCGGCAAGCGCCTTGACGCTGCGTTCATTTCGAGCGGAACTGCAAGAACTTCCGATGGCGACTTGCGCGAAACGACGCCACCGCACGGGATTGACATAACATGCGATTGCGTCCCAATATGCCTCAATGCATCGACTTCGTCACATCTTGGGGGAGCAACCAATGAAACATCTTGCCGCTCTTATCATTCTGTGCGCTTTCGGGCCGCAGGGTTTGGGTCAGGAGCCGTATTGGGCGAATCCACTGAAGCGCGAAGATCTGGGGCGCACCGTGAAGTTCACGTGCGTCGTGGACAAGGTCATGCAGGCGCACAAGGGGTGGGTTGCCGAGGAGTGGATGATCCGCGAGGCGGCGGAGGCGGGGTTCAACATCTACTCGCCGCGCATAGGGTTCGACAACCTTGAGGCGGTCGCGAATGTGACGGCGTGGTGCGAGAAAAATGGCATCTTTCATCTGCCGTGGATGCGGGGGACGCTCGCGGTGGCGATGGACGATCCCAAGGCTGACGGGAAGCGGGTGGTGTGGGCGAACGGCGTCGAGCAGCCGCTGTGGAGTCCGAATTCGGATGAGTTGTGGGAGTGGATGACGAAGTACATTGTTGCCTATGCCGAGATGAGCGCGAAGAACGATCACCTCATTGGCGTGTTTCTCGATTACGAGAACTATGCGGAGGGCAAGCAAGGGAACTTGTATTCACTTTCCTACGACCGGCTGATCCTGGATACGTTCGCCGAGGCGGAGGGTGTCGAGATTCCGGAGTTGGCGACGGCGGAACGAGAGCCGTGGCTCCGGGAGCAGAATCTGCACGAACGGTTTGAGGCGTTTCAGATCGCGCATTGGCGGGAGCGCTGCCGGGCTTTGCGGGAGGCGGTTGACGCGCTTGATCCGAAGTTTCAGTTCTGGCTTTACCCGGTGCCGGGCACGCGGTTCCTGCAGGAAGCGGCCTATTATGAATTGACGTCGGAGGCGGCGCCGATGGTGATCGCGGACCAGACGACTTACGGGCGGCCGTCGGCATTTCTGCCGGAGCAAGAGGCGTTGAAAGCGAATCGCGCGAAGCTGGAGCAATACAAGCAGATTCCCGCAGGGATGGGCGTGCCGTATTTGTATTCGGGCGGCATCGATCCGGTTGTGCGCGGCGCGGACCCGGAGTTCTGCGGGAAGAATGCGGTCATGATCTCGGAAGTGACGGACGGGTATTGGATCTTTTATGAAGGGCCGAAGTACACGACAACGCACGGGGACTACTTTCACTGGTTTTCGTGGGCGAATCGCGCGATTGCGGAGGGACGGTTCGAGGCGCAGCATGAACCGCGGCAGACGGATGAGGGATTCGTGGCCGAACTGCTGCAGCGCATCGGGACGACCGGATTCGCCGATGCGGACGCGATTGGGAAGGCGGTTGATTTTCCGGCGTCGAGATTCCGCGGAGCGAATCTGGCCGTGTTAGCGTGCAAGGCAGGCACCGAAGTGGCGATCGACGTGCGGGATATTCAAATCGGCCAAAACACCGACCCCTTCACGTGGGAATTACGTGCGCCGAGTTTTGAAAAGATCGACTCCGGTGTGATCGAGCACGGGCAATCGGGGACGATCCGGTTTACGCCGGATAAGGACGGCGTCTTCTTCCTCGGTATGTCTTCCGGTGGGTGCGCGTATGCGATCGCACGCGCGAATGTACCGATCGCGTTTCACGCGGGCGAGTATATGGGCACGATTCACGGCGCGGAGCGTCTTTACTTTTATGTCGGGGAAGATGCTGGCGCGTTCTCCCTGCGCGTGCGCGGCGGAGGCGCGGAGACGGTGCGATTGAACGTGTATGCGCCGGATGAATCGTTGGCGGGGACGGTGCAGACGACGACGAGCGAGTCGCGTGCAGAGTTGAAGATTGCGCCGAAGGAAGGCGCCGGTGGGATGTGGTCGCTGGCGCTGGTGAAGGCCGATGAGGGTACGTTGGAGGATGCGGGGCTTCGGATCGAAGGGGTGTCTCCGCTGCTTTCGTTGGTACCGGCGCATGTCTTTCGGCCTGCGGAGTGATGGGGTTTGGCTGCGGAAAACGGGCGTAGTATCGGGAGCTTCTTTTAGGAACATCCCCCTTGATCCCCCTTCGAAGGGGGAACGGATTGGACGGGGGCTCTGGACGATATAGACGATATCGACGATATGGACGCAAGGGACTACAGGGACGCAAGGGACTACAGGGACGCAAGGGACTACAGGGACGCAAGGGACTACAGG
>BTVY01000058.1:0-30020 GCA_045863335.1 Candidatus Hydrogenedentota bacterium | reverse complement strand
CGCAAGGGACTACAGGGACGCAAGGGACTACAGGGACGCAAGGGACTACAGGGACAGCAGGGACAACAGCGACCGCAGAGACAGCAGAGCAGGAAGGGGCAGCAGAGCAGGAAGGGACAACAGAATATCGCGGATGGCGGATTGGCCTGGGGCACGAATTGTTGAGAGGGCGATGCGGTGATGGGTAGCCAAGGTGATTGTGTGTCGATGGGGCGTCGGTTTGTCGTTTTCGCGGCTCTGTACCTGTGCGTTGCGGTGTGGGTATCAGATGCTGAGGAAGCCGGGGCGTGGCGGTCCGAGGTGCAGACGCAGGGTGTGGGCGGGGCGTATTTTCTCGTGGAGCCGGGCGAGTTTTGGGTGGAGGTGGAGAAGCAGGATTTGAACCGGCGGGGGCGTGAGACGCATCTGCGGGCGATTCTGTTTGGTCCGGAACGCGAGGTGATCGCGGAGGAGTTCATTCCCGATGATGGTGTGGAGAAAGGCGCGGGGCCGGTGCAACGGGTGCGTCTTTCAACCGACGTAACGCGCAAGGGCGTCTATGGGCTGAACATCACGGTGACGGAGGATCGCTACGGCGAGGAGTTTGTTTGCGGGATTCGGACGAATTGTCCGAAGTACTTGATCGAAACGTCGCGCGGGCATCGCGATGCGCCGCATGAAGAACCGACCGTGCTTGCGTCGCCGGGGGAATCGGGCGAGATCTGTTTCCAACCGCGGCGGGGGGAATTCGCGATCGAGGCCACTGGACTAGGCGACGCGACCGAGGTATTGAACTTGACCGATTCCGAGGGCGGGGTGATTGCGGAAATTCCTGTCGTGGACGGCGCCGCGAGCCACACGGTTACGGAATCCGATACGCGCGAGCGCATTCCATGGCGACTGCAGTTTCCATCGTTCCAGGGAACGGTGCAGATCGATGGGCTCACGCGCTGGGCGCAGGACGACGATTTCGAGAATCTCTCCCTGTGGTCGCCGAATGCCGAATCGTGGTTTCCGTTTTCGGAAAATCGTTGGTTGCTGACGCCGTATCACCGCACGGTCTATGGAGAATCGGGGATTGCGCGGTCGTTGGAGTTCACCGTTCACAACAACGGACTGAAGCCACAATCCGTTTCCCTGAACGTGGAAATGGCGGACGGACAGGCGATGGATGTATCGGTTTCTGAGAAAGACATGCGATTGGAGCCGAAGGAGTCGCGCGGGGTTCGTGTTGAGTTCCAAGTGCCGAATGCGCCTGGCGAGTTTCACCTGCGCGCTACGGCAGAGGATTCCTCGTTCAGCACTTACTCCACCGTGCAGGTTCGCCCGGGGACGGCGCCTGCGTCGGAGCCGCTCGATATGCCGCTGGTGCTACGTCCGTACGCGCACGAGAATGCGCAGTTCGGATATCTTCCGGAGTATCCGCTGACGAACCAGCCGTACTTTGATATGAAGAACCGGCCGGCAATCAGTTCGGACTCGGGAGTCTTCGTTCTCCGTGACGGCGTGTGGAAAGAGACGACACAAGCAACAACCGCGGGGGGAGAAGCCGCGCCGATCCGGCCGCTCACTTCCAAAGTCGCGTTTGACGCGGAGAACGGGTACTACCTGATCGCGTCTCAGGGCGGCCGGTCCACGTACCTCCACTCGGATGACGGCGGCAAACGTTTCGCTGCCTATGCCATACCGGGAAGCGGCGGCTTCGATATCGAACAGTTCTCCGGTCACAACCAACCCGCGGGGCCTCCCCCATTTGTTCGGGTGACCTTAACCGAGCGCGACCCGAACGTGTTCTGGCGGCGCGTGAACGACCTGGATCTGTTTGTTCCGTCGAAGTCCGAAGACGGGACGATTGTTGTTGGCGACCCGATTCGAGTGTCGCGACTTTGCATTGGGCTTTCCGCGCATTCGGGAATTCCGTCGACCATCGTATCGCGCGACGACAAGGTGCACGTGGTATGGGCCGAGGCGACGGAGCCGGAGAAGGACGTGCCGGGCGTGCCGACCTTCGTGGCGACGTACGACCGGGTGGCGCAGGCTTTGTCCGACCCGGTGCTCGTGGGCTACGGCCCACCGGCGAACGACGTGCACAACACACCGTCCATCACGATGGACAGCGAAGGGTATCTGCACGTGCTGGTCGGCACGCATGGCCGGACCTTCCGGTATGCGCGTTCCCTTGTGCCGAACGACGCGAGCGGCGGGTTCACCGAGGCGGAAGACCTGGGCGAAGATTTGCGGCAGACCTACATCGGATTGGTATGCGACAAGGAAGACACGTTACACGCGGTGTTTCGCTTGTGGCGCACGGATACGACGTACTTCCCCGCGAGCAGTTACGCCACATTGTCGTACATGCGGAAAGAGAAGGGCAAGCCGTGGTCCGCGCCGGAACCGCTCATCATCGCGGCGTTTTCTGAATACAGCGTGTTTTATCACCGTCTCACGATCGACCGAAAGGGCAGTCCGTTTCTGTCGTATGACTATTGGTCGACGTTCTGGTTCTACCGCAACGATCACCGCGGCGACCGGCGGGCGTTGATGTTCACGCCGGATCGGGGCGCGACGTGGAAGCTGGCGGAGCAGTCCAATCTCGCCCAGTGACGGGGAGATTCTGGGGATGGCGGGCTAGAATTCGGCGGGCGTTTTCCGTAGGCTATTCCCTTGGCACGACTCCCGCCCGGGGGTCTGTCATTGGTTACGATCGGCCCGAAGTCGAAAAGGTCTCGCCTTGCGTTGCTGGAATCTCAGATCAATCCCCCGCTTTGCGTGCGCCGTGGGTTGTATTGCCTTGCTCGCCGTGACGTCATGCGCGCGGCATCAGGTGGACCCGGCGCCCGTCCCCCTTGTGGAAGCGCCGGAAACCTACAGTGTGGAACCACCTGCCCCCGAAGAACCGCTCGAAGCGTGGTGGCTGGCGTTCTCCGATCCGACGTTGAATCAACTTATCGATACCGCGCTCGCGCAGAACGTCACGGTGGCCCAGGCGCTGGAGCGGATCGATCGCGCGGAAGCGCTGTTGCGCCAGGCCAAGGCCGTCCGCAAGCCACAGGTGGATGCGACCGCCGACGTGGCGCGCACGTGGGAACGGTCGCGGTTGAAAGACGACGGCATCGGGACGGCGGAGAAGGTCGACGATGCGGTGGAATCCTTCAACGAATTCCTGTCCTCCGTCGAAGCGTATCGCGATGCGATCTCGTCGTTGGCAGGCGGCGGGGGCGGCGGCGGAAATGGAAACGGCGAGGGTGGCGGCGGCCGGGAAAATCTTCCGGACTTGCGGCGGCAGGAATCGACGGGGCCGCCGAAAGGATGGGTCGAGGATTACGAAACGGAGTTTACGTCGGGCTTGTCGTTGAGTTGGGAAGCCGACGTGTGGGGACGGTTGCGGTCCGCCGCGCGGGCCCAGGCGGAAGAGTATGCGGCGGCGATCGAGGACTACGAGGCGCTTCGTCTCATCCTGACGAGTCAGGTTGCCGAGGCTTATTATCTCGCGGTCGAACAGCGGCTGCAGTACGAGTTGCTGCTCGAACAGCGCGAATCGGCCGAAACGCTCCTGGAGCTGATTGAACTTCGGTTCCTCCAAGGTTCTGCGTCAGTGGTGGACGTGCTTCAGCAGAAGGGCCAACTTGCGGAGATTGACGCGGAAGTTCCAATCGTTCATTCCGAATTGCGGATCTTCGAAAACCGGTTGGACGTGTTACTCGGTGTCGCGCCGGATGGCGCTGACCGGACACCGGAGGCGGAGCCCATTCTCCCGCGTGAGACCGCCCTGCCGTCCGTCGGCGTGCCGGTGACGCTGCTGCAGAATCGTCCAGACCTTCGCGCGTTGCGGCGAAGGGTCGTTGCGGCGGATTACCGGATCGCGTCCGCGATCGCGGAGCGTTTGCCGCGACTGACGTTAACGGGGGCGCTGGAGTACGGCGACACATCGCTCGCTTCGACCTTGACGGCGACCGGCGCGGCGGGACTTTTCCAACCGTTGCTGGACTGGGGCCTTCGCAAGGCGGCCGTGGACGAGGCGCGTTCCGGTTTTCGCGAGGCTCTGCTGGAGTATACGTACGGGTACCTGCTTGCGATTGAAGAAGTAGAGTCCGCGCTTTGGCGCGAAGCGCGGCAGCGCGACCTGATTGAAGCGCTGGCGGCGCGGGAAGCGATTCTGCTACAGACGCTGAACGAAACGCGGGTCCGGTACGGTCTTGGCGTGACGGACTACCTTCCGGTACTAACGGCCATTCAGGAATTGCAGGACGTGCAGCGGGAACTTTTGACCGAGCGGCGCGCGTTGGTTTCGCTGCGCATCGAGATCAACCGGGCCATCGGCGGGACCGTGCCTGCGGAAGGGGGGTCTGTGCAAACCGCGAATGAGCGTCCGGAGAGTGGGAACCCGGCAGCCGGAAACGGTGTTTAATTATGGGCGTAGCCATGTGCGCGCGGTTTGTCTGGCCGCACCTGGTGACGCCGTGGCCGAAGGTGAGGCAAATTTCGAATGAAGTACTGGTTCATGAAAGCGATCGCGATCCTTCTGCCGATGGCCGTGCTCGGCGCGTGCGCCGGAGCGGTCGTCATGTTGTTTGCCACCGCGCCGCAGGTTGAGCGTACTGCGGAGGAACGCCTGGCTCCGGTGGTGGAAGCCATCCCCGTGGATCGCGGAGCGGTCCCGAGAACGGTTGAAGCGTTTGGCACCGTGCTTCCCGCGCGCGAGGTGGAAATCTATCCGGAAGTGTCGGGGCGCGTCACGGAGATTCATGAGGCGCTGGAGCCGGGCGGAATCATTCCGGAAGGCGACGTCCTTCTTCGTATCGATCCCGAAGAGTTCGAGCTTGCTCTCGATCGCGCGCAGGGCGCGCTGGCCGAAGCGGAAGCGGCACTGGAAGTCGAGAAGGGCCGGCAGATGGTGGCCGAACGCGAGTGGGAATTGTTTGGGAAGGACCTGCCCAACGCGGAGATGGGAAAATCGCTGGCGTTGCGCGAGCCGCAACTGCGCCAGGCCGAAGCGCAGATCGCATCGGCCACCAGCGCAGTAAAACAGGCTGAATTGGATTTGCGACGAACGGAGATTCGCGCGCCGTTCGACTCCCTGGTGTTGCGCGAGTTCGCCGATGAAGGGCAATACGTATCGCCGGGGTCGCCCATTGCGATGTTGGCCGGCGCGGACACTTTCTGGGTTCAAGTGTCTGTTTCGATGGATCGGTTAGGGGCACTGCTTGAATCCGCAGAGAGTCAGACCGGCAAGGTTCGCGTGTACAGCGATCTGACCAAGGACGACGAAACGCTAGGCGTGCCTGCGCGGTTAGTGCGGCACCTCGGCGAGGTCAGTTCCGGGAAGATGGCTCAGTTGCTCCTGGAAGTCGCGGATCCGATGGATCGCGATGGGGACGTCGCCGGGCACACGCCGCTGGTGCTTAATAGCTACGTGCGCGCGCTGCTGGACGCGGGCACGTTGGAACATGGGGTCACGGTGCCGCGGGAAGGGGTCCGGGAGAACGGAGAGATCTGGGTGATGGACTCCGAGCACCGCGTGGCGGTTCGCGAGGGCATCGAGCTTTGGCGGGAAGGTGAGACGGTCGTCATCGAGGACGTGTTCCAAAGCGACGATCAAATCATTGTTTCGCCGATCGAAGATCTTGTGCCAGGGATGAAGGTGCGCGTGCCCGCCGAAGTGACTGAAGAAGAAAAACAGGAACTGGAAACCACCGTTTCATGACGGCACCGGATCAACAGAATCTCGCTGTGGACCAGGAGAACGACTCCGGTTCGGGCGGAGGATTGTTCGCGATCATCCGATGGATGACGCTCAATCATGTCGCGTCGAACATCATCATGATGGTGCTGCTTCTGGGGGGGCTTGCGACGGCATTCACCATCAAGCAGGAGGTCTACCCCAGTTTCCAGTTGGATATCGTGGATATCTCGGTATCGTATCCCGGCTCACCGCCCGAGGAAGTCGAAGACGGACTGATTCTTCCGATCGAAGAGGAGATTCTCGACCTCGACGTGGTTGAGCGGGTCGTCGCGACGGCGAGTGAAGGGCGCGCACAGATTCAGGTGGAATTGATCGAAGGGGTGGATCCCAATCGCGCGCTGCAAGACATCAACAATGCGGTCGACAGCATCAGTTTTTTTCCGGACGACGCCGAACGGCCGACGCTGGGTTTGCAGCAGGAGCAGTCCAGCGTCATGTGGATGGTGGTGTACGGTCCGCTTACGGAACGCCAGATATTTGACCTGTCGGAGCGAATCCGGCGGGATTTGCTTGCGCTTCCGGCGGTGAGTCACGTGGAAGTTCGCATGGAGCGGGACCCCGAAATCCACATCGAGATACCGCAGGCGAAACTCCGTTCACTCGGGCTCACCTTGGGCGAAGTTGCCGAGACGATCAACGAGTCCGCGCGAGACGTGCCGGCGGGGGGCGTGCAGACGTCCGCGGGCGAAGTATTGTTGAGCACGCGAGAGCGGCGGGATTTCGCCAGCGAGTACAGCGACATCGTGCTCCTCTCGGACGATTCGGGAACGGACATTCGCGTACGGGATGTGGCAACAATTCGTGACGGATTTGAGGACCGGCCGCTGCTGAACCGGTTCAACGGCGGCAACGGGATCTTTCTGAGCATCTACGAGACGGGCGATGGCAAACCGCTCGAGATCGCGGAAGCGGTGAACGCCTACCTCGCGGAACTGGAGAAGGATCTACCGCCGGGCGTGGGCGTGCGAATCCTGCGCGACTACGCGGAGCAGTACCGGGACCGGCTGTATCTTTTGGTGAAGAACGGCGGGATTGGGCTGTTGTTGGTGCTGTGCGTGTTGGGGTTGTTCCTGGAGCCCCGCCTCGCATTCTGGGTGGCGGTTGGAATTCCGACTACGATTGCGGGGGCGCTGCTGCTGCTTCCCTTCCTGGGGGCGAGCATCAATATGATCTCGCTCTTCGCCTTCATTATCACGCTCGGCATTGTGGTGGACGACGCTGTGATCGTGGGCGAGAATGTGTTTCACAACATCCAATCGGGGCAGCGGCGACTTCAAGCGGCCATTGAAGGCAGCCGCCAGATGATCGTGCCGGTCATTTTCGCGGTGTTGACGAACATCATTGCGTTTGTGCCGCTCATGTTCGTACCGGGGGAGAATGGACGCTTCTTTGCGCCCTTGCCGGCCGTGGTGATTGCGGTCTTCGTGGTGTCGCTCGTTGAGGCGTTGTTCATTCTTCCTGCCCACTTGGGTCACGGCCGGGAATCGGGAAGGGAACGCGGCCTGAACGCGCTGCTAAGTCGCGGCCAACGGCGGGTCTCGAATTTGTTTGAGTCCTTCACCGACTTCGTCGTCGTTCCCCTCCTGCGGCAGGCGGTGCATTGGCGGATACTTACCTTAAGCCTCATGTTTGGCGGGCTCGCGGTGATCCTGGCGTGGTATTTCAGCGGGCGCATGCACTATACGTTCACCCCGGTGATTACCGGATTGCGGGTTGACGCGGAAGTGCAAACCCCCGTGGGCTCGGCGTTCGCGGATACCGTCCGAATCGCAAACCATGTCGAAGAAGCGGGGCTTCGGGCCGCGGACCGAATGGGTGGCCGTGACAAGGTGCTTTCGGGGCGGATGAACGTAGTGGGACGCCGCGGCGAGAACTGGGCCGATGTGAATTTTTATCTCGTGCCGGCGGACGAACGCAACTTCACGGAAGGCGAGTTCGCGGAACTCTGGCGGGAAGAGGTTGGCGTCGTCGCGGGCTTGAAATCCCTCTACTACGAATGGGAGGAAGGTCCGGGAAGCGGCGCGGGACTCACCGTGGAGCTTTCCCATTCCAATCGGGACACCTTGGAAAAAGCGGCGACCGTGTTGGCGGCGCAGCTTGCCACGTTCAACGGTGTTTCCGATATCAAAGACGGATTCAGCTCGGGGAAACTGCAACTGGAGGTGGATCTGACGGAGGAAGGCCGTTCGCTCGGGCTTACGCCGGAGTATGTGGGGCGGCAGGTGCGCCATGCCTTTTACGGCGCGGAGGCGATGCGATTTCAGCGGGGCCGACATGAGGTCAAGGTAATGGTTCGGCTCCCGTCGGGCGAGCGGAGGTCGTTGGCGAACGTGGAAGACCTGATGATTCGCACGCCATCGGGAGCGGAAGCCCCCTTGGGACAGGTGGCGCGGCTTCACACGTCGCGGTCGTTCACGGAGATCAATCGCGTTGACGGCCAGCGAATCATCAACGTGACGTGTAACACGATTCCGGAGATCGCCAACATCAATGAGATCCGCGCGGGGCTGGAATCGGAGATCCTGCCGCAGCTCGAGACCGATTTTCACGGACTCACGTACGAATTCAGCGGCCGGCAGCGCGAAGAAAGCCGCGCGATGGACGAACTCAAGACGGGCCTGGCCATCGCCATGCTGGTCACGTTTGCCTTGCTTGCCGCCTTGTTCCGCAGCTACGTACAGGCGCTCATTGTCATGATGACCATCCCCTTCGGTGCGGGAGCGGCGTTGTTGGGGCACATCATCCTCGGCTACGACCTCTCCATTGTTAGCGTGTTTGGGATGATTGCCCTTTCGGGGCTTGTCGTGAATGGCGGGCTCGTGCTCAACCAGGAAATCAACTACCTGATGATGAAGCGTCACATTACGGTCGAAGAGGCGGTCGTGGCGGCGGGCCGCAGGCGCTTCCGGCCGATTCTGCTGACATCGTTGACGACCTTCGCGGGTCTCGCGCCGATGATTTTTGAAACGTCGAGCCAGGCAAGGTTCCTCGTGCCGATGGCGATCGCGCTTGGATTTGGCACCTTGTTGTCTGCGCCCATCACGATCCTCTTGCCGACGTGTTTACGAACGGTTCACCTGAAGGCGGCACAAGCGCTCCAGCAGGATGAGCAACCAACTGGGGCGGCCCAGACCGATAGCGCCTGAGAATTCGCTGAACCAAGCTCTCGCGCCATCACGCACCCAACGTGTCTGAGAGCACGCGCGTGAGTTCACCCACCCGTACGGCATACCCACAGGCCCGGTCATACGTCATGGGAGTCTCGTGCCAGTGGAGCCAGAGTTCCCAGAGTTCGCGGATGAGGCCCGCATCGGGTACGTCGCGGAAGGTCTCGAGGAAATCGCGAACGCCTTTGGCCTTCTCATTGACGTAGATGCCGCGCAGGTTCAGGGCGGCGCGCGTGAGGAACATGGCATCATAGATGGCATCGAAGGCGACGATGTCGGCGGGTGGCGTGGATGAGCGTTCCAGGATGAGGGCGACGACGGGATCGTTGTTCTGCGCGACGAATTCTTGCTCCGTCAGACGCGCGCGCTCGGCCCGCTGGAGGATTCCTTCGCAGAGGCTCTCCCATCCGCTTCGTGCCTCGGAACGGAGCAATTCGGCGAGCGCGGATTTGTCGGGGTAGAGATCGTCAGATGGAATTTGTCCGTTCGCGCGCGCGGCGCGAATCATGGACATGAGCTCATCGAGATTGACGAGTTCTACTTCGGATGCCAACCGGGAGATCGCGTTTGTGTATTGGTCGAGTTTCACCGTGTGATTGTTGATGCAACAGATGAAGAGGGGCCGGATGGGGTTCGCATCGATGAAGTCTTTCAAGGTCTGATAGACGTCGGAATCGCGATGAATACCTTCGCCGCAGTAGATGTACGGCGCGCCGCCGTCGAGGAAGTGCCGTTCAAACGCCGACTCGCCCATGCCGCGCACGAAGCCGAGGGCATCGGGCAACTCTTCGCGCGCAAGATCGACGAAGCTGGGCAACTCGACTTCCTGCCACCAGTGGTCGTCATCCCAGTTCGTGAAGTAGGGGATGTTCACTCCGGTCTTGTCCATGTAATGGCGCGTGAGTTCGAGGTAGGCGCGCGGGTCTGGCAGCAGGTGTGGGTAGGTGTACAACGCGCCCGCCGAAGCGGCGAAGAAGTAGTCGTTCCGCGTCTTCGTCTCGTACATATACCGGAGGACGCCGGGCATCAGATCCCATGCGTAGGGCAGGATGCCCCAGGAATACGGGAGTGTGCCGTACTCGGGGTCGAATGCGCGGCCGGAGTGGACCTGCAACATGCTCCACGTGGCGTCGCCGTCGGTGTTGATGAAGGAGATATAGACCTTGTCTTCCGCGTTGCGCGCTCGCTCCGGCGTGCGGTGTTTTTGTTCGTAAGGCTCATCCGCCTGGGGTATCGCAGCGTGAACCGTGAGGTTGCGCGTGGAGAGGCAGCACAGCACGCCGAGGTTGTGGCGCGCGGCGAGTGCCACGAACTCGTGCTCGGGACAGCGCGTGCAGCGCCAGCCCATAATGCAACCGAAGCCTTCCGTGCGTTCGCAGATCTCGTGGAAGAGCGCAACGTCTTCGCGGTCGCGCACGCGCGCCGAAAGATCGAAGGTGAACATGCGCTGAGCCGCGAGGTAGTCGTAGTGGTAGTTGGAGTCGCTGGGCCAGTGGGGCAAATCCACGCAGACCGCGCCGAGCAGGTTGGGACTGCAATACGGGAAGACGTGGTCCAGCGCCCATCGATAGGCTTGATAGCGGTTCTCCCAGCGTCCGGTTAAATTGTCGAGTTCTTTGAGACCCATGTCCCGCATGCGCGGAACGAGACGTTGCGACACGGGGAGCACGCTCCAGACGCCGGACATGGATACGGCCACGTTGGCGGAGTCCAGCATGGCGTCGTCGTAGACCACGTAGCCGGAGGCGCGTTCCGCGAAGGATTCGAGCAAGCGGTCGGTATTATCAAGTGAATCGTGGCCGATGCCGTAACGCTCGCCGTAGTACCTGAGCCAGTGGGCATCGGTTTCATCCTGGACGAAGTAGATTTCGGGTTGGCGGCGATTTACCAAGCCTTGTAGCGAGGTGACCAGGACGCGTTCATCTAAGGGAAGGCCGGGCGCCATGGAGACTGCGAGCAGTCGCTTGGGTAGCGGCAGGGGCGGAAATACTTCCGGGACGCCCTCACGGGATGTGGCTCCGGACATGGCAGGAAATAGCATGGACAGGCTCGCGCCGGTGCAGTAGCCGAGAAAACGTCGCCTTCCGATCATGGCGTTCTCCCCTGTGGTTCGAGTCCTTTTCCGATTGGACGCTAGTGCGTTGAGTTCGACTTCGTTTTACATTCTGAACCGGCACCTGAGAGAACATCCCACTAAATCCCCCTTCAAGGGGGATTTTGAAGAATGCCTTACGCAAAAACTTCAAGTAAAGACTCAAGGTTCAGACGCTGGAGTTCAGTCACCTGAGCCATGCGAATGTCTCCACACTTCGGCGATAGATGGACTAATGAGGCGCCTCCTCGACGGCATTCCATGCGGCACAGGATACGCCGTCGAACCTATTGACGGTGACGCGGCGCTCCTCGCCGGGGTCCAGCCAGAAGTAGCCGTCGCTTGCAAGCAGTTTGTCGGACGCGGTGGGGCAACGCAAATGCACGCCGACAGCGGGGACGGCGCCGGTGTTGGCGATGATCAGCGCGTCGTCTTCCGCGCGGACGTTCAGCGAGGTTGGTGGCAAGGTGAACAGGCAGCCTTGCTCGGCTTCGTAGTTGGTCCAGTAAAACGTCCGCTGGGCGAGCGCGTCGGCAATATGGACTTCCGAGACGATCAGAAGCGGCGTGGTTGCCGTTTCTTTTGCCGTTAGTGCGAATTCCCCAAGGCGATGAACCCGGTCAATGCCGTTGTCGCCGTTGAACTCGGCGCGCTTGATCTCCTGCAGCGATTGGTCGAAGGCGCGCACAAGGACGGACCACCTCTCCCCTCTCAATCGATCGGTATCGTCCAGAAGGTATACCGGCAAACTTGCCGCAGCGCCCGCGGGATTAAGCGTATCGAACAACACGCACGCGAGAAGCGGCGCGAAGCTGTCCTGAAAGATGTAGTGGCCAATCTTCGGAACACCATACCAGTCCGCGCAGGACCACGAGGCGGCGGGGTAGTTGTCGTTCATCTTGTAGTAGAGGACGCCTGTCGTGTCCGGCCACCGCGTACGATTCAATTCAAGGGCGTGACGGACGCCGGTGGCCTGGGACAACTGGGAGCCGATGATGAACTGCTCCAGGCTGTCTTGCGGCGCGAAGTAGGCGGAGTACTGGGTCAATCGCTCCATGTCTTGCGCGGTGTTGAAGATGGGCGTGTGGTGGGCGAGCGCGCCGTCCGGTGAAGGCGGCCATGTCCCCCGCTCCGCTTCCGGCAGGTACCGCAAGACACTCTCCAGCGACGGCATGTTCGCCAAGCCGAACTCGCCGATGAAGTTGGCGGTCAACGAAAGATTGCGGTCGAGGGGCGCGCGTCCCCAGTAGCAATCGTAATTGTGCAGACTGCCACCCCAGGGTTCCGCGCGATGAAAGGGGCGTGTGCCGTCGAGTTCCACGCTGAGACGTCCCATCATGTCGATGGCGGGTCCCACGGGTTGGCTCGATTCATTGCCGGCGCCCCACATGACGAGCGAAGGGTGGTTTCGGAGACGGACCGTATTCAAACGCACGGTCTCTTCGAGAATCTCGTAGGGTTGCTCGGCGTGGCTGTTCCAGGCAGTGGGCCACTCTTGCAGGACCATGATGCCGTGGCGATCGCAGAGGTCGAAGAAGTCAGCCGTCTCCGGCATGCCACTGCCCCAGGCGCGGAACATCTGGATGTGTTGGCTTTCGGCAAGTTCCACGAGGCGCGCGTAGCGCTCGCGGGAGAAATCCATGAGCGTGTCCATGGTGCACCAGCCGTTGCCTTTCACGAAGATGGGCCGGTCGTTGATGACGAAGGTCCAGTTGTACTTGTCCGAAGATGGCCCTTGCGGCAAGGGCGCCATGCGGACGGTGCGGATGCCGAAGGTCGTCGTGGCGGCGCTGGCGGATTCACCATCCTCGTCCACGAACCGAACATGAAGGCGATACAGGGGATGAGCGCCGAGATCGTTGGGCCACCAGAGTTGCGGATCCGGAATGGCGAAGCGGAAGCGTTCGCTGCGGATGGCGGTGTTGGACGCTACCTCGCGAGAGAAACGGTACGTGGGTCCTTCAAAGGTTTCGCCCGAGATGGCGCAATCGAGCGTGCCGGTGAATCCTTCAAGCGGACCGTGCAGCGCGACGTGCAGGTCCATGAGGCCCTCAGCCGCGGAACGGGTCGCGATGAAGGGATCGCGCACCTGTACCTTGGGAATTTCCTCGAGCCGCACGTCGCGCCAGATTCCGGCCTGGGGGATGTTCGAGTAGTGCCAGCCCCAGCAGTTGTTGAAGACGACGGTGGTACGCCACGCCTGGTTGTTGCCGTGGATGCCGGTGTCCGTGTGGGGCGCGGGGTCCAGTTTCACGATCAGTGTGTTCTGCGGGCGCAGCAGTTCGGTGACGTCGAAGAAGGGTCCGCCGAACATGCCGTTGTGGCTGCCGAGGAACTGACCGTTGAGCCAGACCTGGCATTGAATCGCGACGCCGTCGAAGATCAGGCGCGCCTGTTCCAGTCCGTCCGGCCGCGCAAAGGTCTTCTTGTACCACCACGTCTTGAAGCTCTGTTCGCGGGCTATCGCGTCGTTGAGTCCAAAGTACGGATCGGGGATGCGACCAGCCTTTACGAGGGCGGTGTGCACGCTACCGGGAACTGCGGCAGGGATGGCGTCGTCCCAAGGTTGCGCGAGGCGAGCTACGTCAGCGCCGCCTTCCGCCAATTGCCATTCACCGGAGAGGTCAAGTGTTCGCGACAGCGGAATGGCAATGCTTCCTCCGCGCTTCAACTTCACGTCGGTGTACGGACCGTCCATCGGCGCGGGGGCCGGATTGAACGCGAGCAGATCGGCGGCGTCCATGGAACGCCGCAGGACGCGGGTGAGATAGAAGGCGTTGTTGGATTGAGACGCGTCGGGGATGGTGTCGGATTGCGCGTCGATATCGAAGCGCCATAGACCGACGGTCGACGCGTCCGCGGTAAAGGGCTGATCGGGGACGCCGGAAATTTCGCGAACTACGTTCGAGATTCGGATTTCGTCGACGGCTCCGTCGCATCCGAGCGGCGGATGGTTTGCGCTTTCGACGCGCCCCACGAAGAGCGGTTGAACCGGTTGTGTCGATCGTTCTGCGCTGTATGTGACTGCTTGTTCCGTCGCGAGCCGCCCGTCTACGTAGAGTCGAACCGTATTGTCATCCAGGGTGAACGCGAGGTAGTGCCAGGCGCCGTCCGCCACGTTTATGCCGGAGCGAATATCGGCGGGCGCAGCGCCGGGCACGTAGACGCTGAATTCGCCTGTGCCGCTGTAGGTGTAGGCTTCCCAGTGGGCCGGGTTCTCCTTCGGGCCGTAGGAAAGGAAGATGTTGAAGCCGCTCGCGGAATCGGCTCTGGCCCAGAACTCCACGGTGAGCGGCGGATCCGCGTAGGCATCGAGACCTGCGGCTTCAACGGTGGCGCCAGCGGATTGCGAGGCGTTGAAGGCGCGATCGAAGCGGCCCTCGGTAGTTGGGTCTATGAAAGATTCGGCGTTTACCGCAGCGGCACAGGCCAGAAGAATGCAGATGGCGCCTGGAATGCTCATGTCGGCTTCCCCCATTCGCCGGTGAGACGGCGTACCTTATTGTAATCCAGTCGACGGAGCGCGGCCAATGTGGCCCCTTGGAATCGGCGGTGGTCGGGGACTACTATTTTGAGAGGTCGCAATTCTGCCGCCCCCGTTCGGGGGCTGTGTGACGGGGCGGCGACCCCGTGACCCAGGGTTCCGCTCGTGCCTCGCTCCACCCTGGGCTAAAATCCGTCGCCCCTAACGGGGCTTAATATGAAGCCTGTTCCATATTACATCTTTCTCAAGGCATTCGGATATCGCGTCATCCTGAGCGACGGACCACGCTGGGGGCGTGGCGAATCGCGGGCGAACATTCGCGAGCGCCAGCACCCATTGTTGATATCGCTATCGGGATCGGTATCGAAATCGCTGTGCGCTTCCCACTCGATAGCGATCCCGATAGCGATCCCGATACCGAGAAACCACGGCTATTGATACAAAATGATTTGCGGACCATGTTCTTAGCAGAGATTAGCGAAGGATCTCTAGTCAGTTGTGCGTCGATTCCCAAGAGATCCTTCGCTAATCGCTCAGGATGACGCGATGCGAAACTCACTCCCAGACAGACGCGCCTGGAGCGTGTCGAGCACCAACGTCAAACTGCAAAGCTCGTTTTCTCTGAAAAATGGCATGTTGGGCCTTTCCCTCGATTGCACTGCGCAGATGTTTAGGACAGCACTGTGTGGACAAAAGGTCTTTTCCTCTGATCACTCTCATCTGCGACCATCTGCGTAATCTGCGGACAAGTTATTCGTTTGATTGCGGCTTTGCAGCGCTGGGCTACATTCGAGCCGCCCAGTTCGGGGCTGCCGAGTATTCCCAACTTCGTGGAAATCCTTGTGCAAAGAGCCGTAGTGTAGTCATGGTTTCCGTCAAAGCGTTCGAATTTGCGGCAATTGCGTTTCGGGTTCTCACCTTGGCATGGTCTACGACGGAGCCAAGGGACAGATTTTGGACTTAAGTGCAACGTTGCGAACAAGGAAGGGAAGGTTGGAATGGGGATGTTCGTTTCTTTTGCCTGCATCTGTTTCATGGTGTTGGGAATCGCGGAAGGGCAGGCTCCGAATGAGGCGTTTCACATGACCGTGGCGCCGGTGGGACCGGAGAATCCGCGGAACAGCGAGGCGGCCATTATTCCGCTAGAGGATGGTTCGTTGCTGTTGGGTTGGACGGAATTCTACGCGGGCGACGGGGCGGACCACGGTCCGGCGCGGATCTCGGGGATGGTATCCACGGACGGCGGACGGACCTGGGGCGAGAAGTACACGCTGGTGGAGAACGACGGCGGGTGCAACGTGATGGAGGTGAATTTCCTCCGGCTCAAGGACAACCGCATCGCGCTGTTTTACTGCCAGAAGAACACCGAAAGCACGGACTGCCGGGTCATGATGCGCGTGTCATCGGACGAGGGGAAGATCTTTGAGTCGCCAAAACAGCTCAGTCCAGATGGAAAGTATACCGGACTTACCAACGGGCGAAGCATTCGACTAAGTTCCGGCCGGATCCTGCTGGAGGCCTGGGAAGGCGGCGACAGCTACTGCTATCTGTCCGACGACGACGGGGAAACGTGGCGGGAGTCGCAGCGGGTGCAACCCGAGACCGGCTCGTGGGAACCTGCGTGTGTCGAGTTGAAGGATGAGCGGGTACTGATGCTCATGAGAACCCAGTTGGGGGGTCAGTACCGGAGCATTTCGGAGGACGGCGGCGAAACGTGGTCGGTGCCGGAGGCGACCGATTTGAAGGGAACCGCCGCGCCGGTGTCAATCAGTCGCGTGCCGGGCACGGGCGACTTGTTAGCGATTTGGAACCATAATCCTGGCGGATCCGCGAGGAATCCCTTGACAGCAGCCCTATCTAGAAACGAAGGCGAAACATGGGAGCATCTCCGAAACATCGAAGAGGCACCCGATGATGCCTGGGCGTATCCGGCGGTGACGTGGATTGGGGAGGTGGCGTATCTCACGTACTTCAATTACAAGGGCGGGTTGTCGCTCCAATTGCGGACCATCCCGGCGGCGTGGTTTTACGAGTAGCTATGGACGGAGTCACCGGGAAAGACTCGAAGAAACATCCCCCTTTGTCCCCCTTCGAAGGGGGAATTTTCGCGCCTGCTGCGCGGCGCGGGAATGGCATCGTGGCGCAGATGGCCAAATGCGTCTGAAGTGGCGCTCTGGCTCGGATTACGTAACTTAGATTTCAGGCCAAATGAATCTTAGGCTCTAACGTGGAAGCGCTATACCGAGATCCATTGGACGCAAGGTAAAGAAATCATGACGCAAACAGAGACTGCGGAAACCGCTCTTATTCCCCCTTCGAAGGGGGACAAAGGGGGATGTTCTTAAATCAATAGACCGATTCAGTTATGGCTCTAAGCCAGCGGCCCAGGCGGTGGCGCGGCGGTAGAGGTCGCGGGTTCCGGGGTGCTGGAGGGATGGGACGTCGTGGCCGAGGGTGCAATGGAAGACGCGGCCTCCGGATTCGGGCAAGACGAATCCCATGGGATGAACCGTACCGTCCACCTTCGAGGTTGCGTCGAAGAGGATATCGATGGGGGTCGCGCCGATGAGACAGGTATAGAGTTCGTCGGCCGTTTCGAAGGACAGCATGTCGCGGGTGATGGGGTGCGCGGGGTTGGCAACGCGGACCTCAAAGGGTCCGTAGGGGTCGTGTCCACGCTTGGCGGGGTCCCAGACGCGTCCGCACAGACGAACGTAGCCTTCCCACTCCTGGAAGGCGCCGCATCCGAAATGGACGAGCACCAAGCCGTGGCCGGACTGCACATAGCGATCCAATCCGGACCAGACGACTTCGCCAAGAGGAAGGCGATCGTTGTAGTTTTTGAAATGGAGGACGACGGCGTCGTAGCGGTCCAGCAGTGGTGACGCCAGGATGTATGGCGACTCGGTGATGGACACTTCCAACCGCGTGTCTTCACGCAGGATCTCGGCGACCTCGGGCCCCGTATCGCGCCAGAGGTGCCCTGTCCAGTCGTCGCCGGTGACGAGTAGCACGCGTTTTCGGGCGTCGTTCGGGTCGCGGCTAAGGAGCCACAGCTCGTTTACGCCGACCGACTCCCCTGCCTCCCGCACGAATGCGACGGAGGTCGAACCGTCTTGAATGAACCGTGCTGGAATCGGCAGCAGCACGCGGGCCCAGGTGGGTTGATCGCCGTGGAACGCGAGGGGCTTGGCGTGAGGCAGGACGGTTTCCCATCCGTCGCCGGTCTTGAATTGCACCGACTGTTCGCGGCCTTCGCCGTTCGCGTCGAACCAGGTGAACCCGAGGCCGTAGTCGTTGCCGGATTGCAGGCCCGACACGGTGAACTCGACGCGATCGGCGTCCGCGGCCTCGCCGGAGAATGGTGCTTCAGGCGCTGAAGAAACTCTGGACTCACCGTGGGTCAGTGCAATCCGAACGCCGTGTTCTTGATGTGCGGACTGTGCCGCGCCGCAATTGAGGTACGCCAGCATATGCGAGCCGTTTGGAAGCATGGGTGAAACATCGATGTTGGGCTGACCGTAACAGAGGGGCGTGAAGACAACACCCAGGCAGATTAGCGCGGTAAGTGCTTTCAATCTCTTGCGATTCATGTTGTGACCTCTGTCATTGAATTGGCGCCGCCTTGGCGCTTGTGGGCAAGATGCCCACTTGCGCGGGATTCACGGGCTGGAAGCCCGTGGCACCTCGAATCATGGCCTTGAAGGCCATGGCATCTGCCTCGAGCATTTTCCTTGCGACACGAAATCAGGTTCATTTCCCGAGCCTACACCGCAGCCGGATTGGGGCTGGGCCGTGTCAGGGACCAGGGCTCGCGCATGGGTCTGGACATCAATGCAGTCGCTTCGTTGTCGTCCACGGACTGTTCTTTGGCCGGGTCCCAGTGAACGGGGCGTTTGAGAACGGCGGCGATGTTGCAGAGGTGGCACGCGTCGGTCGAACGATGGGCTGCTTCGATGGGCGCTGTGACAGGAATACCGTTGCGGATGGCGTCCAGGAAATTGCCGATGTGGTTGTCGGCCTTGGTCAGTTGTACCGCGCTGCCATCCAGCGGAATCTCAAGCAGGGATGCTGGTTCCGCTTCCAATTTCTCGCGGTTGACGAAGATCCAGCCTTCCGATCCCTCGAACTTCACGCCGTGGGGATTCTCGTCTTCGCTGGCGTAGACGACCTTGGCGCCGTTGGCGTAGGAGAGATCGAAGTGCCAACGCCAGGCGGTGTCGTACGCGCCGTCGGTCGCAAATTCGGCTTCGCCGGAGACCTCGACGGGGCCGCTGTCGTCCGCGCCGATGCCCCAATGGGCGATGTCGACATCGTGGGCGCCCCACGCGGTGATCCAGCCGCCGGAATAGTCGCGAATGTGGTACCAGCCCTGCCCGCTGGAGCCATCGCAGCGGCCGGGGGTGTAAAGATTAAACGGCGCGGGACCCAGCCAGCGGTCGTATTCGAGACCTTCCGGTACGGGCACCATTTCCAGGCTGCCGCCTTTCAAGCCGAATGGCGAGCCTACGCGGACGGTGTGCACGGTACCGAGGTGACCGTTGCGGGCGAGCATGCAGGCGCGCCAGTAGTTCGGGTCCGACCGCTGTTGAGTGCCGTGCTGAAAGACCACGCCGTTCTTGCGCACGGCGTCAACGATAGCTTTTCCTTCTTCCATGGAGTAGGCGAAGGGTTTTTCCAGGTAGATGTGCTTGCCGTTGTTTGCCGCGGCGAGCGCAATCAGGGCATGCCAGTGATCGGGCACCGCGATGACGACGGCGTCGATGTCGTCGCGCAGGCACACCGCCTCGAAAAAGCGCATGGACTCGCAATCCGTGTTGCCGTACATCGAGTCGACGCGATTCTTGGCGGCGGCGCGATTGACGGCGTTCACATCGCAGACCACGCGGATCTGCGCGGAATCGAAAGGCTGGAAACCGCCCACATGCGATCGTCCGCGCCCGCCGGATCCGATAATCGCAACGCCGATCCGGTCATTCGCGGCGGTTGCGCCTGACGCGCGCCGGCTGAGTATCGTTGGCGCGATTGCGGCACCGGCCGCCAGTTTCAGGAATTCTCTGCGCGTTCGGGATGAGCTTATGCTTGCACTCATTAAAACTTCCCCCTTCTTCAAGTATTTCTGTCATACGTCTTGCTCGGCGATCCCCAGTTGCGACAAGGTTTGCCGCAACCACGCCAGTGACTTTTCGATGAGCGGCCCGCCCTGGCCTTCGCATTCCATGCTGAGGATGCCGTCGTAGTCGCGGCCGTGGAGCAGGGTCAGGCATTGTTCGATGTTTTCCGCGTTTACGCCGTCGCCGATGGCGCAATGGCTGACCGCGATGCCGGTTTGCTCGCCACGCGCGGCGGCGGCGAGAGTTTCGCTCACATCTTTGACGTAGACGTGGGCGACCTTGTCCAGAAACCGTTTCGCGAAGGCCACCGGATCTTGGCCGGCGATGAAGGTGTTGCCCGTGTCGAGATTCATGCGGAGGTAGGGGCTGTCGCAGAAGGCGAGCATCTCCGCCATGCGATCGGGGTTGGTCGTGAAGTAGCCGTGGACCTCGATGTTCACCGTGATTTCGTAGGCTTCGGCGCAGGCCACGATCTGCGCGAAACTGCGCTTCATGTGGTCCATGGCTTCGCCGTCGGTGAGGCCTTCGGGTTTGTGGAGTCCGTCCGTCGTGGCCACGTTAGGGCAGCCGGCGTGCTTGGCCCAGGGGATAGACTTCAGAACATATGGCAGCCCGCGGCTGGGTCCGTCCGCTCCGGACAGGGGATAGGCCGCGTCCACCTGAGAGAAGCGAACGCCGTACCCTTCCATCTTCTTGCGGAGGAGCAGCGGGTCTTCGTAGAGGGCGACGTGCGGCTGGTAGCCCAGGCCGTGAATCCAGCTCACGCCGTCAATGAGCCCGCACTCGATGTAGTGGACATCGTTGCGCTCGGCCCATCGCAGGCATTGCTCGAAGTTCCAGTAGGAAGAATTGAAGGCGTCCGTGTGAAATCCAATTCGCATCTTTACCCCCTCTGGCGAATTCCACTTCCCCCGAATATGCGGCTTCGCCCTCCCCCATCATAACACTTTGGCGTAAGACAGTGTCGGCGCATCACATTTGGTAGCTTTCTTCCAATCTTCCGCTTCTCTTACTTGTCGGTCGCGGTCCAAAGGTGATGGATCGGTACCGCATGAAGGTTTGCGGCTATCGGTATAATTTGGTCGCCCATATACAACACAACTCCCCGGTGAAATGTAGTCCCGATCGCTTCCGCAAGGGAACGCATGGCTTTGAAATCGCCCGGTTGTATGGTTTTGGCAGCCTTCACTTCAATACACACGATTTTCTTGCGACCAGGGCTTTCCAGGAGGAAGTCTACCTCCTCGCCGAAGTAGTGCCGATAGTGGAACATCTGTGGACGAGTTCGGGACCAACCAAGTTGCTTTAGAAGCTCGACAGCGACGAAGTTTTCGAGCAATGCACCTTTGGCGTGAGTGTCCTTTGCGAGGTCGTCCCACTCGACTCCCAGAAGGTGGGCCAGCAATCCGGTATCCGAGAGGTACAGCTTTTCGGACTTCATCAACCGCTTGATACGATTCGAAAACCAAGGCCGGATAGAGACGATGAGGAAGACTGACGCGAGCAGAGTAAAGTACTTCTTTAGCGTGACTTGATTCAGACCCGCGTCGCGGGCCAGGTCGGCATAGTTAATAAGTCCGCCGGCCCGAGCGGCTAAGATGTTCAGCAAGCGAGGCAACTCCGCCAATCCCGTGATGTTCGAGAGATCGCGCACGTCGCGCTGCATTATCGTATTGAGGTAGGCGTCGAACCAAGCCCGTCTCCTCTCGGGTTTTGTCCGGTGCGTGATCTCCGGAAATCCACCCTGTACGACGCGACGGAAGATGCCGTCGCGGGATGGACCTCGCGTCGTTGAATACGGAAACGGAATCTCGGAGAACAGGCGATCCACGAAGCTCTCCTTATTGCGGTCAAGCTCCCCTTGAGACAGCGGCCAGAGCGTCAATACCTCCATTCGACCTACCAAGGCATCGGCGAGGCGCGGAATATGCAGTACGTGAGCGGAACCCGTAAGCAGGAAACGACCTGGAACGCGGTGGCGATCTACATCCGCCTTAATCGCCAGTAGCACCTCAGGTGCACGTTGTATTTCGTCAATTACGACTGGACCGGATAGACCTCCGATGAAACCTTCCGGATCATGTTTTGCCGTACGGAGCACCCCGAGGTCGTCCAAGGTGAGATATTGCGAAGCGTGTCTTCCTCTCGCAAGGGATTGGGCGAGCGTACTTTTGCCCGTCTGCCGTGCGCCGTGCAACACCACCACAGGAGTATCGGAAAGCGCATCCATAAGCGGGCCACTGAGATGTCTCGGATATAGCATGGGACGCCTCCTAACTTGTAGAAATTATAAAGCGTACCTTTATAATTTACAAGTCACATTGCTGATTATGCCAAAACAAGGTGCAGCGCATCGCTGCAGGGATCCCATTTCGTTCGGTCGCCTTGAATTCGCTTCCCCATCGTCGCAGAATTGGGGGGAGTGTTTCGGAATCAATCCCGTGGCGTTCGATGCGGAGCGAAGAGCCACACGAAAGAAGGGGGATATCCCATGTCCAAGTTAAGTACACGTCGTGACTTTCTCAAGACCGCGTCGGTCGGGGCGGCGGCAATCAGCATGAGCGCCGCGAGCTACGCCCGCGTGAAGGGCGCCAACGAACGCATCTCGATCGGCATGATCGGCTGCGGCAGCCGGGGCGTTGGCGCGCACATGGGCGGGGTGAACAAGCATGCCGCCGACCAAAACGTCGAATTCACCGCGGTTGCCGATCCGTGGCGGCTTCGCCGGGAAGAAGCGGCGGCGAAGTGCAAGGAGTGGTACAACGTCGATGCGCGGCAGTTCGTGTCGTATCGCGATCTGCTGGAGCTGGACGATATCGATGCCGTGATGATTGCGTCCTGCGACCACGTACACACGTTGCACCTGGAAGCGGCGGCGAAGGCCGGCAAGGATGTGTACTGCGAGAAGCCGCTGTCCATGGATCTCGAGTCGTTGAAGTCCGCTTGCGACGCGGTGAAGGAGGCCGGCGTCGTCTGCCAGATCGGCACGCAGTTGCGGAGTCTTCCGAGCATGACGGGCGTGAAGGAGTTGTACAAGACCGGTGTGCAAGGCACGGTAGGCCGTATCGAGCAATGCAGGAACAGCCACCAGCCGTATTGGTATAGCTACCTGAAAGACGTGAAGGAAGAAGACGTCGATTGGAAAGAGTTCCTGTCAATGCGGGAAGACCGGCCTTTTGATCCTGCCGTGTACTCCGGTTGGTACGGTTACCGCGACTTCTCCGACGGGCCCGTGCCGGGGCTAGGCAGTCACTACATCGACCTGGTCCATTACATCACCGGGGCGCAGTTCCCGGAGTCCTGCGTGTGCCTGGGCGGCTCGTACACGTGGGTCGATGACTACAAATTCACGGCGCCGGATCACGTGCAGGCGTTGTGGACGTATCCCGACGGGTTCATGGTGACGTACTCGACCAACTTCGGGAACGGCAGCGCGAACAGCTTCAAGATCATCGGCGACCAGGCCGTGTTTGATCTTCAGGATTGGAATGCGCCGGTCATGACGACCGACGGCATTAACACAGAGAAGACGTCGATGAAGGAGAAGCAGGCTATCGAACCGGTGGAAATGCCCGACCATTTCCTGAACTGGTTGCAGTGCTTGCGGAGCCGGGAAACGCCGAACGCCTCCATCGACGCGGGTTACCAGCATGGCGTAGCCGTGATCATGGCGATGATGGCCTACGACTCGGGCCGCCGCCTGGTATACGATGCCGAGAAGCGCGAAATCCGGAAGGGATAGATCATGATTGATATCACGCGGCCGAGCCGCAGACAGTTTTTGTCCAGGGTGGCTGGACTGGGTGTGGTGGGGGCGCTCAGCGCCCCCCTCGCCTTTTCGCAGGACCCATCGGCGGGATGGCAGATTGGCTGTTACACGCGGCCCTGGGCGAAGTTCGACTACACCGTTGCGCTCGACGCGATTGCGGAAGCGGGCTTTTCCTATGTTGGTCTTATGACGACCAACTCGCCTTCGCACCTCGTGATCTCGGTGGATACCACGTTGGAAGAAGCGGCGCAGGTGGGCGAGGCGTGCAAGGCGCGGAATCTTGCGGTGCCGTCCATCTACGGCGGCGGCATCCCGGTGCACGAATCGTTGGAAGCGGGGATCGCGGGGTTGCGGCACCTCATCGACAACACCGAGGCGGCGGGCGCGACGAACCTTATGATGGGCGGCGTGACGGATCAGACCCAGCACGATCCCTATTACAAGGCCATTGCCGAGTGTTGCGGCTACGCCAAGGAGAAGGGCATCGGCCTCAGCGTGAAGCCCCACGGCGGCACGAACGCGACGGGGGCGGAGTTGCGCGCGTTGATCGACAGCGTGGGCAGCGACAACTTCCGCGTGTGGTACGACCCCGGCAACATTTTCTATTACTCCGACGGCGCGTTGAACCCGATCGAGGACGCGCCGACGGTGGACGGACTGGTGGTCGGCATGTCGGTGAAGGATTATCTCCCGCCGAAGGTTGTCGATCTGACGCCCGGCACCGGGCAGGTGGATTTTCCCGCGGTGATGGAGAAGTTGAAGGCGGGCGGCTTTACCGGGGGACCTTTGATCATCGAATGCCTTGCGCCGGGCGAACTGCCGCAGTTGCTGGAGGAAGCGAAGAAGGCGCGGGCGTTCGTGGAGGAGTTGGTGGGGGCATAGTCGCATCAGATGTTCCTGTAGCGCTTGGGTTCTACCCCCGGCGTGGTTCGGGGCGAAGACGCCCGCCGTGGAAGGCGGGCGCTACAGGGAGGAACCAAGTAGATGCCCAAGTCTTTCATGCCCGCGTTGTCGCGGCGGGAGTTTTTGGCCGCCGCTGCGGCGGCGTTGCCTGCGATACGTTTTGCGGGCGCACAGGAAGCGACACGCCCGCCGAACGTTGTGCTCATCCTCGTCGACGACTTGGGATGGCGCGACCTTGGGTGTTATGGCCGGGGGGACGTCTTCGAGACGCCGAACATCGACCGGCTTGCGACGCAGGGGATACGGTTCACGCAGGCCTATGCGAACTGTCCGGTGTGCTCGCCGAGTCGCGCTGCGTTGCTTACCGGCAAGGACCCGGCGCGATTGCATTTCACGGGCCACATCACGGCGATCGGCAAACACCGCTACCCCGACGACAGCCGGATCATTCCGCCTGATGACTATATGTACTTGCGGCACGAGGAGGTCACGCTCGCGGAGGCGTTGAAACCGGCGGGATACGTGAGCGCGAGTATCGGGAAGTGGCATTTGGGCGAGCAAGGGTTCTGGCCGGAGGACCACGGGTTCGATGTCAACGTTGCGGGATGGACGCACGGCAGTCCGCCATCGTACTTCGATCCCTACGAAAAGCCCGGGCAGGAGTGGAACCCGTCGATCCCGACGCTCGCGAGCCGCGAACCCGGCGAGTATCTGACCGACCGGCTCACGGACGAGTCGATTGCGTTTATCGAGAAGAATCGGGATAACCCGTTTTTCCTGTACCTGAGTTACTACGCCGTGCACACGCCGTTGCAGGCGCCGGCGGAGTTGGTGGAGAAGTACACGAAGAAGTTCGAAGGTCGCGACACGGGCGTGGACCCGACCTACGCGGCGATGGTGGAGAAGGTCGACGACAACGTGGGACGCGTTCTGGAGACGCTGGATCGGCTGGATCTCGCGGAAGATACGATCGTCGTGTTCTTCTCCGACAACGGCGGCGAGGAGGATGCCACGACCAATGCCCCGTTGCGGGAGAGCAAGAGTTGGGTCTATGAAGGCGGGATTCGCGTGCCGCTGATCCTGCGCTGGCCGGGGCACGTCGCAGCGGGCGCCACCTGCGAAGAACCGGTTATTGGGACCGACCTCTTCCCCACGCTCGTCAATGCGGCGGGACTGGGTCCGGTGTCGACCGACGATTTGGATGGCGTCGACCTCGCGCCAGTGTTGGACGGTTCGGGGAAGCTCGACGAGCGGTCCTTGTTCTGGTATTACCCCCACTATTCGAAATCGAAGCAACCGGGGGCTGCGGTGCGGCGGGGGGATTGGAAATTTGTTGAGTTCTATGATCCACACCGGATCGAACTCTACAACCTCGCTCACGACCCGGGGGAGAGCGCCTGCCTCGCGCGCGCGAATATGGACGTTGTCGTGGAGTTGAAGGACGCGCTTCTGTCGCATTTGGCAAGGGTAGATGCAATGAAGTTTACATTTAGGAAAGAGCAGATAAATCATCTTACCATTGAGGGTAAAGACTCGAGATGGACGGGCAAGTTCGGGGACCGTGTCAGCGGAGATTAATTAGAGTCCTACATCCGAGACATCGTGAAGCGGTTTGAAGATTAGGATCGACGTAACTGTTTAGCCGAATCGCAAAGCGTTTTTCACGCCCACACCGTCACCCCCGCGCAGGCGGGGGTCCATCTTTGTTGGCGGTGCGGGTAAGGCGCGGCTGCTGGACGGTTGTACATCGCGCTTGGTTAACCGAAGATGGGTCCCCGCCTTCGCGGGGATGACGGCGTGGGGAGATTACGCAGGTCTCGGCGTTTCGATGAATGCCACGCCAATCGGCTAAACAGTTACGAATCGACGATGTACGCGGTTAGGTTCATTCCGAGTGACCCGTTGGTCGTCTCCTGCGATCCGTTGGCTTGCGACAGGTATATCGGAGGACGGCGGTGCGCGATTCCGGTTCGTCAGAATGTATACTCTCCTCCTGGTGACAATCGTACCTTTGGTTTCTACAGAATGCTGTCCATGCCGGCCTTGTTCGGCGCAGCACAATCACGGAGCATTCATAATGAGAATGTCTGCCGCTTTCCTTTTCGCAGTTCTTCTGTTGGGGTCAGCATTCGCTGGTTCCGCGCAGGAACCCGCACCGAGTGAAACGCTGAACACGGCCATCTTCGATCGCGAGAATCTGGTGGCGTGGTGCATTGTGCCGTTCGACTCGAAGAAGCGGGGGCCGGAAGCGCGGGCGGAAATGTTGTCGCGGCTGGGCATTTCCATGCTGGCCTACGACTGGCGGGCGGAGCATATCCCGACCTTCGATGAGGAGATCGAGACACTCAACCGGTGGGGCATCAAGCTCCAGGCCTTCTGGTTTCCCGGCGCGTTGAACGACGAGGCGAAGGCGATCCTCGACGCGCTGAAGCGGCATAACGTGCAGACGGAGCTGTGGGTCAGCATGCATGGCGGCGAGATCGCGTGCACGCCGGAGGAACATGCACAGCGCGTGCGCGACCACGTGGAGGCGTTGCGGCCCATTGTCGCGGCGGCGGCGGAGATCGGGTGCACGGTCGGACTTTACAACCACGGTGGCTGGTTCGGCGAGCCGGAGAATCAGATCGAAATCTTAAAGGCGCTCGGCGCGCCGAATGTGGGACTCGTGTACAACCTCCACCACGGCCATGGGCACATCGACCGGTTTCCGGAACTGCTGGAAGTGATGAAACCGTACCTGCTGTGTCTCAACCTGAACGGCATGAAACGCGGCGGCGATCAGGTGGGCGACAAGATCTTGCCGTTGGGGAACGGCGAACTCGATTTGCCGATGCTGCGGACCATCGCGGAAAGCGGATACACCGGGCCTGTCGGCGTCCTCGGCCACACCATGGACGACGCGGAGGAAACGCTGGCGGATAACCTTGACGGACTCGACTGGCTTGTTGCGCAACTCGACGGGAAAGACGCCGGGCCGCGTCCGCCCTTGCGCGTGGGCAGGGAAACTGGCGCGGCAGGCGTGGCGAGCCTCTCCCCCGCCTTCGGCAGGGCGCTGTCCGGCGGCATCGTGGCGGAGGGGTCGGATGTCTATCGCACGCCGCCGATCACGGTTGAACTGCGCGCGAAACTCCGCAGCAGCGCAAGCTACAACATTCTCGTTGCCAACGATACCAAGGCTTCCGGCGCGCATTGGGAGATCTTCACGGAAGCGGGCTCGGGGAATCTGAGCGTCTACACGCCGGGATTGGAACCGGACCACACGCGTACGAACAGAAACCTGTGCGATGGGTCGTGGCATCAGGTTGCGATGCACTACGAACCGGACCGCGTCCGGCTTTATGTCGATGGCGAGATGGTGACCGAGCAAACGGTGCAGTCGAAGAACGTGCCGGTAAATCCGGGCGGTATCGCCATTGGGCGGCTTGTCGAAGGGCATTTCTTCTGCGACGGCGAGATCGACGACGTGCGAATCTCGCGGGGCATACGGCCCGTTACGGTTTCCGATGCGCCGCTTGCGGAAGATGATGCCACGTTGCAACTTTGGAACTTTGACGACCTGTCCGAAACGAGTGCGCTTCATAACGCACCCGAGGTGGAAGACCCGTTGCGGCGCGCGGCCTTGCCCGAATTCCAAGTCATTCCCGCCGCGAAGCCGGAGGCACTGGCTGAGTCGTTGCCCGTGCCGGACGAGACTTTCGCGTGCTGGCAGCGGTCGCACGGCGATCTGCACAACACGCGGTACTCTTCGCTGATTCAGATCACGCGCGACAACGTGAGCCAATTGAAACTTGCGTGGGAGTACCGGTCGAAGGACGGGCCCGGCAACGTGCAATGCAATCCAATCGTGGTTGATGGCGTGATGTTCGCCCCGACCTCGGGCGAGAACCTGGTTGCGGTGAATGCCGCGACGGGAGAAGAACAGTGGCGCTTTGAACCGGAGGGGCGGCCTGCCTTTCGCGGCCTCACGTTCTGGCCGGGGAACGATGCGGCAGGTCCGCGCCTGTTCGTGAATTCGGGCAACGACTTGTGGGCAATCGATCCGGCGAGCGGTAATCCGGTTTCAAACTTTGGCGACGGTGGTCGCGTGGTATCGGGCGAAGTGCGGGTCGCGGCCGCGGTGTTCGAGGACATCGTGATCGTTCCGGGGTTCCTTCGTGACGTGTTCGGGTACAACGCGGTGACCGGCGAGCGGTGCTGGACTTTCGAGACCGTTCCCGGCGCCGATGCGTACGGCGGCGACACGTGGTCCGAACCCGGCGACGGTGCGAACTGTTGGGGCGGCATTGCGCTGGACGAGCAACGGGGGATCGTGTACGTGTCGACCGGTTCGCCGAAACCGAACTTCGCGGGCAACACGCACACGGGACAGAACCTCTTCGCCAATTGCGTAATCGCGCTGGATGCGCGGACCGGAGAACGGCGCTGGCATTTTCAGGAGATCCGGCATGACATCTGGGACCTGGACATCCCCGCGCCGCCGAACCTCGTGAGTCTCGAGTGGCAGGGGCGCAAGGTGGACGCGGTCGCGCAGGTGACAAAGCTGGGCAATACGCTGCTGCTGGACCGCGTATCGGGAGAACCCCTCTTCCCTTTTCGCTTACGCCGGGCGCCGGTGTCGCGGCTGCCCGGCGAACGCACGTGGCCGTATCAGCCCGCGCCGGAACTGCCTGAACCCTTTGCGCGGCAGGCGTTCACCGAGGCGGATGTGACTAACCGGACCCCGGAAGCGCGGGAGCATGTGCTGAACGCGATCGCTAACGCGAACCTGGGGTACTTTGCGGCGTTCGAGGAGAACAAGCCGACGGTGTTGTACGGAATTCACGGCGGCGCGGAGTGGACGGGCGCGGCCTTCGACCCGCGAAGCGGCCGTCTGTATGTGTCGGCGAATAACATCCCGTGGATCGTCACCGTGTTTCAGCCGGACCCCATCGCGCACGATCCCAACGTGCCGCCCACGCCGGGCCGGAAGGTTTACGACATGCACTGCGTGAAATGCCATGGGCCGGATCGCTTCGGCGTGGGCATGGCTCCGCCCTTGCATGGGCTCGCGCGGCGCACGGACGATGACGAGGTCCGCGCGCTCTTGAAATCCGGCCGCAACGCCATGCCTGCGATCCCGGAGACAGTTTCGGATGAAGAAATTGACTCCCTGATCGATTACGTCTTCCTGCGCGACGTGCCGGAGGGTTTGCAGAACAAATATCCGGCGCGAGGCCCCCTGCGCTACACGCACAATGGGTATCCCAAGCTGTTGGACCACGAAGGGTATCCCGGCTGCGAGCCGCCCTGGGGCACGTTGAATTGTCTTGACCTCGCGTCGGGCAAACTCGTCTGGCAGGTGCCGCTCGGGTACTACCCTGAACTCGCCATCTGGGGCGAAGACGACACGGGCACCGAGAACTTCGGGGGTCCGAGCGTGACGGCAGGGGGCGTGGTCTTCTGTGCCGGCACGCCGGACAACCTTATTCGCGCTTTTGATGCGGACACCGGCGCGGTGCTGTGGGAGCATGAGCTTCCCTTTGGTGGCTACGCGCCGCCGGCGATTTACGAGGCGGAGGGCCGCGAGTTTGTGGTAATCGCGGCAACGGGAGGCGGCAAACTGGGCACGCCTTCGGGGGACGCGTACGTGGCGTTTTCGCTCGGGTAGCGAATGACACCGTGGTGAATTTCCGTCATCATCACAGAGCGTGCAAGGCGAGAACATCCCCCTTGATCCCCCTTCAAAGGGGTGCAGATCTGGGAATACCGCGAATTCTGTAATAAATAAAT
>BTVY01000057.1:0-36777 GCA_045863335.1 Candidatus Hydrogenedentota bacterium | reverse complement strand
TCCGCAGTCCGCAATCCGCAATCCGCAATCCGCAATCCGCAGTCCGCAGTCCGCAATCCGCAATCCGCAATCCGCAGTCCGCAATCCGCAGTCCGCAGTCCGCAATTGGTACCGAATAGTGGTATCGTTCACACAGCGCGGAAGGAAAACTTCGACGTGGCAACAGACCGACCCAACATCTTGCTCTTGATGACCGACCAGCAGCGCTTCGATTCGCTGGGGTGTTACGGCGTACCCTTCGCCCACACGCCGAACCTCGACCGCCTCGCGCGGGACGGCGCGGTGTTCGAACGTTGCTACGTGAACAACCCCATCTGCACCCCGTCGCGGGCCAGCATGATGACCGGCAAACACCTCCCCGGCCACGGCGTCTACCGGCTCTACGACAACCTGCCCCACGGCGAAGTCCTGTTCACCGAGCGGCTGCAAGGGGCGGGCTACACCACCGCCCTGTTCGGAAAGCTTCATGTATCTTCTATCGAGGAAGAGTCGTACCGGCGTCATCCCCACGACGGCTTCGACGTGTTTGAACCGTGCCAGGAAGGTTGCATGCACATGGATGCGCCGCACCAGGCCTACGCGCGCTGGCTGGAGGAGCGGGACCCGGCGTTCTACGCGCGGCTGAAGGCCGAAGGACGCAAGCTATTGCATCCGCCGCGGGACCGGCACATGACGTACTGGGCCGCGGAACGGACCATCGACTTCCTCCGCAGCCGGCGCGACGAGCCCGAGCCGTTCTTTTGTATGATGAGCATCTTCGAACCGCACAATCCTTACGAGCACTATCCGCCCGAGATGGGTTCGCTCGTCGACGCGGACGCGATACCCGGCCCCCTCCCCCGCCCCGCGGATCGGAGTTGGGAACCGCCGGACATCGATCGCGAACGTCATCACAACCACCTTGGCGACATCGATTCGTTCACGCCGGACGTCCTGCGGAAGATCCGCCACGGGTATCACTCGGCCGTGGCGTATTCGGATCTGGAGTTTGGCCGCGTGCTGGACGCGCTGGAGGAAACTGGACTTGCGGAAAACACGATTGTCATCTTCACGAGCGACCACGGCGACATGCTCGGCGACCGCGGCTTGTTGGTGAAAGGCGCGCACTTCTATGACGCAAACGTGCGGGTGCCGCTGCTACTACGATGGCCCGGGCGCATTCAACCAGGAACGCGCGTCAATGCCCTGGCGCAACTCCACGACATCGCCGCCACGACGCTTGCGGCAGCAGGCCTGGCTCCGGAAGGAATGCCGGACGCGCGCAGTCTTTTGGACGCCGCGACCGGAACCATCGAACAACTACACGACCACGCGATCTGCTGCTACCGCAACTCCGGCATGTCGCTGGAGCGCGAATACTGGGACCCGCCGATCAACGCCACCATGATTCACGACGGCCGCTACAAGCTCAATCTCTGGCACACGACTGACGATCCCGCCGAGATGCCCGGCGAACTCTACAATATGGAAAACGATCCGCAAGAGTTCGATAACCGCATCGGCGATTCGGCACTCGAATCCGTCCGGCGCCGACTTACCGATCGGTTGCTGACTTGGCTCACCGAAAACGAGCGTCACCCCGGCTCTCGCGGCGGGGAGACGCGGCCATGACGACGGCGGCCCCCTCTGGGATCTACTCCGTTCCCCGAATGAGCCACACTTCGGACACCATGCACCCCCGCCCATCGGCGAGATTCCATTCCACGTCGAGCGTGCCGTTCTGCGTCGCCTCGTGAGGAATGAAATACTCGACCGGCCAGATCGGGTCGGGTTGCTTCACGGGCCCATGCACGCTGAAGGTGTCGTTCAAGGTCAGCGACATCGTCGGTTTGTAGCGTCCCGCGTAGGTTACCTTCAGACGATAGGTCGCCTCAGGGTCGAGTCCTTCATAACGCATCTTCAGCGGCGTGCCGTAATGCGTGCCGATCTGCGACTGCCAGGACATGCGCAGTTCCTGGCGAGCCTGCGGCCGCGCTCCGTCTTCTTCTTTGAATGTCGCGTTGGCCTCTTCGATCGCAGCACTCTGTTCGGCTACGGTCGTGCGGTCCGCTTTGTACAGGGGAAACTCTGCCCGCGGCGAATGACACCCGTAAGGATCCTGCTCCCAGGTTTTCTGGTAGACGACGTGCTCGTATTGCCCCACAGCGCCAAGGTTGTCGTAGAACCCTCCGGGACCCGGATCGGTCCAGTGGAGAATCTCGTCAATCGCCGCCAGTTGCGCCGCCTCATCCTCCATCGCGAGGATGTCGTCAAACCGCTGCTCCAACCACGGCCGGTCGTTCACCGGTTGGTCGAGCCAATCCAGCATCGCGCCGCGCTCAGGATTGCGCGCGAGATACGGCTCTTTGACACTGAGTTGATAGCCGATACTCTTCAAAAGAACCGGTCCCAGATCCTCGATGCCCTTCCGCAATTCGGGCGCGATCGGTTCGTCGGCCTGAGCGAGTGCCTCTCGGGCATCGGCGATGGCCTGCGCGAGACCGGCCTGACGCGCCGTTGCCAGCGCGGCGTAGGCCTCCTTCTCGAACTGTGCCTCGACTTTTGCCTTCTCCTGCACGAACGCATCGAACCGCGCGCGGAACAGATACATCTGCGCGCGCCAGTTCATATCGAAATTGGAAGTGCGCTTCGCGATACTTTCCCAAAGTTCCAGCGTCTTCGGGATCGTCGTGTTTTCCAGGATGGGTCCAACCCAGTTCTCCTCGAACTGGAAAAGTCCCTTCGCAACGTCTTCGGCCAGGTCGTCGTTCCACCAGACCTTGCCATACTCGACGAGCAATTCGTCGAGATCGGTTTCCGGATCCCAACCGTAGGCGCTCCAGACCACTTTGTTCAGATCGTCATGAATGCCGTCCGAGTAGGTGCCGAATCCATCCGTGATGTCCCGATAACGCAGGTAGATATGCTTATGCGCCTTCGGCAACGGCATCATGGGCTCGCGCCCCACCGTGTTGGCAAAAGCAGGGTCCCAATCACGCACGGGATACTGGCAACGGACCGTGTGATTGATATCCGGGTACCGCCGCAAGGGGTACTGGTCCGGCGTGCGTTCGCGCATCTCTTCCCAGCTCATCTTGGTCCAAGGCCCGTAGACAACGCCGGCCAGCCAATCGGGCTTCTCGCGTTCGAGGTAACCGAAGAAGTAGTCATTCTCTTCCAGGGTGAAGGTCTGATTCGACACCCACAATTTTGCGTCGGGATGGGACTCGTGAAGAATCGGGGCGAGCTTCTCCATGAACGGGATCAGGTGTTCGGCCGGCGTGTCGCCGTCGTCGCCACCGGGTATGAACACATGGTCAATGACGGGATACTGCGCAAACATGGCTCTACGCTTTTCCAACGCCACCGCGACGCCTTCCGGCGTCGTCACGTCTTCCTCATCGTCTGCCATCACGGGCGACCAAAGCCATACATCGAGACCGTAGGATCCGAACAGGGCCGACAACTTCACGTTTCGCGCCCGCATGCTTTCGGTCATTACAGGACCGTCTTTCGCCTCGGGATCGAGGGTGGTGATCAATTCGATTCCGTTGCACCCGAACACGATCAGGTCGCGGATGTACTGTTCGTACATCTCCATGGTCCAGGCATCATAGGTATTGGCGGTATTGCGATATCCGAGCTGGTGCGCCCGGTACGGCACATCCGGAGCCGTCGAAATCGGCGAGCGCAGATCGAGCGTGATTGCGCCATCCTTACAGTCCACTAGCCGAATCAGCCGCCCCGCGGCAAACATGGCGCCGCGCGGATCGTGCCCGATCAACGAGATCGTACTGCCCGATATGGCGATGCCGTATCCTTCCGGTTCGTCGGGGGCCACGCCGCCATTTATCGTGCTCGCTGTACCGATTGCGATTGCCACCTGACCTGCCGCGGCGGAATCGGCGATCGGAAGCAACACGCCGGAACGTTCGTTCAGTTCATCGCGCAGCATGCGGGCCGCCTGACCAACGACACCTTCGTTTGGTTGCGGCAGGATGACCGCCTTGGATAAGTCTATGCTTCCCCACGCCGGTAGCGTGAGGACGATGACCATCACGCCAAGAACAACCGGCATACTTCGCAGGCAATTTGAATGATTCATTCGATCTATCCCCCGTAAAGAATCGCTCTGGTTTTTCGCGACACTCGTGAGCACACGGATTGTACTTCCAGCGCTCCGCGCGTTTCACGCGCGATTCCCGTGAGGAAAAGCAGGCGCGGTATCACAATATGGACGATCCGTTGGCGGAATAGGCTCCCACAGGAGAAATCCCGCTACCGGCCCGCTACGTCATCTTCGCCTGGACCGCTCCGCCCGAAGTGCAGGTCTGCGAAGTCCATCATCTTCTCCCAGTATGCGGCGTCCCACGTATGCTTTGTGTCGCGGCGGTATTGGAGTAAGGTGCCGAAATCCTCACCGTCGATTGACTCATCTTCTACCACCATACCGTCGCCCACGAGTCCCGGCTTCCCGAGAAACTCATAGACGGGGTCCGCTGCTTTGAGGGTCCGCAGCGCGCTTTCGTAGTTCGCCCATGTGTCCTGCAAACCGGCCGTATCCAACACGGGTCGCGGAGCCACCAGCGCAACCAGGAGGTGCTGGTCGACCGGCAGATCCTGCTCGCGCCCGTTGAAGGCCGTGAAGAGATCGTTAAACCAATGCGGGAAATGATCGTTGATGCGTTCGACGGTCTCTTGCTCGTTGTTCCGGCTCAGGGCCATACCGCCCGTGCCGGACTGGTGGGGCATTGCGATTGCAAACCGGTCATCGTAAGCCGCGGCCCAGAGCGCCGTCTTGCCTCGGCGGGAATGGCCCGTGACGATTACCATCTCTCCGTCTACATCCGGGTCTTCGATGAGGTAATCGAGACACCGCTGCAACCCCCAGGCCCAGGCCGAGATGGTCCCCCAACTGGCCGCGTCCGGACCGGGCAGATCCGGGAAGTAGGGGTGGATGCCGTCGGTAAAATCATTCTGGTCCGGGTCAATATCACTCTCGTGGAATGTCGCAAACGCGTACCCACGGTCGATCTTCTGCTCGATGGCCCAGAAGTCCTTCTTGTTGCCTCGAAGTTCTTCGGTAGGACCGCACGCGGAATGCAACCACGCGTCGGGATTGATCCGGACGCCGGGAAAATCCGTCACCGTGCAGTTACCGCACTTGTTTAACGCGAGGATGCAGGGTGACGGGCCACCGGCGTTCGGAACAAACAAGGCCAGGTTGATTCGCGGGGCATTGTCCGGCAAGGCGGGAAAGCGAATCTCCACCTGCTTCAACGTGGCCTTCCCGCCGAAAAGGTCTGTGTCTTCCTGTATAACCGTCGCCTGAATGGGCGTCGGCGGAGGCAGATATCCGTACACGTAGTGCTGGAACAACTGCTTCAGTTCCGGACGCCGCATCTCGTACCACTGTTCCGGCGTCTCGATTCGCGTACCGTCCAGCATCACAAACGGATCGGGCAACTCAGGCTGTTCAGGCAGTTGATCGACCGGAGGAAGTTCGGCACCCATTGCAGACGCAACCGCGATCAGCACAACAAGGATAGTTCGATTTGCCACCGTCTATCTCCCAATTGTTGAAGCGTGCCAAAGCCAAACTCCCTCCCGCCTGCGCGCCGGCCCGGGAGGGAGTCTGGTCAAAGCTCGTATCTACAATAGCCGATTGTCCCGGCTATAGACATTTAGCCGATTAATTTCTCGCCGAGACTCTATGGACGCGCGCTATCAGAACCAGCCCTGTCAGAACCGCGGCGGCAAAAACCCAGCGCCAATCGAGCGGCAGGGCTTTGCCCGTTCCCGTAAAGTACACGTCGCCGGAAGCGAAATCCCCGTTGCCGACGCCCGGGCCACCGAGCGGATTCCCGGCACTGTCGAGAACAGAATCGTCGTCGGCTAAGTCGAGACGAAGCGTTCCGTCGCCTCCGCCCGAATCGATGCTCACCGTGTACACCGCTCCGCCACCACTAATGCCGAGAATGCTGGACCCAATCACAGTCCCGGTCGTTGTAATCACAAAGTCCGATGCGTCCACACCGGACACCGGCTCCGTAAAGGTGACGATATACGTTACCAGCCATCCTTTGGCTGGCGACAGCACGATGCTTTGCACGTCCGGGTCATAGTTGTCGACCGTGAAGGTAGCGCTCGGTCCGGCAGAGGGGGCGCTGTTTGCGGAATCGTCGGTCGCCGTACCCGCGGCGATGGAAATGCCCAGCGTTCCGTTGCCGGTAATGCTGGAGAGCGTCACAATGCGTTGAAGCGTCTGATTCTCCTTCGTCACAGGTCCCACCGCGATAGAGGCATCCGCATCACCGGTACCATTTAGGACAACGTCGCCCGAAGTGAGCGTCACGGTGGAGACGTTCTCGTAAGTCACCACGTAGCTGACGGGGCCTCCACTCGTGCTCTGCACCGAAGGCAAACCGATGTTAACGGCAATGACCGTATTGCTTACATCGAACGCAGCGCTGGGCCCCGCCGCCATCGCCAAATTCCCGAGGGCGTCAGTCGCGGTTCCAGCGCCGATGGAGATGCCGAGGGTACCGTTACCGGTGATGTTTTCGATGACTACAGTCCGAGTCGTATTGCCTGAACCCGAGACGGACACATCCCCTGTGGCATCGCCGGTCCGATTCAGCGTAAGGTGGCCTTCTGCCAACGTCACGTTGGCCGCGCCGCTATACGTAATTGTGAAAGTTACCGGCCCACTGGTTGTGACACTGGAACTGGGCACACTTATCGCCACTGCAGGTCCCGTCTTGTCCACGGAATAAGATTCACCCATCGTGTAGTTGCCGTTGCCCCCACCGGCGCCTCCCAATGGCGTACTGTCATCGGTGGCCACGATCGTGTCGTTGTCGAGCACATCAAGCCGTATCGTACCGTCGCCCGAGCCGGTTCCTACGGTTACCGTGTACGTGTCGCCGGAACCTGAAACACCGGTGATGCCTGCGCCGGTCACGCCCGACGTATTGATGGAGAAGTCGCCATGATCGACGCCGTTTACTGATTCGCTGAAACTCACCGTAAACTGGACGCTGGCCGCGTTCGTCGGAGACGGGTTTGCTCGGGTGACAGCGAATACTTCCGGAGATTGGGATGCCGGAATCACACCTTCCAACTTCAACACGAACGCGTCAGTAGCGGAGACCGCTTCACCCGTATCGATCACGTGCGAACCCGTGCCCGGATCGAAGTCGATGTCGAAAGCGAATTTCCCGGCGGTGAGAACGTCGCCATTCGCATTCGTAGCGACTCCGTATGCCGGGCTATAACCGATAGGATGGGAAGGCCCTCCGACTA
Organism: Candidatus Hydrogenedentota bacterium; assembly: GCA_045863335.1. Taxonomy (GTDB): domain Bacteria; phylum Hydrogenedentota; class Hydrogenedentia; order Hydrogenedentales; family SLHB01; genus JAHDWY01. The sequence continues at coordinate 29,493 of BTVY01000057.1, read as the reverse complement.
ACTGCTTCGCCCACCCGAAGCCGCCCGCCGTATTCAATTTGACGACATACGCGTCCGAACCCGACGCGTTCATGGTGAAGTCGCTAAAACCGATGTCAAAATTCACCGTATCGTTAAAGTCGCCCGTGGCGTAGATGAAGTTATTGCCTCCTACGGCGATTCCGGTGCCCACCGTCGCGCCGCCTACGAAGGCCCTCGCCCAGACGAAATCCCCGGAGGCGTCCAATTTGGATACGTAGGCCGCAGCAAAGGTTGATGTGACATTGTGAGTGCCAGGACCTGGATCGAAGTCCGCAGTGTCGACGAAGTTTCCAATAGAATAGACGTTTCCATCGCTATCCAACGCGATGCCTCTCCCCCCATCGGAACCGGTCCCGCCCAATTGTCTGGCCCAAACAGGTTCGCCTGCCGAATCCAGCCGACACACAAAGGCATCAAAACCCTGAGCGGTCAGGGTGGAGGTACCCGGACCGGTATCGAAATCCGCTGTCCCAGCGAAGTTTCCGGTGAGGTAGATATTGTTCGCGCTGTCCAGTGCGATGCCGTAACTGTAGTCCAAGGCAGTGCCTCCGATTGCCTTGGCCCAAACATAGTCGCCGTTGCTATCCAGTTTGAGCACAAAGATGTCGATAAATCCGGCCGCAGTCAGTTCCTGTGTCCCGGGACCGGGATCGAAATCTACGGTGTCATGAAAGCGTCCCGTGACGTAAACATTGCCGCTGACATCGGTCGCAATCGCATAGCCGCGTTCATCGATGTTTCCAACGACATCCAAGCGCCCGATTGTGCGAGCCCATACGAGGTTTCCGTCGTTATCGAGTTTGAGTATGAATGCGTCTATGGAGTCGCCGACCGAGGTCAGGTTGAATGTGCCTGCACCGGGATCGAAGTCTACCGTGCCGGCATAGTACCCCGTCACGAGCACGTTGCCGCTGGCATCTACGGTAACGGCGGCCCCGTAGTCTTCCAAACTGCCGCCAATCGCAACTGCCCAGTTGAGATTACCGGCACTGCTCAGTTTGCACACAAAGATGTCCGTATCGCCTTGAGACGTTCGACTCGCTGTCCCGGGGCCAGGATCGAAATCTGCCGCACCTCGAAATATACCCGTAATGTACATATTTCCGGAACTGTCCGAGGCAATGCCTCGCGCTTCGTCGCTCGAAGGCCCTCCGAAGGCGCCCGCCCACACGAAATCGCCATCCGCCGCCCACGCCGGAGCGCCGGACGTTAAGAGACCGGTTACCAGAACAAGACCAAGAAAGACAGGACCGATGCGCCGTACACAGACACCTGTGGCGCCGAGTGCAGTAAAGCTTCGCATCTCACGCTCCCCCGTATTACTTCGGTTCCCAAACGCTATGAAAACGGACCGTCCGATGGAAAACTTCAGACAGGTGGCAAGTGGTTGCTCGGAAGAGACAGCGTCAGCCGTGGTAGAGAAAAGCTCCCTGCCCCCTTTGCCGTCCCCCGACGCCAAAGTAAGCCACTACAGAATTGCGACCATTATAAAGAATCGCTTACCTGTGTCAAGCGTACGGGACCCAGCAAACCGGAATCCGTGGGGCCGAGATTCATGGCTGGGATCGTCGTGTAGTGCGGCGCGATCGTATTCGCCACGCGGATCTCGATCTCGTTCTCGCCGTTCTGAATCAAGTCGGTGATATCGAACTTGAAGGGCCGCGCAATGCGCACGCCGGCGTTTTTGCCATTCACCAGCACTTCGGCCGCGACGAGTACCTGCCCGAGATCCAGCCAGGTCCGCATTCCCTCCTGCGGCTCCAACCGCACAATCTGGCGGTACACGCCGATCCCGGAATACGTCGGCAGCGCGTAATCGCTCCAGAGGCCGAGACCGATCGTCCCGCCTCCGAGTTGCAACTCGATAGGTTCTGGAAACGCCGCGCCAGCGTAGGCTCCGGGCTGCATTTCGACCCGCATTGCCACGGTGGATACAGCAGGGGCCGGCTCTGGAAGTAGAGCCGCACCGCCGCGAATCAGCGCCACGGGCTGACCGTCTACCCAGAACTGTGCCTTAATGTCGCCGGGCGGAACGATCGCCTGCAACCCCGGCGGCGCTTCGAACCGATACCAGCCGACGCGTAGGTCCTCGGAGCGTTTCACGTCGTAGACAAGGCCCGGCATCTCGTCAAAACATTCGAGGTAGGGGTTATCCAGATCGATGGAAAGAGGACGCTTAGGCACTGTCACCGCGCCGACGTTCTCGACGACGGCCATTCCCCAGGGCGCGTCCCCCATCTTGCCGCGAATCGTGACGGGGGTCCAGCCGCGGTCGTCGAAGTCCGGCGACTGCCAATCCGCGAACTCATCGACTGCGCCGCGCCAGGAATCGTCAGTGACAATACTGACTTCTTTCCCGTCGTCCAGTCGGACCTTCATCGCCAGGACGATGCCCCGCGCCTGGAAGGCTTCTTCGCTGTGGCGGAGGCTTTGGTCCACGAAGAGTTGACCCCAGATTGCGATGGTGTTCCGGCCCTTCCGCAATACTGGAGTAATCGTGAAGGTCTCCGGCTTCTGCCAATTCGCCCACGGGCCGATTTCTTCTTCGATCTTCTCACCATTGACGAAAAGTCGGAACCCGCTGTTCACGCTGACCGTCAATCGCGCGTCTTTCGGCGCGCGATCCAAATCGAAATCCTTGCGGACATAACACGCTTGAGAATGTCCCGCCCATATCCACGACGCGGTTTCGATTTCGGGCGTCGCGCCACCTTGTGCCGCTTCGGCCATCGACGCCACGGTTGGCGGGGCGGCTTGCACGAACAGGCGTCCGTGCCCGCCGTCGGGAAGGTCCAGTAACACGGTGTTCTCGCCTTCGCGCAGGGGAAGGTTTCCGACGGCTTCTTCGAAAGGCTGCTCTTCACCATTCACCCAGAGGCGCGGCGTCGCGTTGCCGAGTTCGACGCGGAGCCCGCATCGTTGCGCCTTTGGCACGTGGATCCGCGTGAATAGTAGTTTCCGCCCTTCCGGAAGATCGATAAAATTCTTGTCGATATGCCCGTCGGGATATCCCGAGTGTCCACCCCAGGGCGCGGCTTGCGCGAGGCCAATCGACTTCGAGAAGTTTACCTCCTGCCAGTCGGTACCGGCGGCGACGGCCGGTGCCGATTCCAGTATCTGCCGCACGAGTGTTTCGTCACTGGCGTCGCAAAGACGAACGAGCCAGTAGGGGCCTGTGGAATAGAGGGTGGTTTGCCAATCGGAATCGTCAAAATCCCTCAAATGCCAGTCGGCCTCGACTCCATCGGCGCCTCTCTCTTCGCGATACCGGAAAGAGCGTATCTCGGGCCCGATCACTTCGTCGGAGGGCGGCCAGCGGAACTCGCCCCACGTATTGTCGCGGGTCGCGATGGTCGAGAAGGTCCAGGTCTCGGGAATCACGATCTCGTTGATGGCCTCGCCTTGTCCAGTGTCTCGCGAGGATTTCGAGTCGCCCGGTCGAATCACGAAGAACGTTGCCGTGTTGCCTTCGAGGCGATGACGGATGGTCGTATAGCCATTTGCACGGTCAAAGGATTGAACCGGAGCAATCTCCCCCGTGAACGGGTCCCACAGCTCGGGCACCCCATCAACCCGGCACTGTGCTTCCATCACGAACGGCTCCGGCTCCACACTCTGCACGAGGTACACGTCAACATCGCCGACCTTGCGGTGCGTTTCAAAGACGTTGCCGCCGGTTGCGACGAAATCGCGCTCGATATGTTCTGAGATGATGCCGGGCAATGTTTGGGCATCGGACGGCACGAAGGCACAGAATCCGCCGCCGTCAAACTGTTTCTCGACCGGCTCGCTTGGTGTTGTATTGACCCCGAGCATTTCCGTCAACAATGCGGCAAGCGCGGGATCATCGCGACCGGATTCCGTGGTCGCCGAGGGCAGCCGTTCTACGAAGAGGACCTCGCCCCCGCTCCTGACCAACTCCGCTGCCTTGGTTAGAACCGCATGCCGCACGGTGGTCTCCGGCCCAAACACCAGCGCCTGGTATCCATTTCCGCCCATCACCAGCTTGCCATTGCGCACTTCGCCTGCAAGTATCGAGTCGTCGTCGACGATGTCGTTGTCGATGCCCGCATAGAAGATCGTGCGCGACAAGGCCATGTACCGGTTGTAGTCCGGACCTTCCGTGTTGGGTGGCTCTCCCGCGAGCAAACTCGCAACAGGATAGTGCACGCCCACGTCGACCACGTGCTGCCCCTGCGACATGAGGTAGCTGCTCCGCGCCACGAAGTCGGACAGCACATCGTAGTATCGCCAATACGGCTGCCGCCAATGCGGATCCGGCGCCGCGTGTTCCCAAGTGCTGGCGCGGGTCGCGTAATAGAGACCATGCTCATCGTAGAGGTTCGCGCCGAAGGCCATGCCCGCCGACAACCACGACACGGTCTGATCCGTGGTCCGGCCCCAGCCGCTGGAGTGGAAGGCCTCGTTCCAAACGCGCGGGCGACCGTACAGCCGTGCGATGGAGGACGCAATCTTCGTGTCGTAGTAATTTCGCTCCGTCACCGGATGCTGCCCGGAGTCGTCGTAGCCCGGCGCGGAGAACCAGCGCTGCGTGCGGAAGTAATCGATATATCCTTCGCTCTGCTTGTTGATGTTGTTTCGGCCCCAGTTATCGTGGCTCGTCAGCAGTCCCCGCTCCCAGGTCCAGTCGTAGACCCGCTTCCAGTAGTCCTGCTCGACGATGGTGAGATATACGTCGAAGTAATCGGTCCGGTACTTGGGCGTGAGCGGTCCCACATCAAAGTGCAGCGCGGGAATGGCGCGCGCGACGTCGTATCCGCAACGTTCACGAAAAGCTCGCGACAATTCTTCCGTATAGATGTCGCGCGGCGTGGGCGGATGTTCGTCCTGAAAGACGCCGGCAAAGCTGGTGCCCATGGAATCCTCGCCCAACGTGCGTTCGAGCTTTCCGTAGAACATGTCGATAAACGCGTCGCCCGACGAGTCGCTCAAATAGAAGGTCTGGAATGGTTCCGTGACCAGCACCGCAACGCGCCATGTGCCATCCGGCGGCGACCATTCCAGGACGCCGCCCGATACGCTTGCCATCACGTCGACACTTTCCTCGTCGAAGGCGACACCATCCCGCAGGGGATAAGCCCGCGCGCTCAGTACCTCGCCCTCCGGTAGGCTGAGGCGAATTGGGGCTTCGCTCGTACCGTCCGCGGTCACGGCCAGCACGCGTTTCGTTCGCGGATCGTTGACCTGCGCCGCGGCCTTTTCGAGCCAACCGTAATGGCCGTAGCCCACCTGGTCATAGGCCCACAATGACATGCCAAGCCGTTTGCATTCGGCGTTCGTATAGGCGAAGAGATCCCACCATTCCGGGCTGAACGACTGGGGATCGCACCGCCCCGGCGAGCGTTGGATGGGGCACACCGCCTTCACCCCTTCGGCCGCCAGTGTTTCCAACTGGGCTGTAACGCGCTCCTTCGTCATCCGCTCGCCTTCCCACCACCACAAGGGCACCTCACCCCAACGGGCATGATCCGGCGATTCAAAGCCGCGGTAGAGTTCCTCGTACGACAGGGCCGATTCCTGCGCGGCGATGCCAATCGGCAGTGTCAGCGCGCTGAAGACTAGGAGCACTGATAGAAGTTGACGCATCCGAAGTTCCCCCAAACGTTGAACGCGAAAAATGTCTGAACCCAGCCTAGCAGGTGAGCGGCACAAGGCACAACGCCGTCGATGCTGAGCACAGCCGGTGCTGTGCCCTCGCACGCCAATAGGTATTGTCATACCCTGCGTCCATCAACTAAGGTATTGGCGCTCATGGCCTCTCAGGATTTCGATAGCTCAAGCAAACGACCGCACCAGCCCGGTGTCCGGCGCTACGTGCGAAAGCATTACGCCATCCCGCCGGAGCACGGGGCCTGGGTGTGGTGGATTGGACCGTTGATCGTAGGAGCGGCGGCAGGCGGAACCCTTCACGCCGACTTCATTGTGCTGATTGTCACGGCCTTGGCCGCATTCCTGGTACGCCAGCCCCTCACGTTGCTGGTCAAGGTGCTGTCCGGCCTTCGCCCGGCAAGCGATCGCGCACCGGCAATCTTTTGGTCCGCAATTTACGGCGGGATTTGTGCCGTCGGCGCTGCGGGTCTCGTCGCCCTGGGCCACGCGCGGGTCCTTCTACTCGGCTTGCTCGCCGCGCCCTTGCTTCTCAGGTATTTCTTCCTCGTCAGCCGGAAGAGCGAACGGCACCAGCGCGGGATGGAGTACGCCACCGCCGCCGTACTTGCCTTGGCTCTGCCTGCGGCGTATTGGGTCTGCGGCGGAGCGAGCAGCTTCGAGCCATGGATTCTGTGGGGATTGGTCACGCTCCACTCCGTAACGACGGTCATTCACGTGTCGAAGATACTGGAGCTGCGGCGCACGAAACGCTTACAGGATCTGCGAGATGCCCGTCGCGTCCTGGCTTTGACGCTCCCCTTTGCCGCAGTCTGTTTGATTGCGGCGGGTATCTGCGCGTCGATGGGTTTTGTGTCGTGGATCGCGGTTGCCGCGTTCCTGGTCCCCATCGCGGATATTTCACAGTCGGGAATTCAGCCACCGGCCGGGATCAAACCGACTCAGTTGGGGCTGAGACAACTCGCGACGAGCAGCCTGTTCGTGGTGTTGATGGCAATCGCGGTGATTCATTGAAGAACACAGGTGAGGGCACCTGTGTTCTTCGTCCGACAGCTTGTTGACTGCATCTCCAATCGCTATGATTTAAGAATATGCACGGGGTTGGCTACAGGAAAACCTAAGAAGGAGCATCCATGAAAGTCGCGGGAGCTATTCTGATAACCTGCCTACTCGCCGTCTCCGCCAGCGGACAAATCGTCATCTCGGGCAATGAGAGCAAGATCGACCTCACCAGCGGCACGGCCGTGGTCCTTCCCGATGCCCCGCCGGATTCGCTGTCCATTCTCAATTTTTCGACCTTTCCACCCACGGTCACTCATCTCGACAATATTCGAAACAGCGTCATCGGACCGCCATCGAATATCGCCGTCACGCCGGACGAGAAACTCGCGCTCATCGCAAGCTCAACGCTTCCCGATCCGGACAAACCCGGCGCGTGGATCCCGGACAATATCATCCACGTACTGGATTTGACCGCTAATCCGCCGGCCGTGATCGACGAGATCAAGACGGACGCTCAACCCTCGGGCATGTCCATCGCCCGCGACGGCAGCTTCGCCTTGGTGGCGAATCGGGCGGCTGGAACGGTATCCCGCCTTTCCATCGATGGGAAAAGCGTCACCATCGAACAGACCGTGAAAGTATGCGAACCTGAAGACGAGATCTCCGATGTATCCATCGCCCCCGATGGAACCATGGCCGTCGCGAGCGTCAACGCGTTAGGCTATCTCGCGCTGCTGACGGTTGAAGATGGCACGCTCGGAGTGTCCGAACGCAAATTCTCTGTTTATGGCAAACCCTATCGATGCGTAATCAGCCCCGACGGAGCCCTCGCCCTCACAGCCGGGTCCGGCCAAGGCACACCGGATACTGACGCACTTACCGTGATCGACCTGAAGGCCAACCCGCCCCGCACGGTGGACTACATCCCCATCGGCTCCGGTCCCGAATCGATTGAGATCAGCCCCAACGGCAAACTCGTCGCCGCCGTGCTCATGGAAGGATCCAGTTTTGCCGCCGGCGACCCGCGACACGAAGAAAACGGCAAACTTACGATCCTCGCTCGCCGCGGAAACACCTTCGAGGTGGTCCAAACGCTGCCGACAGGACCCATCCCGGAAGGGGTCGCCTTCTCACCGGACGGCGAGTATCTCATCGTGCAGTGCCACCCGATTCGCGAACTCTGGATGTATCGCGTCGATGGCGAGAAGGTCACGGACACGGGCGAACGCATTTCAGTTCCCGCGATGCCGTCATCCTTGCGAGCGGCGGAGAAGTGAATCGATGGACAGCGGCGATCCCGGGTTGATTGGCCGGCCAACACGCGTTTTGCAGTTGCGCTGACCGTCTACGAACGGAGCGCCGTTCCGTAGTAGACTTGCAGAGAATTGTGCTGAGAGTATAATCAAGACAACGGCACGGGCGAACCGGCAATGCAAGGCTGCCGGTTCAAATGCCCCGCTAACAGGAGAAATCCATCGCGGTCCGCGGATGCACGACGTGTCCGGATTGGACCCGCTCTGGTTCGTCATTTGGCATTCACCAACCGGTGGCGCAACAAGGAGGCAACATGCCGAGCACGACGAAGTCGTCTGATCCTGCGAACAGCGCTGCTCCAGGAATCGACGAGCCAACGACCCCGTACTCGGTTCTCGTTGTCGATGACGACCCCACGCTTTTGAAGGTCATGGTTCGGCGGCTCGAACGTCACGGCTGTCAGTGCGACGCAGTGGATCGCGCGCGGAAAGCCCTGGACCTTCTCCGCGAAAAGTCTTACGAAGTGCTCGTGACTGACTTGCGAATGCCCGAAATGAGCGGCATCGAATTGCTCCACGCAATGACGGATCTCGGCGTTTCAACGGTGCCGATTGTCATCACTGGCGATGCTACCGTGACCGATGCGGTTGAAGCCTTGAAACTCGGTGCCTTCGATTTTGTCGAGAAGCCACACGGACTGCAGCGGCTCGAAAGTACCGTCGATAGGGCGTACCGGCACAAACAGCTTAATCACTATGCCTCTGCCATGGCCGAGTCAGCCCTCCATTGGGCGACGACCTTCGATGCGGTTCCCGATCTTATTTCTATCGTCAACACCCACGGACGGTTGGTCCGAGTGAACAAGTCCCTCGCCGACCGCGCGGGAATCGAACCGGGCGCGGCAGTCGGACGGCACCTCTGTGAAGTACTACGTTGCGACGCCGCACTGCGCGGCGTGCCACTCGAGCAGGCAACGGCCGAGGATCTTGGCCGCGTTTATGGCGAGGCCTTTGGGGGCGCCTTCCTCGTGAGCACGTCGCCTCTGGTGACATCGGATGGAGACGCCATTGGGGCCGTACACGTTGCCCGCGACGTCACGGAAGCCCGCAATGCCGAGATCCAATTGCGGGAGGCGCACGAGGAAACAGAAGCCCTACTCTCGTCGATGTCGTATTTCCTCATCGGACTCGATGCGAATCTGCGCGTCACACGGTGGAATACGGCCGCGCAAGTTACCTTCGGCATCCCGTCGGAGTCGGCTACCGGCAAAGACATTCGAAACTGCGGTATCCGATGGGACTGGATCGCTATGGAGCCGGCCCTTCCCGAGTGCATCAACTCCGGCAGACCAGTCAAACCCGCGGATGTGCGGTACACGAAACCCGACGGTACGGACGGCATCCTGGATGTCACGATCAATCCGGTGCGTACGGCAGCGGGAAGCGCCAAAGGAGTGTCCATCATCGGAAACGATATTACGGCGCGCCGCAACCTCGAGTTGCAGCTCCTCAACGCCCAGAAACTGGAGTCCATCGGCAATCTCGCATCAGGGATAGCCCATGAGATCAACACGCCGATTCAGTACGTCGGTGACAACATCCGGTTCCTCCAGGATTCGTTTCGCGATCTCAATCAACTCCTGGAAGAGTTTCAGGAACTGGCGCGAATCGCGAAAGATGCCGCCATTGACGGCGGACAACTTGACAAGGTGCAAAGCGTTTCCGAAACGATCGATCTTCCCTATTTGATCGAGCAGATCCCTAAGGCCGTCCAGGATTCGCTGGACGGTGTGGAGCGGGTCGCCAGTATCGTGCTCGCCATGAAGGAGTTCTCGCATCCGGGTACGGCGGAGAAGACCCGGGTCGACCTGAATCGCGCCATCGAGAGTACGATTACCGTGGCGAGAAATGAGTGGAAATACGTCGCCGAAATGGAAACCAACATCGATTCCAACATCCCGGCGGTGCTCTGTTTGCCGGGCGAGTTCAATCAGGTGGTCCTAAACGTACTCATTAACGCGGCCCACGCAATCGCCGACGTCGTCGGCGACGGTTCCCACGGCAAAGGGATAATTACGGTGACGACGAGTTCCGACGACGACTGGTTCGAGGTTCGCATATCCGACACTGGATCGGGAATCCCGGAGGCGATTCGCGGCCGGATTTTCGATCCCTTCTTCACGACCAAAGACGTGGGTCGCGGCACCGGTCAAGGGCTCGCCATTGCCCACAATGTCATTGTTGAAAAGCATGGAGGCACAATCACGGTTGAGACGGAGATGGGAAAGGGATCGACATTTGTGATCCGGCTTCCCATCGACGGATAGCAGGCCCGGTTCCGAGCCATGCCAGCAACAAGACGCGCAGGTTTACGAGTAGGTGGATATGAAGTCTATCTTGTTTGTTGACGACGAACCCAACATCCTCGTCGGTCTGGAGCGCATGCTACGACCGATGCGGCACTCCTGGACCATGAAGTTTGTGAACGGCGGACAGGCGGCGCTGGATTTCATGGAGAAGGAGCCAATCGATGTCATCGTATCCGACATGCGCATGCCGGGAATGGATGGAGCACGATTGCTGTCCGAAGTGATGCAGCGCTACCCCCGCGTGGTACGCATCGCCTTGTCCGGCCATTCTGGCGATGAGACGATGCTTCGCTTGACGGGGCCCATCCACCAATTCTTGAGCAAGCCGTGCAATCCGGACGTGTTGAAGGAGACCGTGGAGCGCGCGTTTTCCCTGCGCAATCTTCTGCAGGATGACGCGTTGATCCGGCTCGTATCCAGTTTCACCGCCCTCCCGGTCCTGCCTCGTTCACACACGGAACTGATCGAGGAGCTTCACGCGCCAGACATTAGCGTGAAGATGATCGCCCGAATCATCGAACGGGACGTCGGCATGGCCGCGAAAACGTTGCAGTGGGTGAACTCGGCCTACTTTGGGGTGCGCAATCAAGTCACGAGCGTCACCTACGCGGTCAGTCTACTGGGACTCGATGTCATCCGTTCGATGGTGCTGACCATGGGAGTCTTTTCGGAGTTTGCCAAGAGGCGGCTTGCCGCGGGATTCTCCCTGGAAACCTTCATGGACCACAGCGTCGCCGTCGGCGCTTCGGCCAAGCGTGTCGCGTTGCAGAACGGCACCAACGAGCGTCTTGCGAACGACGCGTTCACCGCCGGCATCCTTCACGATACCGGCAAACTCGTGCTCGCCGCCGGCCGATCCGACGAGTACGCGAGTCTCCTCGCGCGAACCGGGGGCGACACCTCGCAGATTCATGAGATCGAGCGCGAAGTCTTGGGAGCCACACACGCGGAGGTCGGCGGGTACCTCCTCGGCCTTTGGGGATTCCCCGATCCCGTGGTCGAAGCCGTGGCCTATCACCACAACCCCGCACACTGTGTTGCCCGCGGCATCACCCCCCTCGCGATTGTCCATTGGACCAATTCCCTCGTGCATCAATCGGAATCTGGCGCGGGAAGCCGCGGGAGCGGCTTGATTGACGAGACCTATCTGGAGGAAACGAAGTTGCGAATGACCCGTCCGGATTTGTTCGAGCCACGCGATTCCTCACTCAGCCCCGAGGCAAACACATGAAGGAACCCGTGCTCTTCGTCGACGACGAGCCTGCGGTACTGGCGGGGTACGAGCGCCAGATGCGCACGGCCTTTGACGTCCACACGGCACAGGGCGCCCCGAAAGGGCTCGAACTCCTCCGGGGTAATACGAGCTTTGCCGTGGTCGTGGCCGACATGCGCATGCCGGAAATGGACGGAGTTCAGTTCCTTCGCGCGGTCAAGGAGCGATCGCCGCTCTCGGTTCGCATGATGCTAACCGGCCACGCCGATACGACAACGGCAATCGACGCGGTCAATGAAGGTAGCATCTTCCGGTTTCTGACGAAGCCCTGTCCCCCAGAGGTGTTGAAGCGGGCCATCTTCGCGGGCATCGAGCAGTGGCGGCTGGTTCGCGCCGAAAAGGAATTGCTTGAAAAGACGCTCAAAGGCAGCGTGCGCGTTCTCATCGACCTGCTGGAACTGCTCAATCCCGCGGCGTTCGGTCGAGCGAATCGCGCCCGGCACGTGGTCCGCCATATCGGCCACGAATTGAACTTGCCAAACCTCTGGCAATTTGAGCTGGCCGCACTACTCTCTCAAATTGGATTCGTCACCGTGCCGCCAAGCATCCTCGAGTTGTACTGTTCGGGTCAGCCCTTGGCGCCACACGAAAAGGAGATGTTGGACGCACACCCGCGCATCGGCGCGGAACTCCTGATCAACATCCCTCGCATGGAGCCCATCGCCGAGATGATCCGGAATCAGGATACGCCGTATGCGGGCTTCGGCGCGGAGGAACACGATCCCGAGAAACTCGCGATCGCCCAAGGCGCACAGCTCCTCAGGCTGGCCCTGGATTTCGACAGTCATGTTTCCGCGGGCGCCAAACCCAGCGCGGCGCTCGCCGCCATGCGCCGGCAACCACGCTCGTACAATCCGGAATTCCTATCCCGGCTCGAGCACTACAAGATTCGTTCGGATAGACCGCAGTCGGTCCGGTTGATTACGGTGCGCGAGCTGACCGTCGATATCGAAGCAGACGAGGATATCAAGACGACCAACGGGCTCCTGCTGGTCGCCAAGGGGCGCCGCGTCACCTATCCCCTGTTGCTCCGGATCCGGAATTTCGCATCCGGCGTTGGCGTCCGCGAGCCATTCCGGGTCCGGGACGCGTAGCTGGAATGGAAACCCATGGCCGATAAGATTCGCGTACTTTATGTGGACGACGATGAACGCGCGTTGCGAACGGTTGAACGCAGCCTTCGCGAATACCAATCGCAATGGAATCTCGCCTTTGCCAATAGCGGGGAGGCCGCCCTGAAGCGTCTGCAAGACGGGCACGACTACGTGCTCGTCACGGATTGGATGATGCCTGGCATCAGCGGACTCGACCTCTGTCAGCGGGTTCGCGAACAGGAAGCCCAAGGTCAATCCGGATACACGTACATCCTGCTGCTGACCGGAAAGCAGGAAATCACCAGCATCGTCGAGGCGCTGGAAGCCGGGGCGGACGATTTTCTCTCGAAACCGTACGATCAGCGCGAGTTAATCGCCCGCGTCCGTGCCGGTATTCGCATTGTCGAGTTGCACCAGCGCTTGCGCGAATCCAACGAAAAACTCGTGGTTCTTGCGACCACGGACGGGATGACCGGGTTGCTGAATCGCCGCCGCGGGCGCGAAATACTCGACGAAAACCTCCTGCTCCTGAAACGCGGCAAGCAGGATCTCTCGGTCATCCTGATTGACTTGGATCGCTTCAAAGGGGTAAACGATACCTACGGGCACGAAGCCGGCGACACACTTATTAAGACAGTAGCGGCGCGACTGCGCGATGCATGCCGCCAGTACGACAGTGTCGTTCGATGGGGCGGCGACGAGTTTGTCGTGATTTGTCCCCACACAGACGGCAACGAAGTGGCTGTATTGGCGGAACGGATACGAAGTAGGATGGCCGACGAACCGGTATCCATTTCCCGCGAAGTGACCATTGACCTTACGATCAGCGTGGGGGCCAGTTCTGCGGCGCGCGGTAGCACGGTCGAGGCGCCTGCGCTGCTCGCCCAAGCCGATGACGCCCTCTATTCCGCGAAGGCGGGGGGCCGCAACCGCGTAGAAGGCCGGTTGCTGTAAGCTACGGATAATGTGAACGTGTCTGCCGAGGAATCGTGGAAGGAGACGGCAATGACCCATCGCATCCTCATCGTGGACGATGAGCCGCGTGTATTGGACGGGCTCAAGAGAGTATTTCGCCGCGAACCCTATGAAGTGCTGACCGCAAACTCGGCCGAGGAAGGGTTGCGGGTGCTCGCATCGACCGATGTCGACGTCGTGATATCCGACCACCAAATGCCCGGCATGCTGGGCACTGACTTCCTCTACATCGTCGCCCGTGAGTTTCCGAGCACCATTCGCTACATGCTCACGGGTAAGCCCTCGCTGGAAGTCGCAATCCAGGCCATCAACGACGGCGCCATCAGCCGGTTCTATACCAAGCCGTGCCATGAACTCGACCTCATCATCTCCATCCGGAGCGCGTTGCAGCAGAAGGCACTCATATCCGAAGCAATGCGGCTTTTGCGCAGGTACAAGAATCAACAGGCCAAGTTGGAGCGCATCCAGCGGGACTATCCTGAGGCCGCCTCGGCCTTGAACGACACGGAAGGGGCGCAGCCCCTGGAGTCCATGGTCAACGTGACCTACGAAGACCTGATCGATGAACTGCGACGGACCTTTGGCGATTAGCCGGGTACCGCACTCACGCCGACCGGCCGGAGGTTGAGTATCGCACCATGAACGAGCGGCGCACGCACGCGGTCACCGGGGCCTTCGGTTACTCTGGAAAATACATCGCCCGTCGTCTACTCGAACGCGGGGTTCCCGTGATTACCCTGACGAATTCACTGAATCGGAAGAACCCTTTCGGCGATCAGGTTCGTGCCTTCCCCTTTCATTTTGACCGTCCCGATGAACTGGCGCGCCAATTGGCGGACGTTTACGTCCTCTACAACACGTACTGGGTCCGGTTCAATCACAAGGATTTCACCCACGCGGATGCAGTGGAAAATACGCTGAGCCTCTTCGATGCGGCCAAAATCGCCGGCGTGCGCCGTATTGTGCACATCAGCATCACCAACCCCAGTGAAGATTCGCCGCTGGAGTATTTCCGGGACAAGGCCAGGCTTGAACGGGCACTCGTCGAGTCTGGGATACCCTACGCGATCCTGCGCCCTACTGTGTTGTTCGGGAAAGAGGACATTCTCATCAATAACATCGCATGGATCTTGCGGCACGTTCCAGCATTCGGCGTGTTTGGCGACGGTCAGTACCGGCTCCAACCAATCTACGTCGACGATCTCGCCGCACTCGCCGTAGAACAGGGCGCAACAAGCGACAATGCGATCATCGATGCCATCGGACCGGAAACGTTTACATACCGCGAACTGGTCCGCACCGTGGGCCAAAGTATCGGCAAGGATCGGCCCATCGTCTCCGTGCCGCCAGCCCTGGGCTATTCGGCAGGGTGGATTGTTGGCAAGCTGGTCGGCGACGTCGTGATCACGCGCGACGAAATCCGCGGGCTGATGGACGGACTCCTCTACGTCGATTCTCCACCCGCCGGGGATACACGATTGACCGAGTGGGCCGCGGAATACGCAGACACACTCGGTCATCGGTACGCGAGCGAGTTGGCGAGGCGACGCAATCGACTGATCGCCTACTGACGCGATCGACCACGTTACAGCGGTGCACCCATTCCGCGAATAAAGTTCAATCCTTCCTGGAATGCGATGGCTGAATTGGACACGTTGCCGTTGATATTCAACCAGAATCCGCGCTCGAACGCGGCTGCGCGTTCCTCCGGCGTGCCGTGGTGGCTCGGATGATTGAACGCGTAGTCTCCCACGTTATAGACGGCGATGAGGGAGTTCATTGGAGTATGCGGCTTGTAACGGCTGCGGTGTCCGGTGAACCAACCCGCCATGTAATCCGCATGCAGTTCTTGCCACTTTGCGGTTGCAAGCCGGGGAAATCGCGCCTTGTACTGCAGTATGTGCGCAAACTCATGCGCAAGGATCGTCGGAATCCCGTCAGGCGTTCCATTGAGATACTGCAGTTCCATCATGCGCCGGCCAAACAACACGGTACCATCGCCAACGAATCCCTCCAGACTCTCCGGCGTGGCCACTGCGTTGTAACCGCTTTCCTCCTCCATAAAGAACATCGGCGCATTCACCTGGAATACCTTGCGAAGTTCGTTGCAGTCTTCTCGCAGTGCTTGGTCCACCGCAGGATTCAAACCGGGAAGAATAATAATCCTCCCCACGCCTTCGATATGACTGGAATCGGCGCCGCTGATGGCCGCCGTGTGCGCATCCTGCCCTCCAACGCAACCAATCAACTCAATCGAGTTTGTCGAATCCGAGAATCGCGGCATCGCGCCCTGTCCATCGACCGTTTCCATTGCTATCCACGCAATGGGGATGCATATCACTGCGGCTAATGCGATTTGGACCGCGCGTACGACCCGCGTACAGCAAAATGCGTTTGTATCCATCGTCAATCTCCTCATTCCCCGGAACGCGCATCGTAATGGCTCAGACAGTTGTCACTTCCCCATGGAAGTTCTTATCGACAGGGCATGATTTTTTTCAATCCCACCCGTGCAGACCGAACCAGCCCGCACGATTCAACACTTCCCGCGAGTAGTCGCGATGGGCCGTGAAGTAGTCCACGTCGCGCCCTTGTTCAATGGCGGTAAGCACGTTGCCGCCGCCGCAGTTGTATGCCGCGATGGCCGCGCGCAGCAACGCGGTTCCCTCCAGGGGCGTGCGCCGACGCATGAGGGCCAGATTGCTCTTGAGGACGTTGCACCCGTACCGGATATTCGCCTCCGGGTCCCGCCAGTTCCCCGTCCGCGCGAACTCGTGGGCATCGAAATCGATCTGCATGAGTCCGCGTCCGAACCCCTCCCCATCCGGGGGCATCCTCCCCGGGCGAAATGGCCTGGTCCGCGAACGAGGGCTGCGATCGCCGGTCCCGGCGGGTCCCACGGGTGTCAATCCAAATCCCCAGTCCGATTCGCGGGAACCAATCCCGCAAACAATCGCGGGCGACACTCCGCAATCCCGCGCCCCTGCTTCGATCCACTGACGGTATCGTCCTGCCGCATCAAGTTGGGGCAACAGCGACGCGAAGTTCCTGGGGTACCTTGTTTCCGGCATGCAATCGCCACCCGCGCCTTGAAAATCCAGCAGGGTGTTCCAGGTCAGGCGGCCTGCTATCCCGTCGTCATCCAAACGCTGATCTTGCTGGAATCGTTTAACCATCATCTCGGTCTCTCGACCGAAGAGGCCGTCGTCCTCCAACGCGTAGCCTTTCCCCGTCAACGCGACCTGGAGGTCTCGAACCTCGTCGCGCAACTCCGGACTGGTATGGCCAAAGCCGTCAAACAACCGCAATGTAGGCCGACTCACCCGCACCCCTCCTCTTTCGGTTCCACACGCCCCCGGGTTTCCACGGGACTGTTCCAATGATCACTCAACTACCATAGGCAGCGCGTTGCACCCATGATCCCATTGCGATTATTGCATCGGGCACCCCGTCGCCGGAGCTCTGGTCAGTCAAACCAGTTACTCGTGGCATTCGTTCTGTGATCCGATCGAATACGGGCTGGAACGTGATCCGAAGTTGCGCATACTTCGCCATCGCCTCCGTCACGCGATCCGCTACGGCCGGCGATGGCGAGTTACCCTCGACCCGCCGCTTCCGACGAGCACAATCCGTTCCATTGCTGGAGCCTCATGCCTTGCTACTCACTCAGCGTAGTGGATGACGGAGCAAAGCGTGTGCCAAGGACCGGCGGGATAGGTCGAGAGAGCGTAACGTTATACTTGATAAAGGGAAACGCCGCGTGGACTGCGTCTGGCAAACCGCAACCCGAGGCACCGTCTGTAATGACTTGTTACGGAGAGAATCCGATATCCGAACACTGGACACCTCGGCTAACGCCCGTTCCTAAGCGCCGGCGAATTGACTCTATGTTCGAAACACCCTGCGATGCGGTGGGGTGTTTTTCGGCAACGCTTCACGCGAGTCTCATCGCCGCCCGGGCGAACATGGGATTCCCAGTGCCCTCCCACGCATAGGAAAAATGCATGCCGTTCGGACGGGAAAACCGGCCGCCCCAGTCGAAACCCGCGTCTTCCCAGCAGCCGACAAATTGCGGCGTGAGTTTCGGCGTTGCGCCGGTTGGATTGTCAGACGCGTTCAGATCGATGGCGAGTCCGTATGCGTGTGCCGAGACTCTATCGTAGCTGCCCCGAACGGAGCGGATCTCGAAGCACCCATCAAACGTTTTGAGTTCGTTAAGGAGGCCGACGCACCTGAGGTTCTCAAGTGCACGATGGAGAGGCGCGACGAGGTCCTGGTTGCAGTAAATACGTCTCGTCGGCATGCCTCGGCCGGTGGACTCGTTGATCCAGATCGAGGCAATCTCGTGAGGCACGTCGAACAGGACCATCCACCGGGCCTCCCCGGGCCAGGTTGCATTCACAAGATTGACGTCCCCGTACCGATCACGCGCATCACGATAGGTCTCTGGTTTCATGTGCCCGCCTTTCGCCACGTTCTTTGTCGAAACCACGAGGAATGCCCCCGGAAGCCACGTAGAATCGGTAGCGGGGTGGATCACAGGAATGATGCCAAATCTGGCGACGAAAATTGTCTTCCGACGCAAAGTATTGCACTAGAAGGATGTAGGCCGGGTTCGCCTCAAAAAAAAGGAATCCCTTGTGGCAGTGGGGGAGCCCCAAGGGATTAACATGATTGTCAAAATCTGTTACAGCGCGTTACAGCAATGTAACATTAGATACCACTACCGCCAAGATGGATGCCGCACTCTTTTGAGGTGCCCTCCCCGCCTTGATTGAACCAGCGCCAACGGCCCGCGCGCTTATCTTCCCAAGGCTTCGTAGGCGTCGTGCAGATTTTACATCCGATACTCGTGTAACCCATATCATACAAGGGGTTGTAAGGTACGCCGTTGTCAGCGAGGTACGCGCGAACCTGCTCCTCGGTCCAGTCAACCAGCGGCGCCAGCTTGATGATCCGGTGCTCACCCTGGGTCACGATAGACGCCTTGTCCACCTGCTTCCGGGCGTCGGACTGGTCGCGGCGAAGTCCGGTAATCCAGACATCAACCGTCTCCAGCGCCCGCTGGTTGGGCTCGACCTTGCGAATGCGGCAGCAGTACTCCTGCTTCGGCTTGCTGTCGAAAAAGAGGTATTCGCCGTGCTGCTCGATCATCCGCGCCACGCGTTCCGGATCCGGCTGAAACCGCTCGATACTGATGCCATACCGCTTCTCGATGGTATCCATGAAAGCGTAGGTCTCATCCGGTAGACGCAAGGTGTCCACCGTCATCACGCGCATCTGCGGGGCAACGCGGTGCGCCATGTCAATCATCACGCAGCCCGTATTCTGGAAACTGGTGATGATGCCGGCGCGGTCGCCGTGCTCCCTGTACGCCCATGCGATGAGTTCCTCCGGACCGAGTGCGTTCAGCTCGTCCAGATGCTCGCTTTCATGTACCAATGCCATCTCAGAAATCCTCGGTAGTCCTACCTACAACCGAATGCAACCGCGCTTCGAGAAGAACATCCCCCTGCGCCCCCTTCAAAGGGGGAACTGCCACACCTCCGTGCCGGAAGTGTTGGGATGTTAAGGGCAGGCCGTCGCCGTACCCGCAATCTCATCGGCTCGTCACAATTCCGCTCAGAATCGGATCGACGCCACCCTAATTGTGGAGAGGCGTCGCGCCAATAGCGCACAACGTGCGGTCCTATTCCCCTTTGAAGGGGGATCAAGGGGGATGTTCTTCGCATCCTGCTCAAATCTACGGCACGCCAAATGCGCAGCCTTGCAATAGCGCTATGCGGACGGCGCCGCCGTTTCGATATAGGGTTTCAAACCTTCGATCCCGACGCGGAACGACCAGTCGCCGAAGCGTTCGCCGTCGCTGCGATGGGATTTCCACGCGGACAACAGCGCGGATACCAAAGGCGCCACGTCGTCGAGTTTTACCTTCTCCGCGAGCACGTCGTTCAAGCGCGTGCCCATATAGTCGCCGCCGGTATAGATGATGTAGCGGTCCGCGCCGCTGCCGACAATACCCAGCTCCGCCGTGCGCGGGCG
Organism: Candidatus Hydrogenedentota bacterium; assembly: GCA_045863335.1. Lineage (GTDB taxonomy): Bacteria > Hydrogenedentota > Hydrogenedentia > Hydrogenedentales > SLHB01 > JAHDWY01. The sequence goes on along the minus strand of BTVY01000057.1, from coordinate 9,836 downwards.
CGAGCAATTGTTCGGGCAGCCGCTCATGCGGATGATAACGTCGGCGTCGGCATGACCGGCCGCCTCGATCTTCTCAATGAGTCCCGGCATAGCCCGTTCCGCTTCCGCCATGGCAAGCCCGCAGAAGGGCAGCGCCGGACAGGCCATTTCGAGACGGCGCACGGTGGAGATTCCCTTGTCCGTGGGGATGCCATGCCTGTCGAGTATTGCCTGCACTTCCGCCACGTCTTCGTCGCGGATGTTCGCGAGGATGACGTTGTGGTGCGGCGTCAATCGGATATCCGGTTTGAAGCGGCTGACGATTTCGCGCAGTCCGGAGCGGAACTGGAAGCTCCCTTCAAAATCGCGAATGCGCCCGTTCTCGACCCACACGCCGACGTAGTTCAGGCCGTCCTGAATCTGCTTGTGCCAGCCCAGATAGTCCGGCTGGTCCGACGGCGTGATGCCCTTCGGCTCGGGATAGGTCCGGCCCGCGTACTCGAAGACCGTCTGCTTGAACTTCTCAAAACCCCAGTCGTCGATGAGGTACTTCATGCGCGCGTGTTTGCGGTTCGCGCGGCCGCCGTGATCGCGCTGTACTTTTACGATGGTTTCGAGCAACGGGATCAACTCGTCTTCCTGTACGAAGGCGAACGGTGAACCCAAACGCGCATACGTCTCCGGTTTGCGATGGGTGTACCCAAGACTTCCGCCGGTCAGCACCTCGTACCCGACAATCCTGCCGTTTTCCGTCACACCGATGACGCCCACGTCATTCGCATAGACATCGATGGCGTTGTCGAAATCGACCGTCAACCCGATCTTGAACTTGCGCGGCAGATAGGTCGTCCCGTAGATGGGGTCTTCGACCGGCTTTTCGTCGCGCGGCTTCACGCGGATCGTGCCGTCTTCGTTCACCTCGACCTTCTCATCATCGACCCACAGGTCGTAATACGCCGTCGTCTTCGGCAGGAAATGCGCGCTGATATCTTTCGCCTTCTGAAGGAGGTCCGCACCGCAATCCGCATACTTGGGATCGATATCAATGACCGGGCACGCCATGGTGTTGCGCACTACGTCGCCGCAGGCGCCCATGGTCGTGATCTTCGCCAGACGGTTCAGCTCGTTCAGCAGCGGACGCAGGTGTCCCTTCACCACGCCGTGGAATTGGAAGCATTGGCGCGACGTCACGCGCAGATCGTTCTGCCCATGCTTCTCCGCCAGGTCGTCACAGATCAGGTACTGCTCCGCCGAGATGTTCCCGCCCGGGAACTTCGTGCGCACCATGAACTTGTAATCCCATTCCTGGCCCGCCTTCTTGCGGTCCGTGCGCGTGTCGCGGTCGTCCTGCTGATACGTGCCATGGTGCTTCAGCAGTTGAATCGACTCCTCGCCGAACTTCGGCGTCCCGTCGCCCAACTCCTGCCCGATGGGACCATACAGCCCCTGGCTCGCTTCCTTAATCTTCTCCACCGCGGACAGCTTTACTTCCTGCTCATCCGCGCCCTGCTGCTCAGCCATTCCAATCACTCCTAACTCAAGTCACAAAACGACATTCGCACCGAGGTGAATTCGAGGTGCCACGGGCTTCCAGCCCGTGATCTTCGAGGTGCCATCGGCTTCCAGCCGATGATTCGAGGTGCCATGGCCTTCCAGGCCATGATCCCCACACGGGCTACCAGCCCGTGCCCTCTTCAACAAAAGCCCCCAGCCATCACCCCGCAACGGCGATTTCCAGAATCCCACCTAAACGCCGTAGTCTACCACGCCCCACGCTCCGCTACAAACGAAATTCCGTCACGAAGCGGCCAATTATTACCTAACCGATAACCAAAGTCAAGTATAGAAACGCGCCCCGGCGGCCCAACATTCCCAAGGACCTCAGGGAACTCACCAATCGCGCCGGCCTCCGACCGCCCCCCCGACGGCGCGCACCCTCTTTCGCTCAACAAGCACAGAGATCCCTCTACTAGCTACTTATAACCCCTTGACACACGCGCTGGCGTATGTCATCGTCAGTCTCAACACGAACCCCACGAGCGCGCCCGTGCGCCAGAATCTCACAGGGACCACGTGGAGCAAAACTCCCCCTTCGAAGGGGGATAAAGGGGGATGTTCCCCAAAGATGTCCAGATTGAACCGTGTAGGCGGGACCGCACTGCTGCTAATCCTTGCATCCGTACTCGCTTCGCCATCTCCGGGACAGGAACTGGCCGATCTCATCCGGCAACGCAACGAAGCCTTGGACATGATCGCCGCGGGCTACCCCATGCGAGCGGCATATGATCTCCTAACTCAAATCCGCGCGTACCGCAGCGACGATCCCGAGTTGGCAGACGAAGCCCTCGGCAACCTGCACCTGCTTCAATTCGACATCAATGTCCTCATGACGGACCGGATGCGCGAAGCCTTCTACGACCACTTCCTGGAACCCGAAACGAATGAAATCGACGCGCTGCTGGTCGCGCTGCACGACGTGTCACTCAAGCACCCCGGCGACGACGGAACGGACATTGCCGGAAAACTACTCAGATTTTCCCAGGGAAGCAACGAATTCGTCGCCGTGATCGCCCTCTCCACCCTCGCCCACCCCGACAACTACTTGCCCGGCCCCTTCCGGATGCACGCGAGCAATGAGTTGGCGCTTCGGTACCCGAGACTGGATACCACGCACAACGCACTCCTTCTCCCGATCTACCATTGGGCGAACCGCCGATTGGACCTCGCCGGCGAATGGGTTGGCACCTATCTGAATCTCCCCATCAAGGTCAGTTCCATTCGCCAGCGCGAAGCCACCGACGCCGAGCGCCGGGTCCTCGAATTCGATCCCTTCCTGCGCAAAGTCGAACCCATGATCGACGCACTCCGGCAAAGCGAGACGCGCCGCCGGGCCGTGGACGGGCTGACGCCGCTGCTCCAAGACGAGAAAGAACCGTGGCGGAGCCGTTACGGCTACCTCCGGGTGTTGGAACGCGAAATGGTGCCGCCCCCCGGCGGAGCGGGCGCGCAAGGTTACTGGAAGCTCATCAGACCCGCCCTCGAAACCCTGGCCAACCGCACGACCCTCACGCCCGACGTGTACCGCGCGCGGCTCATGCTCTGCAAAGTCGAGAGCAGCGCGGGCCAGTTCGAAAGCGCCGGCCACTGGGCCGAACGCATCCTCACCGAACAACGCCACATCCGCGAACATCCCGAACGCAACTCCTACCAGGAAACCGTCGAAACCTACCTCCACTACGCCAGCGAACTCGTCCGCCACCAGAAGATCGACGAAGGCCTCGCCGCCTACCACCGCCTCGCCAACCACTACCCCAACAGCGCCGTCGCCTTCACCGCCCTCCGCGCCGCCCAGGAAGCCCGCGCAAAAGGCCAGCAACTGGCGATGGCAAACTCAGGAATAGAGTCGAACCAAGCCCCGAAGAGCCGGTAACAATGAGGGAAAACGGCGCGGTGCTGAGACAATCGTTCTCGCGGCCTCCCCCACGGCAGCAAAGACCGCGTCCGCCGCAAACGCACCCCCCGCACGACTCCGTTGCGCATTTCGGACCGCAGTGCTAGTATTACAAAAGGATCACGGATGCACGGGTCACCCGAGCGGTATCACGATTCAGGAAGGAGGGCAATAAATGGTTACTGTCCCCATTTATTCTACTGCCCACTAACGAGCACCGCGCCATCCCCGTAGTCCACGGGAGGTACACAGGCAAGCCCCGCAGTTTACTTGCACTTGACGTTAACAATTTGCGAAGGTACACGAATGCCCCGAATAGGGATCTCTTCGAATTAATTGAATTGAACATGCGGATGTATGCTCGAGCATTTAGAAAATGAACGCACTAGAGTTCGTAGATGCAGTGAAGAAGGTGGTTTCGGGGGCGACTCGAGGCATTCAAGATTCGCTACGGGTTCCGCCTGGACGTCGGCCAGATAGTGAGTTGCAGGAGCTCAGTGCTTGGTACAACCATCTTCCCGAAAAAGACCGTGAGCGAGTTGCCAAGGTAGTTCAGATGGCAGGCGACCAAGTAGCCTACAACATCCTGCTCATCCTCGACGGACTTGTCGCAATCGAGGATGTAGGCAACAAGGGCACACTAACACTTATTTATGCAAAGGATGATAAACGTACAAGGCTTAACGATCCAGATCAGGATTTCCTCAGCGACATATTTAAGAACTTGGAGAAGCATTAATGATAAGTACCTGCACTTGTAGAGGTAAGCACAAGTAGCATCTCCTGGACGGGAATGATTCCCTTCGAGGGAGTTCTTAGGCGATCTGGAATAAATGGGACAATAAATGGGGACAGTAACCATTTATTGCATCCGATTCCGGCTTGGTGCTATCGTCTCCCCCATGGCACGGCAGGCGCGAATTGTTCTCCCGGGAGTGGCTCATCACGTCACGCAGCGGGGCAACTACCGGCAAGACGTGTTCTTCACCGATGACGACCGGCGCGTCTACCTCTCCTTTCTGCGGGAGAGCGCGCAACGCCATGGCTTGGCGGTGTCGGCGTACTGCCTCATGACGAATCACGTCCACCTTGTCGTCACGCCGGAGCGGGAGGAATCGCTGGCGAGTACCATGGGGCGCACGCACCTCATGTATGCCCAGTATATTCATCGCCTCCACGGGCGCCTGGGCCACCTCTGGCAAAGCCGGTTTTACTCCTGCCCCATGGATGAGAACTACGCGCACAACGCGACGGCGTACGTGGAACTCAATCCCGTGCGCGCGGCGATGACTGCGTTGGCATGGGACCACGCGTGGTCCAGTGCGGCCGCCCACTGCGGCGAAGGGGGGGACCCGGCCCGGCTGTTGGACCTCGGCGCGTGGTTCGAGGAGATGCCCGCCGCCAAATGGAAAGCTACGCTTGTCGCTATTGCCGATTCCGGCCCCGAGGTGGACCTCCTTCGCCTGCACACGCGCACGGGCCGTCCCCTCGGCAGCGACTCCTTTCTCAGCAAAGTGGAGACCTACCTGGGCCGCCGCGTCCGCGCCATCCCCCGCGGCCGCCCCCACGGCAGCAGAGATCGCGTCCGCCGCAAACGCCGGTGAATGGGAGCCAGCACGCGACTCCATTGCGCTTTCCGGGTATCAGTGTTAGTATTACAAAAGGATCACGGGTGCGCGGGTTGCATCGGATTTACCCGACCGGCATCAAGTATCAAGGAGGGGGTCCCAATAAATGGTTACTGTCCCCATTTATTATCCGCAGTCCCCCAGCATCGCGCTGACCGCCCATTTCCGGAACCATGAGTTGATGCTGGGAACCGACAACGGCCGGAATTATCTGTTGCCCGGCGAAGACTTAGAAGATGTGCTTACGTATGAGTTCGAGCCGCAATTACCGGCAACGGTGTCGGCGGAATACGCGGTGGAAACTATCGAGAACACCGAAACCCGGCAAGTCGTCAGTGTCACGGCGACGCTAACTACGCCGACCGGAGTGCGATACGCGGTCAAAACGGTGAATCACAACAAGCTGAACTTGGCGGATGTCGATTTCCTCGTCCCCGACGGACAGGGCGGATGGGTGGTTATCCAACAGGGCAGCAACATCGCGATTGATTTGGGCCATTACGATTCCGCGACACAAACGTTTACCCCATGTGCAATGCCTGAACTGACGGTTCGATTGAACCTCCCCACCGGTATTCCGCAGGGAACAACGTACCGGTTCGTGGTTGGAAGTGATGCGGCTGGCGCGAATGCTCTCGAGTATCCAGATGCGCCCGCAACCGGGTACGTCCATCCCGGCGCTCTCGATTCCGGGCAGCTTGCCCAGAACACGTGGCAGATCGCCTGGGATCAAAACAACGATGTGACAAATGAGGGGATCTTCGGCGGCCACCTCAAGCGTTTGACCGTCGAAGTCCAGGTTCCGAACGCCGACCCAGAGAAGCAAACCCTCGTCGCGGGAACTACGGCGGGGTTTTCGGGCGTGTATATTGTCGGTGGCACGCTCACCTCTCCGATGATTTCAGTTCTTTCAAGCACGACTCCGACTGGCTACTTCCAGAGGCCCAACGGTTCGAGTTTCCTGGACGTCGATCTCAACGATGACGGGATACCAAACGACGACATGAGTGGGAATGGATCCTATTCCAGTGCGGAAGACAGGGCTCACGTGCAAGCGGAAGTTTCGAGAATGATTAGTGCTCAGGCAATGCAAGAATCTGATGGCCGCCACTACTGGCCAGGAAGCGGTTCTGGAACCGCTTCGCACGCCAATTACCCGCTGTGGGAAGCCTTGGACAGTCAGGGGCGGGGGACGAATGGCTTTGGACTACTGCAACTCACAGATGAGAACTATCGTAGTCGGAAGACGGTATGGGATTGGCAAGAACACGCTCGATTTGCCATGAAAGTCCACTTGGCTGATCAAGGTGATCTTCCTAATGACAGTGGTGGGTACTATCGGCGTGCCTGCCAACATCTCCATCTCTATCCACCGTCAAACGCATACGTACATGGCATGAGACGGATGGAAGGTTACGACAAGTATAATGCCGGCCAAACTGACCGGCTATACTGGTGGAAACCCTATGCAAACACCGTTGAAATCGAAGCAGCGGTTGCTTACGGTGCATATACAATTGGCAGCATTACGGCAGCGATGACCCAAAACGTTACTCAGCGAACGTTGACGTTTACGACATTTGCCGTGAATGTGGTATCGGGTTCAAATCCTCCGGACGAAGTGTTTGTCGAAGTATGGGGTAGCGGCCCGACGGCAGTTTCACAATCACTTCTTGCAGGACCCTACACGGCTGGATTTGGGATTACGCAGGATCTGACCATCGAATACCGCTCTGCACCCGTGGAAACTGGGGCCAACCCAGCATACTCGGGGCATCACCGCATAGAGTTGGTAGCATATTGGGATCCCGGAACCGCTCAGGAGGTTCGCGTTGCACAAAGGATCAAGGAGGGCGCAGTGGTCCATATGTCAACGACACAGCGCAACCAGGATGTTGCAGCCGACGCAGGTTTCCTAATGCTCCCAGCACGCAGCCCCTCGCCACCCGCTTCCGGGTCGGCGTGCTGGGCACGGTTTTGGTATACCGAGCCAATTTTAGCCCTTTGTCCACAAGATGCTAACGGTAATCCACTAGACACCCAAGGCCACCGTGTCGGCGGTACTCACAATTGGCGAGACTACAATGAAGACGGAGTGAAAGATCTGGACGAAAATCCTTACGGGACACTTACAGAGGCGGAAGATATATCCATACCGAGGCCGCCACCGCCACAACAAGGCTCGCTGGGCAATAATACCTTGAGAGCCCGCGGCAATCGTTATGCCAACAACGTGGTTGTGAACCACGGAGGATAGTGACAATGATTCTTCACCATTTTCCGCCAGCTAACCGGAAGGCCTTTGTAACGCCGATAACACCACGCATCGTTCTCTTGGTTGTAGGCGGTTTGTTGGGCGTACTTCCTGTTTGCGGGCAAGCGACAAGAGAATTTGATAGCCCGGACGGCGCTCTGGCGTATCTTCAGACGTTGTCGAATCGTTTCGAGGCCGCGAACGCGGAATATCGAGGCGAATCCAAGCTACCGGAGAACTACGAAAGCCTCAGCGAAGAAGAACAGACCAGAATCTCTCAAGAGATTTCCCTTTGGGCAAAAGGCGTGTGGGACCGAATGGAAGATAGCGTTATCCAAGCCGACCAGATCGTCCCCCAAATGGTGGCCCAGATGTTAGCTACGGGGAGCTTGGACGATGTCATGATCCGGTACCCGTCGAACGACACTTTGCAGTGGATCGAGGGAACATCCGCACTAAGCTCTGAAGAGTTTGAGCAGATTCGCCTGGATGCAATGTCATCCAAGGCGTTCTTTTCAGTCGTCCACCAAGATATTGACTTGAAAGACGGGCGAGTGCTGTACGTGTTTGGACAATATCGGTTAACGGGGGTTCCCCGCGAACAAAAGGAGCTGTTTGACGTAGCACATGCCAGTTCCTTTGTCATACGGAAAACTCCAGAAGAAGTCGTGCTTCATAGGATTAACATGGAGGATGACTTGTCGGTTCATCCCTATGGAACGTTTGCTGGATTCATTCGTGACAACGAGGGTGGTTGGCCTTCCCTTGTGTTTATCAGGGGCCCGGAGGGGAGTGGGCAGTATTTACGAGTCTTTCAATCGGAAATCGATGAAGAGGCCGACATGCTCCACTTTCGTCGTTACGATGAGTACTACGCACCCGTATCAACGTATGCATTTGATCCCCAATCCGGCAGCGTCACATTGGACTACTCACACAAATATGGTGCGGGCGGGGGGGAACACACGGTCGATTCGTCGGAATTGGTAGGCGAGGGATACCCGCTGCAGTCTAGCGAAGGAGTCCATTTCGCGGTGGGTACGGGGGCGCGTGTGGATACCGCCATGGCCACTCCAGGGTCAGACGATGCCGATCAACGCGCAGAGACCTCTGACCCATCTTCGATGGTAGAGAACTCCGCTCCTGAGAGTAACGAAGACGCGGCCCCTGACGTACCGACACAAGGCGCGGGCCAGGAAGCCGCTGGAGAGGTTGTGCTGCAGCCCGGAGAAGAGCGATCAAGTATGCTCACGTACGGGATCGTTGTGGCAATCATTATAGCTGCGGTGGCAATACTGATCCTGGTCAGAAATCGGCGAAAGTCCTGAATCGGTGCGAGTCAGGCCGCTTAGACTCGGCAACCGTGCCCGATATTGGCTGTGTGCAAGATTGCGAAGCTTGATCCCCGCGATGTCCGCCGTGATTTCCTGTATCGCGTCCGCCCAAACCATCAACACGCACGAGCACATCCAATCGGAAGCCGAGGCGCCGAAGCTATTGGCGGTGATGGATGATTTGGGGATCGAGCGGACGGTGTTGGTGGGGAGTTCGTGGTTCACGATTACGTTGAACGAGGACGTGGGGTTCACGCGGTACGATGAGAACAATGAGGCCTTGTTGCGGATCGTGGAGCGGTGGCCGGGGCGGTTTGAGGCGTGGCCGACGGTCACCCCGGAAGACCCGGACATGCTTTCAAAATTTCAATCGCTGGTGGAGCGCGGCGCGACGGGGTTGAAACTGTATCTCGGGCATGGGTACCGGACGAAGAGAACCGGCGCGTACTTCTTCCACACGCGGCCGCTGGACGATCCGGCGATGCTGCCGTTGTACGCGTTTTGCGAGGAACGCTTCATCCCCGTCTGCTTCCACGTCAATCCCGGCCCGAAGACGCCGGGCTTCGCGAAAGAGTTCATCGCGGTGTTGAAGCAATTCCCCGATTTGAAGGTCATCTGCCCCCACTTCATGTTGTCGTCCATCAAGGATTCGCGGTTGCGCGAGTTTCTGGACACTTTCCCGAACCTGTATACGGACATCAGTTTCGGTCACGACGACTACTTGAAGGCGGGGCTCCAGCGCGTGTCGCGGGACCCGGACAAGTTCCGGGCCTTGTTCGCGGACTACCCGGACCGGTTCCTGTTCGGGACGGACTGCGTCATCACTGCGTACGCGGAGAAAGACGAGGCCTGGATTCGCGCGCGGTACCAGTCCTACCTCGACCTACTTGGGAAAGCGACCTACCACTCCCCCGTTCTCCCCGGCCAGACCTTGAACGGCCTGAACCTCCCGCCGGACCTCCTGAACCGCATCCTGCGGGAGAACTACCTGGCCTTCCAGGCCAAGAAACCCACCGGAGCCGACATCGCCCGCCCCATCGACTGGGACCGCATGGGCCTCAAGTAGGATGGGAATGATTCCCGTCCAGGGAGTTCTCGATCGCCGAGTCAGGACGTGGCTGCGAAAAGTACAAAGAACATCCCCCTTGATCCCCCTTCAAAGGGGTGCAGTTCTGTGAGTACCGCTTCAT
>BTVY01000056.1:0-37330 GCA_045863335.1 Candidatus Hydrogenedentota bacterium | reverse complement strand
CAGCCTCGCAATGCTTTACAACGTAACACCAGAATCTTAACCGGACACCAGTGATAAAATTCAATCCATCCACTCGTCCGAGGCATCAAATGCTGGAATCACGATGTTAAGTATCTTGAACTCGCCTATCGCCCGATGTCGGCAGCCGGGCCGAATCATCACGGCGGTCATCGGCTGGACCGGTACCAATTCGCCGTCCAACTCGAGATGGCCCTCTCCCTCCAGGACAACGTAAATCTCCGTCATCCCCTTGTGGTAGTGCGTCTTGGCGTCCTTCTGAATCTCCACCAGATGCACGCTGGCAGGACTTCCAGGAACCGCAAAGGCCCGGCGACTCCATCCGCAGGGGCAGGCCACGGATTCGAGTTCGTTTATCTCAGCGACTTCGTACTTCTTCGCGGTTGCTTCCATCAGAGTTTCCCTCGTCCCGGAATTGATCGACGGGTTTTAGTCTAGCGGAATCACCATCCGACAGCAATCGGCCGGTTATGCCGGTCGAATTCCCTTGCCAAATCGTTCGATTTGAAGTAATCTGTTGACGAAATGAAAACTCTTTACAAAATTGCCCTCGTCGCAGTTGTCTTGCTGCCCTTGGGCTGTACCACGACGGACAATGGCCTTGGACCCGCCACGATGCTTGTGCCCATGGAGGTCACCGCGTACTGCCCCTGCAAAAAATGCTGCGAATGGAAACGGAATTGGCTCGGACGCCCGGTATTCGCGTCCGGCTCCCTCAAGGGCGAACGGAAGAAAGTGGGCCAGACCGCCAGCGGCACCCAGGCCGACATTGGCACTATCGCGGCTGATACGTCGCTCTATCCCTTCGGCACCATCATGTACGTTCCCGGTTACGGCTATGGCCGGGTCGAAGATCGCGGAGGGGCCATCAAAGGGCAGCGGCTCGATGTCTTTTTCAAGAAGCACCGCCACGCCTTGGACTGGGGGAGGAACACCGTCAACGTCTACGTGTGGATGCCCGGCGGTGTCACACAAACCGCCGCATTAACCAATTGAGCGATCAGACCGCTTGGAGCGCTAAGCCGTCACTTGCCATAATCCACCCTCAGCTACCATCGGCTAAGTTCAACCCATGTCCATCCGAGTTTGCATTCTAGGTCAGGCCAATCCCTTCGCATGGCACGGCCACTACGTCCGCGCGTTTCGCAGACACTGTGAAGTCATCACCGTCGGGCCAAATCCCGGCCCAGAGATCCTGAAGGCGTGGGGGAGAGGCCACCTCGCGCATTTGGTCGTCCCGAACGATATCGAAGCCGATTTGGGCGCGGTGGACGACCTCCACGCGCTCCTTCCGGAAGGGTGGCACCCTCACCTCGTGGTCTCCATCTCGGGCGGCGGCGTACCCATGTTCACGAAGACGGTGACTCTTGCCTGTCCGACGGTGTTCCTGAGCATCGACACGTGGCAGTGTCTGATGGAATTCAACGAAGCCATTCACTACGACCTCGTATTCGCCGCACAACGGGCGTACATCCCGTACCTCCGCGCCACCGGCTCTCGACACGTCCACTGGTTGCCGTTGGCCTGCGCTCCCGACGCGCATTATCCGGTGGACGTGCCCAAGCAGTTCGACGTTTCCTTCGTGGGCGCCGCCACGATGCCCGTCCACCGCGAGCGCGCCCGCCTGTTGCATCTGCTTGCGGTACGCTTTTCCGTGGAGGCGCTCGAACGGGTTCACGGCGAGGACTACTGCCGCCACATGTGCGGCGGAAGGCTGGCCTTCAATCACTCCGCCATTGAAGACCTCAACATGCGGATATTCGAAGCCCTGGCCATGGGTTGCCCGCTGCTAACAAACCGCAGCAGCGCATACAACGGTTTGTTGGACCTCTTCGAAGAGGGGAAGCACCTTATCGTCTACGATTCCGATGAAGACCTGATCGATAAGACGCGCGAATACCTCGACAACCCCACGGCCCGCGAAGCCATTGGCCGCGCCGGAAAAGATGAAGTGCTCGAGAAGCACACCTACGACCACCGCGTACGCGCGATTCTTGATACGGTCCGGAAGCACTTCCCCGACTTCGATCACGAAGCGCCTGCACCGCGTCAGCCCGGCGATACCTTGTGCGAGTACCTGCCGCGAATCCCCGGCGCCGTGATGGATTTTGGAATGAGTATGGAAGCGTCCAAATACGCACTGCGCCGTCGTGGCTTGACACGTCTTGTCGGGGTTTCTCCCAACGATGACCGTCGCGAACAGCGGGCGCGGTCCTACGATTTGGTGTACCGGGAGGAGCCCGCCGGATGCCATGGCAAGGTCGATACGGTCGTACTGTCCGATTTGACGCAATGGAACAACGCGGACGAGATGGTTCGTCTCGCACAATCCATCCTTTGCGAAGGCGGAACGATTGTGGCGCGCATCCCAGGCGAGTATTTGCTACGCGAAGCGATTGGCCCCGATCCCACACTGATGGCCCGCTGGTTCCACGAACGGGACTTTCACATCACCTACTTCCGCGCGACTTCCGGCGGCCACGGCATCGTCACCGCGCGAAAACGTATCCGCATGTTACGAGACGTCGTTATCGAAACCTTCAGCAACCTCCAAGTTCCCGGCACTGATCCCCACCGCTTGGCGGCCATGGTGCCGCCGGAACTTTGAGTGCACGTCGTGTCGAGTTCTCGAGTCGTAGGATGGTAATCGAAGTGATTCCTGCTGGCTATATGTACAAACGCGTGAGCCTTCCAAACGGATTAACGTGCGCGAATGTCCGCGACATTTGCTCGGTCAGTAGCTGCATCTCGGAGAATTTCTGCGACTACATCACGCACTGGAAGCACAATGGATTCTGGTTCTTTAACCAGCCGAGTATCATGGAGACGATCGCCAAAACGGAATCCACTCCACTTGATGGCCTGACGTTGTGCTTCTATCGAATCTATCCCATGCAATGGGTCGAGGATGAGAAGACCTGGCGGGCATTTGGTCCTGACCCCGCATTCGAAACTGACGTTGTCGAACCAATGCACTCGAAACGTCTGGGATTCGATGTTGTTACCTACAGCACCCAGACAGCGCCGGAATGCTCGCCGCTAAGCTGCAACTACCTGGCGGACCGTATCGCCGTAAATGCGCACTGTCTTTTCGATTCCTTTGACACGGCAAAAAGCGCGCTCGAATCAGGCGCATTCGACAACAGTGAGCCGGGGCCTTTTCGAATTCTTGAGGTGCACACAATCCAGCATGCGTGAATGGAAAGCCAAGTACTGCTCACAGTGAAAAATGGGCACCGTACAGCATAGAATCATGGCCGGTGACTACTAATCCGGTGCAGGACGAGCCATGATTGAAACCATCGACCTTACCAAACGTTTTGGCGCGAAGACCGCGGTTCAATCCCTGAACTTGAACATCGCCGCCGGCGAGTTCTTTTGTTTTCTCGGACCCAACGGGGCAGGGAAGACCACGACCATCAAGATGCTGACCGGACTTATCAAGCCCAGCGAAGGCCGCGCGGTTCTCGGCGGGCTCGACATCCAGAAGGACCCCGTCAAGACGAAGGCGCTCCTGGGCTACATCCCGGACACGCCTTTCCTCTACGAAAAGCTCACCGGCCGCGAGTTCATGCGGTTCGTTGCGGGCCTCTATCAAATGCCGCCGTCCGCGCTGAATGGCGCCGCCGAAGAACTGCTGGAGCTTTTCGAGATACGCCACGTCGGCGATCAACTTATCGAGAACTACAGCCACGGCATGCGGCAGAAGCTCTCCTTCGCATCGTGCTTCCTGCACGAACCCAGGATCGTTGTCGTCGACGAACCCTGGGTTGGTCTCGACCCCAAGAACATCCGATTCGTCAAAGACTACTTGAAGCAGCGTACCCGCGAAGGCGTGACGGTCTTCATGTCGACCCATTCCCTGAGCGTCATCGAAGACGTGGCCGACCGCATCGGCATCATTTACAACGGCCGGCTCCTCCACATCGGGACGCTCAAGGAAATCCTGGCCTTGTCGAAGAACCCGGGGACCCTCGAAGATGTGTTCCTCGAACTGACCCGGGGAGACGAACTCACATGACCCGCGTCCAGGCGATGCTCTGGGCGAAGCTCCGCATCTCGCGGAACCACATCGCATCCGTGCGCAACGAGTCCAAGCTCAAAGTGGGCGTCGTTTCGATTTCAGCGGTTCTCCTTTGGATCGGGGCGTACTACGCCTTCTGGGCCGCCTTCAACTGGCTCAAACGCTTTGGCGCAGACCCCGGAAGCATCAGCCTGGGCGACATCATCATGTCGCGATTGCTGTCCGTCTTCGCACTCGCGCTCTTCTTCATGCTGATTTTCTCGAACGTGCTGATCGCCTTTTCGACCCTGTACAAGTCGCGCGAAGTTGCCTATCTCCTGCACGCGCCCGTGCCGTGGTGGGAGTTCTATCTCGCGCGCTTCGTGGAATGCGTGTCCTTCAGCTCCTGGGCTTCGGCGTACCTCGGTTCGCCGTTGATTCTCGCGTATGGGATCACCAACAGCGCGCCCTGGCCCTTCTATATCGCCGCGGCCGCATTCTACGTCCCCTTTGTCGCGATTCCCGCCGCCATCGGCGCCAGCATTGCCATGCTCCTCGTGCGCGTGTTCCCGCGCCTGCCCCGTGGCAGCATGATCGGCGCCGCACTGATCGCGACGTTTATGATGTTCCTTTACCTGCGCACCACCCTCAGCGCGGCGAGGCTCTCCGATCCCCGGTTCAGCGGAATTCTCGAGGCCATGTCCAAGACGCAGTCGTGGTTGCTCCCCAGTCACTGGGCCACGCGGGGGATCTTGTCAGCCGCCGAGGGACAATTCACCGAGTCTGGTTTTTACTTTCTCGTGCTGTTGTCCAACGCGCTCATGATCGTTCTGGCATCTGCCATGCTCGCCCAATGGATCTACTACACGGGTTGGTCCGACCTCACGGGCAACGACATGAACCGCAAGTCGCCCCCCGGCCGCAGTTGGCTTTCTCGCATCGACGTGCTGTTTCGCTCCCTGCGCGACCCGCACCGTGCGCTCGTCATCAAAGACGTCCGCCTCTTCTGGCGCGACCCGGCGCAATGGTCCCAGTTCGTCATCTTCTTCGGCATCATGGCGGTGTACGTGGCGAGCCTGCGCGACCGTTCCGCCGCCTTTGAAAGCGCCACCTACCGCAACTGGATCGTCTGCCTGAATATCGGCGCCTGCACCTTGATCCTCGCGACTCTCACGAGCCGCTTCGTCTACCCCCTCGTCAGTTTGGAGGGACGGCGTTTCTGGGTCCTTGGTCTCGCGCCGCTGACGTACCGGCAACTCATCTGGCAGAAGTTCTGGCTCAGCGTATCGACCACGTCCCTCTTCACCATCAGCCTGGTCGTGCTTTCGTGCTACATGCTTGAGGTCGAAGCCATCTACTTCGCGCTCGCGGTCTACAGCATCATCATCACGAATTTTGGATTGTCAGGCCTTGCGATAGGTCTGGGAAGCCTCTACCCGAACTTTCAGGAGGACAATCCTGCCCGCATCGTCTCCGGAATGGGGGGGACCCTCAACTTTCTGTTGAGCATGGGGTACATTACCCTCGTCGTCGGCACCCAAACCTTCGTCATGCAATGGCGCGCCCTGGAAGCCTTCACCAGTCCCCGGGCATTCGCGGTTGCCCTCGCTGGGGCGGTCGCTTTCATCACGATACTCAGCGCGATCAGCACCTGGCTGCCCATGCGCCTCGGCTTGCGAAACCTGAACCAGGCGGAGTACTAAGTGAGGTTGGTCTGTCGGAGCGGTCCGATTGGGTTCCCGCTCATGCTACACTATTGTCTGCTTGCCCCTATGATTACACCCAGGAAATTTCACCATGCGCGAAATCACGCTCTCCACCCGCGATCACTGCCAGTTCATCAACATCGACCATGAGGTTCAGCAACTGGTGACCGAGTCCGGCGTGCGCGACGGCGTATGCACGGTCTTCGTGCCCCACACCACCGCGGGGATCACCATCAACGAGAACGCCGATCCCGACGTCGTCCGCGATATGAAGATGATTCTCGATCGCAACGTGCCGTGGGAGGGAGGCTACGCCCACGCCGAAGGCAACTCCGCGGCCCACGTGAAAGCCAGCATGATGGGATTCAGCCAGCAGATCATCATTCGCAACGGGAGCCTCCAGTTCGGCACCTGGCAGTCCATCTACTTCTGCGAGTTCGATGGTCCCCGAACCCGGAAAGTCTGGGTCCAGATCACGGCCTAGACGAAATGAAGAACCCAGCCTTGCGGCGAGCGGCGCTGCGCAGCAATCCGAACGACTCATGTACGCTTAGAACTCCAGCGTGGTCAGGAAATAGAGGTAGTCGGCATCGGCGTCATCCTGTCCACCGATGAACGTCAAGCCGTTCTCATCAATAAATGCGCCGTCCTTCACACCCTCTCCCGTGAAGTAGTGGCTCCAGCCGACTTCGAAGGACAGATTCTCCGTGTAGTTGTAGACCAACCAAAGATTGGTCTGCCATCCCAGCTCGCGCGACCCCTCTTCCGTCCAGAACGCCAAGGCGGGCGCCAGGGGAAGCCGCCAATTGCCTGAACCAACTGTCTTCGGACGGTCGAAAGGTTCGAGGGCTTCCAGGTAGACGATAGAACCGCCCGCTTCCAGCGCCGCCGTCGGCGTCATCGAAACACCTGCATACGCCTTCCAGAAATTTGTCATGGCCGAGCCGTCTATGAAGGCGTCTTCCCGCCACGACGAGAAGAGACGGTTAAACGACACGCTCGCTTCAGAACGGTAGAAGGGGTTAATCCATTCCAGGAAACTCAAGTCGCGGTTGTCTTCACCGCCATAATACGCGGCGCCCAAGTGCGGTCGAATCTGAAGCTCCCCATCGAGTGTGTAGCCAATCTCCGCGTGCCCGCCCCAGGCGTTCCATGACGCGCTATCGTCGCCGTAAATCTGACCGTTCGGGAGAAATAATGCGCCCATCGCGTCCGCATCGCCCCACTGGTAAGCCGCTTCGAGTTCCCAATCAAGTCCGCCGAGTGTGCCCGCGCCGCGCGCCCCGACCGTGTGCAGCGACGTCGCGTCGTAATTGTCCAGACCAACCACATCCTCCAACCACTCCAACGGCGCGATGAAATTCGTATCGTTCCGGGATGCGGCATCACGGAGAAGCATCCAGTAGAGATCAAATCTCACCTCTTCGGATGGTTCCGCCACACGGCCACGCATGGGGCCATGCCGCATCGTGTGATAGAGCATGTGAATTGGGAAGGCCGTTTCGTGGGCTCGAAGCGGAGCGCTCCGCGCGACGCCGCCGGACTCGGAAAGGGTCAGATAGACTCCCATGAAATCCGTATCTCCGTCCTGCTCCTGAATGCCGCGCTCGGCAACCTTCGACCACCATCCCGTGACCAGGACATTGCCGAGCATGTAGTCCAGTCGAATGGCATCGAAGGAGAGCCCCACGAACGGATCTGGACCAGGGTCCGCCCCGACCAGCCAGCCCGAGCCGAACTCCAGTTCCTGGCGTCCAATCCGCAGATGAAGCGGCCGGCCGAACATCTGGTCCACGTCGATGTACGCCTGATACAACTCCACGTCGTCCCCGGAAAACGCGCGCGAGTCCGCACCTGTCAGATAGTCGCTGCGAAAATCCTCGCCCCAGGTGTCGATCGAATCCAGCTCGATAAACCCGCTCACGTGATTCGTGAAATCGGCATCCACATATAATCGAGTCCGTTGTTCAAAAAAGCTCAGCGAATGTCCCGACTCACCCGTTCGTATTACGGACGCGGTCCCGTTGGGACCAATCGCGCGGCCCGGAAGAAAGAAGTCCGGTATCCGAATCTGGCCGTCGTTCGGTTCAAAGAACTCGGAATACCACGCGCCGTAGATTTCCAGTTTTCCTCCGACGGTTACGTTCTGCAGTTCGGCATGGCCTGCCGCCACGACGAATGCGACGACGAACATGAGGCGGCCTCCGCCTGTCACGTTAGATCGCAGCATCACTCAACCCCCTCCCAACTGCGGCGCATGGTACTGCCGGGTTCTAGACTGGATATCCGATCTGGAAGTACTCTTGGTTAATTAAGTTAACATACTGCAATTCCTGATGTCGACTCTTGCCATTGTCCCCGCTACGAGTCCTGTGCTTTAATCCACGCATAGATGTTTCTACGGCAAGATCGCGTGTAAGGAGTGATGTTCCATGAGTTTTCCGCGACGATCGTTTCTGGCCATGGGAGGCGCCACTTTTCTTGGCCTCACCGCAAGTTCGTTGAGTTCTGTGGCCGATACTCCGGCTTGGACGCCTTCCTCCGACCGCAAGGTCCGCATGGGCGTCGTCGGGGGCAGATTCGGGTGCTCCTTCCATTGGCACCAGCATCCCAACTGCGAAGTGGCCGCGGTCAGCGATCTCATTCCCGAGCGGCGGGACCGCCTGATGCAGACGTACCAGTGCGACAAGACCTACGAGTCGCTGGAGAAACTCATCCTGGATCCGGATATCGAGGCGGTCGCGCTTTTTACGGGAGCGCCCGATCATCCACGTCATACGGTCGCCTGCATGGAAGCAGGCAAACATGTGATCTCCGCGTGTCCCGCGTGTTTAACGCTGGATGAGGCAGCGGAGATCAAGGAAGTTAAGGAGCGCACCGGTCTCCGCTATATGAGCGCCGAGACCAGCTTCTACCGTTGGGAGACCATCACCGCACGCCGCCTATACGAAGACGGGCTCTTCGGCGATCTCATCTACACCGAGGCCGAGTACTACCACCCCATGAACGATGCCGAGCGCGAAACGCTCTGGTTCTTCAATGGCGAGCGCACTTGGCGCTACGGGTTCGCGCCCATGCTGTATCCCACCCATTGCACGGCATTCCTCGTCGGCGTAACGAAGGAGCGGCTCACCAAAGTCTCCTCCATCGGCTGGGGCGATAACCACCCGGCGCTTTCCGACAATGCCTATGGCAACCCTTTCTGGAATGAGATGGGCATGTTCGAAACGACCTCCGGCAGACCTTTCCGCTGCAACGTGGGTTGGCACATCCACGCCCACGGCGAGCGGGCCCAATGGTTCGGCACCGAGGGTGCCCTGTACATGCCCAACTCCGGCGGCCAACCCTTCGCGCTTAGGTTACCCGGCGGCGGGGAGGAGGCACTCCCGGACTACTGGCATATGGTGCCCGAAGCCATGCGGTACGACAGCGGTCACGGCCGCTCTCACCCCTTCATCACCAATGAGTTCATCATGGCTCTCGTCGAAGATCGCGAACCCGCCATCGACCTCTACGAATCGCTCGCCTACTGCGTCCCCGGCATTATCGCGCACGAATCCTCGAAGCGTGGGGGAGAGCAGTTGGCCATTCCCCAGTTCGATCCGGGAGTCTGAGGAATGCGCGTCATGAGAAGTCTACTGATAGGGGCGATGGGCGCCTTCGTGTTTTGCCTGCTTACCGGATCGTCCGCCCTCGACTCCCAATGGCGCGATGCGCGTGACGGCGATTGGCGCCACGTAGGCACATCGAAATCCGTTATTCGCCAGGGAGTGCCCGACGTGAGGGCCGATCTCCTCCGGCATGTCGCCGACTCGGAGGGATCGTGTTACCGCACCTGGGTCGAAATGACTCCATCCGCCTATCGCGCGGGCATGTGGATTGGCCGAAGCGAGAATCCAGCCGACTGGCTCCTGCTCGTGCTCGATGGCCAGTACGAAGGCCGCGGTTTCGCTCTGCTCGACAGTGCCGGATCGGTCCTCTGGGAAGATCCCTGGGTGGAGTGGGTTTCGTACACGCCCTATTTGCTCGAAGCCGTCTGCGAGCCGGGCCGGGTCCGGGTGCAACTGTTCGGCTGGGAGGGACCGGAACTGCTTTCCCAAAGCGATTGGCTCGAGATTCCCGCACACGATTCGTCGCAGCGCTATTTCGGATTCCACACGGATCGCGCCATCGCACGGTTTCAGGGCTGGGAAATTGCCGCCGAACCCATGTCCCCTATTGTGCCCGACGCACCCAATCGCCTGCGGCTCGTTAACGATGCCGGGTCTGAATGGCGCGTCGTCGGTCACGGCAAATGGATGTGGTCCTCGCCAGAACGCACGACCCTGAAGCAATCCGCAGACATTGAGCGAACGACGGCCGTCTATCTCGGCCATCCACAAACAGAAGGAATCTGGCGAACCCAAGTCCGCGTGCATCCGCGCGCTGGCGGTGCAGGGCTCTTATACCGAACCGACGAGTCTGCCGAGCAAGGTTTCAGCGCGTGGCTCGGCGGTACGCCCGGCGCCGGCGCGTTGATGCTGTATACCTTGTCTCCCGTTGAAGCGCTGTGGACCAGTGAGCAAAACATCTGGCACTACGATACTTCCTACGTCCTCGAAGCCCGCGTCGGAAATGGTCAAACCCGCGCGCGACTACTCGCCGAAGACGGCGCCACGGTTATTGCCGAAAGTCCGCCTTTTCCCGTGCCTGCCGATACTCCCGGTGCTGCAGCGCTCGCCGCATTGCAAACTTGGAAGGGCACCGCACGATTCGGACCCATTCAGATCTCCGAACAGTCTTTGTCTGACGCGACAATGCCAAGCGCAGAATTACCAGCGCTCGAAGGCTGGAAGGTTCTTTCCGGTGCGTGGTCGGAGAGCGGGGAAGGGGGCGATGCAGGCCTTCGTGCGGACGGTGGCGATTCGCCGGCTCGTATTGTGAACGAGTCCATCCAGGGGGCGAAAGGCGTTTGGACGAGTTCCGTCGTGCCGGAAACTGGTGCAAGTGAATTCGGGCTTCTCTTTCAGGTCGATCCCGATCTGAAGCGCGGGTTCTTGCTCCGCATTGCCGATTCCGAGGTGTCGCTGAATACGTTGGAAGGCCGGACGCTCTGGCAGCAGGCATTCGAAGGAATCGAGCCGGGTCACGCGTTGATACTGGAAGGGATCGTTGCTACCGATCGAATACGAATTCGAGTATCCCAAGTGGACGGAACCGTCCTCGTTGAATCCTCCGACTGCTACGTGTCCGACACCAACAACGACCGTATCGGGGGCATGGGATTCGTCTGCACCGGCGGGGCCCGGTTTTCCGGTTGGTCGTTTGATGAGCGAGATTGATCCGGCAAAAGAAAACGCCTCCCACCAATTGCATGAGAGGCGCAATCCTAAAGACCTTTAGAAAATGGAAAAGCGCGTTAGGCCGGCTGCTGCTTTTCCTCTTTCTTCGCGTCTTTCTCTTCCGGCGTCTTCAGAATGGTGTCGCACTTGCTCGTGTTGAGCTGCGCCATTCTCGGATCAACCTTCGTCAAAGCCTTGATGTGCTTCATTAACGTCACCTCCTTTTCTTCTGTGCACGTCTCGTTCATCGATTCGTCCTGCACTCAACTAAACCCGTCCAGCGATAACGCCTCCTACATTCTGACGGATGACGCTGTCCAACGGGCCAGATACCTATTCTACCTGCATCCGGCGGTAAGATACTACCCCCAACTACCGGATGGGCCGGATTTCCGATGGCGGGGTACAGTATACACCACCATACGGCAAAACGCAATCTATATCTGGTATACAACCACCAGCGGGGACGGCTCATCCTGTGCCTGCCCCGGCAACCATAGTACCATCAAAACCAGCGTCTGTTACAACTTATCGCGTTGCAACCGGCGGAATCACTGGACGGCGATTTTTCGAGAATAATGCACTCGTGTAAACTATTTACCAGCCGAGCCTTATGTCTTGAAGAGTCTCAGGCCCAGTCTTCATGCCACTTCCGATCCGCCCACTTGCCTTCTGATAAACTCTTCCTGAAATCCTGTGGTTCCCACGGGAAACCCGGAAAGGACCTCCAATGAGACTCACCGTCTTGATTGCTTTCTTCTTGTGTGGGACCACCGTCGCGCTCGCCGGAGACGCCGTCATCACGGTCGTTTCCTACAATATACACCACGGCGAAGGGACGGACGGAGCCCTGGACCTCGATCGGATTGCGGACATCATTCTCGCGTTGGAACCTGACGTGGTGTGTTTGCAGGAAGTGGACCAGGGTTGTGCCCGCACTTCGGGACTGGACCTCCCCGAGGAATTCGGAAAACGGCTCAACATGGACTACCGGTTCGGTCCCAATCTCGATCACGACGGGGGAAAGTACGGAAATTGTACCTACTCCAAATTGCCCATCGTCGACCACGTGAATTTCACGATCCCCTTCGTGGAAGGAGGCGAGCGGCGCGGATGCCTTCGGACCACGGTCGAGGTCATTGGCCTTCGGGTTGACGTCCTCAACACGCATTTCGATCTACTTCCCGCCGCTCGCGTCGAACAGGCCGCGCACGTGATCGAATCAGTTAGAGACGTCCCTACGATACTCGCCGGCGATCTCAACGCCACGCCGGACAGCAAACCCCTGCGTGTACTTCTGGGGGCTTTCATGGATACGTTTCCCGGTGGCGATTCCGGAAACGATCCGGGCCGCCGCCGGATCGATTATGTGCTGGTTTCCGAGCCGCTGAATACCGTATCATCCCGTTTTGTCGACACGCCGTCGACGCGCATTGCTTCCGACCATTTGCCCTATGTGGCGCAACTGGCGCTGCCTGCGCGCGATACGGCTCTCGACCGGGGGATCCAGAATCAGGACGATCGAATCAGGAAAGCCATCTTTCCAGAGGACCAGGAATGAGCCGTATGAAGTTGAAAGTGGGAATCATTGGCGCCGGAGACGCATCGGAACGCTACCATCTGCCGTACTGGAATGAACTCGAAGCCGAGGGGCGGGTCGAGCTTATTGGCGTGTGCGACATCATCAAGGACCGCGCGGAGGAAAAGGCCGGCAAGTACGGCGCGCGCCTCGTCTATACCGACTACAAACGCATGCTTCGGGAAGGGCGCTACGACATCATCGGCGTATACACCCAGAACCGCCATCACGCCCCCATTACCATCGCCGCGCTCAAGGCCGGCGCCAACGTGCTCGTCGAGAAACCCATGGCGATGAACGCGGCCGAGTGCCGCGCCATGATCAAAGCCGCCGCGACTGCCAAGAAGAAACTCATGGTGGGCCAGCACATGCGATTCGAAGCGGCAAGCGAGAAACTGAAGGAGGTGGTCGAATCCGGAAAGCTCGGCCAGATCTATTCCGCCAACGCCACCTGGCTGCGCCGTCGCGGGATTCCCGGTTGGGGAAAGTTCCACATCCGCAAAGAGTCGCTGGGCGGGCCACTCATCGACATCGGGGTACACATGCTCGATCTCGTGATCTGGCTTATGGGATGCCCGCGCCCCGTCGCCGCATCCGGAAAGGTTTACCGCATGTTCGGCGACCGGGAGGACCTGTGCAACGGTGAATGGGGAGAGACCTATCCGCCCTCCGAGTTCGATGTGGAGGATTACGCTTCCGCGTACATCCGATTTGAGAACGACATTACGCTGACGCTCGACGTGTCCTGGGCGGCGAACATTCCGGAAGAGCGAAGCGGCCTCTCCATCCTCGGCGACAAAGCTGGAATCGCGACCCATCCGCTGGGCCTGTACGGTTACGAGGGCCGCTCGCTGACGTCTACCAAGTTCGACTGGCTGCCCGAACAGGAAGGGCACCGTATGGAAGTGCGCCATTTCACGGAGTGCATCGAACGGAAACTGCCGGTGCGCGTGCAGCCTATTGAATCCCTTCGCATCCAGCAAATTATCGACGCCATCTACGAATCGTCCAAACGCAACCGGGAAGTCGCCATCAAGTCACAGTAATCGAACTGCGTGATGGACCCCCCTCCCGCAATCCCTGCCGGATCGGCGAGGACATCGCGCCGTGGCCGGGTTGCTGAACGCAGGACCGGAGATACAGCCTATCATCAAGTGGGGGGTCAGCCTCCGATTTCATCCGCCGATCCGAATGTCGTGCGCCCGTCGTCGTGGCAGATGACGCATGACACCGGTTCGCCGATTCCATCGGTATGACATCCCGCGCAGTCAACCATCAGGTGCGTCTCGTCGAGCGCCACACCGGTCTTCGCATGGTCGAAATCCGCCGGCGTCCAGTCCGTCCCGTGGCAGGACGCGCAGTCCGCCTCCAACGCCGCGAAACGCGTTTCGCCTTCGTGGCATGCGCGGCAGGCAACCTCCGCGTGGAACGCGGCGAGATCGAAGCCGGTTCGCGCGGCGTGATTGAACGGACCACGTGGAGCCTCCGAGTGACAGAAGGTGCAATCCGAATCCACCTCTTCCTGGTGGCAGCGGGAGCAGTCCTGGTGGGGATCCTCCCGTACCCGCGCCGGTTTGGCTATGCTATCGTGACAGTTGCTGCAGCTTTCTTCCCGATGGCAATCCACGCACTGCAGGCCGAATAGCTCCACATGCTCTTTGTGATGGAAGGTGGTGTAGGGCGTGTCGGGCAGGTCTTCCGCCATGTACACCTTCACATCCGGCGCTTCGATATTCGGGTGAAGCATCCCCATAATGTCCGTCTCGCTCGTCGGCGGTACAAATTCGACGTTCGGATCTTTGCGCGCATGGCAAATGACGCAGTCCGTCTCATGAGTCCATTCACGGTGACAGCTCAAGCACTGCCGATGATACGCCCCCTTTAACCCGGGCTGGCGCAAGTTCTCCGGATTCGACGGCCCCCCGTGGCACTCGTCGCAAGCGAGAATCTTCCCCGGCGGGTTCCGGTGGTGGCACACGCTGCACCCCTGTCCCATTTCCGTCATGGATGCGTGCAGCTTATGCGGAAATACGACGGGCACATAGATCTCGGAAAGCTTGCCCAGGATGAACACGTCCGGCGCTTCGGATTCGTCGTGCTCGCTCGACGCCGCTTCCGTCCGGGGGCACGGGAGCAGTTGCGCATTCGTCGTGGTCGGCTCTGGGACCGTGTGGCACACCCTGCAGTCCTGCGCGAGCGCTTCCGCCGAATGTGCCGTGACCGGCGGCGCTCCGCCGTCATCTGCTGCCGCCCACGCGACAATCAAGGTGCAAAGAAGTGGCAATGCTATTGATCTCATATCGAACATTCCTATGCGGCCGTTCTGGAGTCTGCCGTTGTCCCGGCGTGCGATTCACTGGGAAGGACGGGAAAGATCGTTACCAGAGCGCGGTAGACCAGGATGAGCGTCGAAATCAGTCCCACCGTAATCAAAACTTCAGCGATCGTTGGCACGTACATCGAATCCGCAAACGGAGGCCTATACGCCACGAGATACACATTGATGCGATTGAAGGCCACGCCCAGCACGATGAGCGACGCAGCCGCGAAGAGCAGCCGCGGCGAACGGCGAACGCGCGGCGTCAGCAAGAGGGCCAGCGGAAGTAGCACACCGAACCCCATTTCCGCCAGAAACATGTTCGACGCGAGCGTGCCTTCAAAGGCAAGCGGCAGCGCGTCGCGCATGATGAGATCGCCAACCTTTGTCATGGCGTACACGCCGAGAAAGATGGGAATGATCTTGCTGAGCGGCGTTAGCACATTCATTTCGGGCTTGCGTTCAAAAGCCCACGACGACACCATTGACTCGAACACCACCATGGGATACCCCACAGAAATTGCGGACATCAGGAAGAGCAGCGGCAGTATCGGCGTGTACCAGAGTTCATGCATCTTGTACGGCGCGATCAGCATCAGCGCCCCCAGGGAGGATTGGTGCATGCAGGACAACACCACGCCCGCGATGATGAACGCGAACATTACGCGCGACAGGGTGCCCTGGAGTCTCCGCAGCAGCCGGTCCACCTTCCGGTTGAACGGCGCGAGCCTGCCGGGCAGATGGACCTTGCCAACGAACCGCTCGCACACCACCGGCATGAACTCAATGTAGAGCACGGTGATGTAGGCCATGACGCACATGGCCACTTCGAAGAGCACCGAGTTGCCCTGCCACATGGACGGCATCATGGGGTGCCAAATGTTGTAGTACCGGCCCAGATCGACCATCAGCCCAAGGGCCACGAACGTATAGCCCAGCATCGCCGTGAGCAGCGCGGGCCGCATGACCGCTTCGTAGCGGTACCGGTGAAAAATGTGCGTCAATGCCGCCGTGGTGAACCCGCCGGCCGCCAGAGCCACGCCGGTGGCAACGTCGATCGCGATCCAAATCCCCCAAGGATACTGATCGTTGAGATTGCTCACGGCCTCCAGACCAAAAACGAATCGGTACACGGCAAGTCCGAATCCCACCGCGACCAGGCCCATCAGCACCATGACCCCAGGCGTCAGAAAACGCTTGTTTACGGGTTCGGAGTAAACGTGTGCGCTCATGATAGGTCGTCACTTTCTTCCGCCGATTCCATGGCCAGTTCGCGTTCGCTACCGAGGCTCCACATGGTGGCGCCAAGCAAACCGAACAGCATCGCAGGGATGGCGCCAAATTTGAATATGCTGTGCTGGATCGTCTCGCTGAGCCGCGGTGGTGCCGCCGTTCCGAGTTCGAGGAAGCCCAGCTCCTGAAAGGGACGTCCCGCCAGATAGAGCCACGACGTTCCACCCACCTCGTGTTCGCCGTAGATGTGGTCCTCGTAGCGCTCGGGGTCGGCCGCGATCTTTTCCCGGGCGATCTGCAGCAATTCCGAGCGTTTCCCGAATGTCAGGCACATAGGCGGGCACATCTCCGCACACGCCGGAATCTTCCCCTCGCTCGCGACGCGCTCGAAGCAGAACGAGCACTTCTGCACCTTGGGTGTCAACGCGTTGTCGTACTCATACGCCGGAACCTGGAACGGGCACGCCACCATGCAGTAGCGGCAGCCCATGCACTTGCCGGCGTCATAGGATACCGCGCCATTTTCTTCCCGGCGTAGCGCTCCCACGAGACAAGCTGACGCGCAGGCCGGGTCCAGACAGTGCATGCACTGCGACTTAACGTGGGTCGGCTTTTCCGGATCCGTGGGATTGTCATAACGGTTGACTACCGTGAACGCGTCCGCTGTCATTCGGCGAGGCGACTCAAAAACGGTTTCGTCCTCGTATGCCTCGACCGGAAAGTCCGTCAGTTCGTGTTCTTGTGCGCATGCAAACTCGCACTTACGGCAACCGATGCACTCGGTCGTGTCGACTAACATGCCCATGCCGTCGAGCGAGACCGCCTCGCTCGCACTCGCGGTTTCAGGCATCAGGAGACCGCCGACGACCCCAGCTCCCGTAACACCCAGAAAAGTACGTCTGTCCATGGGTCCCGCCTCTCAATGCAACTTCACAGGATAAAGCCAATAGCTAATGCTGCAGGGTGATTATGCATTAAATGTGCCAATATTCACGATTGCACATATATTATTGATATTAGCACTAGACGAAGATTAGTATTGCGATTGAGAAGGCGAGTGTGGGCCGTCGATTAAGTAATGCAAAATTTACTCAAGAATTGATATAAGGCATTTCAAGTGAACAGTTAATGAAAATTGTAAGTGTATTTTACTTGCCTGATTTATCAAAGCATTCGACACAGAAGTAACCTTGCTGAGTGACCTAACCTGAA
Organism: Candidatus Hydrogenedentota bacterium; assembly: GCA_045863335.1. Taxonomy (GTDB): domain Bacteria; phylum Hydrogenedentota; class Hydrogenedentia; order Hydrogenedentales; family SLHB01; genus JAHDWY01. Next base: position 19,941 of record BTVY01000056.1, on the reverse strand, counting down.
ATCTCGAGTCCGCACGCCCCGTATGTCATGGCGGGAGATGAGCAATTCTGCGCAGTACGATCTTGTACTCAGAATACTGGAATACCAGCCGGTAACGATGACGCCCACCGCTGGGAAACCGAGAGGCGAGATTTGGTGAATACTATGGATTCCACGGGCCTCGAAGCTATACTTCGGTCCGCAGTTTTTCCAAGAAGAGCGCGGATTTCCGGACTCGACCATGGTCGTGGCAGCCCGATCAAGAACGGAGGGAGGGAATGCGCGACGATCCCAATTGCAGAGCAACGCATAGTTTCGTCGCTTAATTAACGATTCTACGGGTTGGCGTCAGCGCCAAGATGCCGCGCCAGCAACTCCCGGAGTTCGACGACCATGTGCCGTTTGGGTAGGTGGTCGGAAGCGCCAACCCTTTCCAGCATCCGCGTGTCCGGTTCCAAGGATGTCAGGAAAACGATGGGCAATTCACTGGGAACTTCGGGATCGTTCCGCAGCAGTTCGCACGTTTCATATCCACTGTATACCGGCATCATGATATCGAGAAAGACCAGATCCGGCTTATCGTGAAGGGTCAGCTCATACGCCTCCTGACCATTCGTCGCGCAACTGACTTCATGCCCCTCGGCAGTGAGTGCAAGCGCCATCACGTCCAATGAAGCCGTATCGTCGTCCGCCACCAGAATCCGCGCCACCGATTCGCCCTCCGAGTTGATTTCAGCCATTATACCATCAAAGCCCTGCCACGTCTTATGTCGCGCGAATACCTTGACTTATTGCGATTCGCTTCCTAGAATCACTGCCGAGGACTTATTGGGGCTCTCGCAGTGCGCATGACCGGGTGTCGCGACGCGTGTCTCGTGCTCGGAGTGCCGGCAGGGCCGGATGACTGATGGAGAACGAGCCATGAAGTTCCGCCTCGTCGCGCCCACCGTGTTCTTTGTCGCCACGTGTTGCCTTTCCGCCCAAGAGGCTCCCTCCACCCCTGAGGAACCGGATGCATCCACCGGAACCTCGGTCCCCGATAGCGAGGGGCCTTCGGAAATCGTTACGCTGGAACCGGATCCCGAGTCCGCAGCGCCCCGGGGAGATGTCCTGACGCTGAAATCGGGACAAGTCATCGAAGGGCTTCAGATCCTGCGCGAAAACTCCGCCCTCTACGTGCTGCAGATTACCGACACCGTCACGCTGGACATCCCCCGCCGTCAGGTTGTTTCCGTGGAGTACGACGACTACGACCCCAGGACGGGTCCGCGCAAACCCACGATGATCCCCGGCCAGCGACTTTCCGATCAGCTTGAAGCCGTTCTCGAATCCGATATCTCCGATCCGCCCTTTGCCTATAACAACGCAGACCTCATCCAAGTGCTCAACGATATCGGAGCTCGCGTGGAAGGTTCTTTGATTCTGAACCCGTCAATCGCGCAGACGATTTCGCCCTCAGCCCGGGCGTGGACCGTTTCATCCGAACCCGGGATGACTTTGGGAACGCTCTTGCGTAAGGCACTGTTTGTCGATTTCCCGGAAATCATCATGGTTTTCGAGAACGACACCATTGTGCTTACCACCAAGTCTGCCGCCTCTGCGGAAGCCGAAGGTCAAAACGGCGACGCCCCGAACAACGAATCCGCTGGCTCCGCTGCTGTCGAGCCAACACCGGAGGAGCCCAGCCCGCCCACAGGCGATGCGGGTGTACCACCGCCCCCCGTAAGTTCACCGTAATCGCAAATCTCACTTGGAATCGGGTGCGAGGCCTATGGACTTCGCATGGACCAAGGCAATGGTGGAGACCAGTTCGTGAGAATCGGCAACAAGCTCGAAGACTACGTGCGAAGCCGTGAGCCGCAAACGCGCTCCGCGGTCCTCCTGCACGACAGCGCGAAGCGTCTTCGCATTACGCCGGAAGCGGTCCAAGAGATCGTCAAGCCCTACGCGGTGCACATTCAACGCCTGCCCGTGCCAATCCTCGGCGTCGTCGTCAATGTCATCTCCGGCATCGTGCTCCACAATCGTGCGCGCGGCCCTTACAAAGGCGGAATTCGGCTCGCCCCTGACGTGGACCTCTGGGAAACCACCGAACTCGCCCGGCTCATGACCCTCAAGACCGCCCTCGCGGACATCGAACTCGGCGGCGGGAAATCCGGCATCAGCGTCGATTTGCCGGCGCTCTATAAGAACATGGTCAAACTCAAACGCTTTTCTGGTCCCTATCGCGAGTTCGAGCGCCTCGCCAAGATCGACATCATCGACGAGTTCACGGATCACTTCGCTTCAATGTTCGCGCACCACGAGTACATCCCCGCGCCCGACATGGGCACCAGCGGCGCGGAAATGGTCCGCGTCTACAATGTCACCCGCGATCCCGCTTCCGTCACCGGCAAGCCCGACGGCATCGAGGGCTGGCTGCCGGGCCGCGCCGAGTCCACCGGTTACGGCGTGTATTACGCGATCCGGAAGGACATGGAACGCCGCGGGCTCGCTCCCGAAGATGCCACCATCGCCTTCCAGGGCTTCGGCAAAGTCGGCTCCCACGCGGCCCGCTACCTGCACCAGGACGGCGCGCGCATCATCGGCGTCACCGATCTCACCAGCGGCGTGCAGGATCCCGATGGGATCGATATCGCCAGCCTCGCCGGCCACTGCCACCGGACGGGCGCGATCGACGGCTTCTCCAAGCGCAAGCTCACCAACGAGGCCCTCTTCAAAATGAAATGCGATTACCTCGTGCCCGCCGCCAGCGGCCACGTCATCCACAAAGCCAACGCCAGATCCGTCCGCGCTTCCGTCGTGGTCGAAGCCGCCAACATGCCCGTCACCGCCGACGGCATGGCCATCCTCGAACAGCGCGGCATCGAGATCATCCCCGACACCTACGCCAATGCCGGCGGCGTTATCGCTTCCAACATCGAATACCGGCAAGACCTTGGCGGCGCCAAGTACACCTGTGAAATGACCCTCGCCGAGATTCGCGACCGCTTCGATCAGATGTACGAAACGATGCGACCCCACCTCAAGAAAGGCCGCACCATGCTTCAGGCCAGCACCGACGTCGCCCTCGAACGCGTCTACAACACCATGGTCCAACGCGGTCTGCTGTAATCCTTCTGGATTCATGATAAAATGATTTGAATCGCTTTGGGCTGGATGGAAGTCATTCAACTAACACGAAACGAAGCGTATGCCGCGAAAGGTAAGAGAACTCATACGAGACTTGCATAGCGCCGGATTTCACGAGATCGTGGGCGGCGGTAAGGGTGGGCATCGGAAGTTCTCGCATTCCCGTTACGCGGGTGCGGTTACGCTTAGCGGAAACTCGGGTGACGACGCGAAGCCTTATCAGGAGAAACAAGTAAGACGCGCCATCGAACAGGTGACGAAATGAAACAAGGCGACCAGTACCACAAGTGGGTTGAGTGGAGCGACGAAGATAATACGTACATCGGGTATTGCCCTGACGTCATCTCCGGCATTCATGGCCACGACCCTGTACAGCTCTATGGAGAACTCTGCGACATCGTAGAGGAAGTGCTCGACCATCTACGGACGGAAGGGCGTCCTCTCCCGCCGAAACGGACGCGGCCCATGCAGGATGTCGTGTAGCGTTCGAGAACCGCCGAAGGCATTGGACGATATGGACTCGAAGAAATCCAAACTTCTACGAATGGACAACGTTCTCATCGTCGTCGAGGATCTTGAAGCCGCTAAGGAGTTCTTTACCGAACTCGGCATGGAACTGGAAGGCGAGACCACGGTCGAGGGACCCTGGGTGGGCCAAGTCATCGGGCTCGACGACGTCCGCGCCGACATCACCATGATGCGGACGCCGGACGGCCACAACCGGGTCGAGCTGACGAGATTCCACAGGCCGCCCGCGGTCAAATCCGAGCCGGAAAACGCCCCGGCAAACACGCTGGGCATACGCCGTCTCATGTTCGCGGTCGAAAACCTCGACGACGTGGTTGCCCGCCTGCGCAACCACGGCGCCGAACTCGTCGGCGAAATCGCACGGTACGAGAATGTCTACCGACTCTGTTTCATGCGTGGTCCCGAGGGCGTCATCATCGGCCTGGCCGAGAAGCTCAACAACAATTCCGATAGTGAGTGACAAAGTAAGGTTCCTCTCCTCAGGCGGGAGTCCTCCTGATGAAACGTTACCTGATCCTCGCGGTATCGACCGCTGCGCTGGTGCTGCTCGTCTTGATTATCTTCTTCTCGATCCCGACCATCATCAAGCGCTACGACAAAGCCCGCTACAAGTATTTGGAACCGGACGAAACCGTCCAGACCCTCGACGATTTCCTGGCCCGGAAGATCGAGATCCAGAATTCATATGTGATTGAAGTACGCGGCGTCACCTACTACCACCTCATCGGACCCTTCGCGCGGTCATTGCCCTCGGATGGAGCCTTGTACGTATTCGACGCCCGTGGCAATTATGTCGGCTGGTCCCGCGATAGCGGCGATGTCCTAAGAACCGAGGCGATATTCTATCCGGCTTGGTGGCTCCCAAAGGATGCGTATACAAAGGTCGAGCTTCCGCTCGAAGAGATCGTCAGTGTCGTCCGCCAGTCGCAAGCCATGTAGCGCAGGCGTCCCGCCTGCTCTTCGGAGAGATCACTCAGTCAACAGGCCGGACGACCAGCATCCCCCACGGCGAGAGCTCGGGCACGGACACCCGTGATAATCCGCCTTCGCTTTCCACATCAAGCGCCTGAATCGCTACCAGACTGGAAAAGTCTTGTGCCTTCTCCGCGCTGGCGTGCGTGATTGGGTCGTAGGGAGTTGCGGCTCGTAGTTCGACCTCAAGGTCTTTCCCCGGGAAGAACGCATCGTTTCGAAGACGAACTTGAAACCCGCCGGATTCATTCCAATCAACCAGGTGAATCACCACCGGCGCTCCGGCTTCCCCCGGGCGCGCGCGCACCCACGCGGTCACGCCGTCGTCGCCTTCAATGGACAACGCCTCGCTCGCGCCGAGACTGTGTCCCGTCGCCGTGGCCGCCTCGTAGCCATCGAGATACGCCGCGTTACCCCGCACGAATCCGTAGAGGTCTGCCAAGTCATCCGGCGCGCTGAATACGCGGGGTTCCGTCGTGCCCGCGTACTGATCCCAGGGCACGATGAACAGCAGGCCATTCGCATAGCACCCGGCGATGGCGCGGCGATAGGTGGACACGTCCATCTTCTGATAGCTCGTGTAGACGATGAAGGACTGCCGTTGCGCCGCCTCGTTCGCGGCATCGACGAAGAATTGCGGTTCCACATGCCGGCTGCCGAGTTCCGCCATGCCGAATTCGAAGAGCTTTGTGAGCGGCTCGCCGTCCCCGCCGAAGACCGACTTGTTCCACGCGAGGTTCACCGACATGGGGATGTCGCGCCCCACCGCTTCTTTCAATCGCCCATGCACATCTTCAAAAAAGTCCACCGCATCCGGAATGCTCCAGTGTCGGATGGCCGTCGGTTCGTCGCGTTGAATCGAATCGACGCCCAGTGCAACCCACTCGCGCAATTCCTCCACGTACGCATCGCGAAAGACCGCGTTGTTGCAGTCCGACCAGAACCGTCCGGGTTTCTTGAAGTGATCGAGCACCGGTTCGCCATTCTCATCCTTGAGCGCGAACTCCGGTTTGTACGTCACCGCGTTCGTTGACCCTTGAAACGTCCAACCGCGGGCCTGGACGGCCTCGATGTACGCCTTGTCGCGAATGTAGGACCAGTCCGCCCGCGTGATGTGAAAGGCCTCCGCCGCCGCCAGTTCCCGGCCATCCTCATACTTCCGGAACAGCCGCATACTCACATCGCTATACCGCGGCGCCCCTGCAGGGCACTCGACGGCCATGGCCATCTCCGCGACCGTCGCGAAGGGTTCCTGTGCGCCGCCGACAGCGGTCAGCGCCAATACCATTGATAAACAGACGAGTTTCCTTCTCATCGGAAGAATTCCCTCCTATCAGATGCGTTTCACCTCTCGCATTGTAGAGTAGCCACACCGGACGAGTGTTGTACAATGAGTTGCGAACGCGGAGAGTGCGCGATTCAAATGTCCGCGTCCTCGTGCTGATATCGACGACCTTTTGCCACCCGACGGGGGAGCGCACGCCGCAGGCCTTGCTCGTATAGGAGAAATCTCATTGCCAAACGTATCGATCAGCAATTCAGATCTCGCCAGCACCGATCCTCGTGGTAGCTTGCGGGTATCACTCTTCGTTGTGTTGAGCGTCGCATTGGCAACTCTCAATTCCGCGGCGCAGTCAGATACACCAATTGCGGAACGCTTCGCCAACCCGCCCGCGGAGTCGCGCATCCTGAAGATTGTGCATAGCTTACCCGACGCGCCGGATGGGCAGGACGGCTTGTTGCAATCGCTGTTGAACCAAGGCTTCGGCGGTATCGTTACGAACGTTTCCTTCACCGACTACCTCGAAAGCGAGGAGAAATGGTCGGCCTTCGTGCGCGGCGTGAACGCGGCGAAAGACATGGGCACGGCCCTGTGGCTCTACGACGAGCGCGGCTATCCCTCGTGCAAGGCGGGCGGGCTTACGCTTCGCGATCATCCCGAGTGGCAAGCGGAAGGCTTGTACATCGCCGACGCGGTCACTGAAGGCGGCGACATCGAACTGGCGGTTCCGCCTGGCGCACTCGTCACGGCTTCGGCCTATCCCATCACGGACGGCGCAATCGAGCTGGAACATGCGGTCGACCTCGCGACCCATATTCGCGACGGCCAACTGGCGTGGACCGCTCCCGCAGGATCGTGGCACGTCATGATCATCACGAAGGACTACCTTCACGAAGGCACCCACGCCGACGGAAATCTATCAGACGATTTGAAGTATCCCAATCTCCTCATGCCGGAACCCACGGCGCGGTTCATCGAACTCACGCACGCGGAATACGCCAAGCGGCTCGACACCGATCTGAGCCCATGGTTTATCGCGACCTTCACCGACGAACCGTCTCTGATGAGCATGTTCCTCAAGCGGCAGCCTTGGCGCGTCTTGCCATGGGCGCCGAACCTGCCCGGCGAATTTGAGAAGCGTCGCGGTTATCCTTTGGAACCGCTCCTTGCCGCACTCGTCGCTGACGCGGGGGCGAAGGGCCGCTCGGTGCGGTACGACTTCTGGCTCACGGTCGGCGAACTCGTATCGGAGAACTACTTCGGCCAGATTCAGACCTGGTGCCGCGCGCATAACACGCAATCGGGTGGTCACCTGCTGCTTGAAGAACCGTTGTTGGCGCATGTGCCTTTGTACGGCGATTTCTTCCGCTGCATCCGGCGCCTGGACGCGCCGAGCATGGACTGTCTCACCAGCGTTCCGAGCAGCGTCCCCTGGTTCGTGGCGCGCCTCTTGAGCAGCGCGGCGGAGTTGGAGGGACGCAGGGTCACCATGAGCGAAACCTCGGATCACGCGGAACGGTACCGCGCCGAGGGCGACACCCGACCCTTGCGCGTCGTCACGGAAGACGAAATCCGCGGCACCTGCAATCGCCTGATCCTCAACGGCATCACGACCATCACGAGCTACTACTCCTTCGCACAGTTGTCGCCGGAACAGATCATGCGGCTCAACGAATGGATCGGCCGTTGCAGCACCATGCTCCAAGGGGGACATCAGGTCGCCGATATCGCCGTGCTCTATCCCGGCGAAAGCGTTTGGCCGCGCTTCGTGCCGTCCTACCACATGACCGAGAACTGTCCGCCCGACACGCAGCGCATTCAATCGATCTACCAGGCCGTCAGCAACAGCCTCTTCGAAGCGCGGCGCGACTTCACCTACGTGGATGGACAGGCGCTGTGCGACGCCACGGTCAACGACGGCGTCCTCGTGCACGGCGATTTGGAATGGCACGTAGTCGTGTTGCCCTGCGCCGACACCTTGCCAATGCAGGCGTGGGAGAACCTGGCCGAATTCTGGCGCAGCGGCGGCGTGCTCATTGCCGTGTCCAGCCTTCCGGCCAACAGCGAACGCGAGTTCCCGTCGCCCGCCGTGCAAGCCCTCGGAGCCGAGGTGTTCACGCGCGGAGACAGTCCAACCTTCGCGTCCAATGAAGCCGGAGGCGCCGGCGTGTATCTGCCGCCGGGTTCCGATGCGCTGCTGCCGCTCGTGCTCGATTCGCTCCTCGTGCCGGACATGCGAGTGGGGGAGAAGGACGCTCCGTTGCGCGTCACCCATCGCCGCATCGACGGTCGCGAAGTCTACTTCGTCATCAACGATAGCGGAGAACCGTGGGAAGGCGTCCTGGATTTCGCCGCCCGCGGCGCGGGGGAACAGTGGGACCCCGCCACCGGCACGATGAATCCGCTATCTTCGCCGAACGGCGTCCCCGCGAAACTCGGACCCTATGGCGCGATGTTGTATCGCTTCGACGAAGCACAACGTCCGGAACGCAAGGCGGCAGCGGAAGGATCCTTGCCCGGCTTAAAACTTTCCGCTTTCCCGACGACGCAACCCACGGTCGGGATGGGCGAATTCGTCGATGGCGTTATCGAGCAAACGGCCGGCGGCGCGTGGCATGCCAAGGCCCGGCTCACGAAAGGCGAGGTGGATACCCATCTCTTCGTCTCGTACTCGTACGAAGACCCGCTCGATCTTCATAGCGCGGTTTGTTTCGTGCTGGACACGACAGCTCCCGACGGTCAAAGCGCCCCGACGCCCCTGCGCGTGATCGTGCGCGACGCCCACGGCGCGGAGTACATCGCGAACACCGACCGATCCATGGGCGCGCCCGGCACGCAACGCTCCTACGTGTCCCTCACTCTATTTGAACGCGCCGGCTGGAGCCAAGCCCAAACGAGCGCCTTCGACTGGTCCGCCGTCACCGCCATCCGCATTGGCTGGGGCGGCTACCACGGCTCCGAAGGCGAAACCATCGCCTTCACCTTGTCCCCGCTCCAGGTTGGACAGTTTTCAACTTAAGAGAGGCCACACGGGGCCTTGGCCAACTAAGGTGCCTAGCCCTTTGCCAAATATGATATTTGGTGGTAAAATGGTTACAAAATGGTTCCAAATTGAGACCATTGGAGATTACCGAAATGCCGAACATCACGGTCAAAAGTATTCCGAGCGAACTCTATGATCGGCTCAAACAGAGCGCCACTGAGAACCGCCGTAGCGTAAACCAGGAGATCATCGTCTGTCTCGAGCGCACGCTACTCACGAAGAAGCCGGACTCCGCGGCCCTTCTTGCCCGCGTGGATGATCTGCGTGAGCGGGCTAACCTTCCGCCACTTACAGACGAAATCCTTCGCAAGGTGAAGTCGGATGGGCGCCCGTGATTGTCGTTGACACAAACGTCATCGCGTACTTGTTTCTCGGTGGCGAGAAGACTCCGTCTGCCCGTGCAGTTTATCAACGCGATGCACATTGGGCGGCGCCCCTCCTGTGGCGGAGCGAGTTCCGAAACGTCTTGGCGACATATCTCCGACAAGAATTGCTGACCTTGGACTTGGCGTTGACTTTCATGACCGAAGCCGAGACGCTCATGCAAGGCGAAGAGTACCAGGTAGACTCGACCCGCGTGGTCCGCCTGCTGCACGACTCGAGATGTTCGGCCTACGATTGTGAATTCGTCGCACTGGCGCAACAGCTGAACGTCTCGCTCGTCACCTCCGACGTCAAAATCCTCAAAGCGTTTCCGGAAACAGCGATATCAATCGAATCCTACAGGTCCGAACAATAAAATCAAGCGTTCTGCTCGTTCCAAAAATCCGCAGTCCGAAATCCGCAATCAATTCCTCCAGTCTGCCGTCTCCGGTCTCCAGCCTAATCCCTTGCAATCTCCCGGATGAAGATATTCTTGAACCACAAGTCCGAGCCGTGGTGCTGCAACTCGATTTGCCCCGTCGGATAGATGGGGATCTCGCGGTTCCAGTAGTTCTCCAAGATGACATTGTCGACCACAAGTTGATCGTTGAGGTATATCGTGACACGTTCGCCGACCATTTTGATGTAGAACGTATTCCACTCTCCGATGGGGTTGTCCGCACAGACGAGCGGGTCCTTCGGGTTCTTCTCGTTGTTGTAGAGCCCGCCGGAGCCTTCGGGCCACTTCGCCGGATCCCAGATCTGCACCTGCGGCGCGCCGCGCAGATAGATGCCGCTGTCGCCGAGTTCCTTGATCTTCCAGTCGACCAGCATCTCAAAGTCGCCGTAGTCGCGATCGGTGGCGATGCTGAACCCCTTGCCGTCGTAATGAAGCACGCCGTCTTCGACCTTCCAATGCGCCAGCATCAGCGCGTTCGCTTCCTCTTGCGCCTTCGCCCGGTCGTCCGGCAGGAGGTCTTTCCGCTTCTCGGGATTGTCGTTGGGGCTCGCGAGCACGCCCTTCCACCCGCTCAGGTCGGTGCCGTTGAAGGCGCGTTCAAACCCTTTGGGCGCCTTGCCCGCATCGATCTCACCCATGAGCTTCGCGATGCTCGGCTCCATGGCCTCCGCCCAGAGTTGGTACCCCGTCTCGTTTGGATGCAACAGGTCGGGCATGACCGATTCCGGCAGGTTGCCGTCCGCATCAAGAAACGCACGGCCGATGTCCAGGTAGTGGACCATGTCCCCATCCGCGCACTTCGAAAACAGCGCGCTGGCTTGAACGAGTTTCTCCCGGATAGTAACTCCCACATTTGCCCGCGGGAAAATCGCCAGCAGGAGAATCTTCATCTCGGGAAGTTTGGTGCGCAACTTGTCCACGATGGCCGTGACGCCATCGGCAATCTCTTCGGCGCTGTTGTCCTTCCAGTTGTTCGTGCCGATCATGATGACCGCCAGCTTCGGCGAGATGCCGTCGATTTCGCCGTTATCAAGCCGCCACAAGACATGCTGCGTGCGATCCCCCGAGAAGCCCAGGTCCACCGCATTCCGGTCGGCGTAGTATGCGTCCCAGACCGCCTTCCCCGCGCCTTCCCAACCGTGGGTAATGGAGTCGCCGATCATCAAAAGATCGACATTTCCCTCTTTGACGCGCGCTACCTTCTCCTCATGGCGCGGCATCCACCACTCGTCCGGACGCGACGCCGGCGTGACCGCGGAATGTCCCGCGTCCTGCGCCGCCGCAACGCCGATCCAACCGCAAGCCATCCACGCGACTACTACCGCGGCCAGCGTGACCCATTTCCCGAAAGCACTCACTCTTCGCATGTCATTGCACCCCTCTCGATTCCGTAACGCTCATCTCTGCGAAGACAACCCATACGACTCGTCGCTTCGCACGAGAAGCCGCATTGTACACCTACGCCGCCGCACCAGGAAAGGCATCAACGCAAAGGCGCAAAGACGCGAGGGGCGCCACGAGGAGCATTTTCTGCATAACTTTGCGTCTTTGCGCTATTTTCAGCTTGCCCTTTACCGGTCCACGCGGTACCATCACTACAGCTTTCCCCTACCGAAGGAGCGGGACAATGAGCGTGAAAGACTTGCTCGATGAAGCAATGAAGCTGAAGCCAGAGGATCGTTTCACACTGGTTGATGGCTTAATCAAAAGCCTCGACGAGCCTGACAAAAACCTGGACGAAATCTGGGCTGAAGAGGCGGAGCGGAGACTGACCGCGTACCGGGAAGGCAGGCTGAAAGGAGTGCCAATGGAGGAGATCTTTCGGAAAGAATGATGCGCGTCATATTCTCCGAATTGGCTCGACAAGAATTGCAGGACGCCGTTAGTTATTACGAGGTCGAACACGCAGGACTCGGCCGTCAATTCGAAGAGGACGTGCGAAAGGCCGCGTTGCGAATACGAGCTTATCCGGAAGCCTGCAGTATTGAACGCGACAGCATTCGCAAATGACTCCTCCACACGTTCCCATACAAGCTGATGTACTCCATCGAAGACGACCACATCGTTATTATCGCCGTCGCCCACCAGCACCGAAATCCAGAATACTGGGTCGATCGGGACTGCACCTAGTTTTTTGAACCTCTGTCCTCGATCTTTGGTTTCGATCAATCTCGCCACTCCTTGACGGTCCAGATCTCGAAACGCATAATCACCTTCACGTGATGTGTACCCACGCCTCCAGAAGTCGAATGATAGGGGACGATATTCATGACGCGAATCACTCCATTCATCATCACCGCATCGCTCCTCGTATCGCTCCCGGTCGTCGCCGAGGACCCGTGGGCCACTTGGCCGCCGACGGATTACCTGGTGGAGAGTCTCGTGGCATCGGTCCAACCCGACTTGGACGCCTTCCACGAGGACACGGGCCGCTTCGGCACGGAACCGTGGATCTGCCGCGACCAGGACCGCATCTATACGCTCGCAGTGGCCTGGGCCACGGAGCATCCCGCGAATCCCTGGTATCACGATGAGACCGTCCTGCACGCTATCGCGCGCGGCGGCGAGGCCCTCGTCGACGATATGGACGAGAACGGTATGTGGACCTTCCGCAAGAAGGACAACTCGACCTGGGGCCAGATCCATATGCCGTGGACCTACAGCCGCTGGATACGCGCGTATGTCCTGGTGAAGGACGCGCTCCCCGACGACTCGCGCGCGAAGTGGGAACAGGGACTCCAACTCGGGTTCGCCGGCATCCGCAAGTACATGGACGGCGGCACGCACAACATCCCCACGCACCACGCCATGGCGCTGGCCATCGCGGGGCAGGTCTTCGACAACGCCGAGTGGCGCGACGCCGCGAAAGGCTTCATGGCGCGCGTCGTGGCGGAGCAGAACCCCGTCGGCTTCTGGTCGGAACATTCCGGGCCGGTCGTCGGCTATAACCGGGTCTACATGGAGGCGCTCGGCGTCTACTACGCGCGCACGCAGGACGAATCGGTGCTCGATGCCCTCCGCCGGGCCGCGCAGTTTCACGCCAGCGTCCTCTGGCCGGACGGGACGACGGTCTCCGCTATCGACGAGCGGCAGATCTATCACGACAGCATCGACGTGGGGAACGCCGGGTTCTCGTGGACCGAGGAGGGCCGCGGCTTTCTGCTCAGCCAGGTCTGGCGCTACAGCAAAGGCGGCACCCACCTCGTCAACGCGGACTACGCCGCCACCATGCTGCTCGACAGCGGAGCGGGGGAGGGCGTACCCCTGCCGTCCGACCGCGCGACCGGGACGACCTGGCTCTCCGACCGGAACGCACTGATCCAGCGTCATCAGCCCTGGCAGTGGGCGCTCTCCGGCTACACCTGCGAACCCAGCGGCAGCCGCTGGATTCAGGACCGCCAGAACATGATCGACATCTATCATGACGCGTTGGGCCTCGTCATCGGCGGCGGCAACACGAAGCTGCAACCCTACTGGTCCACCTTCACCGTCGGCGATCCGGACCTGCTCCAACACTGGCCCGGCGACGAGTCGCCGGACTTCGTCCCCGAGATCCCCCTGCAATGGACCGCCGATGGGGCCGCCCTCGAAGAGACTAGCGACGGTGCGGCGCTCGCGCTGACCTACGGCGACCTCACCTGCCGGGTGGAGGCGCTGCCGTCGAACGGCGATGGCGTGACGCTCCGCTTCAGCGCTCCCGCTGGCGCGAACGCCGAGGCGCACATCCCCTTCCTCAACCGCGGCGGCACCCTCGAAACCGCCACCGGCGAGACGATCTCCCTCGGCGAAGAAACCTGGACCCGCACCGCCGAACAAACCGGCGGCCACGTCGTCTACAACCGTCTCCGCATCGCCATGCCCCCCGGCACAACCCTCCAATGGCCCGCCCGCCAACACAACCCCTACAAGAAGGATGGCAGCTCCGCACTCGAAGCCGCGAAGCTGGTGCTCGTGCTGCCTTTCGTCGCGACCGATTCCTACGAGGTGCAATTGCAGACAGTACCGGCGAAGTAGCCGTCAGGGATCGAGAAGGTGTGGAACTCGAAGGACCGCTCCCGGGATCGAATCCGGATCGCGATCGTGGTACTCCAAACTCCGGGCTCCGGTGCAGTCGAGGGGGTGCACCCTATTTCTTTTTGACGGTTCAAGGGGGGGGTGGCGATTGCGGATTTCGGATTGCGGATTTCGGATTTTTCTGGTAAGCGCATATCACGCAAAGGGTTGTGCGCGAAAGCGCCGAAAGAAGCAGGTCCGTTTGGACGAGGGTGCACCCCCTTTCCGATTTGACGATTCAAGGGGGGTGTCTATTGCGGATTGCGGTCCTTCGTATGCGGAATCTCGGCATCGGCTTCCCCAAGGTGACGTGCGAGTCGCGAGATCCTCGGGAGGAGACGTGGTTGGAGTCATTGATCATCAGCGGATTTCTCCTTACCAATGTACGCCGGGGCGTTGCAGTGGAAGGCACAAGGAGCGAACATTTCGCCGGGCCAATCGTGCGAATAACCGGGGATCCAACGTGCCAAAAAGTTCTTGAGGTCCGTTCTTCAAAGACCGCTGGCGATGTGCGCGAGCGAGATTCCTTACGGCCGATTGAGGACAATCCTTGCGGTTGCGGTACTTCCTAATGCAGGAGTGTCCAACGCAGTCACTTGCCTCTCTGCCCCATAGGTGACCAGGATCCCGGTGCGCGCTGTATCCACATCGGGAAGCTCAAATCCAAAGCGGCCATGAGCGTCCGAGTACTGAAACAGGCCATGCGGCTGAACCTCAACGTAAGCGCCGATAGTGGGTTTGCCGCGCCAGTCTTCAACAAGGCCCTCAAGCCTGGCACCGGGCTTGAGAGCGATTTCCACGTCGAGCGTCCCGTCCGTCTCGGCTGGCGTAATGTTCCGGAACTCCGTTCCTCTGAACGGGGCGCGGAAACCAAGAATCGCCGGTTTATCCGGAGGCAGTGCATATAACGCGAAGCGCCCTTCTGAATCCGTGACCCGGGTCCAGGTAAATCTATAATCCAACCCCAGCACGTCCCGATGATCCATCTCATGATTGGGGTGCTGCGCCACACCGACGGAAAACTCACGAATCGGCTCGCCTGTCTCGAAATGAATGACACGGCCGGTGCAGGAGAAACACCGCCTCAAAACAAGGTCGACATCGCTATTCCCCGTCTCCGAATTGGACTCGGCACGGAAAAGAGCTTGTGGACCACCACGAAGTTCGGACGGCGGTTCTACGACCACTTGGCATTCCGTCATCGGCAAGCGGGTAAACTCATAGCGGCCTTCGTGGTTCGTGTAGACGCGAGGCCTCAGCAGACTCCAAGGGTCTCCATATAGCGCCACTTCCGCGCGGTCAAGGTGCAAACCGTTCTCGTCAACGACTTGCCCGGAAATACGGAGGGGACCCGTGGGCGCTGGGCAATTTGACCATTGCATGAACCCTTCGCATGTGAGGTCAATCCCGGGGACGTAACCGCCGGGCTCGATTTCGATCTCGACGCGCTTGCTAACCTTGGACGGATAGACGTCGCTGCCTGGGCGGTAATCTCGATTCGCATACACAGAATATCGACCTGGTCGCAACGGCCCCAAGCGAAAGGTCCCATCGGGATTCATGACGCGATCGTTAAGGTAGTCGGCGCCGTTCGAGCCTTTGGCGTTGATGGATGCGCCTCGGTACGCCGTCCCGTCGGGTTGGCGCACGGAACCCTGGATATACCCGCCGACCACGTTGAGTTCGAGTGTGACTTCGGTCGGTCTGTTCTTACCGGCACGCACCCTCACGCGTGGACTGAAGTACCGTCCATATTGGGCTGTGACGTCGTAGACGCCGGTTTTCGTGCCGTGAAGCCGAAATTCGCCGTTGGGACCGGTCTTGTCTTCTCCATGGCCAGCCTCCCATCCAGCTTTGTGAACGGCGTGAACCGCCGCTCCAGAAACCAAATGGTTGTCCGCGTCTTTAACGATTCCATGGATTTGACCCGCGCTATCCGGCACCTCTGGTGGTGAATCGGCTCCGCTTGGTGAGTCGGTGCCACTTGCAGTGGAGGGTACGACATCCCGAAGCACTCCCTGCGTTTCATTCCCTTCGGTTAAGGTTAGGATTGTTCCGTTGGCCCCAAACGGCACATATTCGGCAAACGCCGATCTATCTTCGGAATCCTTCGCAAACAGTGCACAGCCCTTCCACCTGTTCCATTGCAGATGATCGAACGCGAAGGTTCCGTCTTCGTTCGTCGACGCCCACCTGGAGGTGTCGGAAACGATCTTGCCTTCCAGGTCGATTGAAAGGAGAAAGACCAACGCACCCTCAACGGCATTCCCGGCGGAGTCCTGCACGCGTCCGTCAACGAACAAGCTTGTTTCGGGAGTCGGCACGTCGAGCCACAGCAGTTTTTCGGGTATAAACGTTTGGTCTTCTGCAAAAGTGATCGATTCGTGCGCGAAGAGGTCCCCGTACACCGCGTCGAGACTGTACGGGTGTTTTCCAAGACCCGCAATACGGAATCTTCCTTGTTCATCGGTGATCGTCGTGAATGATTCCGGCTGAGATGGAGGATTCCCCGTAAAGGGATTGCAGGTCCGATCGCGCGTGGCCGTTACGGCGATCGCAGAAACCGGAACGCCAACTGCATCATAGAGGACGCCCGCCACTACGCATCCTTCGTCGACTGCCGGGCGTATCGGCGGCAAGGGACGTTCGGCATGCTCATACCCACAACCGCATATGACGGAACCGAACACCAGACCGAGATTTCCAATGACTCGCCTGAACCGCGCCGATTGCATCGGAGTTTCCCTCCAAGCCGCTGATCCAGTCAGTGTATTCCGAGACTGCTCGCGCCGCATATTACTTTGTACGTCAGAATGTGAGAAAGGTTCATTCCAGCGAATTGCCCCCCCCAAAAAAACTCCTGGGAATCCCATTGCCGAAATTGCGTTACAGTTCTCGTCAGGTTCCCAACAGGCGCGACGGCGATCGACGTTTAAAGCGCTAATTCGTGACACGCGACTGCCGATAGCGCGGCAATCGCCAATCGTGTGCGCACGCGAGAACGCGGTTGGCGTTTAGGTGTTCAAGATACACAATATGGAAGGGGAACCGGCGGACGGCTACCCGACGAGCGGGCTCTTCATGTGAATGCTCTGGGATGGGCGATCCGGTCTGAGGGAAAACGGCGATGAACTCCAGCGCGGAGTCGACAGCTTGAAGAAACTCGCTTCCGAGTTCGCTTCGTTGCATTTCGTACCAGACTGCCGCCTCTTCAAGCTCGGCAGAAGCATCCGGCTCAATCCTGAACTGTGGCGTCAATTGCCCGATAATCGACGAGTAATCCGCTCGCGGGCTACTTCCCAGGGTTCCCCCGCGGATTCACCTGCCCTGAACCCGGCGGGCGCGCCGTTCAACCTTCTTCGCCCAGGCGGCCTGGATGGCGGCTGGGTCTTCGGCTGGTGGTTCGTCGAGGCTCGCCAGCAGTTCGGCAGCGACGTCCGCGCGCTCGTCGGGTGCCAGCGCCAGGACTTCGCGGAGTAAAGATTGTGCGCGTTTGGTCATGCTCGTGTTGTACGCCAAACCAGAAAATTCCGGCACCCCGACGAAGGTTGCCTGCAGGATTAACCCTGTGCCTGGAATCGGGTTGTGGCACCATGGAACGAGGATGAAAACGAGAGATAGCCAGATGATATACAAGACCGCGCTTCACAAAACTGAAGAAGGATTCAGCGTTTCCGCGCCGGGGCTTCCGAGCTGCTGGTCTCAAGGCGCCACGGAACCTGAGGCGTTGGAGAGTATTCCGGTTGCGATTCGGGGGAATCGTGCGGTTCCTGATGATATCTTCAAGGTCGTCGCGGTGCGCGCAGTGGAAGTGATGGGGCGTGCGGGGCTCTACACGATTCGAAACAGCGGGTGTTTCCGTGAGATTGCCTGCCCGTCGCTTTGACCCGGCCCCCCGGGTCTCGGGTAGAATACGCAGGTGTCATGCGGCGTAATCTGCCGCACATGGTTAGAGTCGCTGGAACAGCCGGTAAGGAGCTTTCTTCAGTGCGAATCCTACTCGCAGCCTCGCTTTGCGTGCTCGTGGTTTCCTGTGCTTCCGACAACGACGTGGGGGTGGTGGAAAAGGTCAAATATGACTTCGGCATTGGCGAGAAGCCGGAAGGGTACGAGACGGGCAGCGATCGCGTCATGTCCCGTCTGGACGCGGTTGGAAAAACCGAGATGAAGCGCATGAACGTGGAAGGCCGCCACGGCGATATCAAGTTCCAGGAGGAAGGGACTCTTGGCGGCAAGTATTACAAGGAAGTCAAAGTGTACGAGGCGTACCGGCCCATGGACGCGCGGGCGGTGTCCCGGACGTCGCATGGCGAACGTGGATACGTGGGCTACGTGCAATACGATTTCCAGGTCTATCAGAGTCCCCGTGTAGCGACGCGGGTTGAGGCGGAAGCTTCGTCTGCCACCATTCGCACCGACGTCGCGGGCCGCGAGACATACCGGTACAACTTTGGTCCGTCCGGCGCGTGGGACGGGGGTCCGGGGGAAGAGACGCGAGACTGATCGGGCGCGGTGTTGCGGTACGGAAGCCTGGGCAGTAGCTTCTCGAATCAGGGGGTCATCAGTATGAAGTACGCAGTACCGTCACGCTACCTGTCTGTCCTGTTGGCATTGCTAGGTACGGGGGCGGCATTCGCCGGTCCACTTGCCGACTACGTCAACCTGCCGGATCCGTCTTACCGGTACAGCCACGTGAAGACCATTCCGGGGCAGGGTGTCACGACGCACGTCCTCGACATGACTTCGCAGACCTGGAAGGAAGGCGAAGTGGCCCCGTCCAAGTGGGAGCACTGGGTTTCGATCATCGTTCCCGACGACGTGAAATACGACACGGCGTTGCTGCTCGTAACGGGCGGCAACAACAAGCACGACAAGATCCCCGAGGATGTGCCGCTGCCGTTGCAGTTGATTGCCATGCAGACCAAGTCCGTCGTCGTCATCTTGCAGGGGGTGCCGTGCGAGCCGGTCGCATTCCGGGACGAATCCCGCACGCGCACCGAAGACGAGATCATTGCGTACACCTACAACAAGTATCTCGAGACCGGCGATCCGAGCTGGCCGCTGCTGTGCCCCATGGTCAAGAGCGCGGTTCGCGCGATGGACAGCGTGCAGGACTATTGCGGCAAGAAATCGGAAAAGAAGACGTCCATTAAGAATTTCGTGATTACCGGCGCTTCCAAACGCGGCTGGACGACCTGGTTGACCGGCGCGGTGGACGATCGGGTGCGCGCGATTGCGCCCATCGTGATCGACATGCTGAACCTCGACGAGCAAATGCCGCGCCAGCTTTCCTACTACGGCGTCTACAGCGAGGCCATCCAGGACTACACCGACTTCGACATCCAGGGCCGGATCAATACCCGCGAGGGCCAGGATCTACTGAAGATCGTCGATCCCTATGAGTATCGCGAAACGCTGACGCTACCCAAACTGGTCCTGCTGGCGTCGGGCGATCAGTACTGGACCATCGATGCGGCTGAACTGTACTTCCCCGGTCTGGTGGGCGAGAAGCACATCCGCTACGAGGCCAACGCCGATCACGGTGTCGATCGCAGCCAGCCCACGATCCAGGCCCTCGCCGCCTTCTACGACAACATTCTCAATAACCGCAAGACCCCCACGTTCACCTGGGAGATGAATCCCGACGGCAGTTTTGTGGTTACACCAAATGAGACCCCGGTACGGGCGCGTTTGTGGACCGCCTTCGCGCCCAACAAGGACTTCCGCCTTCAGACGATCGGCTCCGGGTGGAGCAGTTCAGAACTCTCCGCGGGACCCGACGGCAATTATTCGGGCAAGGTCGAAGTACCGGCCGAGGGGTACGTGGCGTACTACGTGGAACTCGAATACCCCAGCGAACTGGGCTACAACTACACGCTGACCACCGTCGCAACAATTCCGGGGCAGGGCGGGGGAAGCACCGGCATTCTGATTTTGGCGCTGACGGCGGTAGTTATCGCCGTAGCCGTCTTCGTGATTGTGAGGGTCGTGCGCAGCTAGTGTAGCGAATTTGAAATTCGTTTCATTTCTTGTCCCGGTATCTGAAGGAACATCCCCCTAAATCCCCCTTCAAAGGGGTGCGGTTCTATGAGTACCGGTTACGCACTCTGAAAGCCGCAATGTAGTTGC
>BTVY01000055.1:5187-38411 GCA_045863335.1 Candidatus Hydrogenedentota bacterium | reverse complement strand
TGTTCGCTCGCCCTTTCCCGGCGTTTAGGACAGCACTGATCCCCCTTCAAAGGGGGAATTTGCGCAATGCCTTGCGCAAGGCGTAGGCGCAGGAACTGAGGGTTAAGGGCACTGGCATCACGTGTTGTCCAGCGCGAACAACAGCTCCGCCACGACGGGCAGCCAGTCGCTGGTCCACGTGTGTTCGCGTCGCTGGTCGATCAGAAACCGGTGCGGGATCCCGTAGTTTTCTAACAGGCCGTGCAGATCCGGGACCGATCCCGTTTCACTTCCGTTGGACACGAGCACGAAACGCGACGGGCCGGCCCGCAACGCTGCCGCATGTTTCTCGACGAGCGCCGGTACGCAGAAGGGATCGAAGTTCTCCTGCGACACGAACACGCGCATCATCTCCTCCTCGTTCGGAAACGGACTCGTCATCATCAACGGTGCATCCCACGCGGCGGCTTTGCCGATACGGTCGAGATTCCGCAGCGCGATCGCGATCGCGCCGAACCCCGACTTGCTGAACCCGAGCAGGATGCGTCCGTCCCTGCCGGGCACGACCGGATAGCGCGCCTCGATCACCGGCATGACGACCTCCAGCAGATACGTCTCCTGCTGCAGCGCGGGATCGCTCGGGTGGTTGCCGTACCAGGGGGTGTAGTCATATTCCGGCGACACACAGATGACCTTGAACCGGTTGGCGAGGTCGTGCTTGCGGGCCTCAACAATGCCGCTGCCCCACTGGTTCATGATCCCGTCGTTGACCGGAAGCAGGTACAGCACGGGATACGTTTCGCCGGGAACCATCACGTCCGGCGGCAATACTTCGATTTCCGTGGACCGGGCTTGGTACGGCGAATTCACGGTGTACGCGGCGAAGCCGTTGGCGCTTTCCGATGGACCCTCGACGGAAACATCCGAGGCGGTCGTAGCGTCGGTCGTAGTCGATTCATCCAGAACGAGCACGGGGCTGTGGCCTTCCGCGATGACGCCGATGCGACGCGAGTCGATCTCGTACAAAACAATCCAGGGTCCGAGTTGGAAAACAACCCGATGATCAGGAAGGAGAGTCGCATTGACGCATTCCCAATCCAGCAATGGAGTATCTAGGAACAAATTCCGAGCTTCGTGCTGGTCAGAGTTGTATACAGCGAGCCCACGATGAATCAGATCCGAGGTACTCGCGTGCCACGGAGTTTCCCATTCGGGCGGATAATCGCCCTGCGGGTTCGGGAAGATCTTCCAGGGATGGTGAGAACGCTTGCACCAGTCTGAAATCGCCACATGGTTTTCATCAGCCGACGTCCGGTATGCGAGGGCGATCGTCTCATCGCCTTCTGCCGCTACGGGTCGCAACCAGCGATGCTCCCCTTCAACGACGGGAAGTGTGGCGACAATTCCTCTGTCTGAGCCATTGATGCGGATCTGATTGAGCGTTGCTCCGACTTGAGAGATGTAATAAATCCACGCGTTGTTGGCCGAGCCGGCCACCACTGCGGCGTCTACGGTCTCCTCGAGTAGGTTGACCTTCGCAGCAGTCCCGTAAAGGGGCGCGATCAGTGCATAAGATGCTGTCTGCAATAACAGCGAAATTCCGAGCGCGACCAACGCGCGGCGTGGTCGCGGCTTGAGAGCGAACGCGACGAACGGCCATTCCAGGACGACCGACATCGCAAACGTAACTGCGGCTACGATCCAGAATGCTGTGTGTAAAGTGTCCGGCAACACCGAGAGTGCGTGTTGTGGATCGGTAGGAAGTTGCCCTCCAACAATGCCGAATTCTCGAACGCCCACGACAAAGGCATACCCGACCCATGCGGACAGGTAATTCGCCGCAATCATCAACGGAACCACGATAAGCCGTGCCGACTTGCGGAACATCAGCCACAGCAGCAGTCCCTCCGCCAATCCAATGATGGCGTTGCCGAACATGAGATGGGCAAAGGTCAGCAGCATGAGCGGCGTGCCGGCATTCGCCCAGGCGTGGGGACTTAGTATTCCTGTAAGTGCAGCGACTCGAAGAGCGCTCTTCGCTCCGGAGGGAATCTTGGGTTCGGTCTTCATCTGCGCACCCCCAACTCTCCCTATTCTGCACTTTGGCAGGAATCCCATACCACTGACATGACCGGTGCGGGCTTCAAGAAATGGATAGTCATCGTGAAAAGTGATTAGGAGGTTTTACCACCTCAAATGCTCGAAAGTAGGCATAAATCATTACAAATGATAGCGTTATGGCGCAGTTTGCCAGCCGAATGCCGGAAAGGCTAATATAAAAAATCGCCAAAACTTTATATTAGCTCCTAGCTAACATAAACTTCTTATGGCAATAGCGTCGTTCTTTGGACACTCATTTCGCCCCGATTCATACTTGGAGTTTCTCCAGATTCTAAATGAGGGAACGGAGATCGAGGCATAGCGAATTGGCGATCATGATCTTAACCCCGTCCGGCGGTTGAAGTTTCCGTTGGCCGTATGCTAGACTCCCCAGTCTGTCATCAGGGGCGATCTGTGCCCATGGAACGAATCCCTGAAAAACGAGAAATCCGGGTTGAATCGTGTTTGAGTCACTGAGCAAAAAGCTGGAGAAGGCCTTCAAGAACCTTCGCGGTCAGGGCAAACTGACCGAGAAGAACATGAAGGATGGCCTCCAGGAAATCCGGATGGCGCTGCTCGAGGCCGACGTTAACTATAAGGTCGTCAAGCAGTTCATCGCGGACGTGCAGGAGCAGGCCCTCGGGCAGGAGGTCCTGTCGAGCCTGCAACCCGGGCAGGTTCTGGTCAAGATCGTCCATGACGAGTTGGTCAAGATCATGGGCGGGTCGAACGCCCCGCTCCAGTTGGCCCAGACGCCGCCGACGATCATCATGATGGTCGGCCTCCAGGGACAAGGTAAGACGACCACGGCCGGTAAGCTGGCCTTACAGTTGAAGAAACAGGGACGCCACCCCCTGCTGGTCGGTGCGGACGTGTACCGTCCGGCCGCTATCAAGCAGTTGGAAGTCGTCGCCCAACAGGCGGGGGTGGAATGCTTCAGCCTGGGCGCGGACGCGGACCCCGTCGACACCTGCGTGATGGCGCGCGGCGAAGCGCAGATGCGCAACTGCGACATTATCATTCTCGACACGGCGGGCCGCCTGCACGTGGATGAGCAGATGATGGGCGAAGTGCGGCGCATCCAGTCGCAAGTGACGCCCCACGAAATCCTGTTCGTCGCCAACGCCATGACCGGTCAGGACGCGGTGAACTCGGCCAAGCAGTTCCATGAGAATCTGCCCTTGACCGGCGTGATCCTGACGCAGATGGACGGCGACGCGCGCGGCGGTGCGGCCATCAGCCTGATCCAGGTGACGGGTTGCCCGATTAAGTTCGTTGGTACGGGCGAGAAGCTCGATGCATTGCAGGCATTTCATCCGCAGCGCATGGCCGACCAGATCCTGGGCATGGGCGACATCGTCTCCCTCGTGGAACAGGCCCAACAGGTCGTCGATCAGGAAAAGGCCATCGAGTTCCAGAAGAAGGCCCGCAAGGCTTCCTGGGATCTCGAAGACTTCCTCGATCAGATGCAGCAGGTCAAGAAGATGGGGAATCTGGGCGACCTCGTGAAGAAGATTCCGGGCATGTCGAAGATGTTGGGCGACCAGGAACTCGACATGGACGAGCTGAAATATACCGAAGCGATCATCTACTCGATGACGAAGAAGGAGCGCAAGAACCCGAAGATCATCAACGGGAGCCGGCGTCTCCGGATCGCCGACGGCAGCGGCACGACCGTGCAGGACGTGAACCGCTTGCTGAAGGACTTCGAGAAGATGAAGAAGATGATGAAGCAGATGATGAAGGGTGGCGGCAAACGCCGGCGTATGATGCGTATGCCCGGCATGTAGCCGGAAGAACATCCCCCTTGATCCCCCTTCAAAGGGGGAATGAAGACGGCCAGCCGTATACGCCGTGCAGTCGTCATCTGACGATGAAAAGTTGAGTAAGTGGATTCGCCCTCTGAGCGCGCGCTTCAGCGCGCAGCAATTCCCCCTTTGAAGGGGGATCAAGGGGGATGTTTCTTGAGAGATACCGCAGAAACGAACGAATGCGCCGTGGGGCGCGTTGGACCCAGGAGAACAAAGGAAACGGTATGGCAACAGTGATTCGATTGCAGCGCGGCGGACGCACGCACGCACCCTACTATCGGGTGGTCGTCATGGATTCGCGCGACCGGACGCGGGGCCGCGTCATCGACCAGATCGGCGTGTACCACCCCTGCGCAAACCCGCAGGCCCACGACGAAATCGACGTGAAAAAGGCCTTGCAGTGGCTTGGCGAAGGCGCGAAGCCCTCGGACACGGCGCGCAAATTGTTAAAGAAACACGGCGTGATGTCGGCCTTCGCGGCGGGCAAGAAGCCGGAAGACGTGGAAACCGCGCAGCCCGCTCCGGCGACGGAAGAAGCGAACGCGTAATTACACCGACGTGTCTTAGGGCGTACTATGGAGTGCGGTCGCTCGCGACTGCTTTTCTTTAGTCAATCGAATCAGCCCTAAGTTAGGCGGGTAATTCAACGTTTCGCGATCCTAAAGATGTCTGATATTTCTTAGGTC
This sequence comes from Candidatus Hydrogenedentota bacterium, assembly GCA_045863335.1. Classification (GTDB taxonomy): domain Bacteria; phylum Hydrogenedentota; class Hydrogenedentia; order Hydrogenedentales; family SLHB01; genus JAHDWY01. The sequence goes on along the minus strand of BTVY01000055.1, from coordinate 33,835 downwards.
ATTTGAAGTCAGCCAAATACAAAGCAGCCACAAGTGGCCGCACTCCAAAGTGCGCCAGTTGGTTAAGATTTCAACTGTGTTGGCATCGCGCTGACGAAAGGGCCATTGCACATGGCACAGACGAAAGAATTGGTCGAGTTTATCGCCAAGAAACTGGTCACGCACCCGGAAGACGTGAAGGTGCGGGTTATCGAAAATGAAGAAGGCCAGGTCTTGGAGTTGCGGGTGAATCCGGAAGACATGGGCAAGGTCATCGGCCGCGGCGGCAAGACCGCCAAGGCCATGCGCAGCCTGCTGGCTTCGGCCACGACCAAGACCGAAACGCGGGCGGTCCTCCAGATCGTCGAGTAGCGGGGAGGCGCGATGCCCGGCCCGTGGATCCGAATTGGCACGGTGCGCACGGTGAATCCGGCGCGCCGGGAACTGCGGATCGACGCGGAGAGCGCGCAGGCCCACCAGTTCGATGGATTGGAGTGGGTCGGCCTCGGCCGGAATGCGGACGCCGTGACGCGATGCCGCGTGGAATCGTCCACGGTACGCGGAGATGACGCGACGGTACGGCTCAGCGCGGGGGTCACGCGGGACAGTGTGGCGGCCATGCGCAAAGCTGGGGTGTTCATCGAACGTTCGGCCCGGAAAGCCCGGCCGGACGGAGGCTGGCACCCGGACGAGTTACTCGGATTGACGGTGGTTGGTCCAGGCGATGCCGTGCTCGGCGCGATCGCGGAATGGATCGAGACCGGCGCGAATGACGTGATGGAGATTGAGAAGCCCGGCGGCGGCCGATTGCTGTTGCCGGCAATCGAACAAGTAATTGAATCGGTCGACCTGGAAGCAGGTCGAATTTACGTGGGCGATATTACGCCCTATGCGGTGGACGATGAGGATTGATGTCCTCTCGATTTTCCCGGAGCTGTTTGACGCGCCTCTGCAGGTGAGCCTGCTGGGGAAGGCCATCGAACAGGGCATCCTGACAGTGTCCGTAACGGACCCCCGGGAGTTTACGAGCGACCGCCACCGCACCGTGGACGATGCGCCCTTCGGCGGCGGCGCGGGCATGGTGATGAAGTGTGAACCGCTGTTCGCGGCGGTGGAAAGTTTAAGCGATCGCAATTCCTTGCAGCGAGTGATTCTCTTGTCCCCTCGGGGACGGCCGCTGACGCAACGCGTCGTGCGGGAACTCGCTGCGGAACCGGATCTCGTGTTGATCTGCGGGCGCTACGAAGGCGTGGACGAACGCGTCAGCCAGGCCCTCTGCACGGACGAGATTTCGGTCGGCGACTATGTGTTGAGCGGCGGCGAATTGCCGGCCCTGATCGTGATCGAAGCGGTCAGCCGGATGCTGCCGGGAGTGATTGGCGATTGGGAGTCCGTCGAGACGGACTCATTTTATGACGGAATATTGGGTCCTCCCCAATACACGCGGCCTCCGGTCTTTCGGGACCTCGCGGCGCCGCAGGTGTTGCGGGACGGCAACCACGCGGCCATCCGCCGCTGGCGCCGTAAAGAGGCCCTTCGGATAACGAGAGAGCGGCGCCCGGATCTGCTCGGGGCGTGCGGCGAGAACGATCGCGCGCTCCTGAAAGAGATCGAGCAGGAAGAGGCAGGACCGGAAAAGGAGGTCGAGTCGTGAATGCGCTTGAAGAACTGCGGCAGGCACAGAAGAAGCCTGCAAACATGATTCCAAAATTTGCCATCGGGGACACCGTGCGCGTCCACTTCCGCATCATTGAAGGCGAGAAGGAACGCGTACAGGTCTTTGAAGGCGTGGTCATCGGGCGCAAAGGCGGCGAGAGCCCTGATGCGCGGTTCACCGTGCGTCGCGTGGCCTTTGGCGAAGGCGTCGAGCGCGTATTCCCGCTGCACTCGCCGCGCATCGAGAAGGTGGAAGTCACGCGCGAAGGCAGCGTGCGCCGTGCGAAGCTTTATTACCTCCGCGAACGTTCCGGTAAGGCCGCGCGCGTGAAGGCGAAAGAGCGTTCCACGTCGGCGAAGGCGAAAGCGAAATAGAAATCGGTACCGAAAGTCCGGCTGGCATCGGCCGGGCGGCATCATGTTATGCTTGGGGCGGACCTTGGGTCCGCCCTTTTTCTTGTGATTTGGTATGGGTTCGGCGGTGTGCCCAAGGACACCAGAGACAGCAAAGACAACAAGGACGATAGAGCAGACTGCGGTTTTTGAAGTTCATCGTCTCTGATGTCGCTGTTGTCCCTGAATCCAGGTTGAGTTCGCGCCGGCAGCCCGGCGTTACGTTTCCGGAGTATTCCTTGGAAAAGCACTCGCTCGATAGCCTTCGCGAAGCGGTTGCCGCGGGGCCGCCGTATCCCAGGAAGCTCCTGGCCACGTTGCGAGGCGACGAGCGGACCGGCGCCAGGGCGCTTTACGAGCGGTGTCTGCGCGAAGTCCGGCGCACGAAGGCGGAACGAAAGCGGCTGGAAGCCATGCTCCAGTTCGAGTCCACCGCGCGTGAGAACGGATTCCTCCGCGTCGCCGGGGTGGACGAGGCGGGCCGGGGCCCGCTGGCGGGTCCGATCGTGGCGGCGGCCGTGATCTTGCGCGAGCCGGTTGACGGATTGAACGATTCCAAGCTCCTGACCGAAGAGCAGCGCGATGCCTTATTTGATATGCTTCAGGGAGGCGGGCACGCCATCGGCTGCGCGGTCGTGTCCCCGCAAGAGATTGATTCCATAGGCATTCAGGCGGCCAATTACGCCGCCATGCTTCGGGCGGTGGATGCCTTACTCGAGGCGCCGGATTTTCTCCTGGTAGACGGATTCGCGATTCCCGGCTGCGCGATTCCTCACGAGCGATTGATTAAAGGCGACCAACGTTCGCAGTCCATCGCCGCGGCGAGTATCATAGCGAAAGTGACGCGCGACCGGATGATGGATGAGTTGGACGCGGCGCACCCCGGTTACGGGTTTCGCCGGCACAAGGGTTACGCGACCCCCGAACATATCGACGCCATCGCGAGCCTCGGTCCCTGCGCGATTCACCGAAAGAGTTTCGCCCCCTTTGCCAAACCGTTGGTCACGGGTGAGTTGTTCTAAGTGGCTGGTTCACTTCGACACGCAGGCTGCCGTGTCGTACGAGGTACTATCTTGATGCGAATTATGACGTTGATCGTCCTGGTCCTTTCCGCGGGGTGCGCGACCGCCCCCAACGCGGAGCAGTTCAACAGCAATGGCGCTTCCCGCGAGGCGCAAGGATACAACCACTATCTTTCTGGCGTGTTGTACCAGCGGAACGGCCAATTCGAAGAGGCGGCGGAAGAGTTTCGCAAAGCATCGGACCTCTTGCCGGACTCTACGCTCCTCAGCATCCGCCTCGTTCAGTTCTACATCGACGTGCAAGATTACGAGAACGCGGAGGTCATGTGCCGGCGCGTGCTCGAGCGGGTGCCTGACGACGCCAGCCTGTGGATTATTCTCGCCACGCTTTGCCAGCAGCTCGGCAAGCACGAAGAAGCCGCGGAAGCGCAGGCAAAGGCCGAGGCGCTCGCGCCCCAATCCCCGGAAGATTTCGAAGGGCTCTTGCGCGTGGCCGAGATGGCGAACGACCGCATTACCACCATCGACCTGCTCAAGCGGCTTACCGAAATGAACCCCGACTCCCCGCAGCTTCACATGCGTTTGGGCATGTCGCTCGCCCGCATCAACAATGGAGAGGCAGCCCAGGCAGCCCTGGAAAAGGCGCTCGAACTTGACCCGTCCCTGGTCCAGGCCCGTTCGATCCTCGGCATCGTGTATCTCGAAGACAACCAGGATGAAGCCGCCGCGGAACAGTTCCGGCTCTACCTCGACAAGATGCCGGAGGATGACGGCTCACGCGAATTCCTCGCTGGCGCTTTGGGCCGCATGGGGCAGTACGCGGAAGCGTTACAGCACGTCACGACCATCATCAACGAAGGCGAGCCGCAACCGATCCAATATCTCGAGCAGATTTACCTCAACATCCGCGCGAATCAAGCCGAAGCGGCCATGGCGGTCGTTCCGAACAACGAGACGCCGATCTTGGGCACTCTCTTTCGTGCCCTGGCGCGCAAGGCCGCGGGGGAACCCTACCAGCCGCTGCTGGACACCCTGGACCAGGTGGAAGGCGATCTCGAATACGAGTGCACCGAATATCTCAATGGCCTGCTCTACCTGTTCGGAAATGAAGACGCGGGCGAGTACGTGGTGGACCAGTTGGCGTCCATGCGGGACGGGGAGGTCCAGTCCCGCGCACTCCATATGATCCACGCCCGGGCCTTGATGAGCATGGAGCGCGACGCGGAAGCGGCGGAGGTTTTGGAGTCGTCGCTGAAACACTTTGAAGACGACCGGCTCATCCATTTCTATTTGGGTACCGTCTACGAAGCACTGGATCGATTCCGGGATGCGGATAAGCATCTCCGGCGCTGCCTCGAGCTCGATCCCATGGACGCCGAGACGATGAATAACCTCGGCTATATGTACGCCGAACAGGGCGTGAAACTGGACGAAGCGGAGAAACTCCTCAAGAAGGCGTTAGAACTATCGCCGGAGAACGGCTACTACCTCGACAGCCTGGGCTGGGTTTACTACCGGAAGGGTAAGGCCGACCTTGCCATCGAGTACATCCGCCGCGCCATCCAGGCCATGGAGCGCGACGATGCCATCCTGCGCGATCACCTCGGCGACGCGTACATGCTCAAGGGGGAGAAAGAGAAAGCCATCGGAGAGTGGGAACGCGCGCGACGTCTGGACCCGGAACTGGAAGGGGTCCAGGAAAAGATCGACGCACAGCGCAAACCCATCGACATCTGATTGCGCCGTCGAATCGTTTCCACCGTTGGGATTATTCCGTGCGGGAGTGCTCCGGTGCGCCTGACGAGACGCTTACGGCTTCTGCCATCAGCGCCAGTTCTTGGGAATCCAGAATCGGCGGGAAGTCGGCGTACACGTCGCGGACCATCCACTCGTAGCCGCCCTCCATGTAGGCGCGGGACACTTCGTTGACGAGAGTGTTGTGATTGCGCTTCACGCTGGAGAACGCAGCCTCGATCCGTTCTCGGGCGTTCCGGCAATACAAGTCCACCACATCTTGCAACTGCTGATCGCCCGGGCTCTCCGCCAACTGCCGTTCGGCGCGCGCAAGACAAGCGGCCATCGCGAACAGGTAGGTGCCAATGTCCACGAAGTTGGCGAGGATGAGTTGCTCGTGCTCTAACTTCTCGCGGTATATCACCATCGTGTGGAACATTCTGCGCGCCAATCGCTTGGCGCACTTGCCCACGTAGCGAACGTGCCCACGGTTCTCGGACGACAAATATCGCGCGTCCCAGCCGTCGCCTGGCAGCCACGTTTTCGGATACCAGCCCAAATAGAACTTCGCGGCCCGTAGGATGTGCTTGATTTTACTGTCCTTATCGTCTGGCCGGGGCATGAGGATCGGCATGATGCGGCGCATATGCGTGTCCATCGCCTCCCGCGCGATGAAGAGCTGCATAATCTCACTCGTGCCTTCGATGATTCGCGAGATGCGCGCGTTCCGCATCGCCATCTCGGCGGCGATAGGCTTTTCGCCCCTTTTGCGTAAGGACTCTGCCGTCTCGTATCCGCGGCCGCCCCGCACCTGGATGAAGTCGTCGCAAATGCGCCAGGACGTTTCCGTGCAGTAGTACTTGGCCATCGCCGCTTCCAGCCGTAAATCGACCGCGCCTTCGTCCGCATAGGCACAGCAGAGGGCGTCGATGCTGTCCATGGCGTAGGCGTCCGCGACCATGTTCGCCAGCATCTTCCCTACAGACTGGTGCTGGCCGATGGGCGCGCCCCACTGGACCCGTTCGTTCACCCAGTCCTGGCAAGCATGAAGCGCCGCGCGCGCACCGGCGGCACAAGTGCCCGGCACGGTTAATCTTCCGGTGTTCAGCGTCGTCAGTGCGATCTTCAAACCCTGGCCCGGCTTGCCGATGATGTTTTCCGCTGGAACCTTAACGTTGTGGAACCAAAGCAGGCCGTTTCGGATGCCGCGACAACCCATGAACTGGCAGACGTGGCCGATCTCGAATCCGGGCGTGTCGGTTTCCACGACAAAGGCCGTGATCTGCTTCTTTTCTTTGCCGTTGACGATCTTCGGAGGTGTAACCGCCATTACCACCAGGATTTCCGCGACCGGACCGTTGGTGCACCAGAGCTTCTCGCCGTTCAGCAGGTAGTACGAGCCGTCTTCGGAAGGGGTGGCCGTTGTGCTCATCTTCGCGGGGTCGGAGCCGACGCCGGGCTCGGTCAACGCGAATGCGGAAATGGCCCCTTTTGCGAGGCGGGGCAAGAACTTCCTTTTCTGATCTTCCGTACCGAAGAGCTTCAGAGGCTGGGGAACGCCGATGCTTAGGTGTGACGACACGTAGACCGAGGTTGACGCGCAATACGTGGACATATAGCCGACAACGCGGTTGTAGTTGATCTGAGAGAAGCCAAGGCCGCCAAATTCCTTTGGGATCTTCAGTCCGAAACAGCCAATCGCCTTCAGGGCGTCCAGCGCGGCCTTGGGGACTTCCCCGTTCCGGTCGACCGCCTCCGGGTCGACGTGCGTTTCCAGGACTTCCCGGACCCGCTCGATATACTCGTCGCCGATGCGCTTATCCTCAGGATCCTGAACAGGAAAGGGGCTGACCAACTCCCACCGGACCCTCCCGCGGAAGAGTTCCGCGACAAAGCTGGGGTGAGCCCATTCCTTCTGCCGGGAATCTTCGGCGAGATCCATGGCCGCTTGCTTTTCGCCATCGTGTGTTGAGGGCATGCGAGGGCTCCTTGGGTGGAGATCGTTGAGAAAGCCTTGCGACTCTAAGTCTAGGAAAGACTTGGGGTTTTGTCAATCCTGGTGCTCATGGACAATATGGACAATATGGACGGTATGGACAACGAGTATTGGGTAAATCGACTGTCCATATCGTCCATATCGTCCATATAGTCCATAGCTTTATGCGTCCACCCGCGTCTAAGGTATAATCACATGGCGACGCGGATCTTCCACTCTGGGGAATCCATAAGGGGAATCCATAAGGAGTAGACAAGATAATGCTTTTGACCTATACTGGAGAACCTATCTACCTGTAGGTAGGCATCGGTCAGTCGCAATCAACCTTGGGGTATACAGCTATGGCAGACCTCGATAACAAGGCAAAAGAAAAGGCAATGGACCTGGCCGAGGACGCTCGCCAGACCGAATGGAAATTTCCCAGCTTCACGGCGGAGCTGTTCCGGGGAAGTTTTCGATGGGATCTGATGCACCCCTTCCCGGCACAGGATCCCGAGGATAAGAAGACTGGCGACGAATACCTCGCCAAGATTCGGGAAGTCCTCGAAAGGTATGTGGACCCCATCGAGATCGACCACACCGGCCACTACCCCGAAGAAGCGCTGAAAGCCTTCGCTGAGGCGGGCGCGTTCGGTATGAAGATCGCCAAGGAATACGGCGGCGTAGGCCTGTCGCAAACGAACTACAGCCGCGTGCTATCCCTGTTGGGCAGTTACTGCCAGAGCACGACGACGTGGTTGTCGGCCCACCAGAGCATCGGCGTGCCGCAGCCGCTCAAGATGTACGGTACCGAGGAACAGAAGAAGAAGTTCCTGCCCCGCCTGGCCGCGGGCGAGATTTCGGCGTTTGCCTTGACGGAACCGGACGTAGGTTCCGACCCCGCCAAGATGAGCACGACGGCGACGCCTTCGGAAGACGGGTCGTATTATCTGCTGAACGGGGAAAAGCTCTGGTGCACCAACGGCCCGGACGCGGACATCCTCGTGGTCATGGCGCAGACGCCGCCGAAGATGGTGAACGGTAAAGAGCGAACCCAGATCACGGCCTTCATCGTTGAGAAAGACATGCCGGGTTATTCGGTGGAGCATCGGTGCTCTTTCATGGGACTCAAGGGGCTCTCCAACGGGCTCCTGAAATTCGACAATGTGAAAGTGCCCGCCGAAAACATCATCGGGAAACCGGGCCAGGGCCTGAAGATTGCGCTCGCTACCCTGAACACCGGGCGCCTGGGCATTCCTGCGGCCTCGGCCGGGGCGTGCAAGCTTTGCGTCCAGGAAGTGCAGAGTTGGATTAACGGCCGCGTGCAGTGGGGCGTGCCCATCGGCAAGCATCAGGCCATCGCGAAGAAGGTTGCTAACATGGCAGCCGATACCTTCGCCATGGAGAGCGTCGTCTGGCTCGCCTGCGCCTTCGCCGACAAAGAAAACGCGGACATCCGCCTCGAAGCCGCCATCGCGAAATACTTCTGCACGGAAACCACTTGGCGCGTGCTGGACGACTATTTGCAGGTGCGCGGCGGGCGCGGGTTTGAGACCGAACATTCCCTCCGTGAGCGCGGTGAACAACCGGTGCCCGTGGAGCGGTTCCTGCGCGACTCCCGCGTGGGCCGCATCTTCGAAGGGTCCAGCGAGATCATGCATCTCATCATGGCGCGCGAAGCCATGGACACCCATTTCAAACTGATGATGCCACTCATGAAGCCGCGGCCCGGCGCGACCGAAAGCAAAGGGTCCCTCATCTTAAAGGCGGTCAAGTTCTACGCGAGCTGGTATCCGAAGCTGTGGCTGCCGTCCGCCACGAACTACGACGTGAAACACCTCAATGCCACCAATCAGGATCACTTGCAGTTCGTGGATCGCACCTGCCGCAAGCTGGCGCGGTCGCTCTTCCACACCATGGGCAAGTACCGCGAGAAGCTCGAGTACGAACAGTTGATCCTGGCGAACTTCGTGGAAGTCGGTGTGGACCTCTTCGCCATGGCGGCATCGCTGGCCTACGCGGAGTATCTGGTTGGGCAAAAGCCCGATGACGATACGCCGCAACAACTGGCCGACCTCTATTGCGCGAACGCCCGCGATCGGATCGCCGCCAACTTCCGCGCCGTGAAACATAACCACAACGCCAAGTTCCGCGGCGTCACCGACGCGTTGATGGACGGGAAGTTCGGCTGGATGTCCACCGATATTATGGACGACTACGTTGCGAAGGCCGCCGCCCGCGAACTGGGCACGGCCGTTGAAGCGCGGGAAGAGGAACACGCCCACGTAAAGTAAGCACTCGACGAGAGAGAATTCTCTAAACAGGCTTCGGACTTCCTCCGAAGCCTGTTTGTTTAATACGAAGGAAAGAGCTCAGTGGAGAGTGGCGCTCATGGTCTCGAAACAGGAAGGGCAGAGCCCGTGGGACACTTGGGGCATCACGGGGTTCGACATGAGGTTGAGCCGCGCGAGCGCCTCTTCGACCGCCAGCCACACGCCCTGCACATCGACAAGCTTGCACACGCTGCACACCGTGAGAATGGCGTCGTCCGATCGCGCGATTGCGGGCTCGAATAGTGGCACGGGAGGCCGGCGGGTGGTCTCTATCAACGTAGATTCGAATTGAACGGTTCCTTTATCGCCCAAATGAATATTGAGGTCGAACCGCCGAACATTCTCACGGTCGTCGCAGTTGAAACTGAGGCGATTTGATCGTCCCGTCGATCGGACGTTCTCCACGAGCATGCGGTAAACGGACCGAACGTCGAGGCCATCAACAAAACTCCACAACACATGACCGATGACGGAGTCCGTAGTGAGGCCGGGAGCGCCGTTGGCCACGGCAAAGCTATACCAGTCCCCCCGGATGGCAGCAATGCGGTCGTCCGCGTCCAGATCGTATTCGATTCGGATCGCCGGTTCATTAGCCATGGAAGGAATTCCTCCGACTCGCCCCATCCCAAGGGTTGCCACGAGCGCTGCGCTTCCTATCACAATTACCCGTCGTTTCAGTGCACAAACGGGCCGGCATACGGGCCGCGCGTTAACCGCCAATTTGACTGCTCCTACGGCCGATCTTATAATACACGATTCCTGGGGAACCCTTTGTTCCTTGGGGATTTGGAAGTTGTTCCCGAACCGGCGAGTACCCCATGACCGCGAACCATCGAAGGAGTCTCGATCTATCCAGCAGCGGGGCCGCGCCGTGCGGCTCAGAAGAGGAGCGCGCCCGTGGCCACGTATTATAACGAGCCCTCGCGCACGTTCAGCGAATACCTGCTGATTCCGAATCGGACGACGAAGGAATGCTTCCCGTCGAACGTCAGCCTGCGCACGCCGCTCGTCAAATACAAGAAAGGCGAAGAGGCGGCGGTTTACCTGAACATTCCCTTCGCCTCCGCCATCATGCAGTCCGTGTCGAACGATACGATGGCCATCGCCCTCGCGCGGTGCGGCGGCATCTCGTTCATCTTCGGGTCCCAGCCCATCGAATCCCAGGCGGACATGGTGCGCCGGGTGAAGAAGTTCAAGGCGGGGTTTGTCCCCAGCGATGCGAACCTGCGGCCCGACCAAACTCTTGGCGACGTGATGGATCTCATCGAGCGGACAGGGCATTCGACGATCCCGATCACCGAAGACGGGTCCGCCAACGGCAAGTTGCTCGGCATCCTGACGAGCCGCGATTACCGCATCAACAAAGCGGGCCGGAAGGCGCCGATCAAAGATTTCATGACGCCTTTCGACAAGCTGGTCTACGGCGTGGAAGGCGTCTCCCTCAGCGAGGCCAACGAGATCATCTGGGAACACAAGCTGAACTGCCTGCCCATCATCAACGAGCAGCAGCAGCTTCGTTATCTCGTTTTCCGCAAGGACTACGACGAACACAAGGAGAACCCGGACGAACTGGTCGACGCGGAGAAGCGGCTGGTCGTCGGCGCGGGCATCAATTCGCGCGACTACCGGGAACGCGTGCCGGCTCTCGTGGACGCGGGGGTCGACGTGCTTTGCGTGGATTCCTCCGACGGGTTCTCGGAATGGCAGTACGACACCATTCGCTGGGTGAAGGACACCTACGGCGACGGCGTCAAGATCGGCGGCGGCAACGTGGTCGAAGAGGAAGGCTTCCGCTATCTCGTGGAAGCGGGCGCGGACTTTATCAAGGTCGGCATCGGCCCCGCCTCCATCTGCATCACGCGCGAGCAAAAGGGAATTGGCCGCGGGCAGGCCACGTCAGTGATTGAGGTGGCCAAGGCGCGGGACAAGTATTTCGAAGAGACCGGCGTGTACGTGCCCATCTGTTCCGACGGCGGGATCGTGCTGGATTACCATGTCGTGCTGGCCCTGGCCATGGGTTCCGATTTTGTCATGCAGGGCCGCTACTTTGCGCGCTTCGATGAAAGCCCCGGCCGCCGCTTGCGCGTCCGCGGCAACTACATGAAAGAGTACTGGGGGGAAGGGTCGGACCGCGCGCGCAACTGGCAGCGCTACGACGTGGGCGGCGATTCGAAGCTGACCTTCGAGGAAGGCGTCGACGCCTACGTGCCCTACGCCGGCCGCCTCAAGGACAACCTCGACATGACCGTGGGCAAGGTCAAATCGACCATGTGCAACTGCGGGTCCCTCTCGATCCCCGAATTGCACCGGACCGCCCGGATCACCCTCGTCTCCGCCATCGGCATCCGCGAAGGCGGCGCCCACGACGTGGAACTGAAGGAAAGCGACATTTCGCCGGAGACCTGATCGAGCCCTCCTCACCGCGAGACACAGCATGCAACACAGCAAACCCATCATCGTCCTCGATTTCGGCGCTCAGTACAGCAAGTTGATCGCGCGCCGCGTGCGCGAGGCGAACGTGTTCAGCCTCATCATGCCCTTCAACACGCCGCTCGACGAAATCAAAGCGCAGCAGCCCGCCGGCATCATCTTCAGCGGCGGCCCGGCCAGCGTCCACGTGAACGGCGCGCCGAAACCGGACCCCGGCGTCTACGCCTTGGGCGTGCCGGTCCTCGGCATCTGCTACGGCACGCAACTCTTCGCGGACATGCTCGGCGGCAAGGTCGAACGGGCGGCGAAACGCGAATACGGCATTGCCCATCTCGAACACACCGACGGCACGGGATTCCTCGACGGAATGGATGCGCGCACGCAGGTGTGGATGAGCCATGGCGACACGATCACGCAATTACCCACCGGGTTCACGACCATCGGCACGACAGAGAATTGCTCTTTCGCGGCCATCGCCGATCCGGAACGCAAGTTCTACGGCGTCCAATTTCACCCCGAAGTCGTCCACACGCCGCAAGGCACGAAACTGTTGTCGAACTTCGTGCACAAGGTCTGCGGATGCCCGTCAGACTGGGACATGGGTTCCTATCTCGATGCGGCCGTGGAAGCCGTGCGCGCGCAGGTCGGCGACGGGCGCGTCGTCTGCGGCCTGAGCGGCGGGGTGGACAGCAGCGTTGCAGCGGCCCTGATTCATAAGGCCATCGGCGACCGGCTCGCGTGCATCTTCGTGAATAACGGGCTATTGCGGAAGGGCGAGGCGGACCTCGTGCAGAAAGTGTTCCGCGACAACTTCCACGTCGACCTCCACTACATCGACGCGGAGGATCGTTTCCTGACCGCGCTAGCCGGCGTGACGGACCCGGAAGACAAGCGGAAGATCATCGGCAAGCTGTTTATTGAGGTTTTCGAAGAGGAGGCCACGCGCCTCACAGGCGTCGAGTTCCTCGCTCAGGGCACTTTGTATCCCGATGTGATCGAAAGCGTCTCCGCCACCGGCGGCCCATCCGTCACAATCAAGAGCCATCACAACGTCGGCGGCCTGCCGGAACACATGAACCTGAAACTTGTCGAACCTCTGCGCGAGTTGTTCAAAGACGAAGTCCGCGCCCTAGGCAAAGAGTTGGGATTGCCCGACGAGATCGTTTGGCGTCATCCTTTCCCAGGCCCGGGGCTCGGCGTGCGTTGTGTCGGCGCGGTCACGAAGGAACGTCTTGACACCCTGCGCGACGCCGACGCCATATTCATCGAAGAGATCACCAAAGCCGGACTCTACAGCGACATCTGGCAGGCCTTGGTTTGCCTGTTGCCGGTCCGCAGCGTAGGCGTGCAAGGCGACGAGCGCACCTATGAAGAAGTTTGCTCGCTCCGCGCTGTCACCTCCGAAGACGCCATGACCGCGGACTGGTTCCGTTTCCCGCCGGAGGTGCTGCAACGCATCTCCAACCGCATCTGCAATGAGGTCAAACACATCAACCGCGTCCTCTACGACGTCACGAGCAAACCCCCCGGCACCATCGAGTGGGAGTAGTGATTGCGGACTTCGGATTGCGGACTTCGGATTGTTGAGGCTCGGCAAGAAGTTCAGGGACAACAGAGACAGCAGGTACACCAAGGACTATTCAAGCTGCAGCCGCTTCTCGGGTCCCACGTCGTCTTCTGCAACAGGCCGCTTTTGGTCCTTTAGGTCGTTTCGGTCCTTGGGTCATTCCAGGCTCACAGCGCCGCGGCGATTCGGCTGAGGATTCCTTTGATGCCGCGGCGGTGCTGGTCAGGGCAGGCGCTTTCGCCGCAGTTGATGCAGATCTCGGGGAGTTTCTTCGCGTTGCCTTCGTGGAGTCCGTCGCGGATTTCCTGGACGCGCTGGCTGTGCCACACTTCCTGGACGGACTGCGTTGAGACATCGCCGAGGATGGTCGTGCGGAGCCAATCCACGCAGCACAGGGGCACCTGGCCGTTGAAGAGGATCATCATGTCCCGCGAAGGCCGGATGCAATCGCCCATGGATTTCATGGCGCCTACGTTGAGTTCCGCGGCGTCCTTGATGTTGCCGCCGCGGTTCTCGAGGGCCGACGTGACCAACCGGACGCCGTGCTTCTTCCAGAACTTGCGCGTGCGGTCGATGTCGGCGACATTCTTCTTCGTCACGACCATGGAAACGCGGAAATCGATCTTGGCGCGTTTGCGCCGGATCGTTTCCTGAAAAGTGATGCAGTTTTCGATGACCTTCGTGCTTTCGTACCCCATGATTTCTTTGTTGATCTGGGGATCGAGAGACTGCAGGCTGCACTTGAGCTGTTTCAGGCCGGCGTCGATAAGCGCTTCGCCGCGCTCCTTGGTCAGGTAGGTGCCGTTGGTGATGATCTGCGACTTCGTCTCGGGCAGCTTCTCCGTGACGTACGCCGTGAACTCGGGCATCCGCTTGTCCGACAAGGGCTCGTTCATCATGTACAAGCCGAGGCGGCGCGGCGGCGTGCGCGTGAGATCGTCCACAATCTTGTGGAACAACTCCGCGGGCATGCGGCCATGTTCGAGGTCGCTGCCGAGCACTTCCTCGTTCGGACAAAATACGCAGCGGCCGTTACATCCGGCCTGTGTCTGAATCTGTACCCGGGGTGGCCCGGGCGGCGCCTGAACGCTCACAGGGGCATTCCTTCTTTCCAATCATTGGGAAAACACCAGAGAGCAATGATAGCAAATCTGACTGCTCAAACGCGAAACACGCCGTTATTTCAGGATATTTCGTAAAGCATCGCCGGCCCGATCGAAGATTTGCTCTCTCACGATATCCGTGGTCGACTTGAGCGTATTGAGTACTTCATCCGTGACGCCTCCGACAATAGGCGGGCCGAACCCGTAGCGGGTGGACGGGTTTTCCGGGGGCCCCGTAACGAGGATTCGCATGCCGCCCGCGGCGCGGAGTTGGTCTGCGAGTTCCCGGACGCCGGGCACGAGGTCGCCCGCGCTGAGTACCCCTTCCAACAAGTTTACGTGTACTAACAGTTCGGTGTCGTTCGCAGGGAAATCAATCGTTCCCTGGGCGGTGATGAGATAGGTGGGGGTTCGGATCTCCATGGCCTCAATCGTCATGAGGCCGTTCACCGCCGAAACACGCGCCTGGCACGAGTCATAGGTGAGGCCTTCGTCACGGAGCGCGGGCATGCGCAGCCGCGTGATCTCTGTCGTGCGCAGCACCGCCAAGATTTGCGTCGCGATGCCGAGCTTTCCGAAGGAACCGTTCTCGCCAGTGAACGCGATGTTGCCGTTGAACCCGTGTGTCGGATTGATGCCTTCGCCTGTCGGCATGTCGAGGGCAACCGTCCCGTTGAGATTTCCCTGCAAGCCCCGGGGCTCGACAAATGCCAACTCGTCGATCACCTGCGCGGGCACATTGGTCACCACCAAATCCGTCCGGAATCGGCCGACGGGTTTGCCGCCGTCGGTTGCGAAGGCGCCGGCAATTGTGCCGCCGTCGCGCGCGAGGTAAAGATCGGATACGATCAATTGTCCGTTTCGCACGGCCACGGTTGCGGATGCGTTTTCGAACCGCGCTTGCCGGTACAACAACGTGTTGAGCTTGGCCGAGAACGATCCGTTAAACGGATCTTCAGGCTCGGTCTGCGCGCTTGGTGTCGCGGCAGTTTCCTCAGACTCGCCGCGATAGGCACGAATTGCTTCAATGAACGATGTGACTCCGTTGATGTCGAGCTGCTGCCCCGTCACGCTTCCCGACCAAGCGCCGCCCGCCTTTTGTGCCGTCACGACGCAATTCGAATTCGCGCCGGCAACAGCGAGATTGTCGAGCCGCACAGTATCGGGGCCGACCTGGACGCTGCCCTCGATCGTGTTGATGGTCAGGTCCGGACTCAGCGCGGCTCCGCACTCGGTCAAGGTCAGATTCAGCTCCGTGGGATTGGTTGCGATTCGGCCCGTCACGCGTCCACGCGTTTCACCGCCGCGCGCGAGGAGCGGCGCCAGTGTCGCCAGGTTCACGTCCAGGGGATCGATAATGAACCGCTCGTCTTCAAACCGGCCAGCGACCGATTCACCCAGGCACTCGATGCTTATCGTTTCTCCTCGCCAGATCGTTTTCGATGCTTCTCCGCGAACGCGCACAGCCGCCACGACTCCCGCGTCTTTTCGGATGAGGTCTCCGAACGTCAACATCGTGGGCGTGAGTTCGATCGCCGCGTCGAAGGCGGAGTCCGACGCCAACCGCGTGAAGTGAATGCCCACGTCGCCGGAAGCGGTTGTGCCTTCCGGCAGTATCGGATGCAGCGTTTCGCCCGGAATGGTCGCATCCACCAGCACGTCGTCGAGGGCCCACGCGTCGCCGGTCTTGCGCCAAGCCACGGTGCCGGCCAATTCCGGCGCACCTTCCCGGTCAAACGCCACCGCAGCTCGCGGTCGCTCTGGCCCCGGGAGTTGCAGCGCAATTGCAAAGGCGGAAGGTCCGTATGCGGCAACAATGCCCGGCGCGACTTCCCTGGCGGACTCCTGCTTCAGAAATGGCAGATCCATTTTCGACAGGTCGCCCTGCGCGGTTCCCTGCCATTCCCGATCGTCGAGCACATATCGGCCGTCCACGCTGGTCGTGCCGAGTTTCTGTGACGTGGCATTCGCAACGGTCCGGATCTCGCCGGGTTGAGCGGTAAAGTTGGCGGACAACGATGCGAAACGGTCCGACCATGCATCGGTTTCGATGGCCAAGACGCCATTGGTGACGCTACCCTCGACGACCAGATCGGCGGGCATGCCTTCCCCCGGCACAATGGTTGCCGTCACGCGTGTCAGGTCGAGCCGCCCCGACGCTTCCGCAATCTGGGGGAGGTCCACCAAACTCAACAGGCGCTCGCGCGACAGGTCCATCTGGCCGGACACATCGATGGCCGTAACGCCCGTGGAGAAATCCGGCCTTACTTCGCCGGTCAGCGAAATTCCATCCGCATCGACGCGTTCGACGTGGATCACGCCTTCGTCAAAAGTCACGTTGCACGAAACGTTCGCAAAGGCCGTATCACCGGAAGCGGTAGCAACCTCGAGTTTTTCGAATCGCGCGCTGCCTTGCACGAGCCGTATGTACTTCTCTTCCGTCAACCCGAACAGCACGTCCTGCCCAGCCAACATGCCGCCGGCCGCCGCGTTCAGGCGGATGGGCAGGTCGGGCCGGTAGGCAAACATGCTGTTCAACCCCACGTCATCGACCTGGATCTGCACGATCTCCGCTGCGAGCGGACCGTCGGCCGGGACCGACAGATCGCCGCGAAGCGCGATTGCGTCGGATTGCCACAGAAAATCGTTGATTGTGACGGTGCCCGAATCCCAAAACGCTTGCGCGGTGAATTCGCCTTCGAGTGCGTCCACGTCGACTCCGTCGAACGGATAGGGCGCGGCGTGACCACTTAGGCTGGCGTAATACGATCGCGCGCCCGTGCGCCCGAAGGTGGCCTCCACGTTCATTGCTCCACTGGGGATGTTGCGCGTCTTCACGAGCGTCGTGCTGTCCACGTCAAACAACGCCAGGTTCCCCTGCACGTCGATGCCCATATCGGGATCGCCCGTGCGCATGACGGCCACGTCGCCCTCGAACCGCGCTTCGCCGCCAAGGTACGGCGCATACCCTTCGCCCCGGATTGCGATGGTGCCGGACAGCACGTCGTCGATCGTGATGTCGCATTCCAACGCATGGTCCGTTCCTGTTCCCAGGTACACGCGCGCCTCCTCGGCAGATATGCTGCGCACGGTGAAACGGCGCGCGCCTCGCTCCTGGCCCGTGTCGCTCGCGCGATCGGACACCGCGTCGGCGAAGTCCACGATCCGCTTCCGCGCCTCCGCCAAGTCGGCGGGTAGCGTGGCCACGACGCCTTCCAGCCAAACCTCGCTGATCTCGAATTCGCCGCGCCCCAGACTTTGGAGCCGGGGATATACCACCACGTCTTCGCAGACGACCCGAAAGTCCCCATCGCCCACGGACACCTTGCGCACATGGGCCGACGGCACTGGCAACAGCGTCAGATCGATTTCTCCTACTTGGACCGGCAAGCCCGTGGCGCGCTCGATGCGTTCGACGAGCATTGGGCGGTACCGTTCCGGTTGGACATACCGTTCAACCATAAACCAGCCGCCGGCGATCAGAATGACAAAGCCGCCCAGCACCCAGGGCCAGCGGCGCCCGCGCTTCGGAATCGTCAGATCGTTGTCGTCAGAAGATGCCATCGCGTCAGTGTATCATGAAGATAGCCCACCGCTCGCGTTGCATGAGCCCGGCCAGTCTGTATAATGGACGTCTCGCCTGTCGTGGGAAACGATGCGCGACGGGCTGGCTTGGGTAGCTTCTTTTCGGGGTAATCTTTACGGGAGCGCAATGATTAGACATCTGCGCGTATTGGTCGTTGACGACGATCCAACCATCGTGGAAGTTCTTTCCGCCTTTCTCGACACCAAGGGTTACACGGTGCATTCCGCGGCGAACGGTCAACAGGCCCTGGAAGCCATCGAGCGTGAGGAGTTTGATCTCGTCATCAGCGACATCGAAATGGCGGGGATAAACGGGTTTGAGTTGCTGCGACAAATCCGCGCCAGCTATCCCCGTATCGGAATCATTCTCATGACCGGATACGAGGAGGCCCATCCCTTGTCCGCGGCCTTGCGCGCGGGCGCCGACGGCTACATCTCAAAGCCCTTCAGTTTGCGCAAGTTCTCGCTCATTTTCGAGCAAGCCTATTGGAACGCGCTGTCGCGCGACGATTGGTGGGAAGACCACGACGACGGCAAGGAATCGGCCGGTAGTTGATAGCGGAAAGCCGCGCCCCCGTGATGCGGGGCATCGACAGACGCCGTCTTATTGCCCGGGTTCCGCCTCGTAGAACTTCGGGTCGATTCGCACGAAGTGGCGCAGCACCAACTCCGCGAGCAATCCCAGGCTGACGGTCAGCGCGCCGGTCGCACACAGAATAACGCCGCCCGTCACCATGATGACCCCGCTGGTCTGCGCCTCGCCTCGAACCCACTCCACGAGTCCCGCGAACAGGGCGATGCCGCCCACCAAAAACTGAAATCCGCCGAGCTTGCCGAAGAAGTGGCCCGGCGCGTGGCGGTAACGGCTGAGGAACCACATGGTCAGCACATCCAAGGCACCCCGGGAAAAGCGTTCGAATCCATACTTGGACTTCCCGTAGCGGCGCCGGTGGTGTTCGACGGGGATTTCGGCCACGCGGAAGTTCATGCTGTGTGCGATGACGGGGATGAGGCGGTGCATCTCACCGTAGACTTGAATGCGTTTGACGACCTCGAGCCGGAAGACCTTGAACCCGCAGTTCACGTCGTGCAGGGGCACATCAAAGAGCCACGAAACGAATCCGTTGTAGATACGGGAGGGGACGGTCTTGTGCGCGGGATCGTGGCGCACGGCTTTCCATCCGCACACCACGTCGTATCCCTCGTCGAGCTTTTCCAGAAAGCGCGGGATCTCTTTCGGCTCGTCCTGGAGATCGGAGTCCATGGTGAAGACGAGGTCGCCGTCGGCATGGGCGAAGCCCGCCGCGAGCGCCGCGGACTTCCCGAAGTTCCCCCGCAACCGGATAATTTCCACCGTCCCAAAGCGTTCCCGCAACGCCTGCATGGCCTCGTAGGAGCCATCGGTGCTGCCGTCGTCGACGAAGAGGATGCGGTGTTCGTGCGGCGCGACGTGCTCCGTGATCCCTTCCACGAGGGGTTCCAGAGTCTCGCGCTCGTTGTAGACGGGAATGACGAATGTGATCTTCATGGGCCATCCAACTGCCTGACTCGCAACATTGTAGCACGGTCCATACGGCGGGCCAATGCTGTCCGTGGTTCATTTGCGCAAAACCCGATCCGCGTGGTAAGCTTTCGCCTTTCCTGGTGGCCCGAGGGATTGTTTTGCACCGCTCGGGCGTTTCCCGGTCTTGCAGGGTTACTGAATCCCCCTACCTGAGGAAACGGCGTGTTTCGTTCCCGTGCATTGACGCGCCCTGTCGCGCGGCTGCTCGTCTGCTTTTACGTGCTGGCTTCGTGCCGCGCACTGGTCCCTGGACTGTGCGCGACGCTGGCGGCCGTTGAGGCGCCGCAGCAATCCGTTGCGCAGTCGAGCGTCGCCGCGGCACATTCCTGCTGTTCCCTCGCCCAGCCGCCTCAGAACTCCACCAATGCCCCGGCCCGCAAAGCGCCCGCGACCAAGTGCGCCTTTTGCGAATTGGCCAAGGGATTCGTCACTCCCTCCCCGGCCGTTACGCTGAACTTCATCGCGGAACAACTCACCGAGCCTGCGTGGCTCGAAGTTCCGACGCCTCATACTGCCCGCTTCTGGGACCCCGGTCTCGCACGCGATCCTCCTTCCCCGGTCCAAGTCTAGGCATTACCGGCATTCGCAGCGCAGATGTGAGACGCAATGGGCAACGTGTTTGTTGCCAACGCGCGGCCGCACGCGTCCGCCGTTATCCGGCCACACCCCTAGTTCTCTTTTCCCTTAACTTGGACCCTAAAACTGTCCGCGCGTCCCCCCCCTTGGAATCGCGCGTCGAGGAGATGTCGTATATGAATCGCAAAGGATTTACCCTGATCGAATTGCTGGTGGTCATCGCCATCATTGGAATACTGGCCGCAATCCTGCTGCCTTCGCTGGCGCGTGCTCGCGAAGCCGCCCGCCGCAGCGCGTGCCAGAACAACCTTAAGCAAATGGGCATCGTGTTCAAGATGTACGCGAGTGAAAGCCCCGGCCAGAAACTTCCCCCCATCCGGTCCACCTACTGTAACGGAGACCCGGTCTTGTTCGACCAGATGGCGAACGTGGCCACGATCGTTCCGGAGTATCTCACGGACTTCAACGTGCTGATTTGCCCGAGCACCATGCAGTCCGGAGACGCCCTCGCCCTCTGGGATCAGCGCCCCAACAACAGCCCCGTCGGCATGCAGGACTACATGGAGATGTCGCCCGAAGGCGCCATGCTCACCGGCAATGGCATCGTGGAACCCTGCGAAGTGACCGGGGCGGTCCCTTATTCCTATCTTGGTTGGGCCTTGTCGGAGCGGATGATGGATCTCAGCGCAACCATGCCGCTCATGAACAGCATCAACGCCCTCGCCGCTGAATGGGAACACAGCACCGAAGACGCCATCCGCGTCGCGGATAGCGATTGGGAGTTCAGCGTACCCGTGAATGGATTTGATACCGCGCTGCGTCTCCGGGAAGGCGTCGAACGGTTCTTCGTAACCGACATCAACAACCCCGCGGGCAGCGCCGTCGCCCAGTCCGAGTTGGCGATCATGTGGGACGCCATCGCCATGGGCGCGTCCATGTTCAACCACGTGCCCGGCGGCGCGAACGTCCTTTATCTGGACGGCCACGTCGAATACCAGGGCTGGAACGGCGGCGACGGGCCGTTCCCCCTGAACCAGGCCGGCCTCCAGTTCCATCGCTCCAACCACATGCTGAACGGCACGGCCATGATGCACATGTAATCCCGAATGCCGGGGGATTGCCGTAGCAAGACGGTGCCCCCGGCATGGTCAAGAATTTGGGGACTGTTACCATTTTCCTACTGTGCGCCCGTGCAACGTGCACAGTGACCTAAAAGGAAAATGGTAACAGTCCCTTTTTCTGACTTTACCTTCGACAATGCTCCGCGCGAATAAACAGTACCGCCGCCATGGCGCGCGGGAAGAGCTTGGCGTCCACTTTGCAGAGCGCGCCGTGCACGGCGTTTGACCACTTGAAGGCAGCCACGACGAAACGGGACGGAGGACGTCCCGGCGGGGAAGCGGCGCCGTTGCGCGTTGCGCTGAAAAGTCGGGATACGTCGATGGCGAAGACACAAGCGCTCATGGTGAGTTTTTCGAGAGGGCCGAGCACCTTGCGGATTTCGACGGGGCGGAGGCCGCCAACCGTTAGCTTGTTCAGCATGTCATCGAGGCTGTAGCGCCGGAAGTGACCTGCGAAGCGGTCGTCGTTCCAGAAGTAAAAGCGGCCGTGGGGAAACGTGAGGTAGAGCTGGCCTTCGGCGTCGAGCACGCGCGACAGTTCCGCCAGGGCATCGCCGTCGTTCTCCACATGTTCCAAGACTTCCGAACACACCGCGTGGCTGAAGGCATTATCCCGGAAGGGCAGCTTCGTGCAATCGGCAACGACGTAGTGGCCGCGTCCATGAAGGCGTCGCAGATGCACCACGCCCTCGTACGCGAGATCGGAGTACACGATACGGTCGCGGTCCGTCACGATGGGAGACAAACCGCTCCCCACCTCCAGGATGAGGCGTGGCGTTTCCGCCGCCATGGCCCGGCCAATGACGGACTTCCGCACGCGATAGTTGTAGAGGTAGTTCTTGAGCGTGACGTAGTAGTCGTGTACGAAGAAGTCCTGAAATCGCGTTTCATTCGGGTGTCGCATGCATCCTCGCCTCTCGCGGAAACCCGGTATTCTAACCCCTCGGGGCCAAAACCGGAAATGGTAGCCGGACAATTGTGGTGCAGGCTTCCAGCCTGCGTCTTCGCCAGACTGCATGCCTGTACCACAGAGACCGGACCTTTTGTCACATTTTCCCGTTCCACGCAGACTATACTGTGGAATTGGGAGATGAAACATGCTGAATCGAAATTCGGATGCGGCTGTGGTTGGCCGGGTGTTGGCGGGGCGGCGCGACGATTTTGGAATTCTGGTCGAGCGCCATCTGCCCGCCGTATTCGCGGTGGCCTACGGCCGTACCGGCAATCATGCCGACGCGGAAGACGCGGCCCAGGAGGCCTTTCTCCGCGCGTTGAAAACCCTCGACCGGTTGCGCGAACCGGCAAAGTTCGGACCCTGGCTCCTCACCATCGCGCGCAACGTCGCCACAGACATCCTCATCGCGCGCACCCGCGAACGCAACGCGGGCTCGCCCATTTCCGATGAAGACGATGCGGTATGGCTTCCCAACATGGAGCAACGCGAGATGTGGTCGAAGCTGCACGAACAGATCCGACAACTCGAAGACGAGCCGCGCGAGGTGCTCATGCTCTTCTACTTCGCAGGCAAACGCACCAAAGAAATCGCGGCGCTGTTGAACCTCTCCAACGACGTTGTTCGCAAACGCCTGCAACGCGCCCGCGAAACCCTCGGCGCGCGACTGCTCGACGAGCTGCAACCGGAACGCAAGTTGGAGCCCATCCTCCAGAAGCGCAGCGCCGCCATCACCGCCGCCGCACTGACCGCACCGGTGGCCTGGCAAAGCGCGAGCGCCGCGACAGTATCTGCGGGAGTCGGCCTTGCACTGGGGAAGTGGTTCGCCGGCGCGGTGCTCGTTCTCGCTGTGGGCGTCGCGGGTATCGCTTTTCTGAAATTCGAGCGTGAGCCGACGAATGTACCGCCGCGAGCGGAACCCGTGTACGCGTCCTTGCCCAATGGCGAGCCGTACCCGGCCCAGGAAACGGCGGGGCAGCCTTCCGCCAACGATTACGCGATTGAGCGTATGATCGATCCTTCCGCGGTTAGTGTCAGTGCCGTCCTCGACGCGTTGGTCTTGCATGGCCGCGTGGTCGATGGCAGAACCGGCAAAGGCGTCAGCCTGGGTGTCACGCTCACGAGCCAGACCAATCCGCAGAGTGAGTCCTATTACCCGTGCGACGCGGATGGCCGCTTCTCACTCGACTTCTCTGATTTCGATTACGGCGCCTATCTCATCAGTTGCCGCAACTACAATTACTATCCCTTTGCAACCGCGTTGGTCCAGCACACGGGTGGACCGTTTGAGGAAGTGGTTCTCGAAGTCAACGAATTGGCGACCGTATCGGGCCGCGTACTCCGGCCCGACGGTTCTCCCGTTCCGAACGCGGCCATCATGCGGTGGGAGCTTGCCGGGAACATCGACACCGCGGGCAGCGCAGACGGTCAGGGGAATTACAAACTCCATCACGAAGGCGGCACTTTGGCACTGGCCGCGCGCCATGGCATGTTGTGGAGCGAGCGCGAAGACTTTGCGCTTGACAAGGATCAGTCGGTAACCCATGACTTTGTGCTCCCGGAATCCGGGGAGATTCACATTGTGTTGAAGACCACCGACGGCGGCGACGTTCACGACATCTCCGACAGTGTGCTGACAACGGATGCCGTGACTGCGCCTTATCTATTGGCGGAACCCCTCGGTGAGAATGAATTCATCGTGCGCGACCTGCCGTTTGACACTTTCACAATCGTGGTCCGGGCCGCCGGATACGATCCCGCGGAAATAGCCGCAATCCGAATTGACGCGAGCAGTCCAGCCGCGAGCGTGAAGGCAACCTTGCGCCCGGGCCAGAGCTTCGAAGTGACGGTTCGCGTGATCGATCCCAACGGCGATCCGTTGCCGGACGCGGGCGTCGTGTTGGAACTCCTCACGGAACGGCTCGACGCCGAAGGCAACGTGCAGGCCGGTCTACGAAATCAAGTTGGCGCGAATGGTAAGAACACGAATGATCGCGGCGAGTGGTCTGCCTCGGGTTTGCCACGGGGCACCTATCGCGCGTACTGCAACGACGTGGCCGGCAATGGCGAAACGTACCTGTCCATACCCGAAGACCGGGTGGCAACGATTCGGCTCACGAAGCGGGAATTCCTCCAATACACGATTCAACTCGTCGATGCGTTGGATAACAACAAACCGTTGAGTCCCGTCGATGCGCGATTCTTTGTCGTTCAGGACGACAGCGTGGTCGCCGGTGTCTTGGGCCCCATCGCGGACGGGATTACCGCAGGGACGAATCACTTGATCGTCGTGAAGGAAGGGTACACGGCATACCTCGACACGATTGTGGCGATGCGGGGGGACGAGCAGGTCAACATTGAAGCGCCGCTTGGCGAAGGCGGAACGGTCGAAGGACGCATCCTGAATGCCGACGGCTCGCCGCGGCCCCTGGAACCCCTCTACGTGTTCCCGGAGCTTCTCTGGCCCTTCGCGTTGGAGAACTGGCCGGACCTGCACAGCAATGGTCCCTGGAAGGACCTCGGCCGCACCCTCGGCCAGCGGGCCCAAACCGATGCCGCGGGAAGTTTCTCCATCGACCATCTGCCCCAAGGCCGGTATGTCGTCGTTATCATAGACGGTACGGTCAGCGACCCCGTCGATACTATCCCCGGCATGGTTACCGGGCCAGTAGAGATCGTCGCCAAGTAGGTCGGGAATGATTTCCGGCCCGCCCATTCTCGGCCAACCGCTTGCAGTACGTCGACCTCAGGGCATCTGAGGTCTTGCGCCTCCGCCTTCCCCGCGAACAACCTGTTCGTCCAGACGGAGCTACACCGCGGGCTACAGATCGGGGCATTGGGCACGGTCGCGGAGAAATCTCTGGTCGGGAATCATTCCCGACCTACTTGGGGCCACGTCGAGTCCATGAGACCGGGCCTCGGTTGGTCTTCAGGCTACCTACTGCGCCAGGCGCTCGATGGCCTTCTGCAGATTGGCGTGGGCGCCCTTGTGGCCGGGGTCATGTTCCAGACAGCTCTCGAAGGCCTTCTTGGCTTCTTGGAACTTGCCTTGCTTGAACAAGACGACACCGAGGTTGTTGTAGGCGCTGGAAAGTCCGCCGGCGCCGGCGAGCGAGAAATGGGACTCCGCTTCTTCGAAAAGGCGGTCGTAGAAACACAGTTCGCCCACCGCGTTATGAAGTTCGGCGGACTCGTGCCCTGTGGCAATCAGTGAAAGGATGAACTCTCGTGCCTCCGGCCGCCGCTCCAAGCGCAACATTTGGTGAATATAGAGCTGCAAACACTCCTTGGAGCGCGGTTCGGCATCAAGGGCCTTGCGCGATTCGACCGCGGCGTCGGCAAGCCGCCCAGAGCCCTCGATGGCGACGCTCAGATAACGATGCCCCTCGCCCCAGGACGGGTCGAGCTGCAGGGCCTTCTCGAAACACTCGATAGCGCCGTCGAATTGTTTAGCATCGACAAGCACCACGCCCAGATTGCGCCACGCGTCAAGCAAATTCGGGTCGTGGTCGAGGGCGAGTCGCAAGGCCCGGTGCGCTTCTTCGTGCCGGCCGAGATGATGCAGCATTCCGCCCAGATCTTTCAGATACACCGCATTCGTCGGGTCCAGCTTCGCGGCCTCGCGATAGGAGCCTGCCGCGTTGCCGTAGTCGCCGACCTCCGCGTATTGATTGCCGAGTTCCGCAAAGGCTTTGGGGTCCTTAGGATCGGCGGCGGCTTTCGCATGACCCAGCTTCAGGTAGAGTTCCTGCTTCTTGCGGATCTGTTCGGCGTCTCTTGTGAGGGGATAGTGGTGGATCGGGATCGCGCAGTCCGCGATGCGCACACCCTGGCGTTCGAGAGACTGGTTGACCAGTTCGTGGACCTTTCCCTCGAATCGGGCGCCGTGTTTATTTGGGAAGAACCGCACCTTGGTACTCGGATACCAGCCGGAAAATCCCCGCGAATTGGGGTCGTTGGTGTCGCATGGCTGATACTCGCTCACGCCGGCATTGTTGGTGTAGTTACGGGTGGTGAACCGATAGGCAATCTCATGGGAACCGCGCGCCAGATTGCGCAACGCCGGCACGTCATCCACCGCGATCCGTTCATCGGCGTCCAACACCAGGATCCAATCCTTCGTGCAAATCCGCAGAGATTCGTTTCGCGCCGCCGCGAAATCATCGGACCACAGGTACACGCTGACCTTCGCCTCATACTCCTTTGCGACGGCGAGGGTATCGTCGGTGGATCCGGTATCGACGATACATATTTCGTCCACGGCGTCGCGGACGCTGTCGAGGCATCCCGGCAGGTGAACCGCCTCGTCTTTCACGATCATGGCCAACGAAATCGTTGCACCCACGCCTTAATACTCCGTGTGTGGCCCGAAGTCTTCAATCATTCGCGGCGCTCTTTGCTTCGAGTTATCCGGCTCATCGCAACCGGCCGGCCGCTCGATCACACCCTCGGCGAGCAATGCCTGGTACGTGTCGTGATCCACGTGGTCGCCGCTGGTGACCAATCGGATGGAACCATTGACGTAAACACCGATCTGGCGGACCGGCTCGCCACGGCGACGGGTGACCGCGCCTTTGAGCATCATGTCATACTCGATGGCGTACAACCCTGATTTCGAACCCGTTTCAGGGTCTGACTTCCGGTACGGGGGAGGAATGCTTCGCTTGGGTCGTTTTCGAAACAGCACGGAGAGGTTCCTTTGTCTGCGTGGTGCGCAAGACGCACCTCCGGATGGCTGGAGGTCCTCCAGGATTATGGCGCCGCAGGCTCCTCCGGAGAACCCGCTTCTGGCGTTGTGTTCGTGTCGATGGCAGTTTCGGGCACGGAGGAGGCCGCATTCGCCCCCTTGATGACTTCCATCCCGTCTCGCGCGATGGCCTTGATATCGTCGGCATAGTCGCCTTCGGCACAATGCGCGAGCGCGGGTAGCGCGGCTGGATCGCCGGACATCGCCAAGGCCGTTACCAAGACCGCCACCACGTCCTCCGGCATGTTCTCGCGCTGTGCCGCATCCGCGAGAAGGGCCACGTCGTCGGCTTGCGCGCTCATGCCGAAGGTCAACGCAATGCGTTCCAGAAACGGCTGCGGCGTGTCCTCCTCGAAGTACATTTCTCGCAATGCTGCGCGCGCATTCGGATCCCCGTGGAGCAGAAGCGCGTTCAGCGCGGCGAACCGGACGCGGCGGTCGGCATCGTCTTTCAGCTCGTGAAACCGTTCGATGACAGACGGGTCCATGGTTTGTGCGAGCAGCATCGTGACCCCGGATCGCACCGAGGGGTCGACTTCGGGTTCGGTCAGATCCAGGAGTCGTTGGGTGAGGTCCGGATTGAGGACCACTTCCAAGCTGGAGAGGATTCTCAACATGGATTCCGGCGTGGTCTCTGGATCGGTTAACGAATCGACCATTGCGCCCGCCTTGCTGGGATCTTTGGATACCATGGCGATCGCCAGTACTTGATGTTGCGATGAATTAGGAGAATCCGCCGGCTCCTTGATTGCGCGCTTCCACTCGGCGAAGAGCGCGTCGGCGTCCGGTTCTGCGGCGCGCATCGCCGAATCCCCTGCCGGCGCTGGAGATTCAGAGGCGGTTTGACCGCAACCCGCGAGTCCCCAACCTGCGGCAAAAGCGATCGCCAATGTGATTCCCCAACGTCTTACGGTACGTGATGTAATGCGCAAACCCGTTCTCCACCTCGTGCTAGCTTTCAAGTGCCGCACAGAAAGGAAGGATACCGACTTAGGGGACCCATTGGCAAGGCGATACCAGGAACATACATCCGGTAGATCGGCAAAAGTTTGTCACTTCGACGAAGGGCTTGACAGGGGTTTCAACCGCACCCCTTTGGAGGGTATAATGCAAGTGGCGTGCATCGGACGCTACAAGGAGTGTGCGGCAAACGGCTTAGCGGGTGCGTGTGCCGAAGGGCAGAAAGGCGTTTCTGGATTGGCACTCGGCTTGCTCCTTTAGCGGCATGAGCACGCTACACAGTACGATGCTGGGAGAAAACACCATGGCGGTGCATTGGTATAACTCGATGGACTCGGACGGCGAAACGCCGATGAGTCGCGCCATGAAAAGCGGGCATGTCGCCCTGACGGAGTTTATGCTTCGCCAGGAAAAAGAGGACACCCCAGAGCACGCGGCGGGCGATACGCTCCTCCAGCGCGCTGCTTATTGGGGCATGGAACAGGCCGTCCGGAAACTTCTGGCCAGCGGCGCCGACCCCGCAGAACGCGACGATTTTGGAGAAACGCCGCTCCACAAAGCCGTCCGCCGCGGACACAAAGACGCCGTCAAAGCCCTCATCGAGAGTGGCGCGGACGTCAACGAAGTCAACAAGGACGGTATGTCGACCTTGCACTGGGTGGCGCTGAATGGACGCGACGATGTGGCGGAGATGCTAATCAGCTACGGCGCCGACGTGAATGTTCGCGACGACTTCGCTGGCGGCATGACCCCCTTCGCCGTCGCAAAGCTGATGGGCTACGAAGAAGTCGCCGAACTCCTCGGAGCCCACGGCGGATCCTACTAGAGCGATTCCAAGTCCCAGACCTTGAGGATATGCAGCGGGGGGGGGGGGGGTCGACACAAAACCCCCCCCCCGCATGGGGGGGGTTAGAGCCGGTTGTGAAAGAGCAAAAAACCCACAAGGAAAAA
>BTVY01000055.1:0-5177 GCA_045863335.1 Candidatus Hydrogenedentota bacterium | reverse complement strand
CGTCGTCAACCTATCACCACTCACCCCCCCCCACTCCCTTCAAAACACCCGGGGGGGGGGTTCTACACCCCCCCCCCCCCCCCGCTGCTATTGGGATCTTTAACCGCGTTTGATCAGGTCCACAACCTCGCTGATGATCTTCGCAACGGGGATGCCCGCGGCTTCCAGTTTTTCGATCTTGGCGGCGGCGGTGTCGTCTTCCCCGCCGACGATGGCGCCGGCGTGGCCCATGCGGCGTCCGGGCGGCGCGGTGAGTCCGGCCATGAACCCGACGACCTTCTTCTTCATGTGCTTCGTGAAATATTCCGCCGCGACGACTTCATCCTGCCCGCCGATTTCGCCGACGATGACGATGGCTTCGGTGTTCGGATCCTCTTCGAACAAGGGCAGGAGATCGACGAACTTGCTGCCGATGATCGGGTCGCCGCCGATTCCGATGCAGGTCGATTCGCCCAAGCCCGCGTCGGTGAGTTCCTTCACGATCTCATAGGTGAGCGTGCCGCTGCGCGAAATCACGCCGACCTTGCCGGGCTTGTGGATCTGTCCCGGCATGATCCCGATCTTGCACTGCCCCGGCGTGATTAACCCCGGACAGTTCGGCCCGATCATGCGGATGCCTTTCGCCGTGAGCGCTTCGTAGGCCTCCAACACGTCCAGCGTGGGGATGCCTTCGGTGATGACGACCAGCAATTCAATGGGCGCTTCCGCCGCGTCGAGCATGGCCGCCTTCGCGAACTTCGCCGGCACGTACATGACCGATGCCACCGCGCCCGTCGCGTCGACCGCCTCTTTCACCGAATTAAAGACCGGTACGCCGCAGGCTTCCTGGCCGCCTTTTCCGGGCGTCACGCCCCCGACGATCCTCGTGCCGTACTGAATCATCTGCCCGGTGTGAAACGAGCCGTCCCGTCCGGTAATGCCCTGGACGATGACCTTGGTACTTGCGTCTATCAGGATGCTCACGCCTTGCCTCCAATCTCAGCGGCCTTGGTCGCGCCTTCTTCCAGCGTGGTCGCGGAAATAAGTTCTGTGCCTTCGAGGATCTTCCGTCCCTCTTCCTCGTTTGTGCCGATTAGCCGCACGATGATGGGCACGGGGACCTCGGATTGTTCCATGGATTCGAGGATGCCGCGCGCGATGTCGTCGCACCGCGTGATCCCGCCGAAGATGTTGATGAGGATCACCTTCACGCTCGGGTCTTTGAGAATCATGTCGAACGCGGCGACCACCTTCTTCGGGTTCGAACTGCCGCCCACGTCGAGGAAGTTGGCGGGATCGCCGCCGAAATGCTTGATCGTGTCCATCGTCGCCATGGCAAGGCCCGCGCCGTTCACCATGCACCCGATGTTGCCATCGAGCCGGATGAAGCTGAGGCCTTCTTCTTTCGCGGCCAATTCGTCGACATCTTCCGAATCCATGTCGCGCAACGCGACGAGTTCAGGATGCCGGAATAACGCGTTGTCGTCCAGAAGCACCTTCGCATCCAGCGCGACAACCGTGCCCCGATCGTCCACAATAAGCGGATTAATCTCGACCAGCGCACAGTCCTTCTCCACGAACAGCTTCGCCATCTTCGCCATAATCGCGGCGGCCTGAGTCGCCTGGCCCGCGTCGCTGAAAAGCTTGGACGCGAATCCCGTGAATTGATCGGCGGTGGCCGTCGCCAACTGGGCCGCGGGGATCTCGTGCCGCAGGATCTTCTCCGGCGATTCCTTCGCCGTCACCTCAATCTCCACGCCGCCGTCCGCGCAACCGATGAAAACGGCCTTTCGTGCGCCGCGGTCGATAAGAATGCTCAAATAAACTTCCGTGGCGATGTTCGCCGCCGGCGTGACCAGCAACTGCCGCACCGGCAAATCCTTGATCGTCAGTCCCAGGATCTTCTCCGCCGTGGGTTTCACGTCCTCTGCCTTGGTCACCACCTTCACGCCGCCGGCCTTGCCGCGGCCGCCGACGTGGACCTGTGCCTTCAGCACCACCGGCAACCCGAAGGTCTCAGCCGCTTTGACGGCGTCATCCGCCGTGCGCACGGCCGTGCCTTCCGGTGCGGGAATTCCGAACTCGCGGAAGAGTTCCTTCGCCTGATACTCATGAATCTTCATCTGCAACCCTCTCGTGGATTGGCCCCAATCGCGCGAGAACCAGCGCCCCGCGCACAACACCAATTGGGAAGAAAGACAGGACGGCGCGCCGCACCGTCACAAGGACGCGCAGAATAGCGACTTGTGAGCATCTAATTCAAACCGGGGCGGGATACCTGCGGGCCTTACTCCGCACCCGCCACGAAATTCTGTTGACGATCTACCTTCCGCTCTGCTCAGATAGAGCGGAATTACGGAGGCGTTTCTCGAATTGGGGGTGCGGATGACAATGTTTTTGGGCGTCCAGAATGATTTAGACAACCGCTTATGTGGTTAGACCTCATCCAGAACATCGCCCTCCTGGTCGCATTGGGGGTCGGGCTCCATCTCCTGGCGCAGTGGCTGGAGCACCGTCGCGTCGAATACCGGATCGCCGCGGGGCTTCTCTTCGGAGTCGCTGGCATCATCGGAATGATGACTCCGGTCCAGTTCGCGCCGGGCGTCATTTACGACGGGCGTTCCATCGTACTCAGCCTGGCGGGGTTGTTTGGCGGCCTCGTGCCCGCGACGGTGGCAGCGGCCATGTGCGCCGCGTACCGGATGTATCTGGGAGGCGCCGGGGCCGTCACTGGTGTGGCTGTAATCGCGGAAGCAGCCGCTCTGGGAGTCGCGCTGCGCTACCTGCGCAAACGCAACGAATGGTGGGCGCGCCCGGTCCCGCTCTTGGGGTTCGGGTTTTTGGTCCACGCGATCATGATGGTCTTGCAGATCCTGCTCCTCCCGGGGGGCATGGGCTGGCAGGTGTTGGAGGCGGTGGGGCCTATCGTGCTGGCGGGATATCCCGTGGCCTTTCTGCTCGTAGCCCATGTCTTTATCCTGGGGGAGCGGCGGCGGACAGGCATACGCGACTTGGCGGAAAGCGAGGAACGATTCCGGTCGCTCGCGGAACTGGCGCCCGTTGGATTTGTAATATCGGACCGCAACGAAAACACGCTGTACGTCAGTCCCAAGTTTATCGAAATGTTTGGTTATGACCAGACCGACATGCGTTCGGTGGAAGAATGGTGGCCCCGGGCGTACCCGGACCCGGAACTGCAAAAACGGATTCGGAGTGAGTGGGGTGATTTGCTCGACCGAGCACGCCGGACCACGGGCGAAGTTCCGCCGGTGGAGTACCCAGTCACTTGCAAAGACGGGACCGTGCGGCAGGTAGAGTTTCGGGTATCGACGTCAGAGGGCGTGAATTACGTGGTGTTCACGGATATCACTGCGCGAAAGCAAGCGGAAAACGCGCTCCGCGAGAGCGAACACCGGTTTCGGTCGTTTGTGGAGAATGCCAACGACATCGTTTACGCGTTGGACCCGAATGGCACATTCACCTATGTGTCGCCCAACTGGTTTGAGTTCATGGGCGAAATGGCGGACGACGCGTTGGGCCGGCCGTCGGAGCAATACGTTCATCCCGACGATCGGTATATCTGTGGCCGGTTTATTCGTGAGATGCGGACCACCAACACGCCCCAGCGGAGCGGCGAGTATCGCGTTTACCACCGCGACGGTACGATTCGCTGGCACGTGTCCAATGGAGCGCCCGTCCGCGACGAGACCGGGCGCGTTACACGGTATGTTTGCATTGCTCGCGACGTGACGGAGACGAAACAAGCGGAGGCTGAACGGGAAAGACTGCATGCTCAGTTGGCCCAATCTCAGAAGATGGAGTCGGTAGGCCGGCTTGCGGGCGGCGTCGCCCACGATTTTAACAATATGCTCGGTGTTATTCTCGGGCACATTGAATTGACCCTGGAACAAATCGACCCGTCCTCCCAATTGTATGCCGACCTCCAGGAAGTCCAAACCGCCGCGCAGCGTTCGGCCGATCTCACGCGGCAGCTCCTGGCCTTCGCGCGGCGTCAAGCCGTGATGCCCCGAAAGCTCGATCTCAATGAGACGGTAAAGCACATGCTGAATATGTTGCGGCGGCTTATCGGCGAGGACATCGAACTCCGATGGAATCCTGCAGCCGGGCTTGATCCGATTCGCATCGATCCCGCGCAGATCGATCAACTACTCGCCAACCTTGTCGTCAATGCGCGCGATGCCATTGACCACTCCGGCGGGACGGTGTCTATCGAGACGGGGTTCGCGGAGTTTGATGAGGAGTACTGCGCGACGCGCGCTGGATTCGTGCCGGGGCGTTATGTCGTATTGACCGTGAGCGACGATGGACGGGGCATGGATGAAGCGACCCGCGCCCAGATTTTTGAACCCTTCTTCACGACCAAGGGGGTTGGTGAAGGAACGGGACTTGGCTTGGCCACGGTGTACGGCATCGTCAAGCAGAATGACGGCTTCATCAATGTGTACAGCGAACCTGGCCAGGGGACTTCGTTCCGCATCTACCTCCCCGTACACCAGGGAACGGGTGAACAGCCGGAGAATGCCGCTCTCGAGATGGATACGACCGGACAAGGCGGGCGAGAGACCATCTTACTCGTCGAGGACGAGCCCAGTCTGCTTGGCCTTGCGATCAAGATGCTTGAAGGATTTGGGTATCGAACCCTGGCCGCATCGACCGCCCATGACGCGCTGCGGCTGGCCGAAGCGCACGCGGGGGAGATTCATCTTCTCATCACGGACGTGGTGATGCCCGAGATGAACGGGCGCGAGCTTGCGCGGCAATTGATTGCGCTCTATCCCGATCTCAAACGCCTCTTCATGTCCGGCTATACGGCAGATGTCATCGCCCGCCAAGGCGTCCTCGACGACAGCGTGAACTTCCTCCAGAAACCGTTCTCGCGGAATCAACTCGGCCAGAAAGTTCGGGAAGCGCTCGAAGACTGAAATCCGGTTCCAGAAACGGGTCGCCGACATTCGCAGGCTCCTTTCCGCATACGCCGCACTCCATATCGTCTTGCCAGCGCTATCGGCGAAGAATTTGCAATCTCACGGCACCGTGCGGTACACTTTCGATCAAACTGATTGCCCGATAGCTCAGTTGGTAGAGCCCCGCCTTCAAGCGGGATTAACCAGCAGCATCGGAACAAGTTTAATCCCCGATAGCTCAGTTGGTAGAGTCCCGCCTTCAAGCGGGATTAA
>BTVY01000054.1:0-39396 GCA_045863335.1 Candidatus Hydrogenedentota bacterium | reverse complement strand
AGGCCTGTAAGGGACTTGCACCCTCAAGTGAACGCGCCCTGCCGGGCGCACAAAGCAGAACCGCCGATCGCTCCGGAAGAGGCGACCGGCGGTCTTTAAGGTTCGAAGTAGTAAGCCGGGTTAGAACAAATCCGGCATGGCCGCCGCATCGGGCTTTGGAATCTCGCTCAACTCCGGCTTGCGGCCGGCGATGAACGGACCCGTTTCCATTTCCTTGTAGCCCATGCCTGGGCCGACCATCGGGTACACGTGGGCGTTCTGATCAATCATGACTTCAAGAAACGCCGGGCCCTCGGCCTTCACGAAGCGCTCCAGCGTCTCGCGCATCTTCGACTTCTCGCTCAGCCGTTCCACGAAGGAGAACCCGTCGGCTTTCGCCGCGAGCACGAAATCTTTCTTGTGAAGCGACTTGTCGCTGCCCGAAAACCGCTCGCCGTAGTAGGTGGTCTGCCACTGGCGCACCATGCCGTCGCCGAGGTTGTTCAGCAGGAGCACCTTGACCGGCGCATCATAGGTCGTCGCCGTTTCCAGCTCGCCCAAATTCATGCGCAAACTGCCGTCGCCGTCCACGTCGATGACAATCTTATCGGGACAAGCCATCTGCGCGCCGATGGCCGCGGGCAACCCGAATCCCATGGTCCCCATGCTCCCGGACGTCAGCCACGTGCGCGGGTGGTGGAAATCGAAGTACTGAGCCGCCCACATCTGGTGCTGTCCCACGCCCGTCGTAACGATAGCCTCGCCATTCGTGATCTCGTTCAGGACCTCGATGACGTGCTGGGGCTGGATGAGGTCCGTTTCCTTGTTGTAACTCAACGCGTGGTCGCTCTTGAGCTTCGTAACATGCTCGTGCCACGCGGAGAAATCCTTTTTGAACTTCTTGCCGCCTTCCGTCAAATCACGGAGCGTGGTGCCCGCGTCACCCGCATAGGACCACGTGACGGCCTTTACCTTTCCGATTTCCGCCGCGTCGATATCCAGATGCGCGATGTGCTTCGCCTTCGGCGCGAAATCCGGTACCTTTCCCGCCACACGATCGTCGAACCGCGAGCCGACGGCAATCAGGAAATCGCAATCTTCGACCGCGTAGTTCGCGTAGGCCGTGCCGTGCATGCCGAGCATCTTCAACGACAACGCGTCGGTCGTATCCACGCTGCCGATGCCCAGCAAGGTCGTCACGACGGGAATTCCAAACGCCTTGGAAAACGCGCGCAGGTCTTCCGCCGCATTGCTGTTGATGACGCCGCCGCCCGCGTAGATCAACGGGCGCTCGCTCGCGTTCAATTGCCGGAAGAATTCCGCGATCTCCTCCTTCGTCATGCGGGCATGCTCGAGTTGATGCATGCGTTCTTCAAACCCGCGGAACTGCAGCATGCCCTCGCCCTTGTACTTGGCAACAGCCAACTGCACGTCCTTCGGCACGTCGATGACGACGGGGCCCGGACGCCCGGACCGCGCAATATGAAACGCGGAACGGATGGTCTCTTCCAGTTCGTTCTCGTTGGAACACAGGAACACGTGCTTCGCACAGGCGCTCATGATGTTAAAGACCGGCGCTTCCTGGAACGCGTCGGACCCGATGGCCGCGCGCGGGACCTGCCCGCAAATCAGCACCACGGGAATCGAATCCGCCATGCAATCGCGGATCGGCGTGACGCAGTTGGTCGCGCCGGGCCCGGAGGTCACGAGGAACACCCCCACCTTGCCGCTGGCCCGCGCGTAACCCGCCGCCATGAATCCGGCGCCCTGCTCGTTGGCCGGGACGACGAGCCGGATCTGCTCGTTCTTCGGCTTGCCTGCGTTGTAGCGGAAGATCGCGTCGTACGTTGGAAGTATGGCGCCCCCGCTGTATCCAAAGATGGTGTCTACGCCTTCTTCGGCCAACACCTGGATGATGCGTTCCGCACCAGGCATGTCGACACCGATCATTGGACTCTTCTTCGTCGATTGAACCGTAGCCATTCATTCCTCCTCGGCGGATACGCCGTAGACTCCCCCGTTACGACTCCCGCCTCGCATGCATACCTTCTGTCCGGTCCCCGGTCTGCGACTGCGTAAAGAAAAGTGGAGCGCCGGCCACAATACCAGCGCTCCCCAAAACGCACAGCCGGATTCGGGTCCGGTGTTACTCGCTCTTTTCCGCTTCGGCTTCGGAACTCTCGGCCGGGGCTTCCGACGCCTCCGATGCGGTTTCGCCCGCTTCCGCGGCCGGTTCTTCCTGCTTGAGTTCGGACATCATCTCGTTCGCGGCCGCGGCCGGATCGCCGCCGCCCTGGAGCAGCGATTTCGGCATGGCGTCGCCAACCACGTCACCGATGCTCACGGACTCACGCGAACCGCTCATGCCGTACTCGGCCTGGGCTTCGCCGTCGATGTCGCGCTGGTATTCGCGCAGGCTCAATCCGATCTTGCGCTCGTTCGAGTCAATGCTGATGACCTTCGCCATCACCTTGTCGCCGACCGAGAGCACTTCTTCGGGCTTCTGCACGCGGCTCGTGGAAAGCTCGCTCACGTGGATCAAACCTTCGATGCCGTTCTCCAGACGCGCGAACGCGCCGAAACTGACCAGCTTAGCAATCTCGACTTCCAGGTGGCTGCCGATGGGATGGCCGTCGACCACTTCCTGCCACGGGTCTTTTTCCAACTGCTTCAGCCCGACGCCGATCTTCTCGTTCTGCGGATCGATGCTCAGCACCTTCACTTCGATTTCCTGATCGCGCTCGAGCACTTCGGACGGGTGCGCGACCTTGCGGGTCCAGGATATGTCGCTTACGTGCAACAGGGCGTCGATGCCTTCCTCGATCTCGACGAAGGCGCCGTATTCGGTCAGGTTGCGAACCTTGCCCTTCACAATCGAGTTCACGGGGTACCGCTGCTCGATCTCTTTCCACGGATTCGGCCGCGTCTGCTTCAAGCCGAGCGCGATCTTCTCCGCCTGCGGATCGACACTGAGCACCATCACGTCCACGTGCTCGTCGAGCGACATGACTTCGTTGGGGTGCCGCACGCGCCGCGTCCAGCTCATCTCGCTGACGTGCACCATGCCTTCGATGCCGTCCTCGAGCTGCACGAACGCGCCGTAGTCCGTCATACTGACCACGCGGCCATGGACCACGCTGCCCGGGAGGTACCGCGTCGACGCGGTCTTCCACGGGTTGTCGGATTTCTGCTTGAGGCCGAGGCTGATGCGCTCGGTCTTGGGATCGAAACTCAACACCATCACTTCGATGCGCTGTCCGACCGAGACGACCTGCGACGGGTGCTTCACCCGGCCCCAGGACATGTCGGTCACGTGGAGCAGGCCGTCGATGCCGCCCACGTCCACAAACGCGCCAAAATCGGTGATGTTTTTTACTTCGCCCGGGATGATCTTGCCCACTTCGATCGTGGCCAACAGCTCCCGCTTCTCACCCGCGCGCTGCTCTTCCAGCAACTTGCGGCGGCTGACCACCACGTTGCGGCGCCGTTTGGTGAGCTTGATGATTTTCAGTTCCATCGACTGGCCGATGTACCGGTCCAGATCGCTCGTTGGCCGCCAGGTCAACTGGCTCGCCGGCATGAACGCATCGATGCCGATATCGACCTTGAGACCGCCCTTCACCCGGCGGACGATGCGGCCCTCGATGGTGCCGTCTTCTTCGTAAATCCGCTGGATGTGGGTCCAGTTCTTGATCTTGTCCGCCTTGATCTTGGACAGGATCGGCATGCCTTCGTCATCTTCCGGTTCTTCGATGAAGATGTCGTACTCGTCGCCGATGTTAATTTCCGACTTGTTCGGAAATTCGTCGATGGGAATGGCGCCTTCGCTTTTGTAGCCGATGTCGACCAGGACATAATCGTCCGTCACGCCGACCACCGTGCCGCGCACCACTTCCCCTTCCTTGAAGTTCTGCATGGTCTCGTTGTACAGCTCTTCCATGGTCTCCATGGAGAACTCTTCCATGTCAGCTTCCAAGGTACCGTTTGCAGCCGCTCGCGCCGCCGCAGGTTGCGAATCCGCTTCGAAGCCGGATTCTGTCGAGTTCTGGGTTTCTTCCATCATGGGTTTCTTTGGAACCTCCTTAAAAAAGATTTGCCTGTCTGCCAGACAGACGCGATAGAATAGCATCATAACCCCGATGGAGTCAAATTCTTACGGCCCGCAATTCTTACGGCCCGCAGAGCCCGTGGCCGAAAGACCGGGCCCGATACTGCGCAAACTGCGAGTCCTCTGTGCCGGTACGGCGCCTTCCGGCCCCGGACTCGACCAATTGCCCGGGCGTCAAGTGCAGTGTCCGGAACGGTCTGGACGCTTTGTAAGTTGAGAACCGCGGACAGACTTGAAAGCAGAACGGGATGGAGATTCCGTCGGATGCGCAACTCGTACGAATATATATCGGGGAAAGTGACAAGTCCGGGCATCGTCCGCTCTACGAGGTCATCGTTACGGAAGCCCGCAAGCGGGGAATGGCCGGAGCGACGGTCCTCCGGGGCATGATGGGGTTCGGCAAAAACAGCCGCATGCATACCACGAAGATCTTGCGTCTGTCAGAAGACTTACCCCTCGTAATCGAAATCGTCGATTCGCGGGAACGCGTTCAAGAATTCCTGCCTGAGTTGAACGCGATGGTCACGAACGGACTGGTCACCGTCGAAAACATCCAGGTCGAAGTCTACCGCCACGACAAAACGTAGAGACTCAGCGCACAACCGCAAAAAGCAGCATATCCACGGGTACGCCACCCTTGAGTTGGATGTTGCGCAGTCGCGTCTCGAAAACAAACCCGTTCTTCTTCAGGACCCGCATCGATGTCGGATTCCAGGGATACACGCGGGCTTCGAGACGCCGCAACGCGAGTGTGTCGAAAGCATAGTCCCGCACCAGTCCGACCGCCTCCGACCCGATCCCCCTGCCCCAATAAGCCTCGCCGATCCAGTATCCCAACTCGGCCGCGATCCGCTTCGGTCCCTCGTTCAGAATGACCCCGATTCCGCCCACGGCGTTACCGTCGACATCGATGGCGAACATGGCGTGCGGTGGAGTATCCGCCGCACGGGCCCGCAGCCACTCATGCGCATCCGCGAGCGTATAAGGCGAGGGAAAGAGGTCGCCAAGGTTGGCGGCGACCTTTGGATTGTCGGCGTGGAACAAAAGCGGCTCTGCGTCTTCCCAACGCCAGGTCCGAAGCGTAAATGATGAACCCGACAGTTCCATGACCGTCCTCCCCTACGACTAACTCCGCCTCACTGCGAACCAGATCGGAGACCCGCCTCCCGAAATCGGGATCGCTATCGGGATCGGTATCGGTTTCGGGATCGAACTGAGTTGGAAGAAACAGTTTCGATACCGATCTCGATCCCGATAGCGATTCCGATTCGATAGAATACGTGCCCCCCTTGCGGATGCCCCACTTCATGCGCACGCGCCCCGCTTACAATTCCGCCATTGCGCGCGTCAACTGCTCCGCGACTTTGATGGGGTCCTCGCCGCCGTCTTGCTGGAGCTTGATGGTGATCGAAGGGTTCTCGGACCAGGCAAAGTCCAGCCGCCCGCCGAACTCCTGCGACAAGGTCTCCCGGCGGCCCCGGCTTAAGGCCTGGCCGGATTCCAGCTCCACGCTGACGGCGCCGCTGGACGCCACGATGCGCTTCACGCCCGCCTCGCCGCCGAGGGCGCGCACGCGCATAATCGCGAGCAGCCGTTTTACCGGCGCGGGTGGCTTGCCGAAACGGTCGGCGAGTTCGGCCTCCATCTCGTCTACTTCGTCTTCGTTCTGGATGCCGACGATACGCTTGTAGAGTGTGATCTTCTGCGCCTCAGACGGGACATACTGCTCGGGAATGAAGGCATCCACGGCCACTTCGAACAACGGCAGTGTCCGCCGCCGCACGGGTTCGCCCTTCAGTTCCGCTACGGTTTCCGCGATGAGCTGGGTATAGGTTTCGTACCCGACCGTTGCGATTTGCCCGTGCTGTTCGCCGCCGAGAATGTTGCCGCAGCCGCGAATCTCCAAGTCGCGCATGGCGATGCGGAACCCCGATCCCAGCGTGGAAAACTCTTCCAAGGCTTTCAACCGTTTCTGCGCGTCCTCACTCAACACGCGGTCGCCCGGCACGAGCAAGTAGGCAAACGCGCGGTGCTTGTAGCGGCCCACGCGTCCGCGCAACTGGTACAACTCCGCCAGGCCGAAATAGCTCGCGTTGTCGATGATGATGGTGTTCGCGTTGGGTATATCGAGTCCCGACCCGATGATCGTCGTGCATACGAGGATGTCCACCTCTTTGCGCATGAACGACGTCATCACCTGCTCGAGTTCTTTCTCGGGCATCTGCCCGTGGCCCACGGCGATCTTGGCGCCGGGCGCGAGTTTACGCACCATCTGCGCCACAGACAAGATGGTCTGCACGCGGTTGTGTACGTAAAACACCTGTCCCTCGCGCGCCAGTTCGCGCTGGATGGCTTCCTGAATCAATTGCTCGTCGAAATGCTCGATGCAGGTGTGAATGGGCAACCGATCGTTAGGCGCCGTGTTGATCACGCTCATGTCCCGCACGCCCAACAGGCTCATGTTCAAGGTGCGCGGGATGGGTGTCGCCGACAGGGTCAACACATCCACGGTCGTGCGCAGCTGCTTGAGCCGTTCCTTGTGCGCCACGCCGAAACGCTGCTCTTCGTCGATGATGACGAGACCGAGGTTCTTGAACTGCACGTCTTTCGACACGAGCCGGTGTGTGCCCACGACCACGTCGACTTCGCCCGACTTCATGCGCTCGACGGTGCCCTTGAGTTCCTTGGCGCTGCGGAACCGGCTGAGCATCTCAACCTTGATGGGGAAATCGGCAAAGCGTTCGCTGAAGTTCAGGTAATGCTGCTCCGCCAGCACCGTCGTCGGCACCAGCACGGCCACCTGCTTGCCGTCCATCACGGCTTTGAAGGCCGCGCGCATGGCGACTTCCGTCTTGCCGTAGCCCACGTCGCCGCAGACCAGCCGGTCCATGGGGCGGGGCGATTCCATGTCGCGCTTCACGTCGACGATGGCGCGCGCCTGGTCGGGCGTCTCGTCGTACTCGAAGGCCTCCTCAAACTCGACCTGCCACGGCGTGTCCGTGGTGAAGGCATGCCCCTCGCGGCTTTCGCGCGCGGCGTAGAGCTTCAGCAGATCCTCCGTCATGTCGCGGACGGCTTTTTTGACCCGCGCCTTCGTCCGCGCCCAGGTCGCGCCGCCCAGCTTGTCCATCTTGGGCGTGGCGCCGTCGCCGCCCGTATACTTCTGGATCATGTCGATGTGCGTCACGGGCACGTATAGCTTGTCGCCGCCCGTGTACTGCACCGCGAGGAAGTCGCCCGCCTTGCCCTCGAACCGTTTCAGCCCGAAGTACCGGCCGATACCGTGCTGTTGGTGCACGATGTAGTCGCCGGCTTTCAAATCGCTGAAGGCCGTCAGCGCCGTTCCCGCTTCGAAGCGCCGCCGCGTGCGCCGCGTATAGTGGCGGCCGAACATTTCGCGTTCGCTCAGCACCGCCACGCGATCGCCGGTCGATGCAAACCCCGCGCGCAGGCGGCCCATCTCAATGCGTACGTCAAAGGCATCGTGACCGATGCGGTATCCCTGCTCTTCCATCAATTCGTGG
Source organism: Candidatus Hydrogenedentota bacterium (assembly GCA_045863335.1). Classification (GTDB taxonomy): domain Bacteria; phylum Hydrogenedentota; class Hydrogenedentia; order Hydrogenedentales; family SLHB01; genus JAHDWY01. The sequence continues at coordinate 31,785 of BTVY01000054.1, read as the reverse complement.
AGCCGCTTGCGTTCGCCGGAGTTCGCGCAGAGCAACACGACCGTGTACCGCTCCCGATCCCAGACCTGAAGTTGCTTCCAGAATTCCTCGTTGTGTCCCTGCCACCCCGCCAGCGCGCGCATGGACGCGGATACGCGGCGCGCGTCTTCGCGTCCGTCGAATGGCACTTGGGCGATGGACAAGCGCGTACGCGACGCGATCAACGACTCGAGATCGTCCGCGCTCATGAAGTAGGGGCTGTCCGCCAACTGGGACCCGAGTTTCCGCGCTTCATCGCGCACATTCACCGGTTCATCAATGGCAATCAGTGCGTCCTTCGGCAGGTAGTCCAGCAATGACGCGCGCGGCCCGCTCTCCTGAGCCGACGCCGCGAGTTGTGACTTCTCCGATCGCGGCAGGAGCGTGAACGCATCGACCGAATTCACGCTGCGCTGCGTCTCGGGTTCGAAACGGCGGATGGATTCGATCTCGTCACCGAAGAATTCGAGCCGGTACGGCAACTCGCTCGAGATGGGGAACACGTCGAAGATGCCGCCGCGCAGGCTCATCTGGCCGCGCTGTTCGACCATGAGTTCGCGCTCGTAGCCCATCTTCGTCAACTGCATGACGAGTTCTTCGAGGTCGCGTTCCTCGCCCACGGCGAGCGACACGGTTTGTTGCGCGAGGCGGTCGCGCTGGATGACGTACTGCATGAGCGACCGCACGGGCGCCACGACGCGCATGGCTTCTCCCCCGTCTCGGGCGGTCAGCAGCCGCTTCAGGGTGTTCATGCGTTCCGCGACGATGTCGTCGGCCGGTGCCATCAGGTCGGTGGGCAGAACTTCCCAGGCGGGAAACAAGGCGCAGCGCTCGGGATCGTCAAAGGTGAGCAGGTCCTCGAAGATCCCCTCGGCTTCGATACGGCCCGGCGCCACGATCAGTAGTGGGCGGTCCTCCGCGGCCTGCAAGGCACAAAGGGTTTTCCCCGAACCCCAGGGGCCGACCACCTCCACATCGCCGCCTTTCAGGTGGCGCAGGACGTCGTCGACGAAATCGAGTCTCGGCAGCGGTCGTGAAAGTGCCATGGATGGTCTGTGGTCCCGTCACGGGGGAAAAGCGCGGTTGCGCAAACAACACGGAAACGGGCGGACCGCATAAAACACGGCCCGCCCGGACAAAACTTTCGGTACGGAGAAGATTAGCGCGAGTAGAAGCCGATCACGCCGGCGGTTTCCGCCTTGAACGGAATCGTCTCCAGGTTCGGCGTCGCGGTCATCTTCCCTTCAAAGGACTTCGGAGCGCGCTCCAGATACTCCGGCATCACGGCCGGCGGATTCTCCGCGCCGTTGGCGATGGCGGGAACCTTCCGGCTCTTCTCGCGAACGCTCACGGTCATTCCCGGCTTCACGCGGAACGACGGGACATCGACCTTCTTACCATCCACGAGGATATGGCCATGATTGACCAACTGCCGGGCCGCGGGAATGCTCTGCGCCCAACCAAGCCGATACACGACGCAATCCAGCCGCGACTCGAGCAGCATCAGCAAGTTCGTGCCCGTGACGCCACCCATCCGCTGGGCTTCCGCGAAGGTGCGGCGCATCTGTTTTTCCATGAGGCCGTAGTGCGTGCGGATTTTCTGCTTGTCCAGGAGTTGCTGCCCATACACGGACATCTTCCGGCGCATGTTCTGGCCGTGCTGTCCCGGCGCATACGGACGCCGCAACGAAGGGCATTTGGGGTCGCCCCAGATGCACGAACCCAAGCGGCGGCAGAGTTTGTGTTTCGGTCCCGTTTTCCTGGCCATAAGCCTCTCTACGTCCTCCTAAACCATTGGAATCAGACACGTTGACGGCGCACATGCCCGTCGTGAGATCCGGTCGTTGTGGCTTGCCCGGCGCCCATCGCCGCGGCAAACAGACAGATGTCGGCCCGTCAACAGGCATAATCCACGCCCGTTCAGCGGCCAACAAGTCCGGTACAATAGCGCATTTCCAGCGCGCAAGTCAAGCAAACTCACGGCTTCAATTGTGGCGCCCGGCCATCGGAGACTCGCTCTGGCTTGGATCTTAGAACCTGCCGGCAATTCTTAATTCATAATTCGTAATTCTTAATTTCTTTACCACGTTCTCATTCCGCAGTACAATGGCAGTTCAGCAAATCACCGTGATCGCTTTCAGGTTGGGAACGCATTTCGTCACCAAATCGGCTCCTCGTACGTCATTAAGGGGGAGGATCTTCATGCCTCCGCGTCAACCGGGGAAGGGATTATGAACGAGAACCTTCGTTTCGTAGTGCTGATTGTGGTGGTCGGAGCTGCCGTCGGCGGTGCCTGGTACTTCCTCAACCGCGGGAAGACGGACGACTCTGTACCCGAACCCCAACTTGCGGAAATCGAATCGCCAGAGGCCGTCACCGAGCCGGAACCCGAAGGCCCCCGGGAAGTGGTGCGGCCAAACAGTCCATTTCAGGTGAGCGGCGACCGCACGCGCTCCGATGATTCCGGCCGGACGCAGCGGCGCGCGGGCGTGGGCGCCATCAAAGGTACGGTGAAGCTGGCGGACAACGAAGTGCCGCTCTCGGGCGTGGAGATTCGCGCGCTCATGGTCGCGCAACCGCCCAATCGCGAACCCGTCAAGGATGGGCCCGAATGGGATGCCGCATCGACGGGCGACGGCTCCTACGAAATCCGGCGGATGCCCTACGGCGACTACGCGGTAATCGCCACCACCGACGGCATGCTTGGCGCGGCTTATGCCGATGTCACCGATGACGAACCGATCGCCTACGCGGACATCGTCATGCGCCCCGCAGGCGCCATCGCCGGCATCGTCATGAACGAATCAGGCGAACCCATTGCCGGCGCGCGGGTATACCCGGAAAAAACTCGCGACGACCGCCATCACATGAGCGGCTCGACCGGCGCCGCCGCACAGGCCCGCACCGAGGACGACGGCACCTTCGCGCTTCCCCATCTCTGGGAAGGCGAATGGCAACTCTCCGTCGAAGCGGACGGGTACGCCATGCTCACGTCGGACTACATTCCCCTCGGCACGACCGATGCCGAACTGGTGCTTACGGTAGGCGGCAGCGCAACGGGCGAAGTCGTCGCCGCGGAAACGGGCGAACCCATTGAAGGCATCACCATTGCGGCCAACGGCGAGCAGTACCGCGCCGAAAACGAAGCCAAGTCCGACCCGGAGGGCCGCTTTGAAATCGCCCATCTCGCGGACGGCAAATACACGGTCACCATCGATGACGATACGCGAATCCTCTCCGGGAAGGCGCCGGAGTTCACCATTGCGGGCGGCGATAGCGTGGAAGGACTCCGCCTGATTGTGGCCACGGGCGGCGTCATTCTCGGCAAGGTTTTCGACGCGGATTCGGGCGCCCCTATCGAGGCCGTGCGTTTCCAGGCGCGCCCGGACAACCGGACGACCCCCACCCGCGACGCGGAGTCCGACGCGAATGGCCTCTTCAAGCTGGAAGGACTCGGGGAAGGCCCCCATACCATCCGCCGGCGTTGGAAGCCTGGCTATCTCCACGGCGAGGATCGGGAAGATCAGAAGGTCAACGTGCAACTCGGGAAGGCGGTCGAGGGCATCGAGTTCGCCGTCAAGCGCGGCCTCTACGTGCGCGGCTCCGTCGTTGATGAAGAAGGCAAACCGGTCGAAGGTGTGCAAGTCCACAGCGAACCGATCAATTACAGCGGCGAAGGCGAATCGACCATCACCCGTGAAGACGGCACCTTCGAACACCGCGGATACTCGCCGAACCAGAAGATCCGAATCTCGGCATCCGGCCGCGGCTTCAGCGCGCCCATGGTGGGCCCCCTCGACCTCGGCACTTCCGACCTGAACGGCATCGAGATAGTCGTGTCCACCGGCGGCAGCATCACCGGCATCGTCGTGGACAGGACCGGCCAACCGATGACCCGCGCCAGTGTCACCGCGCGCCCTGTCAGCGGCGCCATGGATGCGCCGCAGCAGGGCTCCGGTCTCGACCAAGATGGAAAATTCAAGATCCAGGGTCTTGTCGCGGGAACCTACCGCCTGGAGGTTCACCCCTATGACTCGTACAGCCGGACTTCGGCTGACACCGGCACGGAGGTGACTCTGGCCGACGGCGAGAAAGTCACGGACGTCCGCATCGTCTACGAAGAGGCCGGCGGCCTCACCATCGCCGGTCGCGTCACGAACAGCTCCGGCGAGCCGCTCCGCAATGCCAATGTCAATGCTCACATGGATCGTGGCGGTTCTTATGGCTACGCCAATACGGACGAGAACGGCAACTACACCATCAAAGGCTTGCAGGAAGGCGCCTACCGCGTTTTCGCGTATCACGGCGAGTACAGCCGCGAAGAGCAACCGTCTGTCGAGGCGGGCTCAACCAACGTCAACTTCGTGCTGTCCGGCCGCGGCACCGTTGAAGGCCGCGTCATCAGCGCCAGCAACGGTCAGCCCGTCACCAAGTTCCAGATCGGCGCCTTCCCCGGACAAATCGATTTGTCTTCGCCCGGGATGTACGGCAACTTGACGGCCTTTGTCGATCCCCAAGGCAACTTCCGCCTCACCAACGTCGAAGTCGGTGACAACTACATTGCGGTTCTCGCCGAAGGATTCGCGCCGCAGCAGCAGCCTGTCGCCGGCGTACGCGAAGGCGCCACAGTCTCCGGTGTGCTCTTCAAACTCGAGCCCGGCGCGACCATCGAAGGTTTGGTCATCGACAAAAGCGGCCTGCCGGTATCCGGCGCGCGCATTTACCTCGGAAACGCGCCGTCGGACCAGTGGCGCATCGACCGGGAGATGGTAACCTCGTCGGATGGCAACGGGAAGTTCCAAATCACGTCGCTTGGCCCGGACGTGTCGATGGTGTCCGCGGTGCACGGTGACTATGCGCCCGGCTCCGCGCCGGTGACCGTCAGCCCCGGCGGCACGGCGCAGGTAACCATCAAACTCGGCGGCGGCGGTACCATCGAAGGACGCGTCACCATCGCGGGACAACCCGCGGCCAGTCAGACAGTCCACGTGCAACGGAGCGGCGAGGGGGGCCGGCCCGCAAGCGCCCAGACTGACGGCAACGGAATGTACTCGATCAAAGGCGTCGCGGAGGGCGAGGTACTCGTCATGGCCAACGTGCGCCAGGGCAATTCCAGCCGCAACTCCCACCAGCAGGCCATCGTGGCCGAGGACCAGGTCACCATCGTCGACTTCGACTTTCCCGGCGGCAATGTCACGGTCGAGGGTTACGTCATGATGGGCGGCCAACCGGTCACCCAAGGCCACGTGTCCGCATCGGTCACCGGCGCGTCCGGAACAGTGGAGAGTTTCAACGGCCAAATCGATGGCAACGGCTTCTACCGGCTTGAAGGAATGGTGGCGGGCGACGTCACCCTCCGCGTCAGCTACCAGGCCGGCGAAAACGACTGGCAAACCCGCACCGCCCGAATCAACGCGCTCGACGGCCGCGTGACACGGCACGACTTCGAAGTCACCGCCGGCGCTACCGTCACCGGTACCATCGCCGGCGGCAACCCTGACGGCCGCATCTTCGTCGTCATCGTTCAGGGCAACATGCAGGTCACCACCATCGACCAGAGTTTCTGGATGGCCAACCAACATCTCATCGCCGGCAACGCCATGGTCCAGCCCGACGGCTCGTTCCGCGCCGGCGGTGTGGAACCCGGCGACTACACCATCGTCGCCATCGGCATGACCGGCGAACCGTCCCCCGACATGTCCAATGCCCGAGTCGCCTCCCAGTTTATCCGAATCTCGGGGGAGGGCGAGGTGCCGGTGAGTCTGACGTTGCCGTGAGGCAAAAACCGAAATCCGAATCTTGAAATCCGAAACAAATTCGAATGTTCAAAAAGAGGAAAGGACCGAAACGGAGAAGCGCACAGCGCTACTCTCCGTCCCAAGTTCTTTACATCGCCTGCCGTTTTGAGATTTGAGATTTTGAATTTGTTTCGGATTTCAAGATTCGGATTTCGGATTTGGCGTTCCAGCTATCTCACCAGTATGTCCAAAACAAGTACTCCGTGAGCCAGCACTGAAACGCCAGGAATCCCACCGCCACCGCCAGGGGCGCTTCGGATCGGCTCTGTTGCCAGCGCGTGGTCAGGAGGTGCGCGGCGGGGCCGATCAACAGGGGGTACATGTACAGGCCCGTCCGCTCCATTTCGCCGCGCGCGGGCACGACGGCGTTTAGAAACACAAACGTGAGCACCATCATCACGAAAGTCGGATGCTGGATGGCGTCGGGTTTCCACAACCGCTGCACGCAGAGCACGCTCACGGGAATCCCCACGTAGTAGATGACGGACAGGGGGTGGAACAAACGCCACCACAGGTCCGGCCAGCGGTCGGTCTGGTTGCTGAGGTCGTACCGCTGCTCCTCCCAGCCGGTGAGGAAGCATTCAATCATGTTGAAGCCGCACCACAGGTACATCAGAACGAAGGTGCCGATAAATCCGCCAAGCATCAGCACCGCCGTCCGGATAATCGGCAGGCGGCCTTCCCGATCGCGCAGTTCCCACAAACCGACCAGTCCGAAGTAGAACCCAATGCACAGGAGGTTGAACGAACAGAATCCGGCAAGGGCGTAGAACACACCCGCGCCCGCGGCAGCCATCCACGACCCGTGCCGCACGGCCCGTTCGAAGAGGAAAAGCGTCATCAGCGTGATCGGCATGAACAGCATATCCGCGCTGGTCGCCGTAAATGCGACAATTCCCGGTGAGAACGCGAGGATCGCGCAGGCCACCAACCCCATGCGCGGCCCGCCCAGTTCCCGCGCCCACAGGTAGCAGGGAATGAACGAAAGCGTCGCGCCCGCCATCGTCGCCAGCGACAGGGACAAGGGATCGGTGCCGACCAGGAACGAGAGCAGCCACAACAGCACCGTCGGTCCCGGCGGATGTACGCGCTGATGGTGGGACAAGGTGGGGTGCAGCTCGATAAACTGCTCCATGAATCCGCGGATGCTGCCGCCCCGCCCGATATCGGCGATGTACTCCTGCGTCAATCGGTGGTAGGCCTTCGTGATGCCGTCGGTCATGCCATCCGGACTCCACCGTAACTCCGCGATTGCGCCCGAGAAAAAGAACAATCCCGTCATAGCGCCCAACAGGAAGATCAGGATGAATGGCACCGAGGGGCTTCGGTCGCCGGTCCGGAGGAAGCGAAAGCCGAGCAGCCCGAGGAAGATCGCAACTTCGGCAACGAACACGGGCTGCAGGTCCCGCGCGATGACCGTTGCGGCAATGAGCAGCGCGCGTGTGAGCGAGTAATCGTCGCCGCCGGTCTTGGCGAAATACACCTCCGCCACAAACGCGCAAGGCGCGATCAGACTAAGAGCGACGATCGCGCCCCAGCCCCAGTTCATCCCCCAACGTCCGCACAGCACGCGCCGCATCACCAGGGCCGGCACCGTGATAAAGGGCAACAGCGCCAGCACGATCGTCCACGACTCGTGCAGCGGACGCAGGAAAGCGTAGAACGGCGTGGCGTGCCCCGCAATCGCTTCCAGGTTCAACCGGTGCAGCAGCAGCACGCCCGCCAGGAAGAGCGCGGTCCACAGCACGTACTCCAGCAACATGCGCCCCGCTTCCGAATCTGGGCGTGATGGCGCGGGCGGTGCGGGCGCGGGCTTGGGGGCGGATTTGGCGACACGATCGAGCATGGCCGGAATTCTGACGGTTCTACCCCCCTACGTCAACACCGCCGCAGGGGTTCGCCGTGTTGATCCGCTCCTCCCAGCCGTGGCGAAATGAAATTCGGCCGCTCAACCAGGATACGCATCATGTCCAACACGCTAGAGGTTCCCGCCTACTTGTACCAGCAATTCGATGCCGACTTCGCCCGCGACGTGCCGGAAGAGGGATTCCGCGGCTGGCAACGCGACACGATCGAGATCGCACTGGACCATACCGCCGTCGCTATCATGCACGCGTGGGACTGCGGCGAAGAGGAGCGGTTCCCTGGCTGGCATCGCGCCGCGCCTCATCTTCTGCGCAGCGCCGAGATCATGTGGCGGATATTTCCCGGCCTCCTGGCCGCCGTGCGCCAGTCGCCGCTGCCGCTGATACACATTGCAGGAGGCGGCGCGTACTACCAAACCCTTCCCGGCTACGTGAAGGCCCGCGATCTTGCGGGTCCGGCGCCAGCCCCGGCCGAGTGCGTCGAGTCCGATCCCGCGCGCGATGCCCTTGTCGAGTTCATGCAGTCACGGGTCTACCCAGGCGCGGAGAACCTGTCCGACGTGGAGCGCGGCCGCAGCCGCATCGATTTCGCTCCGGAAGCCAGGCCGCTGGCCGACGAGCCAGTCGTCGAGGATAGCCACCAGCTTTTTGCGCTGTGCAAGTCGCTGAATGTGAACCACCTCATCTACGCGGGATTCGCCCTGAACTCCTGCCTTGTGTCCTCACCGGGCGGCATGGTCGATATGCACCGCCACGGCGTTCTCTGCTCCGTCATCCGCGATGCCACGACCGCCGTCGAGATGGCCGAAACCGCGCGGAACCAAATCGCGAAGGAACTGGCGCTCTGGCGTGTTTCCCTTCAATACGGGTTCGTCTTCGAATCCCGCGATCTCATCAACGCATTGAACCGTCGAAAGGAGCTGCCCCATGCGTAACGAGGATCTCACCGGGAAACTCGCCGTCGTCACCGGCGCCAGCCGCGGCATCGGAAAACACATCGCCCGTGCCCTTCACGAGGCCGGCGCCACTGTCGCCATCACCGGGCGCAGCCGTCAAACCCTCGACGCCGCCGCGAAATCCATCGGCGAACGCTGCCGCCCCTATGTCTGCGATCAGCGCGATCCGGACGCGATTACTTGCATGGCGGAAGCCGTGCTGCAGGATCTCGAAGCGCCGGACATTCTCGTCAACAACGCGGGCGCCATGCGGGGTGCGCCCGTCGCGGAAATGGATTTGGACCTTTGGAATGACGTGATCGAGACCAACCTGACGGGTGTCTTCCTGACCACCAAGGCTTTCTTGTCTCACATGATCGCGAAGGGGCGGGGCGACATCTTCATGATCAGTTCCATGAGCGGTAAGAAAGGCGACCCCGGTGCGGCGGCCTACGCGGCCAGCAAGTTCGGACTCCAGGGCTTTTCCCAGGCGCTGAACTACGAAGTCCGCAAGAGTAACATCCGCGTCATGGTGCTCAACCCCAGCGCCGTCGATACCGCCGAGGACACCGGCCCCGCCCACGGCCCCGGACTCTACCTCCACGCCGCCGACATCGCCGCTACCATCGTGCACCTGGCATGCCTGCCCGGCCGCACGCTCATGCGGGACATGGATATCTGGGGCACGAATCCGTAAGAAAGAATAGGACCTATAGGACCAATACGACCAATAGGACACGCGATTGCCACGCGCGACAATCCCCGCCGATCGATCGTTGTCCTATAGGTCCTATCCGTCCTATAAGTCCTATCGAGTTTCGCCGCAGCCCTACGCCTTCAGCCGATCCAGCAGTGCCTTGCAGCGCCGGATTCCTTCATGCTCGGTCAGGCGATCGCCTTCGAACTCGATCCCGATGTAGCCATGGTAGCCATGCTTGTCGACCACATTCTCGATGATCCGCGGGAAGTCGAGTTTCGTCTCGTCGCCGGTGGTATCGTCGAAGTCGTAACACTTCGCGCTCACGGCTTTCGCGAACACCATCAAGCGATCGATGGCGTCATAGAGATCGACGTCCTCGGGGAAGTTCCCGAAATCGGGCAAGGTCCCGAAGCGCGGATGATCCACCGCCGCCATCAACTGTTCCATGGCTGCCGGGTAGGACGACGCGCCCCCATGATTCTCGATGATGACGTTGATGTCCTTGGTGTCGCCATACTCGCACAGGGCTTGAAATCCGGGGACGGAGCGATCGATGAACGCGGCCAACGCGGCTTCGTCTTTCACCACTTCGTGCGGCGCGCCCGCCCAGTTCATCCGGATCGAGTGGCAGCCCATGTACTCGGCGATGTCGATCCACTTGCTGTGTTTCTCGACGGCCTCGTCGCGCTGGGCCTGTTCCGTGCCGCCGATGTTGCCCTGGCCGTCCACCATGATCAGCAGGATGCGCACATTGTGAAACGCGGCGTTCTTGGCGAGCTGATCGAGATAGGGCTTCATGTTCGCGAAGGATTCGTCCTTCGGCGGGAGCATGTTGTTCACGAGTTCGATTCCGCCGATATCCCATTCCTCGCGCGCCAGCTTCGGCATGTCGAGCATGGGCGTCTTGCCTTCGCCGACGCCGATGGTCCGGTGCAGCGACCAGCCCGCCAGCGAGATGCTGTAGTCGCGGGCCGCATGCGCCTTGCCCAAACCGGCCGACGCGACCGCTGCCGCCGCAATTCCGGCGCCTGTCGTCTTCATAAACTCTCTCCGCGTACGTTTGTTCTGCATAACACCCGCCCTTCAGTAGGTTGGAAAACAAGCGAAAAACGGCTTCCACTCTAGATCAAACCTGCCCACCAGTAAACAATGAAATGTAGCGCAGGCGTCCCGCCTGCTTCTTGGTTGCAGGCGAGACGCCTGCGCTACATGCGCCGATCCTTTTAGCAGAGCGTGTACGACCAGCTCACGGGCCGTCCCCCGTCGTAAGGCATATGACCATGAAACGGCCTGGGATCGTCGGAAAATACCAGCGGCAGGAAGTGGGGGTCGCCTTCCCACAAGGGCAGGTCCGGCACCTGGTCCACGGGGATCCACTCCAGCGTCCCCTCGGGGTTCTCCGTGTACGGCGTCCCCTCGAACCGGTCGATGCGAAACACGAAACCGAACCAGTCCTCTCCGCCTTTGCCGAAACCCGGCCAACTGATCGTCCCGCGCAACGTCAAATCGAGGCACTCGATACCCGCTTCTTCGCGAATCTCGCGTTTCATGCACGACACCACGTCTTCGCCGGGGTCCAGCTTGCCGCCAAGACCGTTGTACTTGCCCAGGTGCTGGTCGCTGTCCCGCTTGTGGCGATGTACCATCAGGACCTTCTCACCGTCGGCGGACATGACATACCCCAACGTGGCCAGTATGGGTGTGTACGGCAATTCCTTACCCTCGACCCGAGTTCACGAGCGCAACGCCGCTTTAATCTGCTGCAGTGCGCATCGGATCGCCACCTGCATCCGCTCGCCGAATCCCATCGCGTACTCCGTGCTTTCATGGACCCAAAAGTCGTCCATGGTGTCCACGGCAACGAGCCGGTATCTCTTCGCCTGCAACAGGGCGCGCAGTTTCAGATAATCTTTGGAACCCCGCTCGATCGTCATCGCCCCAAAGGTGAACTCCTCGAAGGGGAAGTCCTTCATTGCCTCATACTCCGCGCCCTCGATGTCCAGGCTGAAGTAGTCGATCGTGCGCGGCGCTTCGTGTTCGCGGAGTAGTTCCCATACTGGACGTCCCGGCACCTTGATGGCTTCATACTGCGTATCGTTGCGGTAGAAAGTTCCCTTCACCGTCGGCGCCAGGGTTTCCTGAATGCCGCTCGTGCCCGGGATCTCCGGGTTCATCACGAAATCCACGTCCATGTTCCGCGAGGTGAGACAACAATTCGCCGTGGCGCATTTCCGGTTCTTCACCAGCTCCGCGTAGGAATCGGGATGAGGCTCGACGCACAGCCCCCGCCATCCGTAGTCCCGCTCGAGGGCATAGGTGTTGGAACCGATCGTCCCAATCGACGCGCCCGCTTCGATAAACCATCCTTCCCGCTTCCCCGGAAACACGCGGTCGATCACCCACTGCCCCTGCGGCGACACTTCGACTTCAGCCATGGAACTTCTCCTTCCGCAACCGTTCAGGGAATTGTGGCGACCCGCGCCGGGAACGTCAAGAATGCCGGATCAGACCAGAGGAACCGCGTAGAAGAGCACGGCGAAGAAGTGAAACGCGCTGGCGCACAGCACGAAGAGATGCCAAATGGCATGGTTGTAGGGAAGCCGTTCCAGCGCGTAGAAGATCACGCCCAGGGTATACGTGACACCGCCCGCGAAGAGCAGCGCGATTCCGGGGGCAGGTATCAGTTCGAGAGACGGTAACGCGGCGAACGCCCCGATCCATCCCATGGCGATGTAGATCAAAGGTGTCAGAATCGGATAGCGATCCACGTGAAACGCTTTGGCCCCGATCCCGATAGCGGCGAGTCCCCAGATGATTCCGAACAGGGTCCACCCCAGCGGACCGCGCAGGTTCAGCAGGGTGAACGGCGTGTAAGTCCCCGCGATGAGCAAATAAATCGCGCAATGATCGACCACCCGCAGCGCATGTTTCAGCCGTGGCGAGTGAAAACTGTGATAGAAAGTCGACGCGAGATACAGCGCCACCAGCGTGCCGCCATAGACCGAGAAACTGACGACCTTCCACGGATCGCCGTCGGCAGACGCCGATACCACGAGCACGACGAGTCCGACGATGCTCAGCAGAAAACCGATTCCGTGCGTAATGCTGTTCGCGATTTCCTCGCGCAGGGTGGATCCATTCATGAATTGAAAACCTTTGCCTTGTACAACAGCTTCCTACCGCGAACAAGTGTACCTGAAAACAGGTGGAAGATTGGAATAATTCTGGAGCGCTATCGCTCGTGGCGAGGCTTGGCCATGAGATGCTTCAGGTGGTACACCAACTCGTGTGCGTCCTTCGGCGACAACTCGTCGGGGTTAATCGTCTCCAGTTCTTTCTCCACCCGGCTTGGTTCCGCGGTCTGCGCGCCGAACAAATACATCTGTTCCGGCAGGCCCGTCGAAGCGGGGTTCCCCGCTTCCAGCGACTCCAGGATATCCCGCGCGCGCTCAATCACCGCGGGCGGCAACCCCGCCAGTTTCGCGACCTGAATGCCGTAACTGTGATCGGCGCCGCCGTCCACGATGCGATAGAGAAACACGACCTTTCCGCCCCACTCGCGCACGGCTACGTTGAGGTTCTTGGCGCGCTCCAGCGTGTTCGCAAGCTCGGTCAGTTCATGGTAGTGCGTGGCAAAGAGCGTCTTCGCGCGAATTCGATCGTGGATATGCTCCGCCACGGACCACGCAATGCTGATCCCGTCGAAGGTGCTCGTCCCCCGGCCGATCTCATCGAGCACGAGCAGGCTGCGTTCGGTTGCGGTGTTGATGATGTTCGCCGTCTCGATCATCTCCACCATGAAGGTACTTTCCCCGCGCACGAGATTGTCGGACGCGCCGACACGCGTGAAGATGCGATCCACCACCCCGATATGCGCTTCCGCGGCGGGCACGAAACTCCCCATCTGCGCCATGAGCGTGATCAACGCCACTTGCCGGAGGTACGTGGACTTACCGGCCATGTTCGGGCCCGTCACGATCAGTAGCGCCGCTTTCGCCGGATCGAGCACGGTGTCGTTCGCGACGAAATCGTTGCGCGCCATCAGGTCCTCGACCACCGGATGCCGGCCATCCCGGATGCGCAGCTCTTCGGAATCGTCGATGACGGGTTTGGTGTACCCTTTAATCGCCGCGGTTTCCGCCAGTGAAAGCAGGACGTCGATGGTTGCGATGGCATCGGCCGTTTCCTGGATTCGCCGCGCTTCGGCGCTGATGCGGTCCCGCAGTGCGACAAAGAGATCGTACTCGAGCGTCTGCATTTTCTCCTGCGCGGTGACGATTTCTTCTTCCCGCGACTTCAGCTTCGGCGTGACATAACGCTCGGCGTTCACCAGTGTCTGCTTGCGTTCGTAATCTTCCGGCACCAGGTGGGTGTACGACCGCGTCACTTCCAGGTAGTACCCAAATACCTTGTTGTACCCCACCTTCAGATTCGGGATCTTCGTGCGCTCGGATTCCTCCCGCTGGAGCGTGGCGATCCAATCGCGCCCTCCCCGCACCAAATCGCGAAACCGGTCGAGTTCCGGATCGTATCCGTCCCGGATCAGGTTCCCTTCGGTCACGGATACGGGCGGCTCATCGACGATGGCCGACGCGATCCACCCCGCCACGTCGTCCAAGGCATCCATGGAATCGCGCAGACCGGCCAGCAGTGAATACTGACAACGCGCGAGGATCTGTTGCATTGCAGGCGCCTGCTCCAGCGATCGGCCCAAAGAAACCACGTCGCGACCGTTCCCCGCCCGCGCCGTGAGGCGGCCCGTCAACCGTTCGATATCGGCCACGCCGCGCAGAATGTCGCGCAGACGCAACCGCAATTCCGCGTCGTCCAGCAATTCGTCGATTGCATCGTGTCGCGCCCGGATCTCATCCACGCCAAGTAGCGGATGCAGTATCCAGTGCCGCAGTTTCCGGCTGCCCATGCTGGTCAGGGTGCGGTCCAGCACGGACAACAGCGTTCCCCGGCCTTTGCGATCGGTCATGGACTCGACCAACTCCAAATTCCGCTGCGTGTTGACGTCGAGAACCACGTACTGGGACGGACTGTACCGGCGCGGAAACCGCAAGTGCGGCACCGCGTCGCGCTGGGTCGATTTCACATAGGCCACGACGGCCCCCGCGCAACAGGACGCTTCCGGCGCGTCGTCCAGGCCCAGCCCCTTCAGCGTGCGCAGCCCAAACTGATCGAGCAACAAGTCGCGGCTGTCGTCCGCGTCGAACTCGTCATCCGTCCGCTGCGTGAAACGGACGCCGGAGAACCGCTCGCGCAACCGCCTCAGCACGTCCTCGTCCATAAACGCGGGCACCAGCATCTCGGTAGGCGCCATGCGGGTCAACTCGTCGGTCAAGACGCGCTCGGGATCGCTGTCAATCTGCGCAGCCAGAAACTCGCCGGTACTCACGTCCACCAACGCCAAACCGCCCCTGCCGCCCTTGATCGTCAGCGCGCCAAGGAAGTTGTTCGACGTGTCGTCCAGCAACTCCGGTTCGGTCACAGTCCCTGGCGTGATGGTCCGGACGATGGCCCTTTTGACGACCCCCTTGGCATCCTTCGGGTTCTCCATCTGCTCGCAGATGGTCACCGTCCGACCCGCCTTGATGGCCTTGGCCACGTAGGCATCCACGGCCCGCACCGGCACCCCCGCCATGGGAATCCGGTCGTCTTTGTTTACCGCGTCACGCGAGGTCAACGCGATTCCGAGCAGTTCCGCCGCTTCGACCGCGTCTTCAAAGAACATTTCATAGAAGTCACCCATGCGGAAAAACAGCAGAGAATCTCCGCTATCCGCCTTGGCTTCGAGGTACTGCCGGAGCATGGGGGTCAGTTTTGCGTCGGATATTTCGCTCAATTTCTTCCACTGGGTAGCCATAGGCGCGCATTATAGCAGCCGTTCAAGCCGGACGGGAGTTTTCGTTAAAAGCAGCACGCAAACCGCCTTGGGCTTGCATCGAAACGGGTTACGCAGTATCACCCGAGCGGAGGCGTCTTGCCAGGTTGGTCCTTCGGCAGCACTTCCCGTATCTCGATCCACGGAAACGTTTGCGAAAAACCCCGTTCGGGTGTATAGTAAAAATGCGAATAATGGGGGATTTGGAAGGCCGACGGGGAGATGAACCATGAGTAAGCCACAAGTCAATTGGGGGCTGATCGGATCGACCGGCTGGGCGGACTCGACGTTCGGCCCCGCCATTGCCGCCGCCGACAATGGCTGCTTGCACGCGGTGCTTAGCAGTAAACAAGCGAATGCGGACGCTTACTGCGAGAAACATGAGGTGGAAAAGGGCTACGCGGATCTTGATGCGTTTCTTGCGGATGACACCATTGACGCGATTTGGGTGGCCAGCGCGAACCACCTGCACGCGCCCCAAACCATCGCCGCATTGAAGGCCGGTAAACACGTCCTCTGCGAAAAGCCGATGGCGCTGAACGTCGCCGAATGCGAAGCCATGATCTCCGCCGCCGAGGAAGCGGATCGGCAACTCGGAATCGGCTACCACCTCCGGCACCACCCGCTCCACCAGGAATTGCGTCAGGAGTGGAAGGCGGGCCGTTTCGGCAGCCCGGTCTTCTTCCGCGCACAATTGTACTTCGCCCATGATGAGCCACCCTCCGATTGGAGAAGAAAGCGAGCAACCTCTGGCGGCTGGGCCTTATCGGATATCGGCACGCACCTCATCGATCTGTGCCGATGGTTCATGGGCGATGTCGAGGCCGCGCAGGGGATTCTGTCCAGCCCCCGATGGGGCTTCGAGACGGACGACCACGCCCTGGTGACGATGCGTTTCAAGGGTGGTGCGGTGGGGGTTGCCGAGGCGTCTACCGGCGCAGGAGGGCCCGCCCGCATCGAGATGTACGGCACCGATGCATACTGCATCTGCGAACGGACCTACTTCGGACACGGCGGTTTGGTCACACGCGGACAGGGCAACGGCGAACCCAAGGTTTCCGGCGCCCACAACGTGAATCCGTACCGCAATCAGGTCGAGGCGTTCGGTCGGGCCGTCCTCAATGGTGAGCCATTTCCCGTGCCCGCCCGGGAGGGCCTCGAGAACCTCCGCGTCATGCAAACGGCCCGCGGCTACTGAGCCGGCCGGTACTTCGCGGCCGTTCATTGTCCATGTGCGTCCGTGCGCACGTCTCCGGAAAAACGAAACCTGCGGACGCTCGTCAGCGCCCGCAGGCAATATGACCCTCTTGAACTGACTAATCTTCCTGGTACTCGCCCAGGCCGACCAGCTCGATGCGCGCCATCGGCGCCGCGTCGCCGACGCGGTTGCCCATGCGTAGAATACGCGTGTACCCGCCCGGCCGATCGGCGAAGCTCGGCGCAATCTCCGTGAACAGCTTCGACACCACCGCGTCATCCCGAAGTTCGGCGAACGCGCGGCGGCGGTTCGCCACGGTATCCTCACGCGCCATGGTAATGAGGGGCTCGGCAAACACGCGCAGCTCCTTCGATTTCGCCACGGTCGTTTCAATGGCGTTGTACTTGAATAGCGCCAGGGCGAGATTCTTCATCGTCGCCTTCCGGTGGCTGGAGTTCCGTCCCAGCCGACGTCCTGCCTTGCGGTGCCTCATCGCTCTCGTACCTCTATCGCTCTCGCGGGTTTCGCTTACTCGTCTTCTTCGTCGTAATCTTCTTCTTCAGTCTCATCGGCTGGAGCCGCCGCCGGGACGGCCGCCGCAACGCCGGCATTCATGCCCAGGGAAAGTCCCAAGCTTTCCAGAATCGCCTTGATCTCGTCCAGCGACTTCTTGCCAAAGTTGTGGAACTGCAGCATCTCCGATTCGTTCCGCGCCACCAAGTCGCCAATGGTGCGGATGTTCGCCGCCTTCAGGCAGTTCGCCGCGCGCACGCTCAACTCCAACTCCTCGACCGGACGCCCCAGGGTGCGCACCATTTCCGGATCTTCCGGACCGCCGCTGCCGCCGGTGATGTCATCCTCTTGCCGCTGGTGCACGAAGATCTTCAGGTGGTCCATCAGCAGCGCCGCGGCCTCTTCGAGCGCGGTCTCGGGCGTAATCGAACCGTTCGTCCAGATTTCCATGATCAGGCGATCGTAGTCGGTCCGCTGCCCCACGCGCGCGTCTTCCACCGAGAAGTTGACACGCGTTACCGGCGAAAAGTTCGCATCCAGGTAGATGGTGCCGATGGCCGCGTGCTCCAACTCGAAATGGTCCGCCGTCTGGTAGCCGCGTCCGCGGGCCACCTTGATCTCCATCTCGATCGTGCTGGACGCATTCGTGCAGTTAAAGATCACGTGGTCTGGATTGAATACCTCGATATCCTGGCCTTTGAATACTTCGCCCGCGGTCACTTCACCCTGACCCTTGTGCTTGAAGGTGAAGATAATTGGTTCCTGACGGTTCAGGCGTAGCTGGCACTTCTTGAAGTTCAGGACCACATCCGTCACGTCTTCTTTGACCCCGGGGATCGCCGAGAACTCGTGTTGGATGCCTTCAATCCGGATCGCCGTCACCGCCGAACCTTCGAGCGATGCCAACAGCACCCGCCGCAGCGAGTTGCCGATCGTCGTGCCGTAGCCGCGTTCGAAGGCTTCCACAGTGTACCGGGCGTATTGGCCCGTCGCGCCGTCGTCAATCTTTACAAATTTCGGTATTACGAAATCGTGAGCTATCATTCGTTCAGTTCTCCCCGGCAGTGCGGCCGTGACTCAGGTGTTCCACGTTTTCCAATGTGGAATGGGTGCAGCGCAACGCCGTGCCGCTAGACGCGACGGCGTTTCGGCGGCCGGCATCCATTGTGCGGGATACTGGTGACGTCGCGAATCAGCGTGATGTCCAGCCCGGTGGCCTGAATCGCGCGAATCGCCGACTCCCGGCCCGCGCCGGGGCCATTCACGTGCACCCGGACCTCGCGCAGACCCACTTCACGGGCCTTCTGCGCGGCGGCCTCGGCGGCAACCTGGGCGGCAAACGCGGTGCTCTTGCGGGACCCGACAAAACCGACCTGCCCCGCGCTCGACCACGAGATGACGTTGCCCTGGCTGTCCGTAATGGACACGATCGTGTTGTTGAATGTCGCTTGAATGTGCGCGACACCCGACGTCACGTTGAGGGCGGTACGCCGTTTCTTGCCCTTCGCTTTCCTCTTTTCCTTGGCCACTTACCTGTGCCTCCTGGGTGTGCCGTCCGGTTCGTTTTCCGCCGGCAATGCTCTATACGTGCACGCAGCAGCGTGCTTCTACGTCGTTACAAAACCTTACTTCTTCTTGACCGTCGCGCCGCGGGGGCCCTTCCGGGTCCGGGCGTTGGTGTGCGTCCGCTGACCGCGCACCGGCAACCCGCGCTTATGGCGCTGGCCCCGGTAGCAGTTGATGTCCATCAGACGCTTGATATTCGACATGACCTCGCGGCGCAGATCGCCTTCCACGGCGTACTTCGTCGTGATCGCCGTCGTCAACCGGCTCACTTCCTCATCCGTCAAGTCGCGGATGCGCGTGCTCGGGTTGATACCGGTCTCCTCCATCAACGCTTTCGCGCGGGCCGGACCGATGCCGTAGATGTATTGCACCCCGGTTTCCACCCGTTTCTCGCGGGGAAGGTCGATACCTACTACACGTGCCATGGATTTCGTTCTCCTCAGGAATGGGCGTCGAAGCCCACTCGTCTAACCGCCTTAGCCCTGTTTCTGCTTGTGGCGCGGGTTCTCACAGATCACCCGGACCTGGCCATGCCGGCGGATTATCTTGCACTTCTCGCAAATCTTCTTGACCGAACTTCTAACCTTCATTGCTCACTCCACGTGAAACGCTCGCGCGCGGTTGAGTCAGGGCACGCCTGACACGTCGCGGCCGCGGACCGGTGTCCGCGCTCCGTACTTCCTATTTGTACCGATACGTGATGCGCCCACGCGTCAAATCGTAGGGCGACATTTCCAGTTTCACGCGGTCTCCCGGAAGGATCCGGATGAAATTCATCCGCATCTTTCCGGAGATGTGGGCCAACACAATATGGCCGTTCTTCAACTCCACGCGAAACATGGCGTTGGGCAACGGTTCAACCACCGTACCCTCGACTTCTATGGCTTCTTCTTTTTGCATACGTTGTCTATATCATTCCGGGCCGGCGACAGTACCCGGCCGCGCTTCACGCGACCTGCTTGCCCCAAACCAGTTTTGGGGTCGCCGAAAGGATCTCTCCCCCGTGTTCGCGCACTACGACGCTATGTTCAAAATGCGCGCTCGGCTTGCCGTCGGCCGTGACCGCCGTCCATCCGTCGCGCAATACTTTCACATCCGGCGTTCCCACATTGACCATCGGTTCAATGGCGAGCACCATGCCCACTTTCAATTCGGGGCCGCGCTCGCCCGTCACAAAGTTCGGAATCTGCGGCTCTTCGTGCATCCGGGTGCCGATGCCGTGTCCCACGAAACTCCGGACCACCGAAAACCCGGCATCTTCGCTGGCCAACTGTACCGCCCGCGAAACGTCTTCCAGGTGATTCCCGGCTTTGGCCGCCGCGATCGCCCGGGTCAGGGCCAGGTCCGTCGCCTTCATCAAGCGTTGACGCACATCATTGACGGTTCCACAGGGTACCGTCACGGCCGCGTCACCGTGATAGCCCCGGTGGTACACGCCCACGTCCATGCTGACGATCTCGCCGTCCTTCAGCTTCCGCTTCCCGGGGATGCCATGCACAATCTCCTCATCCACCGAGATGCATGTGCTCTTCGGATACCCGTGATACCCCAGAAACGAAGGCTCGCCGCCCAGCGCGCGAATCAACTTCTCCGCGGTCGCGTCCAGTTCGCCGGTCGAAATCCCCGGCTCGACCATCCCTGCCAACGTGACGAGCACCTCCGCGACGAACTGATTCGCTTCGCGAAGGATGTCGATCTCTTTCTCCGTTCGGCAGGTGATCACGGTTCTTGGACCATTTCCAGAGCGCATAAAATCTCTTCAATTTTCGCCGAAACGTCGTCCGGGGCGATGTCTCCGGGAACCGGTTTCAACAGGCCCCGTTCCTGGTAGAACGCCTCGATCGGCTCCGTCATCTGGTGATACACCACCAACCGCTGACGGATCGTCTCTTCATTGTCATCCGGCCGCTGGACCAAGACCCCCGCACATCCATTGCGCGCGCAACGGGCCGGGTCGCCCTTCGGCGGGTCGAACTTCAAATTGTATATGGTACCACAAACGGGACACGTCCTGCGCGCGCTCAAGCGCGCCACGATCTCGTCGTCCGGCACGACCAGACAAATCGCCGCGTCCAGCCGCTCACCGCGCTTTTCCAACAGCAGGTCCAGCGTCTCGGCCTGCGCCAGCGAACGCGGAAACCCGTCCAGCACGTAGCCGCTGTCGCAGTCCAGACCCGCCAGCCGCTCCTCTACAATCGCGCAGGTCAATTCATCCGGCACCAGCGCGCCCGATTCCATGTACGGCCGGATTTTCCGGGCAAACGCCGTGTCCTCCGTCATATGCCCGCGGAAGATGTCTCCCGTCGAGACATGCGGTAAGCGTCTCCGCGAGGCCAGCCGTCTCGCCTGGGTGCCTTTCCCTGCGCCGGGCGCCCCGAGTATAACGATTCGCAATCCCACGGATTCTCTACTCACTTTCGCTCGGCGCACATTTGGCGATCGGTCTGTACCGGGTTTTCCTGTATCTCCCAGCGAGGTCTCGCTTCCATGCCTCGCGCAACGAATCGATTCACGGGTTTACCGCGCGGCCCAGTCCCATTAATAACGGCGACCCTTGACCCTGCGTCCTTTTACAAATCCGTCGTAGTTGCGCATGGTCAGATGCGTTTCGATCTGGCGAACCGTGTCCAGCGCCACGCCCACGAGGATCAACAAGCTTGTTCCACCGAAGAAGTGCGACACGTTCCACGCTTCCAGACCCATCTGGCTCTGTACGACGTACGGCAACAACGCCACGCCAGCCAGGAACAGGGAGCCTACGAGCGTGATGCGCGTCATCACCTTGTTCAAATACTCCGCGGTCGCTTTGCCGGGCCGGACGCCCAGCACCACGCCGCCGTACTTCTTCATGTTGTCCGCCATCTCGATCGGGTTGAACGTGATGGCCGTGTAGAAGAAGCAGAAAAAGATAATCAGCACGCCGTACACCATGCTGTACAGCAAACCGCCGTAACTGAAATACACGCCGAACCAGTCGATTACGGGCGCCAAGGTATCCGTTTTCAGGGCGCTGGAAACCATGCTCGGGAGCATAAGAATCGAACTCGCGAAGATGATCGGAATGACGCCCGCCTGATTCACGCGCAAGGGCAAATAGTTCCGGCCGCCGGCGGTCATCTTCCGGCCCTTTACCTGGCGAGGATACTGCACCGGGATGCGGCGCTGCCCGGTCGTAACCAGGATCACGCCGGCGATAACGGCCACCATCAACGCGATCAACAAGCCAATCTTGAAGATGTCCAGCTCGCCCGCTTTGAACAGCTCGAGCATGGTCCACAAGGCGTTCGGCAACTGGGCGACGATACTCGTAAAGATGATCAAGGACATGCCGTTGCCAACGCCGTGCTCGCTGATCTGTTCACCCAGCCACATGATAAAGGCGGTGCCGGTCGTGAACGTGATGATGCACGTGATGTAGAACCAGATACCGCTCGTCACGACGATGCGCGAGTCGGCCGTGTTCATGCCCTGAAGCCAGACCGCGACGCCGATGGACTGCACGATACACAACGCGATGGTCAGGTACCGCGTATACTCGGTAATCTTTTTCTGGCCTTCGGCGCCTTCCTTCTGCAACTTCTCCAAGGCCGGCACCACGGATACCAGCAACTGGATGATAATCGATGCGCTGATGTAGGGCATGATGCCCAGCGCGAATATTGTTGCGCTCTCGAAGGCGCCGCCCGTGAACATATCGTAGAAACCAAGCAGCCCGCCCTGCATGTCTTCCATCATTTTGGACAGGGCGTTCCCGTCGATCCCCGGGGTCGGCACGTGCGCGCCCAATCGGTAGATCGCCAGCATGATCAGCGTGAACGTCATGCGCTGCTTCAGCTCGGGAATGCGCCAGGCGTTCCGAAAGGCTTCTAACGGCTGAGACACAAACTAGCCCTCCTGGCTCGCGGTCTTCGGCGCCTTCGCGCCGTTCTTGACGGCCGGGATGATCTCCACGGTACCGCCCGCAGCTTCGATCTTTGTACGGGCCCCCGCGCTGATCGCGCTCGCCTTCACGTTCAGTCTCTTCGTGATTTCGCCGCGACCGAGAATCTTGATGCCGCCCTTGGCCGGATCGGCAAGGCCTACCGAAACCAGCGACTCCAGATTCACTTCATCGCCCGCGTTAAAGGCCTTGTCGAGATTGTCGAGGTTGACGATAGAACTCGGGAACCGCGACGCGTGATGAAATCCGCGCTTGGGCAAACGCCGGTTCACCGGAGTCTGGCCGCCTTCAAAGGTGGCGCGGCGCGACACGCCGGCGCGCGATTTCTGCCCCTTGTGCCCGCGACCCGCCGTCTTGCCGTTGCCCGAACCCGGACCGCGGCCGACACGCTTGCGGTTCTTCCGCGCGCCAGGAGCGTTGGATAGTTTGCTGAGTTCCATCGTAGTTCTTCCTTAACCGAAAAGCGTCGGACCCGGCGTACACGCCGGCGCCCAATCCGCTACAAGACTGCCGTGATTTCCAAGTTGCGCATGGACGCGATTTCTTCCGCCGTTTGAAGCTGGCGCAAGCCGTCCATTGTGGCCCATACGACATTGGTCGCATTGTTGGACCCCAGCGACTTCGTGAGAATGTTCTGGTAACCGGCCGCTTCCACCACGGCGCGCACCGGACCGCCGGCGACCACACCGGTACCCAGCGATGCGGGCTTCAACAACACGCGCGCCGAACCAGATCGGCCCACGACCTCGTGTGGGATGGTCGTGCTCACAATCGGCACTTGTACCATGTTCCGCTTCGCGCGTTCGATGGCCTTGCGAATCGCGTCCGGAACTTCCCGCGCTTTGCCCATCGCCGCGCCGACGCGGCCCTTGCCGTCGCCCACTACGACGATGGCGCTGAACCGGAAGTTGCGGCCGCCTTTAACGACCTTGGCCACGCGGTAGATCTTGACGACGGATTCGATGAAGTTCGATTCCGGCTGCTCGGACCGCGCCCGGCGTTCTCCGCGGCTTTCCCGTTTCCCTTGCCCTGTGCTCAACCTGATTCTCCTGGCCGTTGTCGTTGCCTGCGTTGTGCGGCCTGCTTCGTTGCCATGGCGGCGTCACGCCGGGCCCGCCGGCCGCCGCACCGATTCTTAGAAATCCAATCCACCTTCCCGGGCCGCGTCCGCCAAAGCTTTCACGCGCCCGTGAAACAAGCGGCCGTTCCGGTCGAAGCACACGCGCTCCACCGATGCCGCCTTCGCGCTTTCTGCCAGCGCCTTGCCGACGCTTTTCGCCGCGTCCACGTTGCCGCCCGTGATCTTCAGCGACACGGAAGACGCCGACGCCAGGGTCTTGCCCGTGGAGTCGTCGATGACCTGGGCATAGATGTGCTTCAGCGTGGACCGCACCGTCAGCCGCGGCCGATCCGTCGTGCCGCGCACGGTCTTGCGCACACGCATCCGGCGCCGCGCCAGCCGATCCAGTTTTTCATGCCGATTACTCATGGTCCCTTAAATCTCCCTGGCGATATTACTTCGCGCCGGCCTTACCGACCTTGCGGCGAATCTGTTCGTTCTCGTAGCGAATGCCCTTACCCTTGTACGGCTCCGGCTTGCGCCACGCCCGCACGTTGGCCGCCACCTGGCCCACCAACTGCTTATCGATGCCTTCCACCTTGATCGTCTGCGTGCCTTCCACGCTGAAGGTAATCCCGTCCGGCGGATCAATCGCAACCGGATGGCTGTACCCCACCGACAGAGTCAGGCTCTTGCCCTGCATCGCCGCGCGGTAGCCGACGCCGTTGATCACCAGCGTGCGCACGTAGCCGGACGTCACACCGGTCACCATGTTCTGGACCAACGCCCGGGTCAATCCGTGCATCGCGCGGTGTTCCGGCTGGTCGGTCGGGCGCGTAATCGTAACGGCCGCATCGTCCACCGTCACGTTCATCTCGGAGTTCAACATACGCTCCAGCGAACCCTTCGGGCCGGTGACCTTCAGATGCGAACCCTTGAGTTCGCACTTCACCCCGCCCGGAATCGTTACCGGCAGTTTCCCTACTCTCGACACGGTCTACTTTCCTTTCGTCTACGGCGAGGTCTACCAGACTTCGCAGAGTACTTCGCCGCCTACTTTGCTGGCGCGCGCCTGTTTCCCTGTCATGACGCCCTTGGAGGTGCTCACGATCGAAATCCCGAGCCCGCTTCGGACCGGCTTGATGTCGCCGCTGCCCACGTACACGCGCAGGCTCGGTTTGCTCACCCGGCGCATCCCGTGAACGACCGGCTGCTGATTCTCCAGATAGCGCAACGATACCTGCAGGATCCCTTGCTTGTCGTCTTCGACGAGCTTGTAGCCCGCGATGTAGCCTTCCTGCTGTAAGACAGCACAGATTTGCGCCTTCAGCCGAGATGCGGGCACGTCCACACGGTCGTGCCGGGCCGACATCCCGTTACGCATCCGGGTGATCAAATCTGCGATCGGGTCGCTCATGGACATGGGTTCGTTTTCCTCTTTTCCTGCTATCGATACCGCGCCAACCGGCGCGATGGTTTACCAGCTCGACTTCGTCACGCCCGGGAGCAAACCTTCCAGGGCCAGCTTCCGGAAACAGATACGGCAAATTCCGAACTTGCGCATGTAGCTCCGGGGACGGCCGCACAGCCGGCACCGGTTATAGGCGCGCGCCTTGAACTTGGGCGCCCGCGCGCATTTCGCAATCATCGACTTCTTCGCCACGCTATCTTCTCCTTGACCCGGTTCGGGTCTTCACCTTATGCGCGGAACGGCATCCCGAACTTGCGCAACAGTTCACGGCTTTCCTCGACCGAACGGGCCTTGGGAATCACGAACGTAATGTTCATGCCTCGCGGCCGCACGATCGCGTCGATATTCACTTCCGGGAAAATCGACTGCTCGCGAATTCCCAGCGTATAGTTGCCGAACTTGTCGAAGGCCTTCGGCGACACCCCGCGAAAGTCGCGGATACGCGGAATCGCCACGTTCAACAGCCGGTCCATAAACTCGTACATCCGATCGCCGCGCAATGTCACCATGCACCCGATGTTCGCGCCTTCGCGCACCTTGAAGTTCGCGATGGATTTGCGCGCCTTCCGAATGCTCGGCTTCTGACCCGTGATCGCCGACAACTCGGCGACCGCGTTCTCCATCATGCGCGGATCGCTCTGACCGTCGCCCACGCCCATGTTCACCACGATCTTCTCGATGCGCGGTACTTCCATGACGTTCTCAAATTTAAACTGATCCCGCATCTCGGCGAGGATCTTGCTGTTATACAACTCTTTCAGTCTGGCGGCCACGGTCTCTTTTCTCCTGCCGGAGCGTCCCGCTTGTCCTGCGCTGCCGCTACGGGATCGCACCGATCGTTGGGATCGCTCTTCGTTAGTCGTTCAGGGTTTCGCCATTGATCTTGAATACGCGAACCCGCGACCCGTCTTCCAGTTTCTTCATCAAAATCTTCGAGGGCTTGCTGACCGAGTCGCACCACGCCATCACGTTCGACACGTGAATCGGCGCTTCGCGCTCCACAATACCGCCCTGCTGATTGCGGTTCGACGGTTTGGTGTGGCGTTTCATCATGTTCACGCCTTCCACCAGCAGCCGATCCTCTTTCGGCAGAACCCGGAGCACACGGCCCCGGCGTCCCTTATATTTTCCGGTGATCACGACCACCGTATCGCCTTTTCGGATATGCATCGTTCCGCTCCCCTATACCACTTCCGGCGCCAGCGAAATGATTCGCATGTACCCGCGGTCGCGCAGTTCGCGCGGAACGGGGCCGAAGATGCGCGTGCCGCGCGGTTCTTTGTTCGGGTTGATCAGCACCGCCGCGTTCGAGTCGAACCGGATCACCGTGCCGTCCGGCCGCTGCGTGTCCTGCTTGGTCCGCACGATGACGGCCTTCACCACGTCGCCCTTCTTCACGCCCGAGTTCGGCAGGGCCTCTTTCACGGAAGCCGTGATAATGTCGCCCACGTGGGCGTACCGGCGGCGGGTTCCACCCATCACCTGGATGCAACGCAAACGCCGGGCGCCGGTGTTGTCGGCGACTTCAAGGTTCGAATAAATCTGAATCATGGATCCGTTCCCTTACCGGTTACTCGGCGCGTTTCACGACTTCGATGAGACGCCAGCGCTTGGTCTTGCTCAGCGGGCGGGTCTCCCGAATGCGGACCAGGTCGCCCACGTTGCACGTGTTCTCCTGATCGTGAGCCTTGAATTTCTTCGTCTGCTTCACACCCTTCCGGTACAGGCGGTGCTGCACGAAGCGCTCGACGCTGACCGTGATGGTCTTGTCCATCGCCGCGCTGGTGACCAAACCCACCCGCTCTTTTCTGCCGCCCCGTTCGCTCATGCTACTGTGCCTCTTTCTTCGCGGTCAGCTCCCGCTCCCGCATGATTGTCCTGATTCGCGCCACGTCGCGCCGCGCCTGGCGCGCACCGCGGGTGTTGTCCACCGAGCTCGTCGCCATCTGGAAATGAAAATTCCGCAGCGCCTCGCTCCGCTCTTTTAACTGCGTTCCCAACTCGTCGTCGGACAGTTCTCGAAGTTCCTTCGCTTTCACGTCCACTCTCCGTATTACGGCCGCTTCACGAACTTCGTCGAGATCGGCAGCTTATGCCCGGCCAGGCGTACCGCCTCGCGGGCCAGTTCTTCGGTCACGCCTTCCAGTTCGAACATCACGCGGCCCGGTTTGACGACCGCAACCCACTCTTCCGGCGCGCCCTTACCTTTACCCATACGCACTTCCGCGGGCTTCTTGGTGATCGGCTTGTCCGGAAACACCCGGATCCAGATCTTCCCGCCGCGTTTGATATGGCGGGTCAGCGCGATACGGGCCGCCTCGATCTGCCGGGCGGTGACCCATCCGTCCTGGAGGGCCTTCAACCCAAACTCGCCAAAATCCACCTGCGTGCCGCCCTTGCTCGCGCCCGTACGACGGCCGCGCTGCTGTTTGCGGTGCTTTACTCGCTTCGGCATCAGCATGCTACTGATTCTCCTCGATTACTTACTGACGGGGCGCGCCGCGATCCCGGCGTCCCTGTACTCCACGTGCGTCGGCGGGACCGGAAGCCATTCCACCCGGCTCCACGTCGCCATGGTAAATCCAGCACTTTACGCCGATAGTCCCGTAGGTCGTGAAGCTCGTCGCCAGACCGTAGTCCACATCGGCCCGCAGGGTGTGCAGCGGAATGCTGCCGTCGCGCGCCTGCTCCTGCCGGGCGATTTCCGCGCCGTTCAAGCGGCCCGCCACGCGCAGGCGAATGCCCTTCGCGCCCAGGCGCATGGTGTTCTGCATGGCCTTCTTCATGGCCCGGCGGAACGACACGCGCCGCTCCAACTGGGACGCGATGCTCTCGGCCACCAATTGCGCGTTCAGCTCCGGGCTCATCACTTCGTGAATGTTGATCAACAGCTCCCGGCCCGTCAGCTTCTCCAGCTCGAACCGCAGTTTGTCGACTTCCGCGCCGCGCTGGCCGATGACCAGGCCCGGGCGCGCCGTGTAAATATGCACCTTCGCCTTGCGGCCGGCGCGTTCGATATCCACGCGAGCCACACCGGTGTTGTACAGCCGCTTCTTGATGTAGTCGCGCAGCTTCAAATCTTCATGGAGCAGATCCGCGTAATCGCGTCCGGCGTACCAGATCGAACTCCAGGTGCGGATCACGCCCAGGCGAAAGCCCAGCGGATGTACCTTCTGACCCACCGATGTTCTCCTTACGTACTCACTCGTTTGCCGCGCACCACGCGCGGCGTCCCTTACTTCGTATCCGAAATCACCAGTTCCACGTGGCTCATGCGCTTGCGAATCCGCATGGCGCGGCCCCGGGGACCCGGCTTGTACCGTTTCATCACGTTCAACCCGTCGTTCACCTGGATTTTCTGCACAAACATCTCATCCGTGTCCAGGCGTTCGCGGCGTTCGGCGGCTTTGCTTTCCGCGTTCGCCACGGCCGACGCCAGCACCTTGGAAAGCATGGGCGATCCGCCCTTCACCGTGAACTGCAGAATGTCGCGCGCTTCGGCGACCTTCTTGCCGCGGATCAGGTCGGCAACCAACCGCAGCTTGCGCGGCGATACGCGCAGATGTTTGGCCCGAGCCACTGCTACCGGCATGGTCAACCTCCCTTTCTACTTCTTGGCGCCCGCGTGACCCTTGTAGGTCCGCGTCGGGGCGAACTCGCCCAACTTATGCCCCACCATGTTCTCCGAGACGAACACGGGCAGGAACTTGTTGCCGTTGTGAACCGCGATCGTCAGTCCCACCATGTCCGGCGTGACCGTCGAGCGGCGCGACCACGTGCGGATGACGCGCTTGTCGCCCGATGACATGTGCTTCTCCACCTTCTTCATCAGGTGGTCGTCAACGAACGGGCCTTTCTTTACTGAGCGTGGCACGGTTCCTATCTCCTGTTTCTGCTTGTCCGCCTCATCGCGGACGCTTCCCTCTCGGGATGCAACCCTTAGGCCTTACGCCGCCGGATGATAAATACGTTCGAACGCTTCTTCTCTTTCCGGGTCTTGTGACCCTTCGTCGACACGCCCCACGGCGTCACCGGGTGGCGTCCGCCGGACGTGCGGCCTTCACCGCCGCCGTGCGGGTGGTCCACCGGGTTCATCGCCACGCCGCGAACCTTCGGACGCCTGCCCTTCCAGCGGGTGCGGCCGGCCTTTCCGATGCTGATGTTGCTGTGGTCTTCGTTGCCCACGTGACCAATGGTCGCGCGGCACGAGAGAAACACGCGCCGCATCTCGCCGGACGGCATCCGCAACGCGGCGTGCTCGCCTTCTTTCGCCAACAACTGGCAACCGTTTCCGGCGGACCGGGCGATCTGCCCGCCCTTGCCGGGGGTCAGTTCGACGTTGTGAATTTCGGTACCCAGCGGGATATTCGCGAGCGGCAAGCAGTTGCCGACCTGAAAGTCAGCGGTCGGCCCGCTCAACAGCGTCATACCCACTTCGAGTCCGTTCGGCGCGATGATGTACCGCTTCTCGCCGTCCGCATACACGACCAGCGCAATGCGCGCCGACCGGTTCGGATCGTACTCGATGGCCGTAACTTTGCACGGCACCCCGTCCTTCTCCCGGCGAAAATCCACGATGCGGTACCGGCGTTTATGACCGCCGCCGCGACGCCGCATGGTGACACGGCCAAGGTTGTTCCGGCCGGACTTGCGCCGCATGGGGCCGGTCAAAGCCTTCTCCGGCGTGTCCTTCGTGATTTCCGCGAAGTCCGATACGCTCATCCCGCGTTGCGAGGGCGTCACCGGCTTAAATTTCTTGATACCCATAATCCCTGCGACTCCTACCCGATCAGGTCGATCACGTCGCCCTGACGCAGCGTAACGACCGCCTTTTTCCAGTGGGGACGACGCCCCACGGTGCGGCCTCGGCGCCGCTGCTTCCCATCATAGTTCATCGTATTCACGGCCAGGACCTTCACCTGGAACATCAGCTCGATCGCGTCGCGTATCTGATGTTTGTTGGCGCGGGGATCCACCTGGAACACGTACTGATTCCGCGTCTGCTGCTGAATCGTGGACTCTTCCGTGATGATCGGCCTCTTGACGATATAAAACGGATCGGATTTCATTTGAGGCGCTCCTCAAGCTTGGCGACGGCCTCACGGACCAACACGACCCGGCCGTAACTCAACACATCCAGCGCATTCAGATCGCTCGCCCGCTTCAGGGCAACGCGGTTCAGATTGCGCGCCGACAAGGCGACGTTGTCGTCCGTCTCTACGGTCACAAACAGCGTCTTCTTGCCATCGGGAGATAACTTGCCGACCATTTCCGCGAAGGGCTTGGTCTTCGGGCTGTCGCACGCGAGCGAATCCAGCACACACAAGGCGTCCTTCCGAACCCGGTCACTCAACACACAACACAAAGCCTTCCGGCGGAACGCCGTCGGCACGCTTTGCCGGTAACTGCGCTTCTTCGGGCCCCACACCACGCCGCCGCCCCGCATTTGCGGTTCGCGCGTGCTGCCGTGACGGGCGTTGCCCGTGCCCTTCTGGCGGTACGGCTTCTTGCCGCCGCCGCTCACCTGCGAGCGGTTCTTCGTCTGCGCGTTGCCCTGTCGTTTTGCATTGCGAAGCGCCAACACCACTTCGTGGACCAGCGTCTCATTGGGCTGGACGTCGAATACGGCCGTGTCGAGATCCAGCGTGCCGGCCTCGCTGCCGTCCATCTTGAATACTTTCGCCGAAGCCATGGTTAACGCGATCCTTTCACGGTCTTTTTCACTTCCACGATGCCGCCGGGCTTGCCCGGTACGCAGCCGCGCAACGCGATGAGGTTCTTCTCGAGGTTCACCTGAACCACTTCCAGGTTCTGGATGGTGACGCGTTCGTTGCCCATCTGCCCGGCCATCTTCATGCCCTTCAAGGTGCGGGACGGCGTCGCGCTCGTTCCGATCGAACCGGGCCGGCGGTGAAAGTTCGAGCCGTGCGTTTCGGGTCCGCCGCCGAAGCCGTGCCGCTTCTGCACACCGGCGTAGCCCGCGCCCTTGCTCGTCCCGCTCACATCGACGCGGTCACCCACCGCAAAGAGGTCCGCCTTGATCTCGTCGCCGACTTTCAGCTCTTCGCCGGAAGCCACCGGAAACTCTTTCAGCGTCGCTTTCGCGCCCGTTCCGGCCTTCTTGAAATGTCCCAGCGCCGGTTTCGTGCAACCGGATTCCTTCTTCGATCCGAACCCAAGCTGAACGGCTTCGTACCCGTCGCTATCCTGCGTTTTCCGCTGCACCACCGTGCACGGACCCGCCTCGAGCAAGGTCACTTCGATCCAGCGACCGTCCTCGGTGAAGATCCGGGTCATGCCCAGCTTTCGTCCTAACAATCCCGTTAGCATTGTTGCCAATCCCTGTTCAGCGGTCATCCGCCGCGCCCCTCGGGCTCGCCGTTCCCTACTGCTTGATTTCCACGTCTACGCCCGCCGGAAGATCCAACCGCATCAGGGCGTCCACGGTCTGCGCCGTGGGGTTCACAATGTCCAACAGCCGCTTGTGCGTCCGCACTTCAAACTGTTCCCGCGACTTCTTGTCCACGTGCGGGGAGCGGTTCACCGTGTACTTTGAGATCGCCGTCGGCAACGGCACTGGACCGTTAATGCTGGCGCCGGTGCGCTGCGCCGCGGACACGATCTCCTGGGTCGATTGATCCAGCAACCGGTGATCGTACGCTCGCAGTTTGATTCGTATTTTCTGGCTGTCCGCCATTGTCTGTCTCCACCTGCCTGTTGCCGCGTCGTCGCGGCGCGTCGCAAACGCTCTACCTCTTCCGGGAACTGCCCCGGCTCAATTACTCGATGATTTTGGTGACCACGCCGGCGCCGACGGTGCGCCCGCCTTCGCGA
>BTVY01000053.1:0-42589 GCA_045863335.1 Candidatus Hydrogenedentota bacterium | reverse complement strand
GGGCATTTCTATGAGAAGACTCAAAATCCTGTTTAGGACAAGAGTGAAGGGGGATTAAGGGGGATGTGATTTTGATCCACTACCAGAAATTTGCGAACAAGGTCTAGTCGCAAAGTTCGCGCACAATGGGCTCCAAGGCTTGCGCCATGCGATAGAACCCGAGGTCCGTGGGATGCGTCCCGTCGACCGTTCCTTCGTGGTCGTCACCCAGCAAAGCGTCACAGGGGAAGTAATGCAGATTCGCCACACCATCCGCCTGCAAGGTATCGAAGGCTTTCTTCCACTCCACGTTCTTGTTCACGTAGGCATCCCGCTTTGCCGGGATGAACCAGCCCGCCTGGTACTCGATGTTCTCAACGAGGAGAATCGGCGTCTCCGGCTGGATCTCGCGCAGCCGCTTCACGAACGGCACTACCCGTTCCGCGATCAGCTCCGGCGCCATGTTTGGCGCGCAATCGATGACGTACACCGCGCAATCGAGTTCGCCAAGCAGGTCGGCCATCTCGATTTCCATCTTCCCATTTCCGGAGAACCCGAGATTGATGAAAGGACGATCGAGCCAGCGTCCCATGATTGCTGGGTAAGCCATCCCCGGACGCGCCGCGCAACCCCCGTGAACGATGGACGTTCCGTAGACCAGCACGGGCTTCGCATGGTCTTCAGGCCGCGCCGGCGCTTTACTCAAGGTGGCCGATTCCGGAATGCCGATCTCCAGAGATTCCGTTCCGTTATATAGCGGGAGATAGAGGAGATACTCGTGGGACCCTTCCGGAATGCCCGTCGCCAGTTCGGCTTCATTGCTCACCGCCGACGGCCTGCCCTGTGCGATCCAGCCCCACCCGTCGCCGCCACGCACGTAGAGGTCCAATCCGCTGACCCCGGTCGCAGGCATATGCGGCATGGCAAGGCCTTCATCGCGCACGGTCCAGCGCGCGCGGATTGCTGAAGCGTCGGTCACGAAACGTACCGCCATTCCCGCGGAATCGTGCGATAAACTCCACACCGGATCGGGCACGACTCCCTTGGCTTTGCTGGGCAGCCGGTCGTAGGGATGCTCCGTATCCGTCCAACCTTTGCCTTCAAGGCCGATTTCCAGTGCGTTGTACCAGAGGATACCGTTCTCGCCTTTCGTTGCGGTTGCCGAATCGATTGCATCTTGGGCGAAGGCTGCGCCCATCGCGAATACAACGGCGATTGTTAGCGACGCTCTACGAATCATGTGTCTCTCCTTATGGATGAAAGAATTGAATCTCGGCGGAATAGGAGGGCGGGTTTTCCAACCCGCCACTCGAAAGCCTCAACGAATGAGGTTGCTTGCGAACACCGGCACATCGAACTTCTTGTTCAGGTATCTCGCCTGCTTCGATCCTAAAGTCCTTGGTGTTGGCGGAGAGGAATGTCCGCCCTCCTGGGAAATCATGGCCGAAACTGGAATGCGTACAAATCGGCGTCGTTCATCACAAACCGCAGGCGGATTGGCGTTCCCGACAGTGCGGATAAGTCATTGCCATTCTTCCACGTCACAACACGCGCCAGTTCGTCGCCGAAGATCTCGGTGGAGTCGTCCGCCGTGAATCCTTCGATGGGTTCGGCGCCTACATCAAGCACTTCGACCCGAATACTGCCGGCCGCTGACGTAGCGAAGTTGAGCGCGAGTTCCTTGCCTTCAAATACGAGAGGCCGCGTCATGATCTCCCCGCCTGCCATGGACGCGTGAACGGACACAAACCCGTCCATCCGCAAGGTGTATCGTCGCAACTGGCTGCTCGTTCCGGTCCAGTACCCTTCCGTCGCGTAGACCAACAGCTCGTCCGGCGCACCTTCCAGGGCCGACATCGTCGTCACGACGCCCCAGCACTGGTAGTTATCGCCGTAGGCCCAGGTGTCAGGACGCTGAATGCCCGGACGGAGAAAGGTCTCGCTCCAGCGGTGGAAGGTGCGCCCGTCGCGGCTCGTCATGAAGAGGCCGTCCGTGATCGCCATCCCGTACCGTTCCTGAAGTTTCGAGCGGTTCTCGCGATTCTCCAATCCCGGCAGCGCGCGCGTCGAATCGGTCCAACCCCGCTCCACATACCGCGTGGGAAAACCCAGATAGATTTGCGGCGCGCGAAAATAGGGAATGATGTTGTTCGTGTACAGTTGCTCGGTCGGCGCGCCGGGATAGTCCAGCCACACCGGCTCCGTCCACGTGATGAAATCTTTCGATGTCGCCATCTTGATGTCACGAACGCCATCTTTGAAATCGCGGATGAAGGCGCGGTACTCCTGCGTGTTTGGGTCCCAGAACGCGATGTTGTTGCTGTCAAACGCACCGTCCGTAATAATCGGTCCGTCCTGAAGCGGGCTCCAGTGAATGCCATCCGGCGATATGAACGCTACAAGGTCACTATTGCCGTTTGCGACCGCCTTGTATTTCGTTTCCGGCGGGCAATTCGGATTGGCGTCGATGAACGGT
Source organism: Candidatus Hydrogenedentota bacterium (assembly GCA_045863335.1). Taxonomy (GTDB): domain Bacteria; phylum Hydrogenedentota; class Hydrogenedentia; order Hydrogenedentales; family SLHB01; genus JAHDWY01. Next base: position 40,134 of record BTVY01000053.1, on the reverse strand, counting down.
GCAAAGTCGTGGGACCCCGCACCGATCCAGACGATGTTGTTTTCGGTCGAACCTTCATAGTCGAACAGTCCGAGCTTCGGTTTCACCCAATGAATGCCGTCGGTGCTTTCCGCGTAGCAGGCTACCAGGGGATGGGACTCCAACTTCTCGCCGACGGTCAGATTGTCGCCCTTGTAGTACATGCGATAGCGGTCGCCGTCTTGAAACACCGTGACGTAGTTGCAGGCGTTCCCTTCCCACGGCTCATCAAAGACCAGCGATATCTCCTGCGGCGTGGGGGAGTGCAATTGAAAATGCGCCTTCCCGCCGAAATTCTGAATCAACAGACTGTCGATCACCGGCTGCAAGTCGGATCCGACATTGATAAACTGCGCTTGCGCCGCCGCCGCAGCGACAAGAATCAAAACCAAAAAACGAAGTGCCCTCATCGTTCGTCCTTTCCCCGGTTCCTAAACCAGACCCCCACCACTGTAGGGAAAACCGCGAGCAGTTGCCAGTCCCGAATGCAGGTCGGGAATGATTCCCTATCAGTCCCGTTCTCGGTAAGTCCGTCTTTAACGTGTGCCTCTGAGTCTGCTCCAAATCTGTGGGCGCACAGATATGCGAGGCGCCTCGTCTGTGCGGTTTACCTGGGGCTGCCTGCAAACATCGGATTGACAAAACGGTCCATCGCACTTGAACTCCCGGGACGGGAATCATTCCCGTCCTACGAAGTGAACCTTCCCTTCCTCGATACGTACTGGATGCAGAAATGGTCGTAAAACCAGGCAGCCGACCGGGAGGGCGAACATAATGCGGTACCTTCTGCCGATATTCTTGTGTGTGGGGGCGGTCTATGCCCAGGATGTTCCCGATTCTCCGCCGCCGAGCGACACTTTGCCCAACCTGCCCCAGGCGTCGATGTCCGTGCCGTGGACGGATTTCAAAGCCCTCGTCGAAGCGCTTCAGAAAGCGGAGCGGGAGGAAATGCGCGAGAAAGAGAAGCCGAAACCGCCCGTGCCCTGGACCATTGCCGCGGCGCACTACACGGCCTCCGCTCCCGAAGCCACGTCCGTGCGAGTACAGGGCGAACTCACCATCCACGTCTACGATGACGCGACCTGGAGCCGCATTCCCGTCTTGGGAAACACGGTCGGGCTATCCTCCGTGCGGCTCGACGGCGAACCGGCGCACCTTGTGGGGGACCAGCAGGATTGGCTCACGCTGCTCCTCAACGAACCCGGTGAGCACACGCTCGCGGTCGAGTTTTACGTGAACGCGACGTCGCAGGATGGCGTGGTCTCCTTCAAGTTTCCTTGTGCGGAAGCGCCCGTTACCCAAATGACGCTTACCACCCCCGCAAAGGACGCCGTAGTCCGGTCACCCATGGCGACGAACATCGCCGTCAACCGGCAGGGGGACCGGTTGCAGGCGGACATCGCGTTCAAACCGACGAAGACCATCGCCATTCAGTACACGTTGCCCGCCGAGTTGCCCAAACCGCCCGCGCGCGTGGAACCCCGCGTCGCCTGCACCGCGTGGACCTTGACCGAACTGACCGAAAACTACGTCTCCTGCAGGACCCTGCTGCGCTTTGCGGTACTTCGCGGCGCGGTGGATACCTTTGCACTGCGTCTTCCCGGGGATGCGAATCTGCTGGACGTGGTTGGGCAGGGCGTCGCATGGTCGCAGAATCCGGAAGAGGATTCGGTCGCTATCGATGTGAAGCTCAACCATTCCGTGGAAGACGCATTCGACCTCGAAGTGACCTACGAGATGCCTTACGACGGGGACAATATTCGCATTCCCGATTTGCAGACGCCTGGTGTCGTCCGCGAGTCGGGCTACGTCGGCGTCATTGCACTCGGAAACGTCGAGATCAGTCCGGGGGAGAGCCTGCAAGGGTTGACCCGAATCGACTCCGGTGAGCTACCCGCCGAGGTGCGCGCGTTATCACCCAAACCGATCCTGCTTGCCTTCCGCTACACGGAAGGCGCCCGCGATCTGCCCCTGCTCGTGCGCCGATTGGAAGACGTCCCCATGCCGGACTCCACTATCGAGCACGCGAGCCACGAAACAGTCATCACCGAAGATGGCATGGTCGTGACGCGCTCGGTCTACGAGGTGCGCAACAGCGTGCGCCAGTTCCTGCGCGTCGAACTCGCGCCAGATGCCGAAGTCTGGTCGGCCCGCGTCGGCGGGCAGGTCGTCAAACCCGCGCGGGACGGCGATTCGGGGGCGGTGCTCGTCCCACTGTTCAAGTCTGTTGAAATCGACCGCCGGCTGGGTTCGTTCCCGGTCGAGTTGCTCTACATGACGCACGTCGACGAACCGAAAGGCCTGTCGCACACGTTCGGATTGCAGGCCCCCGCGACGGACATCATGGCGGGCGAGGTCTCTTGGACAGTTCTGCTTCCCGAATCGCGCCGCCTGTTGTCATCGGACGGCGACCTCAAACCGCATGAGTATCAAGCGCGCGGGTCCGTTGACATGGTCCGTCCCACGACGGAGGGCGCGCGCATGGAGATGATTCCGCGCTTGCAGGAAGGGGTCCAACGATTCTTCGTTACGGATATCAACAATCCCGCCGCCTCTGGTGTAGAAGGCCCCAGTCAGAGATACCAGGGGCCGCCACTGGAACAACAACAGGCCGGCGTCGGGTCCTCCGTCTCCGCCATCGCGGGCGTGCTCCCGGTTCCCATCGATCTGCCGCGGACCGGCATCCCGTACAGCTTCCACACCGTCCTGACGACGCAAGGGGAAACGCTCAACCTCCAGGTCACCACTTATCCGCGTTGGGCCGATGCGGCGCTCGGATTGCTGAAGACCACTGCGTTGTTCGCCGCAGGAGCGATCCTTGCACGGGCCGTACTTGCTGTCGTTATCCGAAAAATCCAGAAGAGGGGGAAGGCAAGGTTGGTTCTCCTTACCGCGCTGTTCATGGCTGTTGCACTTGCCGCGGTCAGGCATTTCACTGCAATCAGCCTTACTCCAGCGGTCTACGGCGTGCTCCTGGCGGCCTTCCTAACGCTCGCTCCTATTGTGGCCCGATCCGTCGAATCGGTCCGATCAGTCCGATCGGTCGGATCTACGACTACGCAAGAGGCTGAGTCATGAAAGGCTACGTCAATCGGAAGTTCCTGCTCCAGTTCATCGCCGGGGTTGGGATGATCGGAATCCTGGCCGCGGTCTTGACGCCCGCCCTCAGCCGTTCGCGAGAAGCGTCGCGACGCGCCTCCTGCCAGAATAACCTCAAGCAAATGGGGATCGTGTTCAAGATGTTCGCCAACGAGAACAAGAGAGGGGCTTATCCGCCACTGAGCCCCTATCGCGACAACTGGATGGTCGACGCCACGGCGCTTTACCCCGAGTACCTGAGCGATCTGGAGATCCTCATATGCCCGTCCAGTCCCTTCCGGACGGCCGTCGCCTTCTCCGGCGCGGGACGAGAGGCCACTCCGCAGCCGGAGTGCGTATCCTCCCTCTACTACATCTACACCGGCTACGCCATCTGTTCCGACGAGCAGGCCGTCGCGCTCTTCGACGCCACATCCAACCAATGGCCCGCCGGTTCCATGGAGAACCTGAACCTGCTCGTTCCATCGTTCCCGAACAGCGGACGCGTGTCGTGCGCCTCGCAAACCGATCAGCCGGTCCTTTGGGATCGCGTACCCCTGCGGCCGGACGAATTTGCGCATCTGCCCATTGGAATCAACATTCTGCACATGGACGGCCACGTGGAATTTGTGAAGTACTCCCACTACAACAACTCCAGCTACTTCCCCGCAACCCGCGTCAGCGCCGAAACGTTCGGGAGCGTCCCACCCCAGATGCCCGGCCACTGCTACGGAAGTTGGTAGCCCGAGCCAGTTGCTCGCGTCTTCCTGCGCAGGTACACTTCCTCCGCCGTAGAAACATCGCAACTCAACCGAAAGGCCGGCGCCCATGACCAGCTTCCCCGCTCAATTGGTCCTTTCCCAGCTCTGGAACCTGCCGGCCATCGCCCTCGCCATCGCCGGAATCGTTCTTGCCCTCGTCCGTTGGAAGAAACACCCCACGGTATCATTGGTGGCCCTTATCGCATTCAGTTTGTTACTGGCGACGCGGCTGATTTCCTTCGCGGTCTTCGCCTACCAGTACTGGCAGATCACAAACGACGGGGCGCCGGTAACCGGGTTCTACGGAATCGTCCAGGGCGCCCTCGGACTCATGTCAATCCTCTCCCAAGTCCTCATGCTCCTCGCCATCTTCGGCTGGCGCGATCCGGCGCGTGCGACCGTCGGAGAGCGGTAAACAGGGCAGGGATGCTTGCTTCCTGAGATACTCAGGGCGCTGTCCACCCGTTCGATGCGGATTGCAGGACGGCGTGCCCGGCAAACCACCAAGGCCATGGTGTTTATACCCCCTTCAGGGGAAGACAAAAGGGAGGCGCAGGTGACCCCAGGTAGTCGCGCCAAAGGCGCGTCAACCTGGGGCTGGGAGTATGTAGGCCCTTCAGGCCATTTCGGCGGCTTGACGCCGCCGCACCGCGAACGTCCGGGTGTCTCTTCTGAGCAAGATTACGGTTGAGGGCGTAGTCCTCAGGCCAATGAGCACGACAAACGTAGGTATGACAAAGGAAGGCCGGTGCCTCATCTAACACGCGGCGGCATCAAGGCGCCGCACCGCGAACGTCCTGGTGTCTCTTCTGAGCAAGATTACGGTTGAGGGCGTAGTCCTCAGGCCAATGAGCACGACAAACGTAGGTATGACAAAGGAAGGCCGGTGCCTCATCTAACACGCGGCGGCATTAAGCCGCCGAAATGGCCCGAAGGGCCTAACTACTCATAGCCCTGGGTTGGCCGCCGCGCAGCAAGGCCTACCCAGGGTACAAGTGTCTCCCCCTAAGCATACCCTGAAAGGGTTATACAACCGCTTCTCGCTAATCCCACACGTATCGCTCATCAAATGCGACGCCGTGACGCTTCAGAAATCGTCGAAACTCGTCCTGAAACGACACGTCCCGGTGATGCTCCTCCTGGCCGCGAATGTATCGCGCGACGCGCCCCAAATTGGAATGACTCACCGAAAACACCCCGTACCCACTTTGCCACTGAAATGATTTGTATGCGTCGTCCTTCTTCTTGATCCAAATCGATGAACTCCGTTTCACCTCGGCAACTATTCCGGCGATGTCCTTGTCCCGCGGCAACGAAAATAATGCGTGTACATGATCCGGCATCCCGCCAATGATGTGCGCCGGTGCATTCAACCCATTGAAGGTCGACGCGAGATACGCGAACACCTCGTTTCGAACCTTCGAATCCGCCAAATGAGGCACGCGGTTCTTGGTCGAGAAAATCAGGTGGAGATGGACCTGGGCGAGCGATTGGGCCATGCGAATTCTCCTTCCGCTGTCTTCATTACGGTCTGTCCTACGGGAAGCTGCGTACCGCAGCCCTGATGAATGTATTCTATATACCCCCTTCAGGGGAAGGACCAAGGGGAGGCACCGGTGACCCCAGGTAGTCGCGCCCAAGGCGCGCCAACCTGGGGCTGCAAGTATGTAGGCCCTTCGGGCCATTTCAGCGGCTTGACGCCGCCGCACCGCGAACGTCCGGGTGTCTCTTCTGAGCAAGTTTACGGTTGAGGGCGTAGGCCTCAGGCCAATGAGCACGACAAATGTAGGTATGACAAAGGAAGGCCGGTGCCTCATCTAACACGCGGCGGCATCAAGCCGCCGCGCCGCGAACGTCCGGGTGTCTCTTCTGAGCAAGATTACCGCAAAGGACGCATACCTCAGATTCAATGAGCACGACAAACGTAGGTATGACAAAGACAAGTCGTGTACCTCACCCAATACGTTGCGGCGCAGAGCGGGCTGTAATGGCCCGGCGCAGGTACGTATGACGACGGACGGGCGTGTAGCCTCACCCAGCACGTGGCGGCGCCGAGCCGCCGAAATGGCCCAACGGGCCTACATATTTATAGCCCTGGGTTGGCCGCAGCGAAGCAAGGCCTACCCAGGGTGCGGGTGCATCCCCTTTACGCATACCCTGAAAGGGTTACACAACCGAATCGTCACGCTGGTCCCACAAGTATCGCTCGTCGAATGTAACGCCGTGGCGGTTCACCATCGGGCGTAGCGCGTTCTGAATTGACGTCTGCCCCTCGATTGTTTTCTACCGCGTCCCGAGGCTTTCTTCACGTATGATACTATGTGTTCAATACGGATAGCCGTCGAGTCTCTGGTCGGCATTCCTCTTGATGGCATCGAGAAATGAAGAGAGGGCGTCTTCACAGGAACAATCCGGCATCCTCGAATGAGGACGCCCCCGGCCTCGGCGACCCCGATGTCGTGCATCGGGAGTTTTTCCGGAATTCCCTCATCTGCCATCACTGCGGATACACCAATTACGCGAACTGGAAGATCGTGATGAAGACGAAAAGCGAAGTTATGAAACCCCGCCGCAAATGTGCCAAATGTGGCCGGCAACTTCACCCGATGCGCGACAGGAATTGTCTGGGACCGTCTACCCCGGAGCAATCAACGGACTGAGCGGTCCGATTACGCCCGACCCCTTATCCCCAATAAAACTTCCCGAGCACCGCGGCACGGCTGGCGCCGGTGGCGGAGGGCAGGTTGGCGGGGGCGAGGGACATGGTTTCGTTGCCAAGGATGGCGAAGGCGATGGCTTCGCGGGCGTCGGAGGAGAGGCCCATCTGATCGCTGGTGAGGATGGTCATATCGGGCATGCCTTCGCGGAGGTGTTTCATGAGGGTGCGGTTGTGTACGCCGCCGCCGCTGACGATGAGGCGGGCGAGGGCGTGGGAGGGGCCGACGAACCGGTCGCAGGCGTTGATGATGCTGGTCGCCACAGCCTTGGTGATTGTGGCTAGCACATCTTCGGATGCGTATTCGGCGGTATTGAAGAACTCTTTGGGGACGTATTCCTCGACGGCGAAATGTTCCCGCCCCGTGGATTTGGGCGGCGCCTTGTCGAAGAAGGGGTGAGCGGTCAGCGTCTTCAGCAGCGGCTCGATGATCTTCCCCTTGGCTGCGCCGGCGCCTTTGAAATCGACGCCATGCTTGTCGTGGGTGATCCGGCGGACTGCTCCGTCGATGGGCATGTTGCCGGGTCCCGTATCGAAGGCGAAGACGTCTTCCAGCTTCGGAGGCACGACCGTCAGGTTCGCGATGCCGCCGATGTTCAGGCAGCCGACCGTCTCGTCGTCCCGGTGGAAAAAGAGCCAATCCGCATAGGGCACGAGCGGCGCGCCCTGGCCACCCGCCGCCATATCCCGCGGCCGAAAATCCGCGATGACCGGCACTTTGGCCGTCTGCGCGATGATGGCCGCCTCGCCAATCTGGAGCGTCCCGCAGCCCTCGTGCCCAAGTTCCGGCGGAACGTGGGAGAGGGTGTGCCCGTGCGATGCGACGAAATCGACGTTGACGTCCTCCTCCCTCGCGCGGGTCAGCATGGACAGGGTCGCTTCGGCGAAGATCTTGCCGAGGTCGAAATGGAGGCGCGCCAGTTCCCGGCAGTCGATGCGGGACTGCAACAGGCGTTGCTTTAACGTGTGGGAATACGTGAAGGTCTCGAAGGCAACGAGTTTGATGCGGATATCCGGCGCAGTTCCCTTGATACGAACCAGGGCCGCGTCGACCCCGTCGCACGACGACCCTGACATGAGACCGATGCCGAAGCGCACACTTCGGCTCCCCTTCGACGACTGGTCCTTCTTACCCAAACCCCACGATCTCCGGTGTTACCCCGTCGCGCCCCTCTGCGAGCCGAAGTGTAGCAGGCGACCCCGCTGTCACGTCAAGATATAACCGGACGCAGGGCGTGCGGAATCCCGCTGGGTCCGTGATTAGCCGCCGAGCTTTCCTTGGAATTCGTAAAGGTCTTCAAGCGCCTGGTCCATCATACGTTCGCCTGTGCCCACTTCCGCCCAGGCCGACGCGGGGTCGGCGCCATAACCGCCTTCCGCCGCCGCTTCGATGGTGGGGAAGTAGAAGTGATGCTCATTGCAGTACCCTGCGAACACGGTCAATGGAATCCGGGCGCGGGCCTTCAAGCGAATCGCGTGGTTACAGAAAAACTCCCCCGAGACACCGACGAAGAAAATCTCGTTGTTGAGCAGCACCGTGGTCATTTCCGGATGCATGTGGCCCAATTCGCCAACTGCGTTGTTAGCCAGGGCTGTCACGATCTCTGGGAAATACGCCGCGCCAAAACCCGCCCGAACGTCAGGGTCAAAAAGGTCTATCCGGGTGCTCGCCTCAAACGCACTCGTTTTTCCCAGAATGGAAGGGCGGGCCGGTACTTCTGCGTGTATGATTTTGCTTACTTCGAGCACGCGGCGCGCCAGTGCCTTCCCGATCGGTTCGATAAAGTCTTCTTTTCCCCAGAGGTCGTCGTTCATTTCACACTGAAGGTCGCCGGCCGCGCCTTGGAGAAACACACATGGTGCGCCTGTTACTCGTTCCACCTCCCGCATCATCACGCCGGGAAACTCCGCGGTGAAGCGTCGATTCTGGGGAGGATGTACCGTCGGATGGGCGGCGTAGTTCACGAGCGTGGCGATCAGATTCCCATCCAGGTTCTCGAACCGAATCACGACCAAATCGGAGTCCACGGGGACGGGAGCGATAGAGGAATGGCGATTTCTGTTCAAGAGACAGTCCGCCTTTCCCCAACCAACCCTGGCATCGCGGGCGCTACTCGCGGCCTCGACTATGACGTCCAAAAGCTGCCCTTCGAGGGCGTTCACATAGCGCAGGGCAGCGTCGTACTTGCCTATGCCTTCACCCTGCGAACCGGTCAACTCCAGGACCGGGCCGTGGTGGGTATGGGACGCGACGAGCAAGACCTGATCGATGCCTACCCGTTCTTGCACGGCTTGTCGAATCCGGTTGGTCAGGGCTTTGGTGGGTGCCCGTCCCAGGTCCAGCCCTACGATGGCGAGTTTTGTATCGCTTACCTCAATGGCGACGGCTTTCGCATGTAAAGGATCGAGGATTCCATCGGACATGAAATCCGATCGATTCTCCTGCGCGTACCCCCACATCGGAACCGATTCCGTTGGCGTGATGTCCCGCTGGACAAAACCGACCTTGAACGTTGATCCAAAAGACGACATTCCCACCCCCACAGTGGCGATAAACGTCAGAATTAACCTGATTCCTGTCAATATTCGTTCGCTCCCGTATTAAGGCGGACAAATATGTTTCACAAATGTTTCATCATCGAATCTACCAATTAAATACGATGGCTATCTCTTAGCGAAAGGCTCCGATGAAGGGAAGAAAAAGGCGTATCATGGCTCAAACCTGTTCGGCTTTAATTCCCGTGAAACACTTGATCGAACCGGTCACTCCGAAAAGTCCATTCGGGAAATAGTACTCTCCGGAATCCTCAAACCCGCGCGTCAATGTCTGCCGTTTCTTGCAGCCAAAGCCGGATGAGCGCGGCGAACAGTCGAGTGTCCATCAAAATGAACTCGAGATCATTGGGGTATTAAATATCTTACATTAAACTCGAACTGCTTCTTTGCGATTGACGTAAATTATGCTTTATTCAGTATCTCTGGCTACTGCTTCACTTCCTCGGTGAATTCGCTGCGCACTTTGTCCACCTTCGGTGCCGCGAACATTTGGATGTACCGGTTGCCCGGGTTCTTGTCGGCGTAATCCTGGTGGTAATCCTCGGCCGGGAAGAACTCTTCCAGCTCCTCCAGTGTCGTCACGATGGGCTTCTTGAATTTCCCGGCCTCGTTCAACTGCTGAATGTAGGCCGCCGCGACCGACTTCTGTTCCTCATTAGCGAAAAAGACCGAAGACCGGTATTGCGTCCCCGTGTCTGGCCCTTGCCGGTTGAGCTGGGTCGGGTCGTGGGTCGCGAAGAAGATCCGCAGGAGTTGGCCGTACGTGACCTTTGAAGGATCGTATGTGATCTGGATGACCTCCGCGTGTCCGGTCGTGCCGGTACACACGTCCTCGTAATTCGCTCTGGCCGGGTCGCCGCCGGCATACCCCGAGAGCACTTCCGAGACTCCGTTGATCTCCTGGAATACGGCCTCAGTGCACCAGAAGCATCCTCCCCCGAAGACGGCCTTCGCCGTGCCCGACTCAGTGGCGAGGGCCGTGTCCTTCGCTGGAGCGGGTAACTTATCGCCGACCTTAGGCGTGTTGCTCGCAGTACCAGAGGCAGGCACGTTTTCGGCGAGCGTCTTCACATCCTTCTCATCCACAAACTCGAGAGATTCCGAGTTCAGGCAATACCGAAGCCCCGTCTTGTCTCTGGGTCCGTCCTCAAACACGTGCCCCAAGTGTCCATCGCAGCGGGCGCAGAGAATCTCCGTACGCACCATGCCATGGCTGAGATCCTGTTTCTCGATTACGTTCTCATCGCTCACCGGCTGGAAAAAACTGGGCCAGCCGGTACCGGAGTTGAACTTGGCGTTGGAGTGGAAGAGTGGGAGCCGGCATCCCAGGCACACGTAGTACCCCGTCTTCTTGTTGTCCAGGAGGGTACCGCAGAAGGCCGGTTCCGTGCCCTTGTTGCGAAGGATGGCGTACTGTTCCGGAGAGAGACGCGACCGCCATTCGGCATCGGTGAGTTCGAACTTGGCCATCTCGACTGGGCCAGTCAGTTTTCCGTCCGAACCGATCACGTTTACCCGTACCATTTCGTTACTCTCCTTGGTCTTTTCCGGGGCCTCGGCCACCGCCGAGCCAGCGTGGTTGAAGGAATACACGAAAATCGCCGTGACCAGGACAACCAATCCCAACACACCCAGAAGTCCCCATTGCGCACCAATGCCCGATTCCGTTGTCGTACTCATGAAAGTCACCTTAGCAGCGTTTCGTCCCGGCAACCATCCGGCTGCTCGCGGACCACTTCAGATGTCACCGTTCAATAGAAACGCGGGGCCGGTGCCGCGTAATCCAGTGTCACTCGGTTAAGCGGGACCAGCAATCCCGTGTACAACGCTATCTATTCGCAGCTAGCGTAATCCGGTGTAGCCGGGGCGTTGCCAGGAGAATCTACAGAGCCTTTGCTGGGACTTGCCAGCAGCGTATCCGTTGGCGTTTCCAAGTATAACTTATTGCGATGCCCTCGCTTGTGGAAACAATCGCGGGGTAGGAGAACTCGCTGCCCATTTCGTTTTCGAGATGCACCAGATTCGTCCAGGACAGCCCGTTATCCGTGGATTTCGCCAAGGTGAGAGGGGAGCGGCCGCCCCAGTTCACGCCCACTGGGTTGTAGACCAGATAAAGGCTGCCATCTTCGACCTTCAGGACATCGATACCGCTATTGTTGTTCGGCAGTTCCGTGAGGTGCATCGCGGTCCACGTCCGGCCGCCGTCGGTGGAGTCGGCCCGGCCGACCTTGCCCGCTGTGGTGCGCAGCAGCGCGTGGACCTTGCCGGGCTCCGATTCCCAAACCGTAGGCTGGATCGCTCCGTGACCGCTGAAAGTTTCATGGTCAATTTCAAAGTTCTCGCTGCGGACCCACGTCTTGCCGCCGTCATCCGAACGGTCGGCAAAGGCGTCCCAGCGCTGGTATTCCGTCGAGGCGCCGGCCAGCCAGGCGCCGTCGGATAGCACGATAGCCTTGTTCTTCACCGGGCCACGGCCGCCCTGATCGAAGGCCACCAGTTCCACGGGATCAGACCACGTTTTGCCGCTGTCCGCGGTTTCCATCCAGGCCGTCTCCCATAGCGGGATTTCACGTCCGAACTTGAAGAAGAGATACGTGCCCCGGGCCGGGTCGCGGAAAAGCACCGGGTTCCAGTGGGGCGTCTCGTTTACCTTGGCGATTTCTTCGGGAGCTGTCCATTCGCCGTCCACGTACCGCGAAAGCCAGATACCGACGTCCTCGGCCTTCTCCTCTTTACCGCCGAACCAGGCGCAGAGGAGCGATCCGTCTTCCGCCTCGACAATTGTGGACGCGTGGCACTGGGGGAAGGGACGATCATCACCAAACACGAAGTCCACCGTGCCGCCGGCGGTTTCCAGTCGGCTCACAAAATCCTCGGTGGTCCACTCTGATGGCGTCATCGCGGCGGCCTCCAGAGCTTTCTGTTTTTCCTCGGGGGTGACCTGGGCTCCGGCATTCCAGCTCCCCAGGAGTATTCCGAACGTTAAACCCAATACCATAAAACACCGATAAGACATAGTAGGAACTCCTTGTTTACTTCGCGTCAGGCATGGTACGCATAAATCTGCGCAGAGACAAGTATTTAGGCTGTTTGATCGTCTTGTCAGGCTTTGGGGTCCATGGTATAGTGAATACTGGATATTCGGAAAGCGATTCAGTAGAAAATCGATGATCGTGCTGCACCGATTCCATTGGACGCCGCCCACCATATAACGTATAATGCCCCGCAGGAAACACACTATATGCTGTGGCGGCAGTACGGCGTGACTGGTGATTCTTGGTAGAGTTAGAGTATGCCGAATTCTGAGAAAATGATAACGCTCGAGCGCCCCCCGATTGTGGAAACCGCCGTGCTCGTGCGTCTCGCGCTGCCGTCCGATTCCGACCACGAAATCGAAGAATCCATGGCGGAGATGCGGCGCCTGGTGTGGACCGCCGGGGCCGACGTGGCATGCACCTTTGTGCAGCGCCGTCCGGAGCCATGCCCCGCCACGCTGATCGGGTCGGGCAAGGTGCAGGAAGTTCGCGCCGCGGTGGAGGAGTTGGAGGCCGACCTCGTGGTGGTCGACTCCGATCTGACTCCGACGCAAGGATCTAAATTGCAGGTGGCCCTGGGCGTGAAGGTGGTCGATCGGACTCAACTCATTCTCGATATCTTCGCCCAACGCGCGCAGACCAACGAAGGTAAACACCAGGTCGAACTCGCCCAATTGCAGTACGCGCTTCCGCGCTTGACGGGACGCGGCGCGGAGATGATGCGGCTGGGCGCCGGTATCGGTACGCGTGGTCCCGGTGAACAGAAGCTGGAAGTGGACCGCCGTGTCATTCGCAAACGCATCAACCGGCTCCGCGCGGAACTCGACGAGATTCGCAAGCATCGTCGCGTGCAGCGCAAGACCCGCACAGAGGGCAGCGCCGGGACCGTGGCGCTCGTCGGGTATACGAACGCAGGCAAGTCCTCGTTGCTCAACGCGCTCACAAACTCGCACGCGTTCGTCGAAGACAAGCTATTCGCGACGCTCGATCCGTGCAGCCGCCGTTGTCCCTTGCCGGAAGGCGGGCACATCGTCATTACCGACACGGTAGGGTTCATTCGCAAGCTGCCGCACTCGCTCGTGGCAGCGTTCCGCGCGACATTGGAGGAGGTGACGGACGCCGACATCATTCTGCTGGTGGCGGATGTATCCCACGAAGCCGTTTCCGAACATATCGACGCGGTGAACACGGTGCTTGACGAGATCGGCGTCGAAGACAAGCCAATGATTCGCGTTTTCAATAAGACCGACATTGCCGATCCCGCGCATGTCCGCGAACAATTGCGCGGCCCGGGTACCACTGTTGCCGTATCCGCCAAGTCGGGCGAGGGACTGAACGACCTGCTTCGGTTGGTGCAAGAAACGTTGGCGTTGAAGCGCAAACGAGTCTGGTTGCGGATACCTCAGCGCGACGCAGGATTGTTGAGCGAGTTGTATGAGGGCGGGCGTGTCTTCGAAAGGCGGTACGAAGACAATGCCATTCTCGTGGATGTCGAGTTGGACCCGGCAGCCATGGGCCGTCTCGAATCCTTTGTCGATGCGACGCAATCTGAATCGCGGGAGAATGTCTATGCCCACCCGGCCTGAACCGGTATGCGGCACGGCCGCGGCGTTGGACGCGGGAACGCCTGCGAACGTCCTCCGGCCCAGGATTCGGGTGGCCGCGATTATCGTTCAGGATGATTCAATTCTGCTGGTGCGGCACGTGAAGGATGGGAAGTCCTATTGGCTGTTACCCGGAGGCGGACTGGATTATGGCGAATCGCTGGCGGAGGGGCTGGTACGCGAACTCCTCGAAGAGACGAACCTGGAGGTCCGGGTCGGTGACTTGGTCATCGTGAACGACAGCATCAATCCCGATGGCACGCGCCACGTCGTCAATCTGTGTTTCACCGCCGAGATCGTGTCGGGAGCGATGCAATGCGGGACCGACCACCGGTTGGAGGAAGTGCGCTTCGTGCCCGTATCGGAGATCCGCGACCTAACCTTCTATCCGGACATACGCGACGAATTGATTCCCGCAATCGAGCAAGGATTTCCGCGGCGGGCGGCCTACCTGGGAAACTTGTGGAGGGACCATTGATGCGATTTGCGCGACGGAAGTGCTCATGCGCGTAGCGTTCCTGAATCCCATGTTTGGGAAAGACTTCACGAAGTCGGCGCGCTGGTTTGCCCGTTCGCGCGGCCGCGTGCAGCGCCATCCCGATTACTTCTGCATCGCCGCGGGCGTCGTCGAAGCGGCCGGGCACGAGATCATGTTTCTCGATGCCCAGGCCAAGAATATGCCCACTGAGGACGCGTTGCCGCGCCTGAAAGCCTTCCAACCCGACATGGTCGTGTACCAGACGACAACCCCGTCGATCTACGCCGACATCGAATCCGCGCGGATCTGCAAAGAAGCCGTCGGTGGGCTGCACGTCATGATTGGTCCCCACGTGACAGCGGAACCGGAAGACACCTTGCGCAGCGCAAACGGCGCGGTGGATGCCGTGGCCATCGCCGAGTACGACTATACCCTTCGCGACCTGGCCGCGGGCGTTCCCATCAAGGACTGCCTTGGCGTCGCGTGGATGAACGGCGAGGCGTACACCTGCAATCCGGAACGGCCCTACATTGAGAATCTCGACGAACTCGCCTTCCCCGCGTGGAAGCATATCGACATTCATGACTACCACGACTTCGGCAAGCTGTTTCCTTTCCTGACGCTCATCAGCGGCCGGGGTTGCCGCGCGAAGTGCACCTTCTGTCAGTTGCCACAAGTCATGAATGGCCACACCTACCGCACGCGCAGCGTGGAAAACGTGGTCGACGAGATGGAATACGATCGCAAGCTCTTTCCCGATCTGAAAGAGATCATGTTTGAAGACGATACGCTGACGATGCGCAGTTCCCAGGACCGCCTGGTCGCCTTATGTGAAGAGATCATCCGTCGCGACGTGCGGATATCCTGGAGCGCCAATGCCCGCGTCGATGTCAACGACATCGAAGTGCTGAAGCTGATGAAGCGGTCGGGTTGCCGCTGGCTGTGCGTGGGCTTCGAGTTCGGCGATCAGAATGTGCTGAACGCGGTGAAGAAGGGCGCCACCGTGGCCCAGATGCACCGCTTCGCGGAGAATGCCCACAAGGCGGGGATTCGCGTGCATGGGTGTTTCATGTTCGGCGGACCAGGGGAGACGCCCGAGACCGCGCGAAAAACCCTGGACCTCTCCAAGAAACTCCCCATCGACACGGCGCAATTTACTGCGGTCGTGGCGTATCCCGGCACTACGTATTACCAGTGGGCGAAGGACAACGGATTTCTCAAACAACCGACCTGGCGCGATTGGGTCGACGAGAACTTCGAGCAGCGCTCCACCCAGGAGTTGCCGGGCTTGTCGGTGGATCAAATCAACGGCTTCATCGACGAAGGGCTACGCGGATTCTACCTGCGCCCGTCGCAAATGTGGCGCATGCTCCGGAACATTCAGAACATCCCGGACCTTCGCGCGAAGGTACACGGGTTGAAAAGCTTCGTGAGCTACTTCTCGAGCAAGGAAAAGGCATTCACGGGATTTGTCGGTAACAACTAGGATCAACGTCATGCGTACATCACGAATTGCTGGTTTCGCTCTCGCACTTGTCGTCCTTTCCGGCTGCGGCACGATGAAAGAGGCCGCAACGTTTGACGATCCCAACGGCAACTTCCATTTGCGCGTGTACATGGACAGCTATCAGTACGCGGTGGTGCCCATGGATCTTAAGGTGTGGATCGACAGCCGGGTTGCGGTAGACCGGAACTTCAGCAGTTCCAAGGGGCATTACAGCGACCAGTTCCGGTTCACCCTGACGCCAGGCACGCACACGATCAAGGCCACGACGCGCAAAGGGAACTCGACCATCGAACAGTCCTTTGAAATGAAGGAACGCACCTTCTGCGCGCTCTACTTTAAGCCCAAGTCAGAGGCAGGACCGGGCGGATGGGAGATGAAGGTGTCTGACGAGCCCATCTACGCCGCGCCGGGTGGAGGGATTCAATAACGTGCGTGTTTTCTTCCTAATTGCGATGATAGCGCTCGCGCTTACGTTCACGGGTTGCGAAACGACCTCGAATGACGACGCGCGGCTGCCGCTCATTTCCGCATCGGGAAAGAGCGCGGCCGATCGCGGCACCGTATTTCTCAAGGTATTCGTCGACGAAGACGCCCGCGCGAAAGCGCCGGTCGACATGCAGATCAGCATCGACGACAAACCGGTGATCAATCGCTCGTTCACGATGGGCCGCAACAGCGACGACGGCCAGTTTCAAATCACGTTGCCTACCGGAACGCATACGCTCTCCGCGACTTCGCAGGGCGGACTCGCGCAGATTCGGAAACGGTTTCGCGTTCGCAAGCAGGACGAGAAGTTCATCGAGTTGTATGTGACCGATCAGGGGCGCGTGCGCCTGACGCGGGATTCGAAGATTCGTATCATCAAGTTTGTCATCAAGAATTACAGCAAGCCGCAGCAGAAGAATTTCAATCCGGCCATGTGGATGCGCTTGTCGGCGCTCGATGCGGAGCACGGCCCGGACTATTCGCAGCGAGGCGCGTTGACCCCGATTGCCGGCATGGTATCACCGCCGGCGCAGCACGGATTTCGCGTCCAGACGACTGAGGGGTACGCATGAACAGAAACAGCGGCAACGGCAAGAGCGCGGTGGAATTGCCCGGCGGCGGGGTCGGATCGTCGCAGCATCGCGGCAACGGCCGCGATACCGGCGTCCGGGAGGATGTCGCCAAGGCCGGGAGCCAGTTGGAAGTATTCGACACGTTACAGAGCCGCATTTTGACCCATTGGCCTGAGGCCAAGTCAATCCTGGAGCGAAAGATGCCCGCGCCGCGCACGGCGATCGTGTATCCCACCTACGTCTGTAATCAGGATTGCCTCTGGTGCGAGTACAACGCCGAGAACACGAACAAGAATCTCGACCGCGTCATGTCGCGCGAGCGGCTTTTCGGGTTAATCGAAGATCTACGCAACCTCGGCGTGCGCGGGGTCGAATTTTGCGGCGGGGGAGAGCCCACGCTGCATCCCAATCTCGCAGAACTGGTTCGCGATATGCACGCCAAAGGGCAGAGTATCGGCCTGCTGACGAACGGTACGAAGCTCAAGGGCGAACTCGCATCGGCGCTCGTCGACTGCGCAAGCTACGTGCGCGTCGGGTTCGACGGCGCTACGCCGGAGACGGCCAACGCGGTGAAACGCCCCAAGACTCCCGAGGCGCGGTTCGAAGCGGTTTGCGAGAATATTGCAGCCATGATCGCCCTGCGCAACGAGCGCAAGACGAAGGTCAAGATCAGCATCAAGGTCGTGCTGGACCAAAACAACGTCCACGAAATCGAGCAATGCGTGCAGTTGGCGCTTGAATTGAAGGTCGATTCGATCCAGTTTAAAGCGGCGCGGCTCGTCGCCTCGGAGTTGACGGAGGAACAGAGCGAGGAGGTCAACCAGACGCTCGCGCGTTTGCGCCCGGTTTACCCCGGAATGGCGATCGTCGGCGGGACCGAGAAGATCAACATGACGACCCACTGTTGGCTGACGCCCTTGCAGTTGACCGTCGATCCGATGGGCGAGGTGTATCTCTGCTGTTATTACCGGCACCGCAAGGATCGGCATTCCATCGGCAACTGCTTCGAGACGCCGCTCCACGATCTCTGGTACAGCGAGGAGCATTGGGAAGCCATTGACGGCATTCAACCGCACGAGTGCAATAACCTCGATTGCCGGTTCGTCAGGTACAACCAGATTATGAACGAAGCCATGGTGCACAACGATGCGCAGTTCGAATTCATTTAGAACGCTACGGCAACCGTGGCCTTGGCGCGCGGATGTTGAGGTGTTCGCACCACGAGCACTAAAGAACATCCCCCCTAATCCCCCTTCAAAGGGGGAATTGCGCTCACTTCTGTGCAACGCCGACAGGGCCGTCCGTTACTACTCATCGCAAGCCTTGGTTGATGTATGTGCAATGCGAAGCGTTGCACTCCGTTCCCCCTTTGAAGGGGGATCTAGGGGGATGTTCTTTCGTTCCTTCTTCACCGATGTGGTCTTTGCCGGGACGTGCCTATGAAAGTGCTGCTGCTAAATCCTCCGGGGCCGTTTTGCCGCGCGGGTTCGCGGTGGCCGCACAAGCGCAAACCGAAAGCCGTCGGGATCGATTATCATCCCTTCCCGTTTCAGTTGGGGTACGCGGCGTCTCGCTTGTTAACCGACGGCCATGAGGTCAAAGTGCTCGACTGCATCGCGCAGGGGATCACGCTCGACGAACTTTGCGAGTGCGCCGATTCCTTTGGCCCGGAGGTGGTCTTCATGGAAACCAGCGCTCCCAGTTGGTCGGACGATCTGGCTACCCTTGAGGCGCTGAATCGCCCCACCATTGCGGGCGGCGCCCATGCCACCGCCACGCCGGTGGAACATATCGAGGCTGGATTCACAGCGGTCATTCACGGCGAGTACGATCAAGTCATCGGCGAAGCCATTTCTCTCGAACCGCGTCCCTGGTTGGTCACGCAGGATTCGCCCGCGACCGAGTTTGTGCCGCTGGTTCGTGACCTCGATGCTATCCCGCGTCCCGCGTGGGAGCTGATGGCCATGGAGAAGTACAACGATCCTTTCTGTCTGGGCCGTTCGGTCACGATCCTGACCTCGCGGGGCTGTCCGCTGGAATGCGGGTTCTGCACGATTGCGCCGTTCGCGGGTAAGCGAAACTACCGCCGTCGCGAACCCAAGGCTGTGTGCGACGAGATCCAAGAGCTCATCGATCGCTATCATCCCGACGAGTTCTACTTCGACGACGACACCATCACGATTAACCGGAAGCACATCCTCGCGTTGTGCGACGAAATCCGCAGCCGGAACTTCGGGATTCCTTTCAGTTGCATGGGCAATGCGGTTATCGAATCCGACGTGGTAGCGGCCATGGCGCAGGCCGGGTGCCGGGCCATCAAGTTCGGAGTGGAAAGCGGCGACCCGGAAGTCCTGCGCCAGATCCCCAAGGACCAGAAGCCGGAGGACGTGGTGCGCACGGTCAACGACTGTCGCGCGCATGGCATCCAAACTCACGCGAACTTCCTTGTGGGCCTACCCGGTGAGACGCGTGAGAGCGCGTTACGCACCATCGAATTCGCTATCGGGCTGAACACGCGCACGCTCCAGTTCGCCATCGCCACGCCGTACCCGGGCACGAACTTCTACGCGCGGGCGAAAGAGAACGGTTGGCTTACGAAAGATAGCTGGATGCAGTTCGATCCCGCCGGCGAGGCGGTGGTCTCGTATCCAAATTATTCGGCCGACGAGATCGCGGCCATGTACGAACTGGCGTGGAGCCGGTGGCAGTGGCACATGCTCACGCGGCGGCCGAGGACCCTGATGCACCACTTCGGCAATGCGTTTCGCCGCGAAGGCGTGGGAGGGATGCTTCGCCTCGGGAAGTACAGCGCACAGCGCTTCTTCAAAGTCGTGGGAGCCCACTGATGCGGATCGCACTCATCAACCCGAGCGTCCCACGGTCCTTGAAAAAGGAAAACCTCGGGCTCGCCTATTTATCTGCCACCCTGCAAGCCGACGGACATCAGACGAAGATTATCGATGAAATCGCAGGTCAGGATGTCGAGGCAGGACTCGACGAGTTCCGTCCGGACATTGTCGGCATTTCCTTTATGACCATGTACGCCTTGCGCGCCTATGAACTCGCCGACCGCATCCGCAAGGAGCGCGGGCTTACGGTGGTCATGGGCGGCGCACATCCGACGGCCATGCCGGAAGAGGCCCTCGAACACAGTGACTGCGTGATTCGTGGCGAGGCGGAATGGACCTTCCCGCAGGCCATTACGTCGGGCAAACTGGAGGGCATCATCGAGCCCGCTGTGCCGCCGGTGCTGGATGACATTCCGGAACCGCGACGCGATCAACTCGACCTGGATCAGTACGCCGCCGCCGGGGAAGAGATTGCAGGTTTCTCGTACCGTACCCTGGGAATCATCACGAGCCGGGGCTGTCCGTTTGTTTGCAATTACTGCATCAATTCCAAGCGCGAGACGAAGCTGCGCTTCCACGGACCCGAGCGCGTCGTGGAGGAGATTCGTTACCTTGTGGATCGTCACCACATCGAGAGCATTGCCTTCTTCGACGAGTTGATGGCGACGGATATTGACCGCTTCCGTGCCATCTGCGAAGCGATGATACAAGCCGATCTCCATCATCTGAAATGGGAGTGCCAGATTCACGCGCGCCGCATCCGTCCGGACGTGCTCGAGTTGATGAAGCGCGCGGGTTGCGTGCAGGTGACGATCGGATTTGAGAGCGGCAGTCAGCGCATGCTGGACCGTATGGTCAAGCATTCTTCCGTCGAGGCGAACATGGAAGCCGCGCGCAGGATACATGAAGCCGGACTTCGCGTTCGCGGCTGTTTCATTATCGGCACACCCGGCGAGACCGTCGACGACGTCGAACAGACACGGAAGTTCATCCGGGAGGCAAAGATCGATTTCGCATCGATCCACTACCTGACGCCGTACCCCGGCACGGCCTTGTTTGACGAGTTCAAGGACGAGATTCTCAAGGCCGGCATTACGTGGGACCGCTTCACCGCGGGCGATCCCGATACCTTCAATTGCAACAAGAGCATGTCGCCGGAACTTCAGAAGAAGCTCTTCCTCAAGCTCAGCGCGCGCCAGGCATTCCGCAACTACACCTGGCCCGAGATGGTCAAGCGCGCCATCCGCAATCCCCGCCACGCCATCCACGTCGTTTCCAACATGGTCTAATGTAGGTCGGGAGTGATTCCCGATCAGGATCGACCGGGAACTCGCATTTACGCCTTATCTATGTGCCATCCGAAACCCGCGGAAATGATCTACATACGGCGTTTTTTGAGGACGCGTCCGTATTCGCGGGACTTTGCGTCTCATTGGTGCACGCTCTATGGCTCACTGCGGTAGGCTGGTCGGGAACCATTCCCGACCTACAAAAAGAGCATGGCCGCGATGCCCTGTGGGTATCGCGGCCATGAGATGAATCAGTATTTCGACTACAGCGACTCGAAGCTCTTCTGGAACGGGGTCCGGTCATCGACTACGAGTTGCTTCTTGGCCAACAGTTCAAGCTTCTCTTCGAAGCCTTCCGTGCGCGACGCGAAGATCTGGGCCTCCACGTTGCTGCGTGCGGCTTCGTCGCGAATGTCGAGGAACTGGTAATCGGGCGAACCCAAGGCTGACGTGCTCTGGTACACGCCCACATGCTCGCCGTCCAACGTGCGGTAATAAACGCCCCAGTTGCCGTTCATCACGCATTCAGCCCAACTCATCGTTGTGGTTCCAAAGCGATCCGTGACTGGAAGGCGTGCGAAGAAGTACTCCCGCGACCGGGCAATTTCCAACTCTTGGACGTAAAGTGCCGTGTAGGCATCCAGCAACTGCGAATCGACCCAGTTCATTCCCTGGGCGCGCTGTTTCAGGTTTGCCACGGCAGCCATACGCGATTCACGCGAGTACTTCTCGGGTGCCAGCGGGCTGGCTTCGCTGACCAGAATCTCGAGACGCTCGATATTGCTTTCCAGCGTTTCTTTCGTAATCATGCGGCGCGTGTTGGCATCTTCGAGTTGCCCCGTAAGCCCTTCCAGCCGGGTGACCTCGGCTTCCAAGCCGTCCTTGCGCGCACGGGTAATCGCAGTCTCATTAACGAGCCGTTCAAAATCATCCTGCGCTTGGACGAAATCCGCGTTGGTCGCTTCCAATTCGGCCTTCGCGCTATCCAGTTCGGCCGAGACCGTAGTGTACTCAGCCTGCGCAGTCTCCAGTTGCGCACTGCTTTCAGCAATCTGGGCTTCCAGCTCTGCTTCTTGGGCCCGGAGTTCGTTGATTGTCTCTTCGGAGAGAGGCGCTTCGGTGGTCCGTCCCTGCAATTCCCGGTTCTGCGCCTGCAACCGGGTTACCTCGCCCCGTAACTGTTCTGCTTCCGTTGCTGCCGGATTCGGCATTCCAGGTACATAGGGTCCAGCAAAGATACCGCCGATCAAACCGAGGATCAGCGCGGCGATGCCAATCAGAATTCCCTTGCCGCCGCCGCCCTTGCCGGATTTCGCGGCAGCTTGGGGTGCGGGAGGAGGCGTCATTGCAGTCGGCGCAGCCGTATCCGGACCGAAATCCGGTACCGGCGTGCCCTGGTCGAAACCGCGGCCACCGCCGCTGCCGAAGGCGTCCGCGTCAAATCCTTGGTTCTGATCCGCACCGAACATGGGAGTCTCCATCGCCTGGGTCGGCGCGGACGTGTCCGCTGCGGCGCTGAAACCACCGGAGCCGCCAAACGCACTGTCAAAGAGGGGAGTGTCGATATCCGACTCGGGGCCGGGAGGTGCGACTTCGGGAGTCTCCGGCGTGAAATCGCTATCGGCCGAAAGGTCTTGGAATCCCGTTCCTGACGGAGTATCCAACCCGCTGTCCGAGGACGGCGTACCAAAAACCGGAGTGCTGCCGTATTCGGGGGCAGGCGGTCGAATTGCGCCGCCAGTCGGCTGTGGTGTCTCCACGGGGATATCGCTGATGGGAGGGAGTCCCCCGGCGGAGTGACCGCTATCGTCGGAGTCGATTGAACTCAATGGCGGCAAACCGCTGTCGAATCCGCCTCCGGCCGACGATTCGAAATCGCTCAGCGGTGGAAGATTGCCCAAGCCGCTGTCGCCGGACTCAAAATCCGAATCGCCAGAATCCGCGGTACCGAATCCATCGGTTTCGTTATCCTGGTCGTCGGAGCCACCATGCTGGTTGCGGCCTTTATCGTCAGCCATCGAAACCACCTCCATCTATTGTAGAAACTTGGAGTTAACCGCTGTTTTCGTCCAGCCATTCTAACACGGGGTATGGGGACTGTCAAGAAAACCCTACCCCAAAGAAAGCGCCCATACGGTGGCGCTAGAATGACGCAAGTTCAGCTTTTCCGGTCACCTAAGGTAAGCTCACACGCGATAAGGTACAGTCACCCACAGGCTTACTAATTCTGCGAAATCGCCCCAAAAAGTGTGCCGGAATCAGACGCACCACGTCTCATGGCATTACCACGCCAATCGTCAGCAGGAGATTGGCGTAAATGCGCTGTTCTCCGGTGACGACCTGCAGACAGGTTTCCGGGCCGGAGGCTTCTTCATAAAACTCGAACCGGCCAAACCTCGTTAGCTCAATCTCGGGCAGCATCCGCTGGAACTCCGAGAAGATCTGCGGCTCCGGGCCGTCCTCGGGTTCCATGACCGCCGCGTCCTCGACGGGCACAGCCGTGAGCAATATGCCCAATACATCCGTCACCGTCACAAGACCCGGGGCAAGGTTCAAATAGATAAGCGACGCGTTCTCACCCAGGCACGTGCTCGCCGGATAATTCCCGTCTGTAATGAGAATGCGAGATCCGTGGCCCGCAGCGGCGATGGCTTCAAGGATCTCCGGATGAATGAGACGTTGTTTCAACATGGTCGGCGATTTTCCTCAAAGTATGTGGTGGAGCGAAACCCGTGAGGCGATACGGGCCATCACGCCGGTAACCCTTGCACCAGCGAGTTCAGTTGGTTCGAAATCTCGGGGAATTTGTCCCGCAATTGTTCGACGATCTGTTTTGCTTCTGCCGTGCGGCCCATGGCGAGCGCGCTCTGCACCATCCCCATGGCAGCGGTGTGAAGGAGCGGACGCGTAGACTCGGTTGGGCCAACCTGCAACAACGTGGCGAAGTGCTGCGCGGCCCGATCGAATCGCTGCTGTTCCATGAAGATGCGTCCCAGGGAGAGGTGAGATTCCAGCTCGTCATCCCAGAACCGTTCCGGGCCGGGGCTGTCTTCGGCCGCCTTCTTCTCCTTGTAGAGCGCGATAACCCGTTCGTAGTTCCGCCGCGCGCCAGGAAGGTTCTCAAGCAGGTCTTCGTAGGTTACCGCGAGATTGTAGGTCACGCGAATAGACTCGGGGTTCTTTTCCAATGTGGCACGGTATAGCGTTTCGTCACTGCGCCAGTCCAGGTTTCGGGATGCCGTCAGGGCAACGAGACAGAGGGCGGCGGCGTAGGTCGCTGCCGCCAGGACGGTGCGAGGTCCGCGGCCTTGAAGCCCCGGAGCAAGGATCTCGAAGAACGCCCACAGGAAACCGGCGAGCGGTACGTACATCCAGTGTTCGGCCATGGGCGCGTTGAGGGGGAAGATCCCCGAGATGGGAATCCAGGTAAGCAGAAACCAGCAAACCGCCGCGGCCAGTCGCGGCCTGCCGACCCGGTATGCCCAGAACCCCGCTCCAAGACAGACGATCAACAAAAGGGCGCCCACGATCGCGGTCAAGGCGCCAACACCGTTCAGGGTTCGTTCCATGTGGAGGTTCGTGGGAACGAAGATGAGTTTCACGTAAAGCGCGAAGGCCTGAAGCGTCTCCAGGAGCCGCGCTCCGAGCCCGCGGTCGCCGGTTGTGGAGTCCGAAGCGAAATGAAGGACCGTTGCCCGCAACATGCCATACACGACGAGTACCAATCCGGCCCCGGCCAGCACAGAAATGGGCGAACGGCGCGGCTCGTCGGAACTCTCAGCGCTGGTCCCTTTGCGAACTAGAAGAAGGATGACCAAGACAAGGAACGGGAAAATGAGCGCCGATTCCTTGCAGAGCAACGCCAGCGCGAAACAGAGCGTTCCGGCAGCGGCGTTCAGCAGATTGCGCGCGCCCTCTGTGGAACGCACCGCGAATAGCAAACCGGCAAATCCAAAGGCGGCGGCCATGGGATCGGCGCGTCCGCTGATGTACGTGACGGCCTCCGTGTGCAGCGGATGTACGACGTAAAGAAGCGGCACGCAGACCTGAACCAACCGCGGCGCGCCTAGCCGGGCGAGAATCAGGAACAGAAAGACTCCCGCGAGGGCGTGCCAAGCAGTGTTGGTGAAATGGAAATAGAACGTGCCGATATCCGGCACGCCAAATTGGTTGAGCGGCGGTTGCTGTCCGCGAGTCGTCAACGCGTAGTCGATCGCAAACGACAAGGAGACCAGCGGCCGGTAGAAATTGCCCTGGCCCCGGCCATAGGCGTGCTGGTCTTTGGTGAAGAGATCGGCGAGGCGCGCATTCTTCACATCTTCATGGAGCAATACCGACGAGGCGTCGTCCCAGACAAAGCCATTGTGGAAAGAATTTGCGTAGGCGATGAAGGCAGCCGCCACGATGCACAGGGCCACCAGCAAGCGATATTTCACGTCAGAACTCATGGCCATGAACGAAGGTATACCTCAAACAGATCACCGGTCTTCAGGTACTCCAACAGCATCCCGCGCCGCTTCCCCAAAATCTTCCGAAACTTCAGGCCCAGAAACTCCTCGCCTTCGCGCGCCCGCAAGTGTTCGACTTCTCCGGTTTCCGGGAGGAAGACCTCGATAAATGCGTTGATAACGGGCGGATCCTTTTCCTCATCCACAAACCAGCCGCGCAACATGACGACGGGACGATTCTTTTCGATGGTCGCCCACTCTTCGTACCGCGCGACCCGGGAATTGTTGGGCTCCACGATGCGAATCAGTTCACAGATCAACAGGACGGCCAGGCCGTTCTGCTTTTCGCGCGCCACCACCAGCACGTCTTCGAGATGACGCACCGCATTGCGGAGCGCTTCCTTGCCTTCGGGCGTGCCGTGGTACTTCTCGTTCGCCTGCCGCAAGTGTTCGCGCATGGTCTGAGCGAATGCGGGCGGAACCGGCGTCTGCCGCGTCAGGATCGGAACGAAATCGTACAGCGGCTGGAGCCCCTTCTCGATTTCGGCCGTTATCGCTTCTTCAGTGACCGCCGGGTCGCCGGCCGACGGTGGCGGCGCGGGAAGTGAACTGTCCTCGCAACCCAAACCGACCACGAGCAATGCCACTGCCATCCAGGCGAACTTGTCCGCTGCGAATCTGCACATCATCGCGTCAACCCGCGCCGGCATCCGACGCACCGGATCTACTTATACACGTCGAACGTGGTGTCGGTCTTCTTGTACTTCAGCCGGACGCCCTGATTGTTTCCGATAATGCGTTCCAGTAGCAATCCGTGGAACTCCTCGCCCTCGCGTACCTGCTCGTGTTCGGTCTGTCCCGTCGTTGGGAGATAGATATCCAGGAAGACGTTGGTGACCCCTTCGATTTCCATGATGCCTTTCATGGCAACGACGGGCCGGCTCTTCTCGTCGACCGCCCGTTGGCGGTATCGTTGGGTCCGGGTATTGCCCGGATCCAGGACGTCCACAGCTTCGCAAAGATTCAGCACCAGGTCCCACTGCTCATTCTGGTGGGCTTCCTTCAGTTTGTCGATGAAGTTATTTGTGATGCGGTTCTGGGCGCTGCTTCCGTTCAATTCCGTCTTGAGACTCGCGACCTCTTTTGACAAGGTCTCGCGGAGTTCCTTCCCGCTCGCGGGATCGGGGCTGACCAGCGGATTGACCTTCTCCATCACTTGCCGCTCCAAGGCTTCCGCAGTGGGAGGCGGGGGCGGAGGCGGAGGTGGTGGAGGTGGCGGTTCCTTCTTGCATGCGCTCAAGGCGACCAAAACAAGAATTGCCAAGACGGCGAATCGTTTCATGTCATCTTCCTCTTTCTCACTAACTACCCGAGCCTGCCGAAGTGGCGGCAGTGAACCTGTAGTATAGGGAGTAACGTGGCCAAAGACAAATCAATTGACAGGATTCCGGAGCTAACGTACCGCGCCCCAACTCCGTTGCGGCGCTAACTTCACACTTTACAAACGCTTGCCGAATTGCGACCAGCTTCGCGCGCGCGACATTTCTTGCTGATTCGGCGCTTTATGTACTATGATAATGGTGTAAGCGCGGGAACGACGGTCGATTCACTTAGTCTTTATGGTGCGGGAGTTGTGGAAATCTTAATGCCAAGGCCGTTTGCAACTCTATAGAACATTACTCCAACAATTAGAGAATTCATCGGGTGTTGGGAGGAGCGTGCGTGTGACCGATGAGTATGAACCGTATCATTTGCGTCGGCGACGAGAGCGTGGTGACCTTCCTGAAGTGTACGTCTACAATGAGCTTCCGAAAGAGCTCCGAGTGCAGATTTTTCTTGTCATAGATTCAGCGTTAGGCAACTATATTTCCGGAGCTATGGCGTTTGGGCCGGCTGTGTTCGGACCGAGTCCGCTCGGAGCGAGTGGTGTCGGCGGTGGCAGTTTCGGGGGTGGGGTCTACGGCGGAACGCATTTCGGAGCAAAGCGAAATTCACCGGTCCCGGAAGTTCGCTTATGGTGGGTGGAGCTAGTGCAAGAAATCCGCCGCGTTTTGGGTAGGTTTAATCTGTGCGACCCCAAGAGTAACGGTGACTCTGTCAACATGCGAGAGGAACTTCGGCACTTTCTCTTGAACGAGTCCGACATCGATATTCTAGTCTGGGGGATCGAAGCGGCGTTGCGGCTCATCGATGGTGATCTTCGGCGAGTCGAAGCTGACGGACCGAAAAGAGCGGATACTGCAATCCGAGAATTGAATCAGTGTTTCCGCCAACGCGGAGTAGGATACCTGTTCGAGAGTGGTTTGGTCGTGAGGGTTGATTCTCAATTTGCACACAACGAGATAGTCCGGCCCGCTTTCATGGTCCTCTCAGATTCAAAATTCGGCAGTGCCAACGCCCATTTTCTGAAGGCACACCGGCACTACCGGAACGGTGAGCATGGCGATTCTCTTGTGGAGGCGCGAAAGTGCTTCGAGAGCATCATGAAAGCTATATGCCGTCAGCGAAACTGGGAGTTCAGCGAGAAACGGGGCACCGCGAAACTGCTTATCGACATTTGTTTGAAGAACGGCCTCATTCCAGCCGGGCTTCAAAGCCAAATGACAGGACTTAGAACCCTGCTTGAAAGCGGCGTTCCCACACTCACAAATCCGCACGCTCACAGTCAAGAGGCTCCAGGTCATCCGGCTCCGAGGCACGTCGCTGAATACGTTCTTAACATGACTGCTAGCGCAGTGCTGTTTCTGTCGAGTTCGAATGAAGAACTGGAATGCCCGGTGAACGACAAATCTGAAGAATAAGAGGAGGCAGCTTCAATGGCATCGGTGAGTTGGTCTTCGATTGTAGAGCAGGTTCAGCCGCATGTTGTTCGGATTTTCACACCCCATGGGTCAGGTACAGGTTTCCTTGTCTCGAACAATACAGACAAGCGAATTTGCGGCATTGCAACCGCAGCACACGTGATTGATCACGCTCA
The DNA here is from genome assembly GCA_045863335.1 of Candidatus Hydrogenedentota bacterium. GTDB lineage: Bacteria > Hydrogenedentota > Hydrogenedentia > Hydrogenedentales > SLHB01 > JAHDWY01. Next base: position 11,760 of record BTVY01000053.1, on the reverse strand, counting down.
TGATTGGCTGGAGCCGATCAGGATTGTGCATGAGAGTTCAAACACAACGATACTGGTTCAAAGCACAGATAGGGCGGTTTTTCTTGATTCTCAGCGAGATACCGCTGCGATTCTGATAGATGGAAATGATATCCCTTTTCCGACAGAGCCACTACCTCTGGCTCCGAAAGACAAGTATCTCAAGATCGGCAACACCATTGCGTGGCTAGGTTATCCAGCAATTCCGTCCGCGAATTTGTGTTTCTTTTCCGGTAGCATAAGCGCCTGGGTTCAGGAAGAGAGTGCGTATTTAGTTGACGGCGTGGCAATCAATGGAGTAAGTGGAGGCCCGGCAATTTGGAGCGTCATGCATGGGATGGAGCTAGACGACAGCGAAATAAGCAAGCATACGACGATTGTCGGCGTCGTTTCCGCGTACATGCCAAATCGAGCAACGGGCGAGACGTTACCCGGCCTTTCCGTTGTAAGGGGCGTCGACCAGTATCATAAACTCTTAGCCCAATTTGAGTCCGTTGAACAAGCCCAAGAAAAAGAGACCCCACCTGAGGATACGCTCGCTGGTATTAACGAGGGGGCGGAAAGTGACAGGGTTTGACGTTTTTGTGGCCCACCGGTCTCTGTCCTTCGTAAGTGTTTGTGGTATAATGTTTCCGGCGTTAACCATTACCTATGATAATGGTAGCGGCGCATTGCCGATTCGGCCGCGTTCCCCGGGGACATTACGGAAGGATGTTTGATGAGCAAAATCTTGATAGTGGACGATGATGTCGATTTGGCGGAGCTCCTGCGTACCAAGCTGCTGGACGAAGGACACGAGGTTGCCGTGATCCATACCGGCGACGGCGCGTTCGAGATGGCGAAGGAGTTTAAGCCAGAGATGGCCGTGCTCGACATCATGCTTCCGGGGGTGACCGGATACCAGATCTGCCGCCGCATTCGGAAGGACCCGGAACTCTACAAGATCGGCATCCTGATTCTGACGGCTCTCGGCGAGGAGCCCGAGGTTCAGCACGGACTCGAACAGGGCGCGGATGATTTCCTCGCCAAGCCTTTTAAACTCGATCACTTGATCGAGAAACTTGCTGGGCTGAACGCGCTTCAGGAATCCATTGACCGGCGAAATCCCACAACGAACCTCCCCGGCACGGAAGCCATCAAACGCGAGATCAACCACAAGCTCGCCCGCGGCATGGCCATCGCCGCTTGTTACATCGACATCGTTGGGTTCAAACCCTATTGCGCCGCGTACGGCCAACAGGGCCAAAAACGCGCGCTGGAGTTCATGTCGCAGACGCTGGTGAAGCTTGTACGCAACATCGGACTCTACGAGTGTTTCGTCGCCCACCTCGGCGGAGAGCATTTTGTGGTCATGGTGAATCTGGGAGACTACGAGCGCTTCTGCAGCACGCTCATGCAGACCTTCGACAGCACCGTCGGCCAGCTCTATACCGCGAAAGAAATGCAGCAAGGATTCGTGGTCGCCACTGACCGAAAAGGCAAAGAGGCCAGGTACCCGTTGATGGCACTGTCTATCGGAGTAGCGCATACCCAGCACCGCCATTTCAAGTCTGCCAAGAAAATGTTTGAAGTGCTGGCGCAAACGCGTCAGATGGCGAAGCCGAACGGCAAGAGTGTCGTGTTCGTCGACCGCCGCCACGCGGACCGGTAGGCCTGATTCCTCGGACATCGGATCAGTTTCGTGACGGGTCGCTTTGCAGCTTCTTCTCGAGGGCCTCTAAGAAGGCGGTATCCTGATCCAGGTAGATGGTGTTCGCCGCCTTGTCGACGGCCACGGCCAACTGGGCGAACTTGATTGCTTCCGGAAGATTGGATTCTGATTCCGCAATCCTGGCCAGGATGAGAAATCCTTTGCGTTGCCTCCAGTCCTTGCGATTGTGCATCGCCATGACGAGGCGCTGAACCTCTGGTTTCATGAATTCCACGCTTTTCAGTCCGTCCATTTCGAAGCGGCATTCCCAGTAGTTCTGTTGGGAGTTCGAGTAATCGATGTCGTTACGAACTCGTTTGAAAATAGTGGCGGCCCGTTCGTATTCCCGGGCGGCGTCGGCCCATTTTCCTTCACGCTGGTACTGGTAGGCGTAGTTGTTCAGCGCGCGCGCGTATTGGGTTTCTTCGTTTCTGCGCATGTAAACTTGCATGACCGTTTCCAGCGCGTCGCGGGCCAGGTCAAACTCGCCCCGCCACTCGTGGTACTCCCAACGTACCTGGCATACTTCCTGCCGGAGATCATCGTTGGCGCGTTCGCCCGCGATCGTTTGGAGCCGATCGAGCAATTCTCCAACCCGGGGAGAAATGGGTTCCTTAGGAGGATGCGGCCATACGGGCAAGCAGCGCCGGGCGAAGTTGCACAGCCGCGTCAAGTCGCCGTTCGAAAGCGGCACGCCGCTATCCAGAAGGTCAGCGCCCCTTGAGACGACGTCCAAGGGCGTTGCATCGTCGTTGTGGGGAAACAGTTCGGACGTGCCCGAGAAGATGCTTGCCGGGGAAAGCGTGACGTCAGCTTCGCCGTAGAGGACCCCGTTCAAGTCCTGATCGTCGTAGACCAAGTCTCGCGGTATTTTGGCTAGCGCATCGAAGCGTCCCGATTTGGGCTGTCCTAGTGCCTCTTGCAGTTGTTTCAGAATTCCCGCGAGATCGGAGGTCGGGTCAGTCATGGAGCGCGTGCTCCTTCACTCCATAGTTGCGCGCCCACTCGGGCACGAGGTGCCGGTTCACATACGGATCGCCCAATTTGCGGATGATGTGCGCGGGGTATATCGGCAGGTCGTCTTCTTTCGTTCGGCCCACAGTCGGTACGCGCAACAGCGAGGAAATTTCGCGCAAGGCCTCGCGCGAAAAATAGGACAAGGGCACGGCGCGGATTACCGCCTTGCGGCGTGTGGCTTCGCGGTACACAATCGACGGGATCGAGTAGCCGTCCGGAGCTACGACCGTCATACTCGTTTTGGCGAAGGGGACCGCGGTCAATAGCATGGCGGTGTGCCAGGGCTGCCCGCTAAGCTCGATGCCCTTCTTTCGGTAGTACTCTTTCATGTCCTCCGGCATTTGCCCGCCTAAGGAGCTGTAATTCAGAATGGGGTTTCGCCGGTAATCGCTGTCTTCCGCCCACCAGGCCGTCTGCCGTATGGTGAAACACCCGGGATGAAAGGCAACTTTACCGAGAAGGGAAATGGATTCCACCTCGCAGTCCTTCGTGGACAAGTCCGAACGCTCTGGCTTTTTCGTGTACGCAATGTCGGTGAGCAGGCTGCGTCCCATCTCCCGTTTTGCCCGTTCGAGCCGTTCCTGATCGCGTACGTATTTGTTGTAGCTCGACAGTGAATCGCCGTAGAACCCCCACCGAGCGCCCGGCGGGTCTTCAAGACTGGACAACATCACGACGGGAAATCCGTCCAACTCGGTTGTTGGCCCCGAAGAGACGACACGGGGCGATTCCCGCACGTACACTTGCTCCAGACCGGTGCTGTGCGCCCGGATGGTCGCCCGCACATCAATACCCTCCATGAGGCTGCCCTCGAAGGGGATGCTCGCAGGCTTCTTCTCGTTCTGCCGGGCAACTTCGACGGCACGCAGGTGCAGCGCCACGCTCATATCCACTTTCGGATACCAGTTGCTCTTCCCGCCGTCGCGTGCCTCGCGTGCTTGCGATTCCGGCTCGGCGTCCCAGTCCCATGGAATCTTTACCTGAACTTTGAACGACGAAGGACCGGGTTTCGCATTCAGGTAGAAATACCCGCTCCGGTTGCCCTCCTCATCAATAATCACGACGCGCATATCGGTGTCGTGGGGCTGGTTTGGAACGGGCGCCAGAATGGGCGTGGACGGATAGTCCTTGGGAGTCGCCCATTTGATAAAGGTGAGGAACGTGTCGGCAAGGGTCTCGCAGAAGGATTCACTCATGACGGTCTGAGCGGCAGACATGATGGTGAATAAATCCGGGGTCTCGATCTGCTTCAGGATTGTAAGGTTTTCCAGCAGCCCCCGGAAGTCGCCGCAGGCTTCGACATCCTCCGCTATGCGATGCAGTTGATCGCCGGAATCTTCGTCTCGGAAGTAGGCGCGGTAGGCGTCGCGCATCTTGGCCATGAAAATCTGATGAAGATCCAATGGTTCATGGGTGCTCGTCAGCGGGTTGTCCGCCGTGGTGCGGGACTTCTCGTACTGGGCGACACACTCGGGGAAGATGTCGAGATACCGGATGGCCACGAGTGGGTGAACCAGAACCTGTTGAAAGTCGAGGGCCTGATGCGAGGGCTCCGGCAAGGGAGCCGGGCGAACCGCGTCGTCTGCCAAGAGGCGCTTGATCCGAATCCAATGCGCCAGACCGCACACGAACAGAACCCGTTTGTGCCGGCTTAAAATCGTCTTGAGCCGGGCCGCCATCGCGATCTCCCGGCGGGTATCGATTTCATCGTCGCGCTGGCGCTCGCTGAAGCTTGCGTTTCGCGCCACGAAGGGGGGCAGATTCCCGCTGGCGCGGGCGGGATCCTGTATGTTCGTTTCACCGGGAATACGCGGGGCGGTGTCATCGAGATCAACGCCGTAGAGCGGCACGCCCAGTTCAAGCGAGCATCGGGCGCCCTCGATGATCGAATCCGTCGCCGAGAGAAATAGAACGGACATGGAGGAGTACCCGAGAACCTCCTTCAGGATAGAGGGCTCAAGTTCGTGAAGCTCCCTTCCGGTCGTTTCCTGAAGTAGCCGGGCGGCTTTCTGCGCGGAGGGTCTGATCCGAACGTTGCGCCGGGCCAGCCCCAGCATAACGGGTAATTCGATTCGGCGGCGGGGGGCAACTCCGAGATCTTTCAATGCGCCCTCGAGGGCATACGCTGTTCCAGGGCCGAGTTCGATGGCGACGGCGTCGACGTTCTGCGTGGCGCAAGCGCGGTTTACATGTTCGGCGAATGCCGTACGGAAATGTACCGACGGCACCGCCAGCAGCTCGCTTTCCCCAACGAGCATTCGCAACGCGTTGAGCGAATCAACCATGGGTATCGGCAGTTTCTTGCGCGCCATCGCTGCGGCGGAACAGCTCGTTGAATGCCTGTTCGACATGTTCCTTGGCCAGGCCATCGCTCGTAACCGCGCTCTCAAGGCGAATGTGGTCGGCGCCGGGATGCATTATGGCTTCGCGCAGTCCCATGGCGTTGAAATCCGCCAGGCTGAGCGCGAGATCGAAAGTATAGATAGCGTCACGTGGCGTGGGCGGGTTCGTCATGCCACTACGTTCCCACAACACCCAGAAATAATCGAGTAAATGGTCGCCATCCGTTTGGAGCCGCGCGTGCTGCGCTTTCAGAATCCGGTTTACTTCGTCCCGGGGCGGATACCCTACCTTGATAATTGGCCGCAGCCGGGACCGGATGAACTCCGGCATACTTTGTCCTTCGAGGTCCGCGGTGTTGGTAGCCGCGATAAACCGGAATCCGGGGTGGGCGTAGACCCGTTCACCCAAAAGCGTAGAATCGATATATTGTCGTTCATCGAGAACACTTACCAGAAGCGCCAGAGCCCGCGGCCGGATTTTGGCGATTTCGTCAATGAAATAGATGGCGCCGGTACGCATGGCGGTCACGAGCGGCGAAACCACGTAGTCCATCTTGCGCGTCGCGTCGTCGCTGAACCGCACGGCGCAGGCAAGGTCCTCGGCCGTCACGTCTTCGTGGCCCTGAAAGATGTAGAGGTCTTTGCCGGTCCGTCGCGCGAGTTCGTACACGAGCCGGTTCTTGCCTACGCCCGGTTCGCCCAGCAGAAGCGGCGAAAGCGGGGGACGGCCCTTGCGCCTCATCCAGGCCGCCGTGATGAGGTTCAACTCTTCCGTGCGTCCCTCGAAGGGCGACTCGGGTGCGTAATACGGTTGGCTCACGTATACGAGCTTCTCGCCGATTACGTCCGTTTTCTGGCTGAACTTCTGCATCGATTCCGTCGTGTTCATCGTTAATCCGTCCCCTCGCACAGTACTCTGAATCCCAAATGCCCCGAACGATTCGCAGCGAGCGCCCGGTTCCTCGCTCGCACCGTCAGACTCTCCTTGCCAAACCCATAAGCGCCGCCCTTGATCACACGGAATGGCGCGCCGTCCCTGAGACAATTGGTGGACCATTCCCAAACGTTGCCGCCCATGTCATAACAACCTCCGGCGGATTTGCCGGAGACAAACGAGCCGACCGGGGTGGGGCCCCGGAAACGCGATCCAAAATTGGCTCGGGGTTCGGCAACGATCGGGTCCGCAATTGCCCCTTCGGACTTGCCAGCCGGATTCAACGGGTCCTCGTTGCCCCAGGGATAGTCGGAAACTCCGTCCAGAACCGCGGCTCGAACCCATTCCGCCTCCGACGGCAATCGCCAGCGTAGAGACGTTCTATCTGAAAGCCACTGGCAGTAGGCCTGGGCATCGGCGAAGTCAACACCGATAACGGGGCACCACGGACCACGGAGACGGAAGTTATCGCCACTGCAGGGAGGCCGATGGCCGGTGGTCATCCAGAAGTGCTGGTATTCGAAGTTGGTGACGGGATACGCGCCCATTCTGAAGCCAGCAACCGTCGCTTCGGAGTGGTCATTTCCGTTCGCGCGAATAGGTCCGGCTGGAACTTCGACGGTTCGCGGAACGTTGGTTGCCCCGTCGCACAGGTACTCCGATACGAATCGTTCAATTTGTTCCATCGAGCGGAACCGAAGGTTAACGTCCGTTGCGAGACAGTGAAATGCGAGCACGTCCAGCAGCTCGGCCGAGTCTTCCGGCGCCGGAAATGGAATCGCCTTTGGGGATCGATCGCGGAGCTGTTGCAGCAGCACCCCGATGGCGAATACGTCCATCGCGACCGTTGGACGCGTCGCCCCGCGGTCGATTTCGGGGGCCATTCGTCGTGAGTCCTTACTGAACCGGTCCCAGTCGATCGCGCGCAGATCCGCATCGCCCGACACGGCCGTTTCGAATCCGGTGATCCGATAGTCACCTCGGTCGTCAATTAGAAAATGGCGGGGGGGGAGCGTCAGCATGTAGACATCATTGCGGTGGGCGGCCGTGCACAATCGAATGGCTTCCCGTATGACGCGAATAAGGCATTCCCGGTCGACCTCGCCTTCCCGCTGGATACGCGTTTCCAACGATCGACCGCCGACGACGAATTCCGTAATGATAAACGGCGGAGTGTCACGGTCATCCACCGCGCTTGCCGCGTATGGACTGTTGACGCTCTTGTGGGAAACACGTCGCCAGTTGTTGTACCGATCGACAAACCACCGCGTGACCTCTTTATCGTCCTGCACTTCGGGCCGCAGGATGTGAAACGCGAGGCTGGAAATCGATTCCTGCCCTTTCTCCACGCCACGGTAAATGTCAACCAGTTCTCCAACCCGGAAAGGAGGGTTCTCCAAGCGGAACTTATCGGCGATGCTATCGAGGTTCCGTGGCGGATTTGCAATCGCCTTGAGTTGCTGCCAGGCCGTTTCATCGAAAGCATCTTCGATAATCGCGACTTTTTTGCGGCCCGCCGCGTGAATCCCCCACGCCTCCGCGACCCGATCGGACCCAAGCCAGCCACTGAGTGCTTTGCCCAGATTGGCCGGTCGACAGATCATCGGCGGATTGCCGGGCAACCTCGGGACCGCCGCATTGCCGACACGTTGCTGCCACTGAGAATCAAGCAAGAGCAGTCTGTCGTGCGAACGAAACGCCTCCACGTGGAGGATGTGCGCTTCACCTTCTTCCAAGTGCAATTTGCAGAGTCCGCCGACCTGATCCGATTCATAGCCAAGTCCGAACCAGAGGGCGGGTTCCAGGGATAGGCATTGCCGTTCGTCGATGTCCAGCAGATACAGTTCCTGGGCCCGGGGATTCCAGTCTGCTTCATCGGAAACGACCAGACTAACCTCCTTGTTCGTGAGGTCAAACCCTCTCAGGATCCGGCAAGAGAAGGTATTGTCCATGCTGCTCGGAGGGCTGGTCACAGAAACGAAAATGTATCGTTTGAAGAACAGAAAATCTCCGAACAGCTTGAGGATATTGCTTTCCAGAACCCGGGGCGATTCCATGCTCGTATAGCGGCCGGGCTCGTCGTCATACCGCCACGCGCCGCGCGGTTTGAGCATATCTTCGATCAGCGCGGCGATTTCGGAATTTTCAGCCCAATCCTGAATCTCGGGTGCGATAAGTGTGACCGTGTCGGCGCGTTTGTCCTGAATCGAATTGCGTAGAATCGTGTACCAATCATTCAGCGTCATATCCCGCGATATAAGGTGGAGTGACGCGTTGGGGTTCGCTTGGCCGCTTCCAAAGCATCCGCTGGCGATCGTGTCGTGCAATGCCACCAGGGAGAGTAGACGAAGTCCTTCCATGAACAGGCGATTGAGATGGATCGTCCGCCGGTCAGGCTCTAACCAGGCGCACTCCGCAATCTTCGCCAATGGCGTGGGGAGAGAATCGGCAATGGTTTCGATGCGGTCGTCGAAGCTGCGTTGGGGTTCCTCGTGTGGGGCAAGAGCCACGAATTCCTCTATCCGGACCAGGAGTTTTTCGATTCGGGTTTCATATTCACCTTGCTCGGGATTGAGAATATGCGCTTGCGCCTTAAATAGCGGGCGTATCGAGGCGGGCACCTCGTCTTCTCCGGGAAACTCCGCGCGGTCAACCAGCACAGGTATGATGGGGATGCTCTTGGCAATTGCCGTCTCAATCTCGAAGCGGAGGACGTCGTGAGGGTTGTCGAGCCGGCGGACTCGGTGGCCTGTCTTCTGATCTCGGGGCTCGAGCCATTGAGAGCCGATGATCTCGACAAATACGCCACACTCTTCCAGGGCGTCGGTGATCCTGTCTCGCCAGTTATCCCCGGGCTTGATGCCGGTGAGATCGAAGAAGACATTCTCCGTTCGGAAGCGCCGGGCGATGAACTCATGGATCATGTGCGCAACGCTCGTCGCGTCGTCTCGCCGATAGGAGATGAATATCTTCTTCATGCGCGATCCCACCCCTCAGTGTGTCACGCGGTGGACAGACTCCTGACCGCCAGCGGATGCATCGGTAATGACAATACTTCCGCGTTCCGGATACTTGATTGGCCCCGCAGCGACCCCTGGACTGCCGCCAACAAGAGTATGGTCGAGTGGAATTTATCTGTCAACCGCTTCGAGAAATGAGTAGAAGGGTTGATTCGCGAGCAATTGCTGGGCAAAGCGTTCGTACCCCACCGCGATAGGGTGGCTGGCGTCGGCGTACAGTTCGCTCGGCAGCGGCTCGGGCGCGGCGTAAGGCAGACCGCGCGAATCGAACCACGCGACCATTCCGGACCGCAACTCCCGGTACGTGCGCTGGCTTTCTGGCGTCAACATGTGCTCGTTGAAGGGTCCGAGGATGACGAATACCTCGTTCCCTCGGCGCTGGAGCGTTTCCACCGTTTCGCGGAAGAATCGCCACTGCAGGGATTCGTCTAGCCCAACCCAGTCGAAATCCTGAAGCCGAAGATCGCGCTCCTCCCAGGGAACCGGGTCGCTTGGCGGGCTGTCGCCGTCGGCGGGTACATCTCCGGTCAAGGGCGCCAGCGGATTCGCGTAGGGCGACTCCATGGTCCACACGGGGACCGCTTGGTTGCCGTAGTAGGCGATCCGCAGGTGGGCCGTCCACGAAAGGAACGACGATTCGCGGTCCACAACCACGGCAAGCCGATCCGCGAAGGACGCATTGTAACTTGGGATCTCCGGATAGAACTGAGGAACCAGATCCGGGTGGTTGAAACGCCGTGCGCGTTCGTCGCGGAGATCGTGGCGCGGGGAACTAAGCCAAAGCGGATTCAGGTGCAGGACAACCTTTCGATCACGGATCGCTTCGCCGTAGTGACGCACCAACCCGGCGAGCGCCACAGGATGGCTTCCGTTTACGCCGAGGTTCGCAAAACGTTCACTACCAATAGACGCGTTGAGATAATGAGACAGCGTGTCGTTACCGACCACGTATTGCCCCCAAACCACGGAGTCTCCAATGATGGGGATCTGATCCGTTTTCGCCACTTCACTCGCGTAACGCTCGTAGAGCCAGTAGTCGTTGCTCAATGCGTAGGGAATCCGATAATCCGCATCCGGCGAAAATGCTTCGACCTGCATCCATGCGCGCGGAAGGAGAAAGTAGCCAAGCGCGAGGATCGCGATCGCGATAATCCACTGCCGGATCGATAACCGTAAGGCGTTGGATGCGAACGGCGCATCATCTGTTTGTTTCCGTGGGCTCTTACTTGAACTGATCTGGTGGTCCATTTGTGCCATCGGTTTGCTTTAAAACTGAAAATAGATGAATGCCTGATCGCTGGACGCCGCGAACAGGGCGACGTAAGCCAGCATGAACACCACGCCGGCGATCCGCACCGGTGCCCAATCGAGCATGTGCTTCGCGCGCGACTCGTACACGAACTGGTAGCTCCAGAGCGCCAAGATAAGCAACAACGCCAGCAGTGGAAACTCCGGGTTCGCCCAACCGCCCGTGACCATTCGCGAAAGAATCGTCCATGCCTGCGGCAGGTCCTGCGCGCGGAAGAATACCCAGGTCAGGGTCACGAACCCAAAGATGAGCATTTGCTTGGCAAACTTCGGTACGCGGTTGCGATAGAACCGTGTGCGTTCCAGTTCCCGCGTCGCGACGCGGCCCACCGCGTGCATAACGCCCCAGATCACGAAAGTCCACGCGGCGCCGTGCCAGAGCCCGGAAATCAACATGGTCATCGCCATGTTCGCATACGTCCGAAATGTCCCGCCCCGGTTGCCACCGAGTGGAATATACACATAGTCGCGAAACCAGGTGGACAGGCTGATGTGCCAGCGCTCCCAAAAATCCCCGAGGCCAGTGGCGAGGTAAGGATTGTTGAAGTTCAGCATGAATTGAAAGCCCATCATGCGCCCGACGCCGCGCGCCATGTCCGTGTACCCGCTGAAGTCGCAGTAGATCTGCCAACCAAAGGCAATGGTCGCCAGCATAAGCGCCGGGGCGGAATACTGCTCGGGCGTAGCGTAGACTTTGTCCACGTACAGGGCGAGATAGTCAGCGATGGCAACCTTTTTGAAGAGTCCGACGACGAAGAGTGACATGCCGTCAGCGACAGCACGCGACGTGATGGGGGAGACCCGCTTAAGCTGGGGCAAGAGATTGGATGCGCGTTCGATTGGGCCCGCCACCAACTGCGGAAAGAGCGCCACAAACGCGGCGAACCGGATCAGGTTCGGTTCCTTTTCGATTTGTCCACGATAGAAGTCGATGGTATAGCTCATAGACTGGAAGGTGTAGAAGGAGATGCCGACCGGTAGCAGCACGCCGGGCGCGGGGAGTTGGTAGGTCCATCCCGCTGCGGTCATGAGAGCGTTCAGGTTGTCCGTCACAAACACGGCGTATTTGAAAAACCCGAGGAGGCCGAGGTTGTTCACGACACTGACGGCTAGCCAGGTTTTGCGCCACTGGCTGCGCGCCATCATCAGCACGACGACATAGTCGAGCAGGGTCGAGTAGACGATCAGCAGCAGGTAGAGCGGATTCCACGCGCCGTAGAAGACGTACGATGCCGCCAGCAACCAGTGGCTTTGAAAGCGCGTGCGCCGAAGCACGAGGTGGATGGGGTACACCACTGCGAAGAACAGCGCAAAGGTCCAAGTATGAAAAAGCACGTGTTACCCCAATTCAGAATTCGGCAAGACGACGCCGCGGAGATCTTCCGCCAATCGTACCGCGCGATCAACCCCTGGACTCGCGGAAAAATATTA
>BTVY01000052.1:0-44045 GCA_045863335.1 Candidatus Hydrogenedentota bacterium | reverse complement strand
GATTAACCAGCAGCGTCGGAACCAAGTTTAATCCCCGATAGCTCAGTTGGTAGAGTCCCGCCTTCAAGCGGGATTAACCAGCAGCGTCGGAACCAAGTTTAATCCCCGATAGCTCAGTTGGTAGAGCAGCTGGCTGTTAACCAGCGGGTCGCAAGTTCGAGTCTTGCTCGGGGAGCCATATGCCTTCCCTCGGCGGCAGTAACTTTTAGCCGGGGTTTATGCATATATGCCCCGGTCCGGTGAAAACTGGATCGGGGCGCTTTTTTCCAGGCAAAGAGCAACCCCATGCCCTACTGGACCTACATTCTGCGTAGCGCCACGTCCGGCCGCTACTACTGCGGGTTCTCCGACAACGTGGCCCGCCGAGTCGCCGAACACAACGACCCCAACTACCACGGCTCGAAAACCACGAAACGCTTCGAGGGTCCTTGGGAACTCGTCTGGCAAAACGAGTCCGCCACGCGCGCCGAGGCCATGGCGTTGGAGAAGAAGATCAAGAAGCGCGGCATCGGCCGCTATCTGGACGACCTGAAACTCGGGAACGGTGAATAGCTCAGTTGGTAGAGTCCCGCGGCACGCGGGATTAACCAGCGGGTCGCAAGTTCGAGTCTTGCTCGGGGATCAAAATGAGAAAACTGACTAAACGGCGATTGGTTAACATGATGTCAAGATCTCCCAGAAAGTTTGCCTGTTCTTGATACTCCGCTGGCTAGGGTGGAATTATGGGTAACCCTGGAGGAGCTCCTTCGGAGCACTACTCGAATCAAATTAAACTCGGCCCGGCCGGCGAAGCGGGCCGCGTACCCTGCAAGCGGGTTCAGCACATTGCCGCTTCTCGTGGAAGTAGCGCCGTAGCAAGGCTTTACCGGGACCGGTCTCGCGAGGGCCGGAGGGCAGGTAAGGCCAAGATTCTCCCGCGCATGCCCGGCCGGCCCGAATAGAATGCCACCTTGTTTCTGTTGACCCTATAGCGCGGTGTTGGCGGCGTCGTGGCATCGCAAAAAAGCCGTTGGAAGCGGCGCCCGGCGTGCGCGCTATCGAACAATCGCGTTAACAAGGAAATGGTTTCCCAATCGTAATCGGCCTGCAGTACTTGATCAGGGCGAACACAGATGCGGAAGAGACAAAGTAATGGCTATAAAACATGCGGAACCCGGTGAAGTCATCGACTTGAAGACGTACGGCGGGGAAAAAACGGATACGCATACTATTGCGCTCATGAAGGCAAAGCACTTTGAAACCGTCCGGCTATTCATCCGTGCGGGGAGCACCGTGCCGCCCCACAAGGTAAATGGCCCGATCGCCGTGCACTGTCTTCGAGGGGACGCGGTTTTCTTTGTGAAATCGGAGCCGCGGGCATTGCGCGCCGGGAATTGGCTCCACATCGAGGGCGGGAAAGTGCACACTATTGAAGCGAGGACCGACTGCGTCTTACTGGTTACCATCATCTTTGTGGCTGCCAATGAAGATTTGCACGCAAACGTGCCGTATTGGCGGCGTGTTTGCGTGCCCGCCATGGGCCTGTCAATGGGTGGGCGCGTGGCTGTCATATCAACCAGGAAATGAACCGAGGGTATAGCCGAGTGGCAATGAGCAAACACAAGGTAGTTATTGCAGGAGGCGGATTTGCCGGATTAGCCGCGGCGCGAGCGCTGCGTCGGGCGCCGGTAGATATTACTCTCGTTGACAAGAACAACTACCACCTGTTCCAGCCACTACTTTATCAAGTAGCGACAGGAGGATTGTCGCCCGCCAACATTGCCGCTCCGCTACGACATGTATTCAGGCGCCAACCCAACGTTAATGTCCGGCTAGGGGAAGTGAAGGGAATCGATGTAGAGGGGCGTCGTGTCAAGCTATTGGACGACGCAATTACGTATAACACGTTGATCATGGCGGTGGGTTCGGAGACGAGTTACTTTGGGAAAGACACGTGGGCATTACGCGCGCAAGGCCTGAAGAGCGTCGAAGATGCGACGGAGATGCGCGCGCAGATCCTGTCCGCGTTTGAACGCGCCGAATTCGAGCCAGATCCTGACGCACGCCAGGCATTACTTACATTCGTCATCGTAGGGGGCGGCCCGACGGGCGTCGAGTTGGCCGGTGCACTCGCCGAGATTGCGCGCTATACGCTCACGAACGAATTCAGAAGTATTGAACCCAGCGATGCACGCATCGTTTTAGTTGAACAAAACGATCGTGTGCTGCCTCCCTACCCGGCAGAACTATCGCGGAAGGCTGCGGGATACCTGCGGGACCTCAATGTCGAGCTGCAAACGGGTGCGACTATTCTCGATATCGACAATGACGGAGTTACGCTTCAGACCCCAGACAGGAATGAGCGTATCCAAGCACGAACCGTCCTGTGGGCAGCGGGTATTAAGGCATCTCGCTTGGCCGATCAGCTTGCCCGAGATTCAGGCGCTGAACAGGATAGAATTGGCCGCATTGCTGTTGGGCCGGATCTGGCCCTATCGAAGCATCCAGAGATCTTCATTATTGGTGACCTCGCCAGTGTCGGAATAAGTGACGGCACAGTTCTGCCGGCCATTGCTCCCGTTGCCGCCCAGGCAGGCCGCTATGTCGGAATCTCTATAAAGCGCCGCCTCTCTGGGCAGTTGATGCCCCCATTTCATTATCGCGACTATGGCATGATGGCCACTGTTGGGCGGCGGCTCGCGGTGGCGAGGATTGGCGGCGTGTGTTTGCCCGGGCACCTGGCGTGGGTATTCTGGCTGTTTGTCCATCTCATGAAGTTGGTGCTATTCGAGGCCCGTCTTCTTGTGTTTGTGCAATGGGGATGGAGTTACCTAACGTGGAACAAGACCGCACGCCTTATTACGAGGATTCCCCAATGAAACTCACGCGTAGCGCCAGTTGGTCGGTTCCTCTCACTCCAACTGGACCTGTTTTTTGGGGAACGCGCCGGAGATAGGCGTGCAATTTTGATGACGCGCATAAAATCAACCGGAGTAGATGCCGCCATAACAGCTGGACGTGACGGGGAACCAGGGCACAAAGTCCCGCACCGAGTATTGGAATAGCGTGAGCGCATGACGGATAGCGAGAAAACATCAATAATGATCGTTTGCGAGGTGGCCTCTCCTGGCGTGGCCCGTGGCCAGGCGTTCGTGTGCGGATGCGTCGGACACAATTCCGTGCCGCGACAGGTAATAGATGGTCATGATCCTCAGAAGGAAATAGATCGCTTCGATGCCGCTGTTCCCATCGTTGAACGGGATTTATTAAAGTTGCAACAGGTGGTTCTGCGGGAGATCGGCAAGCAAGAATCTCGCATTCTTGACGTCCAGATCGCTCTGTTACACGACCCTTCGTTGCGCGAGGAAATTAGAACACGTTGCCTCATCGAAAGAGTCAACGTGGAGGCCGCCGTTGATGAGGCCGTAGCGAAATTAGTATCTTCGTTCGTCCGCATCGAAGATCCCTATTTCCATGAGCGAGCGGCTGACCTTAGGGACCTTGGTAAGCGGATACTAGATGCTTTGGTAACGAGCCATTTTACGAACGTCCCTACTATTCCCGATGAAAGCATCATCGTTACTACCGAATTGTTACCCTCCGTAATGGCGCAATTGAGTACTCGAAAAATTCGTGGATTGGTGGCCGAGACAGGCGGCCAAACAGCCCACGCTACAATACTCGCCCGCGCCCACGGTATTCCGTTCCTGCTCAACGTTCCCGACGCCACATCGAGGATACGACAGGGTGACGAACTCATCGTAGACGGATTGGCAGGTCGAGTGTTTGTCAATCCTTCCCCCGAAGTTGCGCGGGAGTACGACCAACTCGGGAAAGATCTTCGTGCTCACCAAACCGCTCTGGAAAGTCTAATTCACGTTCCGGCGGTAACGCTCGATGGAATTCCAATCCAACTCTGCGCAAATATTGGCAAGTCGGCGGATAGCGTTACGGCAGCCAAGTTGAATGCCGATGGTGTCGGGCTTTACCGCACCGAGTTTGTCTTTCTCGTGCAGGATCATTTCCCCTCCGAAGAAGAGCAGTACCAAATGTACCGCGGAGCGGCAGCCCGATTGGAGCCGCGCGAAGTCGTAATTCGGGTCTTGGACATCGGAAGCGATAAGGTACTCCCATACTTTCCCTTGCCTCATGAATCGAATCCGCCGTTGGGGCGTCGTGGTACCCGGTTGCTATTGGCGCATCCCGAGATTCTGCGATCGCAACTGCGCGCGATTCTACGTCTGAGCGCCACTCATCCGGTTTCTATTCTTTTTCCCATGGTCGGGGACATAGAAGATATGCGTGCCGCCAAGACAGCCGTCGCGAACGCGAAGGAGAGCCTGTCGGCGGAGAGTCAGTCGTTTAACCCAGACATTCTGATTGGTGCGATGATTGAGACACCGGCCGCAGCCATCATGATTAACCGGCTTGTCTCGGAAGTTGATTTTCTTAGTATTGGCACCAATGACCTGGTGCAGTACCTATTAACTACGGACCGGATGAGCAGCGCAATGTCTCCATATTATGAGCCACTCCATCCCGCGGTACTGGAAGTCCTCTCGTTACTGGCGTCGGCGGCTGTGGCCGCCGGCAAGAGCATCTCTATCTGCGGGGAGATGGCCGGCAACCCCGCTTATACCGCCCTGTTGCTCGGATTAGGGTTCAGGAAACTCAGTGTTAGCCCAGCCGAGATTTTGGAGATCAAGAACGCAATACGTTCGACAAACGTGCAGCACGCCGAAGAATGGGCTCGATTTGTGCTGCAACTGGACACCGTCGAGCAGATAAAGAAGTGCCTTTATGAGGCGAAAACAAAGGCGAACTAACGCAAGCCGCGCGTTATGACGAGGAGAATGCTCTTGAAATCACGCATCGATTACAAAGAGACGAGCCCGAACGCCATCAAAGCGATGTGGGGGCTCGAAAACTACGTCCATCAGTGCGGGTTGGAGCAATCGCTACTCGAACTGGTCAAGACTCGAGCATCGCAGCTCAATGGATGCGCCTATTGCATCGACATGCACACCAAGGATGCCCGCGTTGGCGGCGAAACCGAGCAGCGGCTGTACGCGCTTTCGGCCTGGGCGGAAACTCCTTTCTTCTCAGCGCGCGAACGCGCCGCCTTGGCTTGGACGGAAGCAGTAACACTGGTAAGCGCTGGACACGTGCCGGAGACGGTCTTCGAAGTGGCCAGCCAGCAGTTTACGGAGGCGGAACTCGTAGATCTCACCTTGGCGATTGTCGCAATAAATGGGTGGAACCGGCTGGCAATTGCGTTCCGCACCGTTCCGGGAACCTATCAACCCACGGCGCGCAAAACATAAGGAGGCTCGCATATGATCCCCGACAAGATGACTCAGATTCTAGAATACGAAGGGGTGGTTGCGATCTCCACAATGGGCGTCGAAGGCCCGCACTTGGTAAACACTTGGAACAGCTATATCCATGTCACCCGAGAGGGACATCTCTTGTTGCCGGTTGGCGGCATGTTGCGTACGGAAGCCAATATAGAGAAAGACAACAATATTCTTATGACTCTTGGGAGCCGCGAGGTGCGGGGACACCACGGCCCCGGCGCTGGGTTCCTGATCAAGGGCACGGCGGCTTTCATAAAATCGGGTAAGTCGTTTGATTTCGTCAAGGAGAAATTTCCTTGGGTGAGGGCGGCCATGGAGATAACAATCCTTTCCGCCACGCAGACACTGTGAGAGAAAACGCGCGCCCAGGCGCGGGAACCACAAATTGACATACTTCAGGTCCAGAAGTGGCGGATCGCGATACCGTCAGGCCGAAATTGCGGTGTAGTCTTTACACAGCCCGCCACAGATAGAAAGGGATAGTTTCAATGGCCTCACAAACTGGCACAACCGTTTACCGGCTCAAACTGACAGAACGATCCATCGCCGCGTCGCAGACCCTCGCGCTGAAATTCGAGAAGCCCGCGAGTTTCACATTTCGCCCCGGGCAATATCTCACGCTGACCTTGCCGGATCCTCTCGACGCTAACGCGCCGGGAGAAAGCCGTACCTTGTCGATTGCAAGCGCACCTCACGAGAACTTTCTCATGGTGGCGACCCGATTGCGCAACACTGTATTCAAACAGCGGCTTTCGCAATTGGAACTGAATTCGGAAGTGAGAATTGATGGTCCCGGCGGCAGTTTCGCGATGGATATTGGCACGGCGCAAACAGCCGTGTTTGTAGTCGGCGGCATCGGTATTACGCCGGTCCGGAGCATTCTTGTTTCCGCAGCGTGGAAAGAGCTGCCGCTGCGGACAGTTCTTTTTTACTCGAACCATAAACCTGAAGACGCGCTGTTTCTCGACGAATTGACTGATTTACAGAGCGTTAATCCTCACTACCAACTGGTAGCAAGCATGACCCGCTTGAAAGAGTCCCGGCAAGAGTGGACCGGTTGCACCGAACACCTCAGTTGGGAACTGTTCGCAAAGCACGTAGCCGATGCGATTTCACCGGTTTATTATGTTGTTGGTCCGCCTCGATTTGTTGACAGCATGCGGGCGCTCCTCGCCGAACGGGGCGTGAACCCTGGCAACGTCCGAGCGGAAGACTTTAGCGGGTACTAAACTCGAACATCGACTTGATTGGAGACGGCTGCGAGCCGTGTCAGTCGACTGTGCGTGCCGAGAGGCCGCACAAGATCCGCCAACCGGACGTTCCGCGTCACGGAGCCGATAGCGGGGCTGTGGTTGTTTAATGTAGTCCCGCAAAGGAAGGAAATCATGATCGATGTGCGCCAACGATTATCACTCCCCTCCGGAGCCTCCGCCACATACTACTCGCTTCCCCAGTTGGAGAAGAACGGGGTTGGGGACATCTCGCGGTTGCCGGTAAGCCTCCGGATCCTCCTCGAATCCGTACTGCGCGGATGGGACGGGCAACGCATTTCTGATGGGGACGTCGAAGCGCTCGTCCGGTGGCAGCCCGGCGCCGCCCGGACGGCCGAGGTACCCTTCGTTGTCGGTCGCGTGCTGTTGCAGGACTTCACGGGAGTCCCGCTTCTTGTGGATCTCGCCGCGATGCGCGCGGAGGTGGCGCGCCGGGGCCTTGACGTCGAACGGGTGCTGCCCTTGGTTCCCGTCGATCTCGTCATCGATCACTCCGTGCAGGTCGACTACTTCGGTCGCAACGAGGCCCTGGCCCTCAACATGGAGATGGAGTTTCACCGAAACAACGAGCGGTACCGGTTCCTCAAATGGGGAACGCAGGCCTTTGACGGATTGCGGATTGTCCCGCCGGGATTTGGCATCTGCCACCAGGTGAACCTCGAGTTCCTCGCGCGCGGCGTTCTCGAAAAGGACGGCGTATTGTATCCCGACACTCTGGTCGGCACGGACTCGCACACGCCCATGGTCAACGGCCTTGGGGTCCTCGGTTGGGGCGTCGGCGGGATAGAGGCCGAGGCGGCAATGCTTGGCCAGCCCGTCTATTTTCTCCTGCCGGACGTCGTGGGCGTCCATCTCCACGGCCGGCTTTGTGAGGGGGTGACCGCCACGGACCTGGTGCTGTATGTCACGGAGCGTTTACGGCAGACACGCGTGGTCGGCAAATTTGTCGAATACTACGGCGAAGGGGCCGCAAGCCTCTCGGTGCCGGATCGCGCCACTATCGGGAACATGGCTCCCGAATACGGCGCGACGGTCGGTTTCTTTCCGGTAGACGAACAGACTTGCCGCTATCTCCTGGCAACTGGCCGCAGCGACGAGCACGTAGAGACGGTACGCCGTTATTACCAGGCACAGGGGCTGTTTGGTATGCCCGCGCAAGGCGATTGTGACTACTCGACGGTGCTCGACGTGGATCTCGCCTCGGTCGAACCATCGGTAGCCGGTCCCAAACGCCCACAGGACCGGATCCTACTCGGCCAACTCAAGGAACGATTCCTCGCGCTACTGACCAGCCAAGATGGCTTTGACAAGCCGGACGCCGCCCGCCGCACGGAGGTTCGACTTGCGAACGAAATGGAACCACGGCCCAGTGGCGGCCAACAGCCGGATGACGCGGTCCCGGACGGACGCGTCACAGACACCAATACTCTGACCGAGATAGAGATGATGGATAACCGGCCCACGCCGAACCGTGTCGACCGGCCGGGCTGGCTTTCGGAGCGGCCCCCGGCGGCCAACCTGACGCACGGCGACGTGGTGATCGCGGCCATCACCTCCTGTACCAACACTTCAAATCCAGCGGTGATGCTGGCCGCGGGGCTGTTGGCGAAAAAAGCGGTCGAGCAGGGACTCACCGTCAAGCCGTGGGTGAAGACCTCGCTCGCGCCCGGTTCGCGCGCCGTGAGCGAGTACCTTACGAAAACCGGCTTGCAGCCATTCCTCGACCGGCTCGGGTTCAATGTCGTTGGATTCGGCTGCACCACGTGCATCGGAAACTCCGGACCGCTCGATCACCGAATCGAGGAAACGGTCACGAAGAACGACATCATTGCCGCTAGCGTGCTGTCGGGAAACCGCAATTTCGAAGCGCGCATTCACCAGAGTGTAAAAGCGAACTTCCTGATGAGCCCGCCGCTGGTCGTGGCGTTCGCGATCGCCGGCCGAGTTGACATTGATCTCACACGCGAACCGCTCGTGAGCATCGACGGACGCGAAGTGTATCTGCGCGATATATGGCCGGCCGCGCAGGAAATCGATGCACTCCTTGAAGCCGCGTATGATCCTGGCGATTACCGGCGCGTATATGCCGGTTTCGCCGGCCAGAACCCTTTGTGGAATGAAATTCCGGCAGGGACGGGGCGCCTCTACGAATGGGATCCTGAGTCGCTCTATATCCGCGAGCCGCCGTATTTCAATCGTTCGATGGCGGCGGCCCCCGCCGCTGGATTCTCCGGAGCGCGGACACTGGCTATTTTCGGCGATTCGATCACAACGGACCACATCAGCCCGGCGGGCGCGATCGGCGCCACCTCTTCAGCCGGCGACTACCTGCACGATCGGGGTATTTCGACGCAGGACTTCAATAGCTACGGAGCGCGTCGAGGCAACCACGAGATCATGGTTCGCGGGACCTTTGCCAACGTTCGCATTCGGAACCTCATGGCACCAGGCGTTGAGGGCGGCGTCACCCTGCATCAGCCGGACGGCGAGCGCATGGGCATGTACGACGCCGCAGAGCGGTACCGCGCCGAGGGTGTGCCCTTGATCGTGATTGCCGGGCAGGACTACGGAGCGGGCAGCTCACGCGACTGGGCAGCCAAGGGTACCCGGCTGCTCGGCGTGCGCGCGGTGATAGCGCGCGGATTTGAGCGAATTCACCGGTCGAATCTGATTGGGATGGGCGTCCTTCCCTGTCAGCTTCCGGAAGGCGTGAGCGCACAAACCCTCGCACTTGACGGCAGCGAACAATTCGATGTTGCGATCGGTGAATCTCTTCGCCCGCGTCAGAAGGCGGAATTACACATAGAACGCCAGGACGGCTGGCGCGAGTCAGTGCCACTGCTACTGCGGATAGATACGCCGATCGAAGTCGCTTACTTCTCCGCCGGTGGAATCCTGCCCTATGTGCTCGAACAGCTACTCGCCCAGGGGCAGGACACCGGATGTCCCGTTGAGAGGCAGGTACAAAGCTGATTTGGTCTGTGTATCGAAGGAGAACATTATGATCCACATCAAACGGGTTTACGATCCGCCGGCGAAGGCAGATGGCGTTCGCTTTCTCGTCGAACGGTTATGGCCGCGCGGCATAAAGAAGGAGAATCTCAAGATCGACGGATGGATTAGAGATGTCGCACCCAGCACCGAGTTGCGGAAATGGTTCAATCATGATGGGTCCAAGTGGGAGAAGTTTCAGCAACGCTACCAAGCCGAACTCGACGAACATGTCGAAGCGTGGCAACCGATTATCGAAACGGCTAAAAAGAACGACGTGACGTTGCTGTTTAGTTCTCACGACACCGAGCACAACAACGTGGTTGCCTTGAAGGCCTACCTGGACGTTCACCTGAAGAAACCCGCAAAAGTGAAATAGCTGTGGGCGAACCACTACACGCATTCGGAGTATACTATGCCAAAATTCAATCACGCGCACCGTGCGATACATTTCCCCGAGGATCGCGCTTTTCATATCTGGATAAGCCGCTCGACCATAGTATCGCTCTGCGCTATCATTGCCATTCCAATTCTTCTGGCTTGGCTGCAATACTTACTTTTCGGGCTAGCGCCGGTTCCGTTAGACTATTCTATCGATCCCAGCCTGCCTCCTAGTCCGCACGGATTCCCGGCGTGGCTCCGTCTCACGCACCTCTTCAATTTCTTTTTTCTCATGATGCTTGCCCGTAGCGGACTGTCCATCCTGGCGGATCATCCGCGACTTTATTGGAATCACCATTGCACGCCCGGCAGTGAGTGGATACGTTTTACGCCGATCGCAGTTCCCAAAGATCGTCTCTGGACCGCCAAGGATGATGCGCGCTTTGTTTCCCCGTTGCTGGCGTTGCCAGGGTACCGTCACACCATCGGAATGGCAAGGTCTTGGCACTTTCTCAGCCTCTACGGATTCCTGATCAATGGGTTCATCTTTGTGGCGATGTTGTTCTTGACGGATCAGTGGCTGCGACTTGTACCGACATCATGGGAATTCTTTCCGAACGCATGGAATACGTTCGTTCATTACGTCACCTTTCATATGCCGGTTGAGCCGAACGGTTTCTATTATTACAACCCGCTTCAACAGCTTGCCTACTTTAGCGTCATCTTTGTCATGGTTCCGCTATCGATGCTGACCGGCATGGCGATGTCGCCCGCGCTTGATAACCGTTTCACGTGGTTTCCGAAACTGTTTGGCGGACGCCAGGCAGCCCGCTCTCTACATTTTCTCCTGCTGGTAGGATACATCAATTTTCTCGTCGTACACGTCAGCCTCGTTGTTGTCACGGGTTTCGCTCGGAATATGAACCACATCGTCCTTGGGACAGACAATCAGAGTCTAACCGGCATGTTCATCGGTGTGATTGCAATTGGAGGCGTGGTGGCGTCCTGGGCATTTGCCCATTTCATTGCGTGGACCTTTCCTCGAAAAGTGCAGCACCTGCACCGGTTTCTCGCCGTACCCTTTCTGGGTGTACTCAATCAGTTTCATCCAAAAGAGCGGTACACCAAGGCCGACATCTCTCCCTTTTTTTGGCCGAACGGAAAGCTACCCGAGAGTGACGAGTGGAAACGACAAGCGGAAGATGGATTCAAAGGATTCCGATTGAAAGTGGGTGGTCTTGTGGAAGAACCCGTAAGCCTGTCCCTTGAAGACCTCCGAAATCTCGAGCGCCAGGAGCAAATCAGTCTGCACCACTGCATCCAGGGCTGGTCAGGCATTGCCCATTGGGCGGGTGTGCCGATGTCGAAGATTGTCGAACTCGTGAAACCTAGGCCGGAAGCCAAGGTCGTGTCCTTTAATTCGTTTGGCGAAGGACTCTACGGAGGTCGGTATTACGATACGCAGACCTTGAGCAACGTCTTGAAGTCGGAATGTCTTCTGGCATACGAGATGAACTACGAGCCATTGACCGAAATTTACGGCGCTCCTTTGAGGCTGCGGGTGGAGAATCAGCTCGGTTTCAAGATGGTAAAATGGATCGAGTCAATTGAGTTTGTTGAAAGTGAAAAGTCGCTTGGCAAAGGGCAAGGAGGAAAGAATGAGGATGATGAGTACTTCGATCTACTTCCCAATATCTAGAAGTCGTAACAATGCACTGATTGCCTGCAACCATTCCCTTGTTTCCCGAAAAAGGGCCGATGTACAAATCGCCCTTCGGGTGCGTCCCGTCAGCAACGACAAAGAGGACGAATCCTGACCAGG
Source organism: Candidatus Hydrogenedentota bacterium (assembly GCA_045863335.1). Taxonomy (GTDB): domain Bacteria; phylum Hydrogenedentota; class Hydrogenedentia; order Hydrogenedentales; family SLHB01; genus JAHDWY01. Next base: position 32,244 of record BTVY01000052.1, on the reverse strand, counting down.
GCCTCAGCATGGCTGGATTAGTCATGCTTGTCTGTATCACCCTCGAGCGACGGTGATAGACTGTAAGAGGAGGAATCCGAAGAATTTACACATTCAAGATGTTGTGTTCGCGGCGCTACCAGTCGAAATGCGTGAAGCCATCCTTGTTCTCGATGGGATTCGTCGCGAATTCTCAATTTTCGAGCATTGAGCGCCTCGGCGCGCCCCAAGTCGCCGGCAAGTCGGCCAGGATTTGATTTGTCAACCACGAGCAACCGGCCCACGTCGTTTTCCAGCATCCGGATAACGGCGTCCTGCAGCGACCCGTCCGGGTAGGCGACAATGAGATTACCCATTCCGACTTCACCTGCCGTATTTGAACCCGATGACGCGTTCTCGACGTGCCTGAGTAGATCGCTGCGGGTGACGATTCAGAGAGCTTACAAGGCCTGACTGAATCAGACCTTGACAAAAAGCGGCATTACTCATCAACGAAGAGTAGCCTCACTCCACTTCCCGCTGAACCAACACAGCTCTACGTGGCGTCTCGTGACTTCCATACCCTTTTAGGGGGAGTACATGCAGCGGCGCCGGTGGCGCGGCCAATCGTAGTGTCATTCGTCCGCGCAGTCATCTCCGCTCGCGTGGATTCCAGCGGGCAGGACCTGATCGGTCATTAGCGTGGTTGCGCTGTCTGTTTTCGAATCCGATCGCAAGAAATCGAAAGGATTACGGATCGGGTTCAGAAGCTTATTGACATCCTTGACCATTTCCGTGATAACGAAAGCGTTCGCATCGACGGTCTTGACGACCGCAAGCAGGCGGTTTACGTCCCGCCGCCGGCAGACCATAAAGAGCTGATGGACGGGCCCATGCATTCCCATACCCGCGAAGACGGTCACCGGCTGACCGGCCGTTCGTAGCTTGTCGGCCAAGGTGTTTTCTTCCTTCATGGAGATCACTTTCAGTGCGACGTTTCCGAGTGCTAGCTTTGCCTCGATCAAGATCCCGGCTACATTCCCGCTGGCGAAACCAAACGCGTAGAACAGAATCAATGCCGGTGACTCTTTGATTTGACTCACGACAGCACTGACTACGAGAATCCAGATGATGACCTCCACGAAGCCCAAAGAGAATGAAATTAATGTACGGCCTTGAATGGTCATCATGGTTCGAAGCGTCCCCAGGGCGACGTCGAGAATTCGCGCAAAGAACACTAAAACGCCCGTTAGCAAAATGCTGGTTTCCATCACGACCTTCCATGCTTTGAATAGACGGGGGCGCCATAGAATCTACATTGCCCCGAAAGGAGATATTCTATATACATATAACTAGTGTTATGCCATCCTGTATCGAATATGCAGCCACTTGAAACCATTTACCTCTCCCGCGAAGGCGCGCTGTGTGGGTCGCGGACGGGGACGTCCTGTAGTGTCTCATGGAGACTGGTTGTTTTCCGTTCGAACGTTCTATAGACGTTGGCCGTGTTATCTCGGATTTCCGTTCACAGAGTCCAATGTCTTGCCGCTTCCGGCTGATAGATGATTTCCACAACTTCCAACGACCTGCGCGCCTTCGTGGTGTTCCATTCGATCACGTCGCCAATGCGAGAACCGAATAGCGCAATACCAAGAAGGGAAAGCACGGACGCTCGTCCCTCCAGAGGCTTGCTGTCCGAGGGAAAAACAAGGTTGTAGACCCCCTCTTTCTGTGACTCGAGGTCGCGAACGCGCGCGATCGAGTTCATTGTGATCACATCTGCAGGGATTTCCGATGGGGCCAGTGTCGTCGAAGTGGTCAGTTTCTCCTGAAGTTTGTCCCCCCTCGACCACTGACGTGTGCCGCTTTGCGCCCTAATCGTATCGATCACCACTTGCAGCCGCGCCCGATCGAATTCACTTATAACGGCCTCTTTTTCGCTCATACGAGAACTCCTCTCGGTTGGACGACCCGATTGGCTACGAGAGACGCCCATAACTACCGAATAGTCCGGCACAATAGGTGGCCGAAATCAGATAGTTAGCAAGGGATTCCAGACTCTCGGCTCATCCTTCGCTCCTTCCACACTGGATTCTGGGAAATCGAAAAGAGCTCGGAAAGGCGGATCGATGCACGCAGTCTAGCCTGCATAACGGTAATGGTTGCCGTTGCCATACGGCTATGTCCTCTGCGCAAGACTGTTGTGCGAAGTCCACTGTGGAATCCTGAATTCTTCCGGATCTTGCCCGATTGAGTTCGCCATTTGAGGCGGGAATGCCGGACGTAATTCGAGTTGCTTCAGTGTAGCCGCGACGCGTTCCGGACGGCCCCAATCGCACCACTCGACTCCATCCATGGTGACTGACTTGGTCCACCCGGCCGCCCGCTGCAGTAGGTCTCGCGAAAAGTCATACGATCGCATTCCAACAAACACGTCATGAAGTGCAGCGGCTTCCTGCCGGGAAGTCACACCCCCGGAGCCGACGCCTCGAAGCACCTGCCGCAGGTTGTGAATACGCTCCATCATCTGGGGGAGCAGTTGCCAGCCGAGTCTCCAGAATGTTTTCGCTGTGCCGGCGACAATCATTGTGTTCCACAAATAGCCCTTGGCAAGTAATTCAGTGGCTTCGTCATGCCCGGGTTTCTCGTGGAAACGCTTCACGGTGCGCGTCGTCCACAGTGCACCACCGGTGACGATCGTTCTCTTTGAACTCGAAGGTAGAATCCATCCGTAATCTGTCTCTGGACGGGTTGCAAGCGCTCCGAACAAAATTAGGCTATCCTCGTGAGCCCGAGCCAGCATGCACCCGCCCAAGGCGTGGCTGAGGAATGCTCCTTCCGGAAAGACGAAGTGGTCTGAGGGCAGCACCAAGACTGTAGCTTCCGGGTCTTCTGCCATGATGTAACTGAGTGGGACGAAGATCCCTACCGCCGTCCCACAATCCTTGGGTTGTTCAATGACCTTCCCCGGCAGAGGAGTGTGCTCGGTCTCAAGAAAGGAACGGTGTCCTTTACCTATGATCGTGATGATTTGCTTAGGTGGTACTAGTTCGGCCGCACGGTCCACGGTGTGTTTCAGCATCGAGCGGGTCCCCACGAATGTACAGTATTGTTTTGGGCGGGGTTCGCCAAGCCAGTTCTCGATAAACGGGCGCATCCGGCTCCCATTTCCCCCGGCCAAGACGATTGCCCATCGGGACGCTGTTTCGCTGGGAGCGTCAATTCCCCAGGATCGCCTGCGGGTTATGTTGGCATTTCCGATCGTAGTCATGTCGTAGCTCCTCTTTGCACCACCAGTACCGACATCGTGAACCTTGTTCGTAAACTTCCTAATTGATGCGCACCGCAACCCGTGCGTCTCCTCAAGAAACCCTCCGCGCCGCCTCGTAGACATTTGCGGGTAGTCATCGAGTCTTGCCAACTGCGCCGCGAACCGCCACAAACAGATACATCAACGTCGTAAGCAGCCGGGCTTAGTTTCTCCCAACGTCGAACGGCTTCTTCGAGCGTGGTGAACGTTTGTTTCGCAGCGGGAATAGGTGCTCGCATGAGCATGCATTTAGAGGTACGTTTCGCCTGCCGATTCCGGCTGATACGTTATTGCCTCGATCAGAAATTGCGTCCGCCCTTTGGGCAAATCCGCCTCGAAGGAATCCCCGGCTTTATACCCGATCATCGCCGCGCCTAGGGGAGCGAGTATCGAAATAAGACCTTTTTCCGGGTCACGTTCCGAGGGGTACACCAAAGTGCAATCCAATAGCGCTCCGCTCGTCATGTCTCTCAGCCTGGCGCTGGAACGCATCGTGATGACGTCGGCGGGCATTTCAACTGGGTCAAGAACGACTTGGGCGCGCTTGACCTCTTTTTCAAGGTATTGAATATAGGGCAGGTCTCGTTTGTCGGGAAACTCCGAAAGAATTGATAGACAGTCCAAGATACGATGTCTATCCAGTGCCGTAATGAAGATATGCTTTTCCATGGGACTGATCCTTTGACCTCTTCGCAGAATGATTTGCCGACATTTACAAATGGTAATCACCAGATGCCTCCGGCTGATAAAGCATCTGGGTTATCTCATACATCGGGGCATTCTCCCCCGCGCCCACTGTAAAGACATCACCCAATCGGCGGCCGAAAACCGCGGTTCCAAGTGGACTTAGGATGGAGATGTTCTCGGGCGCTGAATCGGCGTTCCGCGGAAATACTAGGGTATGGACTCGGTCGGTGCCCGTATTGGGGTTTGCGATTCGCACTTTGGAGTTCATGGTTACTACATCCGGCGGCACCTCTCGCGGACTCGTGACGCGGGCATGTTTCAGCTCATCGTCCAAGATGTCGGCGTATTTATGATTCTCCTCTTTGCCGAAGGCACGCACTACCTCGATTAGCTCCCTCAGGCGTTCCAGGTCGTAGCGGCTGATGTAAATAGCACGAGACTCCGCTACCGTATCGCTCTCAGGTTGGTCGACCGCAGGCGCTATCCCGCGAAGCAGCACGGTCTTCATGTGCCGCGCGACCTTGGCGAGATTGTCCGACTGTAACGGTTCTGACCAATAACCCATAAAGGCAGTCAGCATGCCTTCGAGACAGACCGCCATCTTTATTCCAGGAGTCTCCGTCTGCCCAGCCTTTACGAGACATCGTCCGAAGATCTGTTCGACAAGATCCACGTACTGCTGATAGAGCCGGTTGACCTCGGGTCCAAGACGCGCGGGCTCCGGCTGCACACCCAAGTAGGCTGGAATACAGAACGGCTGAAAGAACAGACGGTCATTCACGTAGTTGCACAAACGAAGCCGAATAACGTCTAGAACCGCCGCCTCAGGATCACTGGCACGAGCTAAAGGCTCAATACGGCGGACAACAGACTCGCCGACTCGTTGACAGACTTGCCCGTAAATGTCTTCCTTGCTCTTGAAGAGGTTGTACAGCGTTCCTACCGAAATTCCCGCCTCGCGAGCTATAGCTTCCATAGTCGTCTGCTGATATCCCTTCCATCCGAACACATGTTCGGCAGCATCAAGAATCGCACCGTCCGCGGGCTGTCGTCGTTTCTTGGCCTCCGCCTTGACCTCTTGACCGGACATTATTTTTCATACCTCCACGAAAATGAACTGCCATTCATTATTGAATATACGTTCATTTTACCCCAATATCTACCCTTTGTCAACCCGTCAGGCCGAAAAGGCCTGGGGGCTCTTCAGCGAAGCGATTGGAAACGGCAACGGAAAGGCGCCCGAGGCCGAAAAGCCGGCACCTGCAACAAAGGAGAACTGGCATGAACATAAAGACAACGGTTAGTGGGTTGACAGCGATTGGCCTGATGCTCGCAGGCTTGGGGATCGTTTTCCCTTCGGGGGCGTGGGCGCACTGTGACACACTGTCCGGCCCTGTAGTCACGGACGCTCAGAAGGCCATTGAAACCCAGGACCTGGACCCTGTCCTAAAATGGATCAGGCCTGACGACGAAGAGGAGATCCGCTCCCTATTTGACAAGACTGTTCAGGCACGTCAGAAAGGCAATGACGTGCAGGAGCTTGTGGACATGCATTTCTTTGAGACACTTGTTCGCGTACACCGTGCGGGCGAAGGCGCTCCGTACACGGGATTGAAGCCCGCGGATACACCGATCGAACCCGGAATCGAGGCAGCGGAGAAAGCGCTCGAGGCGGAATCGGACACCTCACTTGTCGGGGCGTTGCAGGCGGAGCTCGAATCGAGCGTGCGCGAGCGTTTTGAACGGACGGTCGAAGCCAAGAAACACAAGGATGAGAGCGTGGCGGCGGGCCGGGAGTATGTCGAGGCCTACGTGGAGTACATCCACTATGTTGAGCATCTTCACGAGGTGATGTCCGGAGCGGCTGCGCACGGGCATGAGTCCGAAGCCAATGAACACGCAGAGGCCCCGGCAGCGAAAGCCATCAAAGTCCACCAGCACTAGACGGTGGCTTGAGGTCCACGAGATCCAGGAGACTACGTTATGAGAGCAGCGGACATACTTGAACACGAGCACGAAACCGTGCTGGTTGTAACAAAGGCCGCAAGACGTGAGGCGGAAGCTATCGAGGAAACTGGTCAGGTACGGCCACTCTTGCCCCGGAAGATATTGACACTTGGCGTCGCATGATAAAGATCAGCGGGCGCAACGGCGTCTGCGTTGAAAAGCTGAACGGAGGAGAATTGGTCCTTGCTGGGACGGTTGGACCCAACCCAGGGCGAGTCATCGGTATTGTCCTGTGGCCCGTAGGTGGAGCGCCTTCCTCAATGATATATAGACGGATCGTGTTTGTTTCTGCCTTCGCGCCCCTTATGGTCGCGTGTGCGCTGGTAATCGCTGCCTTCCTGAGTCACAAAATCTCCACTCCACTCGCGATGCTGTCGGAAAGCGTCGCGAGAATCGGCAGCGGCGATCTCCAAGTGCGCGCGCACATAACCGGTCCGGAAGAGCTGCGGCGGCTCGCGATGAGTGTGAACACTATGGCTAAATCCCTGGAGAACCACCTGGAAGTCTTGAAGAACGAAACACGACGCCGGGAACAGCTCGAAACCGAGGTTCGTCTGGCAAGCGAAGTTCAGCGGTCCGTGCTACCTGAAAACGGGACGATCCTTGAATCGATTGAACTGAGCGGCATGTGTCACCAGTCTAAGGAAGTTGGGGGCGGCGTCCCGCGCGGCCGAAGGCGAGGCGGGGACTATCGTAAAAGCCCTTGATGCTGATGCGACCGATTTCATGGGAGGAAATACCATCGCCGCCGCCGTCACTATAGTGGTTGCGAAATCAATTGTGTGAACCTTAAATGCTCGACACCTGCAAGCCGACCTGGACCCGACCCTCAACAAGCAACTTTCCAGGTTCTATGGCAACCAGAACAACTATGGACCCCAGGCAATCTGGGACATTACCACGAATGCTTGCGCCGTTCGTACTCGCGCTTACGCGCATCGTGCCCTTGGGACGCACTTTGCACCGTCGTTCTATTCGCAGCATTTTCCAAGACGGTCTACCGTCTTACGGACCTCGCTTGTCAATCCTGGCGAACTGCATGTCGATGGATCGAACAAAAGTCTCGGCTGCGTTATTGTATCAATAGCGGCAATTTGGCAAATCCGCTGCCGGGGTAAACCGCATTTCTTGGGGGAGTTCCCGGAACGAGCCCGACGCTGTCTGTGCGGGCCAACAATTCTTCCAGCCAGACTCGCATCTCGAGTCGCGCAAGCGGTGCGCCTGGGCAAACGTGCAAGCCGGCGCCGTACAGAAGATTCTTCTCCACATCCCGATCAAAACGAAAGCAATCCGGTTCGTCAAAGGCCCGGCCATCACGATTGGCGGAAATCCACATGAGCGAGACTCGTTCGCCTGCGCCGATTTGCCGGCCATTGATTTCCACAGGCCGGGTTGTGACTCGCCGATTGACAACGAGGGGGCCGTGAATCCGCAGAATCTCATCGATGGCGGCAGGCAAGAGCGACGGCTCCGCCCGAAGTTGCGATTGAAGATCGGCGTGTTCGGCAAGATAATGAGCCAATATCCCAACGGCGGCGGAAATTGTCCCGATCTCCCCGACAGTCCAATTTCGCAGGATACTCGCTATTTCTTCGTGGCTTAACGGTCGTCCCCAAACCGTGTCGTGCATGAGGGACGCCGTAATGTCGTCATCCGCCTTGGCGCCAGCTTCAAGCCGGTCCTCTATAAGCTCGTCAACCAAGTCCTCGAACTCCCGCGCAATCTCAGACATGACTTTGCGATCCTGGGCGAACGTGGCGACGTGGCTTTTCTGCGTCCAGCGGATGATCGGTTCCTGCAACGTTGACGGCCAACCTAGAAAGGCGCATTGGGCCCGTGCCGCAAAAGGCAGCGCAAAATCAGCAACAAGCTCCACCTGACCACGTTCGAGCAGATCCTGGACCAGATCCACAACGAGGTTGCGGCAGATAGGCTCGAACGCCGCTATCCGCTCGCCGGAAAAATACCGTTCGACAATTGCACGATATGCCGTATGCTCGGGTGGATCCATGCCGCTTGGAACAGACAAGTGCTCCGAAACGGTGCTGCTGAAGGTCTCGTGGTCCGAGAGCACGCGCATCACTTCCTCGTGCCGAAACACGGACCAATGCATCAGTTCGCTATAGGCGACTGGGCAGTGCCCGCGCATGGCGTCGTAAGCCGCGCGTTGGTCGCGCAATACATCCGCTGCTTTTGGGTTCCAGTCCGGTTCTTGCGTGTCGCTCATGATATTCCGGTTACTCCATCGCAAACTTGAGAATCGCTTCGGCGTGAATGCGGGTCGTGTCATAGAGTGGCTTTGGACTGTCCTCTGGCTGGATTAGAAGGCAGAGTTCCGTGCAGCCAAGAATCACTGCCTCGGCGCCCTGAGCGGTCAAATCGGCAATCATGCCCTTAGCCGATGCGCGGGATTCGGGGCGCACGGTTCCGTGCGACAGCTCCTCCCACACAATACGGTCCAACTCCTGCCGCGCGTGGGCGTCGGGAACGAGCGTTTCGATATGACTCGCCTGAAAATGCTTCTGGAAAAACCCGAACTCCATGGTGGGCCGTGTGCCCAGCAGCGCAACCATCCGCCGGGCATCGTGAACGAGCGCCTCGGACGTCGCATCCATAATCGTGAGGATTTCCAGCGGACTCGAGTCGCGGATTAGGTCGTAGGCGTTGTGCGGCGTGTTTGCCAGAATCGCCGCGAATTCGGCGCCGGCGTTCTTGAGACAGTGCAAAGCGTCCAGAAGAATGGCAGCGACCTTGTCCCAGTCGTTATGTTCGAAGTGCGGGATCAACTTCTGCAGGTTTAGACTCTGGATTGTGATTTCCGGGAAGTTTAATTCGCCGGCCTGGCGATTGTATTCGCGACAGATTATTTCATAGTAATGAACAGTGGACTCGGGGCTGAGCCCTCCGATTAAGCCTATGCGCTTCATTGCTGCCACCTTTCCCATTCTAAGTGCTTCAACATCGGCTGCCGTTGACCGCTCCGGTCGTCTCCTGATCGATTATCGGCGGCCCACGCATTGATTCTTGGCGCGAGTTCAGCTACCAGGCGGGACGGCACAGGCGCCGCCTTCACACGACCGTGGGGCATCCTTTGTGCTGTGAAGGCTCATGCGTCCCCGGCACCTTCCGAAAACTGACGGCCAGCCGGTTCCAGCCGTTAATCGCCACAACCGCCAGCGTCAGGTCTGCCAACTCTTTCTCGTCGAAGTGCTGCCGAGCGAGCTCATAGACTTCGTCGGGAACATTCGTTTGTGCGACGTTGGTCACAGCTTCGGTCCACGCAAGAGCGGTGCACTCCCGGTCACTGAAGAATGGCGTCTCGCGCCAGGCGGAGAGCGCGTAGAGTCGCTGCTCTGTCTCGCCGCCGGCCCGGGCATCCTTGGTGTGCATGTCGATGCAGAAGGCGCAGCCATTAATCTGGGAGGCGCGGGTCTTCACGAGTTCCAGCAGGGAAGGCTCCAGTCCGCAGCCGTGCACGTATTTCTCCAATCCCCACATGGCCTTAACGCCATCCGGAGCGACGCTCGCATAATCAAGTCGCGGTTGCATTTGTTTTACCTTTCAGGTGGGTTAGTTGGCATTGCGCGAACGAAACATGATCGTCAACAAGACCAAAGAGTCCTCTCTCCCAACGATAGTGTGAGGGACACCACCCGGCAAAAAAAGCCAATGCCCCTCAGGTACAACTCGCATCTCGCCATTTGCAGTAAATGCAATTTGGCCTTTCATACAATGGATCGTGATTGGGCCTTCCACCTGGTGATTGCGACATACCTCGTGTCCTTTTGGGATCTCCATCCGGATAGCCTCAAAGCCCTCGGTCTTTACCAGCGCGTTCGCCTTCGCCTCGGAAAACCCCTCGGCTTGTGGCCGAAGATCCACGGGAATACCGGGAGCCGCGTGCGGAATTGCCATGATAGTCTCTCCTTTCACAAAATCAGAATGAACTTGGCCGGAGATTGCAGTGTGCTATCGTCGGTCTTCTTCTTCCGGGATCGTCATCTCCTGTCGAATCGTTTTACGAACGCCGGATCATGGCGTCATCGAATCCCATCGGTTTAGCGGACGCGTTGAAGATAATTCTTCAGGGCTACAGCATTATTGTGCTGGGAATCGTGAGCCGCATAGAGAAGCGTGACGGTTTTCCCCCGCGCCAGCTCCATGACGGCCTGCCAGATGTCCGGTCTCTCATCTAGTTCCTCGAAGTAGCGCTGTTGAAACTCGTCCCAACGGGCCGGGTCATGCCCAAACCAGCGGCGCAGTGTATTGCTGGGCGCAATGTCTTTCAGCCAGCTGTCGAGTCTGCAGGTCTCTTTCTTGAGCCCTCGCGGCCACAGCCTATCCACCAGGATTCGAAGTCCGTCTTGATTTGACGGAGGTTCATAGATTTGCTTCACGCGAAGGTGCAGTGACTTGCTCATCGCCCGACTCCATGCCGCGAGGGTCTCTCGGGCTGCAGCCTCTCCTTCTCGAACAAGCTCACGCCTGTGTGCCCCAGGCCCGCGAGCGATCGCCGCTCTCTCATTTCCTCGCCGATTTCCTGAATCTGCTCGGCCCTTAGTATGCGATCTGCAACCACAAAAACGTGGCCTTCCTCAAGCTGAATGTGGGCCGCATAGATTCTTATCAGTTCATCAAGCGCCGCCCGAAGCCCACTCCGTTGAGTGGCGTCCAGCCGACCCGTTCCGAGCCAATTGCTCACTACGCCGTGAACGTGCGCATGGAGCGCCTCGCAACCGCGATGGTCGTTTGCCAGGCGCTCCAGATCGGCTAAGACCGCTCGTGCGTCCAAGTCGCCGGAACTTCGCATCCGTGGGAATAGCGACTGCTCCTCGTCAGCTGTATGGCGCGGCGCGAAGTTCGCGAAGTAGTTCAGCGAGGCATCCAATGCGTGGCGTCCTTCCTCGTCAAGATTGCTTCCGCCGAATCGCCGTTCGGCCGCCTGCAATACTTCGAGAAAATGCTCGATCCGCCGGTGGCAATCTTTCATCATCTCGATGGGTGCGCTGAAATCCGCCAGCGGCTTGCCGCCCACGTGCACGGCCATCACGCCTTTGCCCTTTCGGCAAGTCCGGCTTCGAGCTTGAAGGCGCTCGGGAACAGCACGTTGTCTTCTTTGTGAACGTGCTGATGCATGTCGAGCTCGAGGCGGGCCAACGCGTCAAGCATCACACGGTATGTATTACAGGCCCAGTCAGGCGGAGTATATTCATCAGTCAGCGCGCGCATTCGTTCGAGCGCCGAGCCGGCATCGTTATGCTCCATCTCCATCTGCCGGATCGGATTGGCGATCGAGCCGCAGTGAAACTTCGGAAGCGCATCGCTCATTTCCAGACGGCGTATCATGGGAAACAGGATTTGTTCTTCCTTCATCATGTGGCTGGTCATTTCGGCGGCCAGAGAAAGCAAGGTCTTGCGAACGTCGTGCAGGCGAGCGTCTTCCCCTCCATGCACGGAGGCCACTTTCTCCGTGAGCGCGTCAAGCCGAGGCAACTCCGAGCGGAGGTAAGCATGGTGCGTGTGTTCGATGTGGTCGGCCAACTCCGTGAGCGACATAGCCGCCGCATCCGCCAGCGGCTCCCCCTCGGACGCCGCCTCTGACCGCACCAGCTTGTCGGCGAACGCCTGCGGATCAAGGCCCTTTTCCCGGCATGCCACCTCCAGCGTCTTTTTGCCGCCGCAGCAGTAGTCCACGCCGGCCGCTTCAAACACATGTGCAAGCATGGGGCGCTGTGCGATAATCTCTCCCACTATGTCTTGAACGGAAATCGTGCTCATCGGGATTCTCCTTTTTTCAACTGGCGTTGAAGCTACGTCACCCGCACAACGGAACGACTGGGCTTGCCGAACGGAGCAACTCTGCAATCGTCACGCGCCCCAGCGCACGTTCCGCCGCGGCGTAGACCCGGTCCAATTCGCTGTGGAGAGGGCAGAGTGTCGTGTGCGATGGAAGCCCAAGCGGGCAACTGCGGATACGCTCCAAGGGCGCCACGGAATTGACCACGTCGAGGATCGTGACATCCTCAGGTTGTCGCGCCAACGCGTAGCCGCCGCCGGGACCAGGCTGGGACCACACGAGGCCGCCGCCCACCAAGTCCTGTAAGACCTTGTGCAAATAACGGCGTGGTACCTTCGTGTGCTCGGCCAGGAGGTCGGCCGAAGCCTTTCGCCCCGGTTCGCGGGCCAACCACACCACAGCCCGCAAAGCGTACTCTGATGTCTTGGGTAACACGCACCACCTCGCTCGATTGCATCCTCTATCCATAGTTATACATATTTATGTATAGATTTCAAGTTGCCCCTGATACGAGTCGGCGGAGAGTGCTATTCATGGTGCAAATGCGCGAGTAGCAACGCGCCGTCGTGGGGGCATCTTTGCAGATGTACTTTGTCGATTTCTTGACAGGTCACCAGCTTTGCCCTTGGAGTTGAATCGATGTTCATGGCTATGCCGCTAGTGGGTGCCGCGACGCTCTGTTTGACCATCGCTGCTGATACGGGTTCACCACTTCTGATTGCTTTCAATGGAAGTGTCAGTTGCCTAGAGCACTATGTAGGCTGAACCCTAGCTGACAAGAACGCGTTGCAATTTCACATCCTACGAGAGACTTACCCTGGGTCCACCGTTATCTCGCCGGCGATGGGTCTGTCTCCTGGATGGATGAGCTACGGACCCGAGGCAGCTGGCCGTTACTGAGCAACGGAGAGTGCCACAAGTTCCTTTTTCATGGCCTGGAAAGCCTCAAGCTGTTCTTGGGCAGAGGTAAGCGTGGTCATGGAACGCAGACGCCTCTCGGTGAAGAAGGCAATCTCGGCAGGTTCGTTGGCGTCGCCCAGCTCAGTGATGACCGCTGGTGGAAGTTTGAGGAGGTTCAGGATTTGGGTGACTCGAGCCCGAGTCAGACCCAATTGCTGCGCAAGGTGGGTCGGATCGCGGACTGTACCTTCGTCCAGCATCTTTCGAAAGGACAATGAGAGCGCTATTGCACTGATCGGTTCGTTCTCGCCCGGCTCCTCAGCTTGAGTCACCGCATATATCACATTGCGATCTAACGAGTTGCGATGGACCGGCGCTACGTGCCATCCGCAAGCAAAAGTTCGCTGAGTTCGCATCGCGCGGAGCCATATGCCTTCCCTCGGCGGCAGTAACTTTTAGCCGGGGTTTATGCATATATGCCCCGGTCCGGTGAAAACTGGATCGGGGCGCTTTTTTCCAGGCAAAGAGCAACCCCATGCCCTACTGGACCTACATTCTGCGTAGCGCCACGTCCGGCCGCTACTACTGCGGGTTCTCCGACAACGTGGCCCGCCGAGTCGCCGAACACAACGACCCCAACTACCACGGCTCGAAAACCACGAAACGCTTCGAGGGTCCTTGGGAACTCGTCTGGCAAAACGAGTCCGCCACGCGCGCCGAGGCCATGGCGTTGGAGAAGAAGATCAAGAAGCGCGGCATCGGCCGCTATCTGGACGACCTGAAACTCGGGAACGGTGAATAGCTCAGTTGGTAGAGTCCCGCGGCACGCGGGATTAACCAGCGGGTCGCAAGTTCGAGTCTGACTCGGCCCGCAGGGTCCCGCCAACGGCGGGGTGAGCCATATGCCTTCCCTCGGTGGCATTGAAGTAGCCGGGGTTTATGCATATATGCCCCGGTCCGGTGAAAACTGGACCGGGGCGCTTTCTTCCAGGCCAAGGCAAGGAGCGATCCCATGCCCTACTGGACCTATATCCTCCAAAGCGCCACGTCCGGCCACTACTACTGCGGATTCTCCGACAACGTCGACCGCCGCGCGCTACGCACTCTCCCCGACCGCCACGTGACGCAAATTCGAGATGTCGCGTAGCGGCGGTTGACCGAAGAGACGACTGTACTCACGGCTGAATTGCGATGGACTTTCGTAGCCCACTTCGAACGCGGCGGTCGACGCGTCCATACGCTCCATGAGCATCAACCGTCTGGCTTCCTGCAAGCGCAGATTCTTTTGATATTGCAGCGGACTCAGCGCGGTCATCGACCGGAAATGGTGGTGAAAGGTCGAGGTGCTCATGTTCGACTGCTTGGCAAGTTCCTCTACGCGCAATGGCTTCGCAAAGTTTCCGTTTAACCAATCAATAGCCCGCGCAATCTGCTGGCTTTGGCTCCCCGCCGTCGCAATCTGACGCAGGCGCGCGCCCTGTTCGCCCACGAGCAAACGGTACGTGATTTCTCGCTGAATGGTCGGCGCCAGTATCGGAATGTCGCGTTCGTCGTCGAGCAAATCGACCAGCCGCTGAATCGCGCTGAGCAGCGGAAGCGTCACCTCGCCCGTCGCCATGCCCCGGCTGGATTGTTGCGTGCGGGGAGCCGGCAGATTGCTGTCCAGCATCAGTTGGGAAATCTCGCGCTGGTCGAGCATCAACCGAAGACCCAGATACGGCTTCGCTTCGCTCGCGTCGATAATCTGAAACACCGTCGGTAGATGCACCGACGTGATCAAGTAACGGTGCGCATCGTACACATACGTGTCGTCGCCGAGGGTTACACGCTTTGCGCCCTGCGCAACCATGCAAATGCTCGGATCGTACATGCCCGTCACGGGTTCCGTCGGCTCATCCCGCCGAAACAGCGACAGGCCGGGAACGGCCGTTGCGGTCAACTCGCCCCGCTCAGTCAATCGGGCAATACTCGTGGTCAGGCCCTGAATTGCCGCCTGCAAAGTGCGCACAGCCATTTCCCCTATTTTATCGACTTTCTCAACGCAACCGCATGACCAAATGTTACCACGCAAACCATTGGGGTGCAACATAAACATAATCACTCGCATAAATAGGCAATAATCAAAGAGGATCAATCTACCGGCTTTTGCCGATTCACGCGTACCATTTAGTCATGCGCGACGCCAAAACCCTTGGATGAGCGACGCCGATCGTAAACGAACATCGCAAGGCGCATTGAGCGTCGGGCGTCCACAAGAGGCGATGCACCATGTTCAACGACAAACCGGACTCTAGCAGACGCGAATTTCTGATTGCGGTCTCGGCGGCTGCGGCCGCGATGCCCGTTCTGACCGCAGCAACCGCACACGATACGGAGGAACAGCACATGGATATTCAACGAGTGGGATCAAAGCCCTCGATCGAGGGACCTTCGGATTGGTTTACCGGCAGGGTGTGGATCGACCCCTTGTTCGACCGCACGGACCCGGCCCGCGTCAACGGCGCGAGCGTCACCTTTGAACCCGGTGCGCGGACCGCGTGGCACACGCACCCGCTCGGCCAGACCCTGATCGTAACTGCCGGCTGCGGTTGGGTACAGCGCGATGGCGGTCCCGTGGAGGAAATCCGCCCTGGTGATGTCGTGTGGTTCCCGCCGGGCGAGAAACATTGGCACGGAGCGACGGCCTCTACCGCCATGACACACATTGCCATTCAGGAGAAACTCGATGGAAAGGCCGTCGATTGGATGGAGCAGGTCAGCAGCGAGCAATACGGAACGTAACGGAGACCGCGAGAGACTTATCGCGCGAACCGTCTTATCAACGAAAGGAATCCAACCATGCTAAGTGCAAATATCAAAGGAAAAGTCGTCGTCATTACCGGGGCCAGCAGCGGTCTCGGTGAGGCAACCGCGCGGCTGCTGTGTTCAGAGGGCGCAACTGTTGTCCTGGCGGCGCGCCGGGCAGACCGCATCGAAGCCTTGGCCGCTGAACTTGTCGAGCAGGGCGGCAAGGCCCTCGCCGTTACGACGGATGTGGCGGACCGGCAGCAAGTCAAGGCGCTCGTCGACAAAGCCGTTGAGGCCTACGGCCGAATCGATGTCATGCTCAACAACGCCGGCCTGATGCCGCTCGCGCCGCTTGAGAAGCTCAAGACGGACGAGTGGGACCAAATGATCGATGTAAACGTCAAAGGCGTGCTCTACGGCATTGCCGCGGCGCTGCCCCACATGAAGCAGCAGAAGAGCGGCCATATCATCAACGTCTCGTCTGTTTACGGCCACAAGCTCGGACCCGACGCCACCGTCTATTGCGCGACGAAGTTCGCGGTTCGGGCGCTGTCGGAGGGACTTCGTCAGGAAGTCAAACCGTACAACATCCGGACCACCGTAATTTCCCCAGGCGCGGTCGCGACGGAATTGCTCGAGCACATCAGTGACGAGAAGATTCAAGCGCAAACGAAAGACTTTGTCAGCAAGATCGCGGTTCCGGCCGAAACCTTCGCTCGCATGGTGGCGTTTGCCATCAACGAGCCGGATGACGTGGATGTGAATGAAATCCTGTTCCGGCCCACCGCACAACCGATCTGAGGTATGTCATGCCCCACGTCATTGTGAAATTGTGGCCCGGGAAATCGGAAGAACAGAAACGGGAGCTGGCGGACCGCATCGCCAAGGAAGTGATGGACATGCTCCACTACGGCGAGGAATCGGTGTCCGTCGGCTTCGAGGAAGTTCGCTCACAGGACTGGGCCGAGAAGGTCTACCGGCCGGACATTCAGCGCCAGCCTCACAAGATCTACAAGAAACCCGGATACACGATGTAAGAGCGCCGGGCCCGGCTGGCCGTTCTAAATGCCGGCGGGCGCTCCCGGCGGCTCCTCGCCATCAAGAGAAAGGGGTTGACGATGAGTGATTGGACGAGTGGCGAATTGCGGAAGATCGCCGAGAGCGATGATCTGCACATTGCACCGTTTCGTGAAGATGGTGTTACGTACGGCACGCCAACCTGGATCTGGTCGGTCGTGGTTGACGATGCGCTCTATGTGCGCCCGTACAACGGGCAAAATTCCCGTTGGTACCAGGCGGCATTACGCCAGAACGCGGGACGGATTACGGCCGCCGGCATGACAAAGGAGGTCAACTTTGAACCGGTCGACGGCCCAATCAATGAACGAGTCGACGATGCCTACCGGGCAAAGTATCACGGCAGTCCGTATCTGGATCCGATGATCAGCCCCAAGGCTCGCGCGGCGACTATGGAGATACGGCCGCGAGCGTTGTGATTGCCCCTCACCGCTCAGCCGCTTCGCTCTAGCGCCGCGAACGCGGCGCGACGCGTACACGTCAACTACAGCGCAATATCGGCCGGGGCCGGTTCGAAGACGCTTCCGAACCGGCCCCGGTGTATCTGCGCGCGCCTGGCCGCGAATTACGCCTTCAGATCGAAGCGGTCCAGATTCATGACTTTGGTCCACGCGGCGACGAAGTCGTTCACGAACTTCTCTTTGGAGTCGTCCGACGCATAGACTTCCGCGATGGCGCGAAGTTGCGAATTCGATCCGAACACAAGGTCGACGGAACTGGCGGTCCACTTAAGGTCGCCCGTCTCGCGGTCGTGCCCTTCAAAGAAGTGATCGCATACCGCCGACTTCTTCCACTCGACGTTCATGTCGAGCAGATTCACGAAGAAGTCATTGGTGAGGGTCTCCGGCTGATCGGTGAACACGCCAAGTTCAACCATGGGGCCGCTTCCCGAATTGGCGCCCAGCACCCGCATGCCGCCAACGAGCGCGGTCATTTCGGGCGCCGTAAGCGTGAGCAGTTGGGCGCGATCGACCAGCAACTCGGGTCCGGGCCGATCCAGCTCATGGCCAAAGTAATTGCGGAACCCGTCCGACTTCGGCTCCAGGTACGCGAAGGATTCCACGTCGGTCATCTCCTGCGTCGCGTCGGTGCGGCCTGGGGAGAACGGAACCTCGACGTTGTGACCGGCTTTCTTCGCGGCTTCCTCGACGGCCGCGCAGCCACCCAGCACAATCACGTCGGCGAGCGAAACCTTCTTCCCGCCGGTTTGCGCGCTATTGAAGTCCTGCTGGATCTTCTCAAGCGTCTGCAGGACCCGTGCGAGTTCGGCCGGCTCGTTCACTGCCCAGTCCTTCTGCGGCGCGAGGCGAATTCGCGCCCCGTTGGCTCCGCCGCGCAAATCGGAACCGCGGAACGTCGATGCCGAGGCCCAGGCGGTCGAGACGAGGTCGGATATGGAAAGTCCCGATGCCATGATTTGCGCCTTAAGTGCGGCAATGTCCTTCGCGTCGATCAATTCATGGTCGACCTCCGGAACGGGGTCCTGCCACACCAGGGGCTCTTCCGGAACCAAGGGGCCAAGATACCGCGAGGTGGGCCCCATATCGCGATGCGTCAGTTTGAACCAGGCTTTGGCGAAAGCGTCCTCAAACTCCTTTGGATTCTCGAAGAACCGGCGTGCGATCTTCTCGTAAGCCGGATCGGCCTTGAGGGCCAAGTCGGTGGTGAACATGATCGGTGCATGGCTCTTCGCGGGATCGTGCGCATCCGGCACGGTACCCTGGCCCGCTCCATCCTTGGGGACCCACTGATGGGCACCCGCTGGGCTCTTCACCAGTTCCCAGTCGTAGGAAAAGAGATTGGAAAGGTACATGTGCGACCAACGGGCGGGGTTGCTCGTCCACGCGCCTTCCAGGCCGCTGGTGATGGTGTCTTCGGCGTTACCCTTACCAAACGAATTCTTCCAACCGAGACCCTGTTCCTCCAGCGTTGCCCCCTCGGGCTCGGGACCCACGTGGTCGGCGCTCGCAGCGCCATGGGCTTTTCCGAAAGTGTGCCCGCCCGCGATGAGCGCCACGGTCTCTTCGTCGTTCATCGCCATCCGGCCGAAGGTTTCGCGAATGTCCTTGGCGGCAGCAAGCGGATCGGGATTCCCGTTCGGACCCTCCGGGTTCACATAGATCAAACCCATCTGCACCGCGGCGAGCGGATTCTCCAGTTGCCGGTCGCCGGTGTAACGCTTATCGCCAAGCCACTCGCTCTCCGGTCCCCAGTAGACATCCTGCTGCGGTTCCCAAACGTCTTCCCGGCCGCCGGCAAACCCGTAGGTCTTGAAGCCCATCGACTCGAGCGCGCAGTTGCCCGTAAAGACCATCAGGTCCGCCCACGAAATCTTGTTGCCGTACTTTTGCTTGATCGGCCAGAGCAGCCTCCGCGCCTTGTCAAGGTTGGCGTTGTCGGGCCAGCTATTGAGCGGGGCAAAGCGCTGCGTGCCGTCCGACGCGCCGCCGCGCCCATCAGCGACGCGGTAGGTCCCCGCGCTGTGCCACGCCATGCGAATGAACAGCGGTCCGTAATGCCCATAGTCCGCCGGCCACCAATCCTGGGAGGTAGTCATCAACTCCGTGATGTCCTTCTTCAGAGCCTCGAGGTCGAGCTTCGCGAACTCCTCGGCGTAGTTAAAATCCTCGCCCATGGGGTTGCTCATAGTCGAGTTCTGATGCAGCATCTGCAGGTTCAACTGGTCGGGCCACCAGTCCCCCATCGACAATGCGGAAGCCGCCGTGTTCCGGTAGGGGGTAGGGGTTCCGCTCATCACCGGGCATTCGGCTGGTGCTTGCGCTATCACCGCCCCGCCCGGGCTACCAGCGATCAGACCAAGGGTCAAAATCGCACACGTAAGGGCTCTTGAAGCCCCCTTCCGTTGTACAGCGCGCCAGTGAACGGTTCGATTCAGTTTGGGGTACTTGCTCCATTTTGCGGTGTCGTACATCGGACTACTCCTTCAACATCCATAAACGCGGTTCAAACACGAACTGATACACACCGATTCAGTTCGTCTCCAAGACAGAGGACCCCTTACGGCATTCCGGACACTTGCCCCAGAAGATCACCTCGGCCTCGTCAATCTCATATCCCTGGTCGTCGGCGGCGATCAGGCAAGGTCTCTCGCCTACGGCGCAATCGACGTCGGTCGTCTTTCCGCAGATGCGGCAAATGATGTGGTGATGGTTGTCGTCGACCCGATCCTCATAGAGGGCCGGTGACCGGGCGGGCTGAATGCGCCGAAGCAGACCCGTATCGACAAGGATCGCGAGGGCGTCGTACACCGCCTGCCGGGATATGGCGCCGATAATAGCGCGCACCTCCTCAGCAATCTCGTCTGCAGTGGCATGTGGTTTGGCGGAGACGGCCCGCAGCACGGCCAGGCGTTGGGCCGTGACTTGAAGGCCGCGTTCGCGGAGGAGTTGTGCTGGGTCAATCATGGAGAAAAGTTTACGGCGAATTCCGGACATTGTCAAGATGTAGATTTATCCCAGCTCGCAAAGCGGAAGTGTCAGTGTCCTCAGTACCTCCCTGCGGCTGCCGTGCGTGGCGAGTACGCAAACTCCCATCGACACGCTCGATTCGGTTACGATCAGATGCTTAGTTCCTCAGTTGGGCGCTCCGTTGAAGAACGGTAGCGCGCCGCTCAGGCACACCCCGTTCCGGGAATGGCTCGTGGACGACAACGAAACCAGGTTTTGGAGTGGCGACCCGATGGTAAGCAGTAATGAGCCGATAGCAGCTCCCCGCCGCATCGGGCCCAAAGGACTTCTCGTGGCAGCGACTGCATTCGTATTTAGTCTTGCGGCGTCGAGCCAGCAAGTCGATGTGGATGTGCCGGCCACCCCGTTTGGCACTTGGGCGCAGGTCACTGCGGAAGCGGCGTTCAGCCCGCGCGATACGGCTGAGGGCGCAGTGTTCAAAGACAAAATGTGGCTCAGCAACGGCTACTACCACGACAACGTCTTGACGCGCGACTTGTGGTCGTCGGCCGATGGCGCGGATTGGACGCTGGTGAGTTCGGCCACACCATACGATGGATACAGCGAGTTGGTCGTATTTGACGGTTATCTCTGGGCCATCAAAGACAGCGTGTGGCGATCGGCCGACGGCGAGAACTGGGAGCAGGTTTCGGAGCACACGCCCTTCGGGGTCAGAAGCTACGGCGAAGTGGTGGTCTTCGACAACCAGATCTGGCAATTGGGCAGCGGCCCCGACGTGTGGCGCACGACGGACGGCGTCCATTGGACCTGCGTGGTGGAGAATGCCGACTACGGCGAGCGATGCGCGTCGGCAGTTGCCGTGTACAAGGACAAGCTGTGGCTCATGGGCGGGTGCACGTCCGAGGCAAACGAGCCGCCTGAGAAAGGTTACGACAACATCACCACGCACAACGACGTCTGGTGTTCAGCCGACGGCGTGGAGTGGACCTGCGTATTGGAGCAGGCGCCGTGGGCCCCGCGGCAATGGTTCATTGCGGAAACATACCGGGACCGGCTCTGGATCGTGGGCGGCCACGACAACGTGAACAGCGCCAATCTCGGGGACGTCTGGTATACGGAAGACGGCGAACACTGGCGCCAATTCGAGTCTGCAACCACGTTCTCCGCGCGCCACGAGCCGACCTTGTACGTTTACAAAGACAGCCTGTGGACGGTCGCCGGTAACTCATGGCCGGTGTTGAACGACGTGTGGCGACTGACGCTACCCCCGGACTGGCCGACCGACGGCGACTAAGAGTGCGTAGTCCGCTGCGTTTCCGTGCTCAGCCCAAACCGGTGTGAAATTGATCCCCGGCCCGTTCATATGGAAGATCGAAACCCACATCGACTTCCACGGGCAATCTCGGTTCGGTGCACTCCTCAGCGGAAACTGCGCCACAATCATTGCGATGGGAATGCTCCCATGACCCGAGTAATCACGACGCGCCTATATTCTTTGATCGTGGTCATTTCGCTTGTCGCGGGATGCGAACGTGACGCCGAACACAACCCCGCCTTCGTCGGCAAATGGAAATCCGGACTCCCGGTATCCGCAGGGTTTGTGCCCGACAATCTCTCCAACGCGGACCAGATGAACGCCCGCATTCAGGAATCCGTGCGCGAAAAGAATGCATCCGGCGAGCAGGGCGTCGAATTGGACCTTCGCGCCGACGGCACCTTCACGATGCGCGTGTGGATGGACATGACCTCGGGATTGTTCGACTACGGCGATCCCGATAACCCGGCCGTGCAAGGCGCGCAGGAGGCACAGGACCATTCCGTCAACGGTACCTGGCAGTCTGAAGGCAACGAGATCCACCTCACGTCGACGGAGGGTTTTCTCCCCTACGCCTTCACGCAGAAGACCCGCGTCTCCCGGGCCAGCTCGTACGGCGCCAGCAGCAGCCTGACCCGCTCCTCGCAGTTCCTGCCGCTAGTCCTCCGCTCAAACGGCCGCCTCAGCCAATTCCCCGACGCAAACGTCCGCCCCGGCACCCACGAACGTGGGCTGGATTTCGTGCGGGTGGCTGAATAGTCCCTCTTCGGCTACCCGATCTCCCAGCCCTGCTTGTACGAGGGCCGGATGTGCGCCTGCGCTTCGGGGGCGCCGATGCACTCCATGGACTTGGAATCCCAGTCGAACTCCTGCTGCGATCGGTAGGCGGCGTTGGCCAGCAGCACGGTTTCCGTGAGCGGGCCGGTCCAACTAAAGTTGCAGGTCGGGGGCGTGGGGTCGCCTTTGCAGGCGTTGATCCATTCCTGGTGGAATCCCGGAGAATCGGGCACGGTCTGCGGCGGCACATCGAAGTCCATGGAATCTTCGTGCGTGAGCACGAGTTTCCATTCGCCGTTCGCATCTTTCTGATAGAGATAGCGGTCGTCGAATCCGCAACTCAGGATGCCCTTCGTGCCGATGAAGAGGTTGTTGCCTTTCGTGGGCAATCCGAGTTCCTTGAAGACCGACGGGCCGCCTTTCGCCTGGTACCAGTGCAGCTTGAGCGCCTTGCGGTCGCCCTTCGCGGGGAAATCGAACCAACTGTGCATGGCTTGCGTCGTCATCTCGGGATGCGGCTCGGGTCCGGTCGCTGCCGCGTGCGTGGGATAGTCGAGGTCCAGCGCGGTGAACGGAATATCCAAGATGTGGCAACCCCAGTTCCCGGATTCGCCGGTGCCGAAGTCCCACCAGAACCGCCAACCGTAGGGCGTGATCTTGGAATCGTAGGGCTTGTACTCCACCGGGCCGAGCCAGAGGTCGTAGTCGAGCGTGCCGGGAACCGTCTGTGGTTCCTCCAGACGCGGAACCATGCCGCGTTCGCTACTGACCCAACTGTGGACTTCGGTCACGTCGCCAATGGCACCCGCCTGGATCAGTTCCGTGACGCGATGCATGTTGTCCTTCACGTGGCGCTGCATGCCGAGTTGCGTGGCCAGCCCCTTGCGCGCAGCGAGTTCGGTGAGCGTGCGCACTTCCCATACGTTGTGGGCCATGGGCTTCTCGAGGTAGAGGTGCTTGCCCAGGTCCATCGCCATGTACGAGGGATGGAAATGCGTGTGGTCCGGCGTCGCCACGACCACCGCGTCGATATTGTTTTGCACTTTGTCCAGCATCACGCGGAAATCGGTGAAGCGACGCGACGCGTCAATCTCCGCAAACGGTTTTCCCGCGCGTTCGGCGTCCACGTCGGCGATGGCGACGATATTCTCTTTGCGCAGGTTGTCGTAGCTGTAGGCGCCCTGACCGCCCACGCCGACGATGGCCACGTCGAGCCGTTCGTTCGCGGACCCCGGCTGCGCAATCGCCGGACCCGCCGCAGCCACGGTCACGCCGAGCGTAGCGGACTTGATGAAATCGCGTCTCGTGATCGAGTAGGACATCTGAGACCTCCTAACTTCTCGCAATCATAATTCCAATCTGCAGGCCGTCATGATACGCGATTGTCCGAGCGAGGCAAAGCATGCTCGGCTTATTGGCGAATCTTCTGCCGGGTAAAGAACGGCCTCTCGCTTTGGAGGGGAAGGGGCATAGTATGTACAATCCCGTTACCTGCTTCTCATGAGCGGGTTGAAGGAAACCGCAAAGAATTCTGGGAAATCATCCATATCCATGGCAAATACTACACGCGCAAGACGGAACGTCAAAGTGAAGCCCAAGAAGACGCCACGGACGCGCAAGCCCGACCACCTGTCTCTCGAAGAATGGCAGATCGCCCTACGCCGCGAATTCGGGCAAGAGCAACCGTTTCGCGCGAAGAATTTGGGTAAAGACCCCGTGTACTCCGACTTCGCAGTGACCAATCCAGCGAGTGGACGAACGTACCGGGTCGCGATCCGGAGCGACGAACTGGGCGCCAATTACTGTTCCTGTCCCGATTTCGCGGTAAATGCCCTTGGCACCTGCAAACACGTCGAGTGGCTACTGGCGAAATTGAAACGCAAGCAAGGCGCACGCAAGGCCTTTGCGCGCACCTTTCAGCCTGACTACTCCGAGATCTATCTGGAGTACGGTGCGCGCCGCCGGGTGCGTTTCCGGCCAGGGGTCTCGTTGCCCGCGGAATGGACGAGACTCGTGAAGCGGTACTTCGACGAGGCCGGGATCCTCCGTGATGACGCCTATGAAGGTTTTCCGGAATTTGTGCGTAAAGCCCGGGAGTCTGAAGCGGATATCCGGTTCTATGACGATGCGCTCGAATTCGTCGCGCAACGCCGCGACGACGCAGTCCGCAGGCGCGCCGTGGAGAAGACCTTCGAGGGCAGAGGCAGTTCCGCGGCCCTGAACAAGCTCGTCAAGACGCGGCTTTACCCATACCAAAAGGAAGGCGTCTTGTTTGCGGCCAAGGCCGGACGCTGCCTTATCGCGGATGACATGGGATTGGGAAAGACCGTCCAGGCGATCGCGGCGGCAGAAGTTTTGGCCCGCGTCTCTGGGACTCAGCAGGTGCTTGTGGTTTGCCCGGCCGCTCTGAAGTGGCAATGGAAACAAGAGGTGGAGAAGTTCACCGATCGTACCGCCCTCGTCGTCGAAGGTTTGAGACCGGCTCGTGCCCAGTTGTATGCGGAAGACTCGTTTTACAAGATCGTCAATTACGAAACCGTCCATCGCGATCTTGATTTAATCAATGGTTGGCGGCCCGATCTGGTGATCCTGGACGAGGCGCAACGCATCAAGAATTGGGAAACGCGCCGGGCCAAGAGCGTCAAAGCCATCGACAGCCCCTACGCCATCGTGCTGACCGGCACCCCGCTGGAGAATCGGCTCTCGGAATTGCATTCCATCGTGGAATTCGTCGACCGGTATCATCTTGGACCGCTATACCGGTTCCTCGCGGACCATCAGCATGTTGACGAACAGGGAAAAGTAATCGGGTATCGCAACCTGGACCGGATTGGGGAGAACCTCGCTCCAGTGCTCTTGCGCCGCCACAAGCGAGATGTCCTGCAGCAACTTCCCCCGAGGTCCGACAAGCACCTCTTCGTGGATATGACGGCCAGTCAGCAGGCGATACACGAAGAGAACCGCGAGATCGTGGCCAAGATCGTCGCGAAGTGGCGCCGGCGGGGGTTCCTGTCCGATCAGGATCAACGCCGTCTCATGGTTGCCATGCAGTACATGCGTATGGCGTGCAACAGCACGTACCTCGTGGACAAGGTCACGGACGAGGGACCGAAGATCGACGAATGCTCCTTGCTCTTGGACGACCTGTTGTCCGACCCGGAAAATAAAGTGGTCGTTTTCAGTCAATGGCTCGGTACGCACGAATTGCTGACCCGCCGCTTCGACGCGGCAGGGTGGCCGTACGCCTATTACCACGGGTCGTTGGATTCCAAAGGGCGAAAGAAGGCCATCGAGGACTTCAAGCGCAACGGCAAATGCCGCATCCTGCTCTGCACCGATTCCGGGGGAGTCGGCCTGAACCTCCAACAGGCCTCCATCGTCGTCAATATGGATCAACCGTGGAACCCCGCTGTGTTGGAACAACGTATCGGTCGCGTGCACCGGCTCGGTCAGCACCGGCACGTCCAGGTCTATCACTTCGTATCGCGAGGCACGATCGAAGACGGCATGCTCGGAGTGCTCAAGTTCAAATCGTCGTTGTCGGCGGGGGTGCTGGACGGCGGCGAACGGGAAATTTTCCTTGGCGGCACCAAGATGAAGCAGTTCATGGAACGTGTCGAGAAAGTTACCGACTCGATTCCCGATGTCGCTCCGCAATCGGAGGCGTCCGTTGATCCAGCGAACGACGAGACTGTCCCGGCCGAGTCCGAGCGCGGAGAAGCTGCCAGCGTTGCTTCGCAGCAGGACCGCTGGAACGATCTCATCGCGACCGGTCTCGATCTCCTGGCCAAACTCAGCCAGGTCGTGCAATCGTCCTCAGGCGAAAAGTCAGGTACTGCTGTATCCGCTGCCATCGCGCGCAACGAAAAGACCGGCGCGCCGGAACTGCGGATTCCCATTCCAGACGGCGAGACCGCGGAAAAGCTGGGAAAGTTACTGACCGGTCTCGGCGATCTTTTGACGGTAAATGGACGCAGCAGTCGCAAGAGCGGCGAGTAGCATGGGCCACGCAAGGAGGGCGGGTTTTCCAATCCGCCCTCCGGCGAGCCCGACGTTGGAGAGATCCCACTTGCCTGCGCTTTACCATTGCGGTGACCGTGCCAAATCGGTAGCCTGATTGCGTCGCGCGTAGGCCGTGGCGCGAAACGGGGGAGTTAGCATCATGGGAACCATACGTGCACTCGTTCTTGCAATGGTGATGGGAACCGCATGTGGAAGCGCCGTCTTTGCGCAAGCTGCGGCGGGTGGGGGCATGGAGTATCACGTTTCCATCAAGGGCGATGACGCCAACGACGGTACCGCGGCGCAGCCGTTGCGTACGATCTCGGCGGCAGCGGAGAAGGCGCAGCCGGGAGACATCATCACCGTCCACGCGGGCGTCTATCGCGAATGGATCAAGCCGCCGCGGGGCGGAGAGTCGGACGCAAAACGCATCGTCTATCAAGCCGCAGCGGGCGAGCATGTCGAGATCAAAGGGTCCGAAGTCGTGACCGGCTGGAAGCAACTCGACGGCGATGTGTGGACGGTCACTTTGCCCAACACGTTCTTCGGGGACTACAACCCCTTCGCGGATCCCATTCACGGCGACTGGTTTAATCCGAAGGATCGTCCGCACCACACGGGCGCCGTATACTTGGATGGAGAATGGCTGCTCGAAGCCGCGACGCGGGACGAGGTGCTAGACCCAGCCGGCAGCGCGCCTCAATGGTTTGCCGAGGTGGATGCTAGCAACACCACGATCTGGGCGCGGTTCCCCGGTGCCGATCCAAATCAGGCTCTCGTTGAAGTCAATGTGCGCCGCGCGGTCTTCTATCCGGAACAACCCGGCGTGAACCATCTCACGGTACGCGGGTTCACCATGCGACACGCGGCCACGCAATGGGCGCCTCCGACCGCGGAACAGATCGGCCTCATCGGCACGCACTGGAGCAAGGGATGGATCATCGAGGACTGCGTCATCAGCCATTCGCGCTGCGTCGGCGTTGCCCTCGGCAAGTACGGCGACGAATTCGACAACACCTCGGCCGACACGGCGGAAGGCTATGTGCTCACCATCGAACGCGCCCTCACAAACGGTTGGTCCGGCGAGAATATCGGCCACCACGTCGTGCGCAACAACACCATCTCTCATTGCGAACAGGCGGGCGTGGTGGGCAGCCTCGGCGCGATCTTCAGCACCATCACCGGCAACACGATTCACGACATTCATGTGCAGCGCCTCTTCACCGGCGCGGAGATGGCGGGCATCAAGATTCACGCCGCCATCGACACGGAGATCAGCGACAACCGCATCTACCGTACCATCCGCGGCATCTGGCTGGACTGGATGAACCAGGGCTCGCGCGTCACCCGCAACGTGCTCTATGAAAACATCGGCGAAGATCTCTTCGTCGAAGTCAATCACGGGCCCTTCCTCGTGGACCACAATCTCATGTTGTCGGACACGGCTCTGCTGAACATGTCCGAAGGCGGCGCCTACGCGCACAACCTCATCGCAGGCCGAATCGTGCTGCGTCCCGAATCGAGCCGCGAGACACCATACCATCCCGCGCATTCCACGGAAGTCGCCGGACTCATCAACATTCAGGGCGGCGACGATCGCTTCTACAACAACCTCTTCGTCAGCCGCGACGGCCTCGCGGGCTACGACGAAGTCGCCACGCCCACGTTCATGGCCGGCAACGTCTTCCTCATGGGCGCAGCGCCGTCGAAGCGGGAAGTTGCTCCAATCGTGTTGCCAGATTTCGATCCCAAACTCGATCTAAAGTCAGCGGGACCATCGCTGAACCTCCACTTCATCTTTGACAACGCGTGGGGTACAGCGAACGTGCGCCCCCTCGTGACGAGCGAGTTGCTCGGCCGCGCCAAGATCCCCGGCGTGCCCTACGAGCTGCCGGACGGCGCTCCCATCCGGCTCGACACCGACTACTTTGGCAATCCGCGTGACGCGGAGAATCCGTATCCAGGACCGTTTGAATTGCCCGGAGGAGGCGAGGAAGCGCTGACGATTTGGCCGAGGTGAAAACTCGCCGGGGAAAGTGTATGGATGAAGAAGGCAAGGTGGTATCACAAAGGTCTTTGCGAAGGTTCGTCACGGGCGCGCCAGAGAGACCAATCGCGGTTATCAGTGGCTTTTGCCCATGTAGTTGATGACGATGTCACCCAGGTCCGTGATTCCGCCGCATCCCGTCTTCTTGCCGCGCTTTCCCAGGATTACCGCTTCATAGCGTTCGATGGCTTCAACGATTTTACCGGATTCGCGGCGAGGGTCGAGTCATGTGACTTTCATCGTCGACGGCCTCCTCGAAGTGCGCACTTCGAGGAGGCGCTATGGGTAGGAACGTAGCGAACCGGCAATAGGCCAGGCAGACGACGAGCCGAGTACCGCGACGCGAACGTGCAGACCCGGAGTTCGGATCTCGAATGTTGTTGCTTTGCAAGCTGTGGTACGATGTTCTCTCCGAGCGGCGCGTTTTGGAAAACGGGGATCGGGGTGAATGCCCTGCTGGGGAGTGCATGGCGAAACCGACAGCATCCGTTGCGGCACAGGAGTGGCACGAAGGCCAGATCCTACTGGGTGTATATGAGGTACGACGCCTCATTGCCCGGGGCGGGATGGGTCACGTCTATTTGGTCCATCACCGGGGTTGGGATCTCGACCTCGCGGTAAAACGGCCAAAGCCGGAAGTAATCGCCAGCGAAAAAGGCGCCAGGCTGTTCGAGCAGGAATGCGAGACCTGGGTGAATCTTGGACTCCATCCCAATATTGCGAGCTGCTATTACGTCCGCCGCATCGATGGGATTCCCAACGTGTTCGCCGAATACGTCGACGGCGGCACGTTAACCACCTGGATCTACAAGCGTTTGCTGTACCGCGGTGACGTGGTATTGAAGCGCATGCTGGACGTGGCCTTGCAGTTTGCATGGGGGTTGCGCTACGCCCACGCGCAGAATTTGCTGCACCAGGACGTGAAGCCGCTGAACGTGCTGATGACGAAGGACGGCGTCGCGAAGGTGACGGACTTTGGTCTGTCTCGCGCCATGACGCTGGCATCCAGCGAAGGGGAGGGTGGCGTTCGCGCCCCTCGCGGCATCGGATCGCGGGGGACCCCAGCCTATTGTTCGCCAGAGCAGGCCCATCGCCGCAAACTGACCTTCGCGACCGACACCTGGAGCTGGGCTGTTTCGGTGCTGGAGATGTTCGTCGGCGATGTGACCTGGATGGCGGGCCAATCGGCGGGGCAGGCGCTCGAGCAATACCTCGTACTGGGCCCCGAACACGACGCCATTCCGGAAATGCCCCCAAAACTGGTCGATCTGCTGCGCTGGTGTTTTGAGGAGAATCCCGCCGACCGCCCTCCTGGCATGGGCGACGTCATCGAGTCGTTGCTCGCGACATACGCCCATGAGATCCGGGAGCCGTACTTCCGCGATACGCCGCAAGCGGAGGAGACCTCCGCCGATCGCCTGAACAACCGCGCCATTTCCCTGCTCGACCTGGGCAAGAAGGCGGAAGCCCAGCAGACCTGGGAACGGGCCCTGCGTATCGAACCGGGCCATTTGGAAACGACCTACAACTATATGGTGCACGCCTGGCGCATCGGTTCGACGACGGACAAATCGGTGGTGCGGACCGTGAAGCGCCTGTGGCGCAAAAACCCCAAATCGTGGACTGCGGTGTACATGCTCGCCCAGGTTCAGATGGAGCGGGGCGACTACGCCACAGCAAAAGAACTGCTCGGCAGACTCACCGCCAAACGTATCGACGGCCACGAAGTGCGCACGGCTGCGGACGAAGCCGAGCGAAGGCTGGACGAAACGCGCCGTTCGCTTAAGACATTTGGAGACCACGAAGGTGACATTGCCGCCGTATGCCTGAGCTGGGACGCTCAACTCGCCCTGTCGGCCGATACGCCGAAACAGGGCGGACCCATTTCCGTCTGGCGGGTGGAAACCGGCGACCGCGTGCAGGTCTTCGAAGGCCATGCCGCCGCCGTCTCCTCACTCGCGATGGCGGCGGACGGCTTGCATGTCGTCAGTGGATCGCTCGATCGAACCGCCCGGGTCTGGAACTTGGCGACGGGCGAATGCGTCAGAGCCCTCAAGGGTCACACCAACGCCGTTACCGCAGTCCAATTCACGGACGACGGACAGGGGCTCCTGACGGCCAGCGCCGACGGGACCATCGGCTTGTGGAACCTCGCCACGGGAAAGCATCACACCACCTTTGCGGGGCACGATGGTCCGGTCAATGCAATCTGCCCCGGGGTGTCCGGTCAATCGTTCTTCTCGGCCGGGCAAGACGGAACCTTGTGCCAATGGGAACTTCGCACCGGCCGCTGCCTGCACCTCGAAGCCGGGTATCCCGCGCCGTTCCTGTCGATGGACGTGAGCGACCATCGCCGGTATCTGCTGGCCGGTACCGCGGACGGGTGCATCGAACTCTATGACATCGTTGCGGCCCAGAAGATGGGCCGGCGCAACGCCCATAGCGAGCCAGTCACGTCCATCGCCATGGGTAAACGCGGCGCTTTCGCCCTCTCTGCTGTGCGCGGGAACAAGATGCGCCTCTGGCAGATGGCCGCAAACCGCTGCCTGCACACTTTCGCCGGCCGGGCACCCATCGCGCTTAACGGAGACGGAAACCTGGCCTTATCCGCGAACGAAGACGGCGCGCTCCAGTTGTGGTATGTCGGATTCAGCAGCGACGTCGTCCTCGCGCCCATGATGCTGTGCCAAGCCCTTCAACCCGAAGAAGAGGAGGGCGAAGCACCCGTGGACGCGGAAGACGGAGAGTAACTGACGGATTCTACTGTCCGCCCCCGGGATTCCTCATTGCTGCGGCGGACTTTGTCACGCCGCGTCCTTGGCCGCGCTCCCCGCGTTTTGCCTTTCTTTCTCGATCTGCTTCCGATCGTACTCGCTGACGGGAAGGCGGCGTAGATCCGTCCCGTCGAATCGAACCGTCCACAACGCGTAGTGGTCCCGTTCCATATAGGGCTCCTCGAACACGCGAAACACCAAACGGGCGCCGTCGGGGGAGAAAACCGGATCGCGGATCTGACACGGCATTTCGGCGATGGCTTCGGTGCGTTCGGCCGTCGTGACCGCGGCGCGCAAGGTGTACACGGTTTCTTCCTCGTCGTTGCGCTTGCAGGCCGCGAAGGCGACGCGTTGCCCGTCCGGAGAAAACACGCAGCTCGTGTAGGCGCCCAATTCTTCCACCCAGGCGCCGAGAGCGATCTCGCCCACGCCGCCAGTGCGCAGTACATCAACGGCGTCCGGGTCGCAGAGCAACAGGTTGCCGGCGTAGCTCGTGGCCACGGGCCGTTCTTCAGCCACCCGTTTCGCCCAATGCTCCTGGACCTCGCGCGCTTCGGCGATCTGCGTGAGATCGGCGCCGGTGCGGGTAATCGTATAGAGGCTTCTCCGGTCCCATTCCGCGTCGTGGTCGGGACCCCATTCCGGTTTTTCGTTCAGGCGCGCGAAAAGCACCGTGTTGCCGTCGGGAAGAAAGGCCGGACCCACGTCGTAAGACTCGTTGCCGGATGTGAGAGTC
The DNA here is from genome assembly GCA_045863335.1 of Candidatus Hydrogenedentota bacterium. Taxonomy (GTDB): domain Bacteria; phylum Hydrogenedentota; class Hydrogenedentia; order Hydrogenedentales; family SLHB01; genus JAHDWY01. The sequence continues at coordinate 642 of BTVY01000052.1, read as the reverse complement.
TGGACCTCTCCGCCCGGGACATTCACAAGGCAGATATGAGCCATCGTATTGCTGTCCCGGCGGGTGAAGACGATGGCATCGCCGCTCGGGGAGAACCGCGGCGCCCAATCCTCGACCGCGCCGGAGGTGAGGGGCGCGATCGATTTCGTTGCCAGGTCCAGGGTGAACAGGTTCGACTGTTTCTTGTCCACGCGCGATGCGAAGACGATGGACCGGCCGCCGGGCGCGAAGGCCGGGTCGAAGTCGAACCGATCGCCTTCGGTCAATGGCGTGCTCGCGGAGCCGTCCAAAGGCACCTGGTATAGGTGCATTTTCTTTCGGTCCTTGTACGCGACCACCAGAGATTCGCCATCCGGGGCGAAGGCGACGGTTTGCGTGCCGGTGTTCCCGGGCCGGCCCTCGACCGCGTAATAAATCGGGACGACAGGTATGGCGAGAATCATGACGGGGATCATGAGCAGAATCCCGCCCCAAATGAACGCGGCAAACATGAGTGAATAGCAGCCCGACAAGAGCGACGCGAGACTCATAACGGTGAACAATTGGAAATGCCGCATTGTGGGTTTATATGTGGACAGTTTATATATGAGGCTCCTCACAAGAATCTGTGCACCAATTCGGGCTCGGGTAGCTTTCCCAAGC
>BTVY01000051.1:0-48416 GCA_045863335.1 Candidatus Hydrogenedentota bacterium | reverse complement strand
GGTATCGGTATCGGTATCGGTATCGGTATCGGTATCGGTATCGCTATCGGTATCGCTATCGGTATCGCTATCGGTATCGCTATCGGTATCGGTATCGGGATCGGTATCGGTATCGGTATCGGGATCGGGATCGGGATCGGGATCGGTATCGCTATCGGGATCGGTATCGATTTATTCTTCACGTTTCGATCCCGATCCCGATAGCGAAGCCCGATGTGTAACCTCCGGCCTTCCTGTGATACCCTTCCGTCCCGAAGCGGGGACGCAAAGACCTCCTTTCAGACGCAATCCAACGGGGAACATTCACGGATTGCGCGCCCGAAGCGGCGACAATGACCGATTGATCGAATACAAACAATATCGCAGGTGAAACATGAGCGCCAACGAACTGACCGTTATCAATCCCTTTACCGAAGAGCCCGCCTTTACGTTGCCCATGCTGAGCGGAGACGACGTCGATGCCGTGGTCATGCAAGCCCGCAAGGCCTTCGAAGACTGGCGGCGGGTGCCGCTGGACGAACGGATCGCGTTGTGCCGGAAGTTCGTGGACGCCTTCAAGGCGATGGGCGACCAGGTCGCCTTGGACATCACGATCCAAATGGGGAAACCCCTATCCCAGGCCAAGGGCGAGATCGGCCGGTTGGTCGAACGCGCCGAGCATATGATGGCCATCGCGCCGCAGGTGCTGGCGGATGAACCCGCGCCGGAGGTTGCCGGCTTCAAGAAGTACATCCGCCACGAACCCCTCGGCGTCGTGTTCGACGTGGCGGCCTGGAACTATCCCCTCCTCATCGCAGTCAACGTCGTCGTGCCGTCCGTACTCGCGGGAAACGCGGTCATCCTGAAACATTCGAGCAAGACCCCTCTCTGCGGACAGGCTTTTGAAGACGCCTTCAAGAAAGCCGGCGCGCCAGCCCATCTCGTGCAACACGTCATCGCGGATCACGAAACGACCGACCACTTCGTAAAGCATCCCGCCGTGGACTACGTCTCCTTCACGGGCTCCACCAAAGGCGGCCACGAGATCGTGCGCGGCGCCATGAACCGCTTTATCAACATCGGCCTGGAACTCGGCGGCAAAGACCCCGCCTACGTCTGCGCCGATATCCCCGTGCAATACGCGGCGGAGAATTGCGTCGACGGCGCCTTCTACAACGCCGGCCAATCCTGTTGCGCCATCGAACGCATCTACGTGGACAAGAAGATCTACGACGAGTTCGTCGAAGCCTTCGTGGCCACGACCAAGGCCTATATCCTCGGCGATCCCATGAACCCCGCGACGAGCATCGGCCCCATGGCGTCCAAAGGCGCGCCCGCCTTCGTGGCGGGGCAGGTGGAAGCGGCCGTCAAAGCCGGCGGCAAACTCGTCGTCGATCCCAAGTCCTTCGACGTCCCCAACCACGGCTGGTTCGCCGCGCCCGCCGTCGTGGCCAACGCGCCCCACAGCAGCGCGCTCATGCAGGAAGAAAGCTTCGGACCCGTCATCGGCATCATGCCCGTCTCCAGCGACGAAGAGGCCATCCGCCTTATGAACGACAGCGCCTACGGCCTCACCGCCTCCATCTGGACCAAGGACCCCGAACGCGCCATCCGCATCGGCGAACAGATCGAGACCGGCACCTTCTTCATGAACCGCTGCGACTTCTGCGACCCGTCCCTCCCCTGGACGGGCGTCAAAGACACCGGCCGCGGCTGCAGCCTCTCCCCCTACGGCTTCCACCAACTCACCCGCCTGAAAAGCATGCACCTGAGGACTGAGCTGCCGGGGTGAGAGTTCTTTCCCAGCGGTGCAGGTGAATCCATCTGTCGAGCGTGGACGATCTCAATCGGCCTCGATAGTTATGGGTCCCGTTTCGTTGCCCGAAACGACCGTAGCGGGTACGGCGCGGTGCAAGTCATCTTCGCTGTATACAAAGTATTCTCCCGAGGGCAGGTGTGGTACGCGAAATGTACCATCTGCGGCGGAACGCGCTCCTTGCGACAAGAATCGGCCTAGGCCTGATGTCTTCTGGGGAGAATCGCCAGTTGGCCAACACGCGGCGGGAAGAACACCTATTCGTCGGCCGGACGGATCCCCATCTTGCGGGCACTCGATCGCTCCGAAAATCTCGCCGCCCTCCCCCAACGTGATGTGGATGGGCCGGCCGTATTCGTCTGACCCGGCAGCCGCGCGCTGGGCCACGTACTCGGAGGACACCGTGAGCGGCTGTATCGCGGCTGTATACCCGCTTTTGACGACAACGACCAAGTTGTCACCCGGTTCTACCCACTCGGTAGATACCGTACCCGAGGGCGATACGAGATAGAGCGCCGCCGAATCCATGGTGAGCGGTGAATCGCCATGGGTTCCGTCGACCAGTTGGATATTCTCGGCTCGGACGCGCAATCGGCCGCGACCGGCGGGATCGGAGACCGAGTTCCCGAAGGCAAGTGTACCAGTGTAGGGAATGGCAATGACCTTCTTCTCACCCAAGGCCGAGACTTGATACTGCCCTGCCAACAACCCTTCGAACGTCGCAAGGCCCATCTCACTTGTACCTTCAAGACCAACCGCAATCGCTTCCGGTTGGGCGTGACTATCGCCAGAGAATATGGACTCCACGTAGAAGAGAAAGACGCCCGAGTTGGAGACGGGTTCGCCGCGCTCGCCATGAATCGAGACGGTCAAGCGGTAACCGCCATGCTCCAACGGAAGAAAGAAACGTCGATCCGAAAAGTCCGCGGGCATGGAGAATTCGAAGCGCTTCGTCACGTATCCGTTGATCTTCACTACTAAGCAATATAGACCAGGTTGAATATGGGGAAGTAGGAACAAGTCGCCGTCTCGTTCCAGAACGGAGCCCATGCCCGCCGAGCAGTATATGAGTTCCGAGTCGAAGGGACGACATAGCACGGCGGAGAAGTTGATGTCTTCGGGCACCGTCCCATCAGGTTTGCGGATTTCAAATCTGGCGCTGGCCGACGGATGGAGAACGAAGTCCTGCTGGGCGGATTCGCCCAGATCCAGTTCCAGCGTAACGGCCTCCGACGTCGTACCCAGCTTGCCGTCCGCACGAAGTTTTACTACGCCGCCATCATGCTGGAGTTCATAGAAGCCTGCAGCGTTGGTAGTCGCCACGCCTTTACCAAACGACCCATCGGGTCTCGCCCTGGTGATGTCGGCAAAAGGCGTTGGACGGCCATCGTGCGCGTAAACGTGTCCTGAGACGGTTCCGGCTTCATCGACGACGTTTACCCTGGGATCTTCCCGAGGCGGTTCGGGTTCCGCCTGAGCGCGGTCATTCGCTTGGACTGCATAATGTACCGGCACTTCCCTTTCACCCGAACTCACCCCCGTTGATTCAACTATTGGGTGATTTGGACTAGCGGACCGTATCGCTTCGATTGTCCGCGGTGGATCTGGGCGCGTGAAGGACCAGACGACGATCGAGCACATAACGGCCGCAGCGATCCCCAATACCGCTAACGATTTGCCCGCGACTGCCGATCCTCCAATAACTGTAGACGCCGCCGACCCTCCTACATTCCAAGGTGCGGAAGTCAGCGGCAAGGCCGCCATGACCTTCTTACAGAGCGGTTGCTCGTCGGTCGCGGGCTGTTTGAGTTCGCCGAGTTCGTTCCAGATCTTCTCGCCGAGTTGGTCGCGGCCATACTGCAGCCGCTTCTTGATGGAAGATTCGCTGGCATCGAGAAACTCCGCGGCTTCGCGAATCTTCAATCCTTCTACGTAGCAGAGCAGCATGGCTTCGCGGGTCTTATCCGGGAGCGAGCCGATCTGGTTGCGGATCCATTCGCACAATTCCTTGCGCGCCAGTTGGCTCAGGGGGTCAGGCGCAGCGTCGGTCGACGGTTCGAGCTGGAGGCGATCTTGTCCGCGTTCTTCGCGCATTCGTTGCCGCATCCAGGACTGACACTTGTTCCGCGTGATTTGCGCGATCCAGGGTCCGAACTTCCGCCGGTCGCGGAGCGTATGGAGATTGACGTACCCCGCGACGAAGGATTCCTGGACCAAGTCCTCCAGCGCGCTCGGGTCGTACACATGACTGGCGCAAAGTCCGCGCACCATCGGGGCGTACTTGCGCAACAGCACCTCAAACCCGGACGTGTCGCCTTGAAGGACTTGCGTAACGATGTCGGAGTCGGACATGGCGGAAACCCTCTTCGTTGATTATGACGCGGAGAAGTGCGTCATTCATAGAAAGGGTCGTCCGCGACTCAAAAATGGTGAGGTCTCGGCCCAACATTGTTATTCCAGATCGAATGTACGGAAGGAACGGCAAGACCCATGTCCTGACCGCGCCCCGCGCCCTTCTGAGATCTCAAATCTGAACTCTGCAATCATCCCCGCACCCCCATAAACCCACGCCCCAACACCGCGCCATCATTTCCTCCAGCCTCAAAAACGCGACGCCGCCGCGTAGCGCAGCGAAGACGGGCCCATCCAATTCCTAATTCATAATTCTTAATTTGTAATTTCTCTCTGCAACCTCCCGGCCTTTATTAATAAGGAGGAATCCACACCATGCCAACCAACTCCAAACCAACGCTCACCACCCTCGGCACCCCCCGTGCCCGTTCCTGGACCAACGACTGGATCGCCACCGTCGACGCAACCGAAACGAAACTCAACCACCGCATCTGCGGCGCACGCCTACCCGATGGCACGCCCTGTTGCAACGAATCCGACCACCCCTCCGGACGCTGCGCCTTCCACGGCGGCTTCGACCTCACCGGCGCACCCCCCGGCAACCGCAACCACGTCATCCACGGACTCTACTCCCGCCGCCTGAGACCCTGCACCCAATCCTGCCCCCACTGGGAAACCTGCCCCATCGCCAACCGTCATCCCCGTGCGTGCCCCGGCGAAACTCCCAGCGAAGCCAGGGAAAACGGGAACCCATCTTTTCCCTCTTCCAATCCGCAATCCGCAATCCGCATTCCGCAATCCGCAATCCGCATTCCGCAATCAGAACCTCCGCAATCCGCAGTCCGCAATCCGCAATTCCCAACGTGCCCCTACCAACTCGCCGAATACAACACCGTCCTAACCGACGCCCTCGCCATCGTCGAATCCCAGCCCCACCCCAACCCCATGGGCCTCCACAACGCCCACAACGTTGCCACCCTCCAAGTCCTCGTCAGCACCGCCGCCGCCCAACTCACAACGGCTTCCAGCCTCTTCGAGGTGCCACGGGCTTCCAGCCCGTGTCCCCCAGCCGTTCCATGGGCTTCCAGCCCATGTAGGCGTCCCTCTTCTTCAGAAGCCCCCGAAGACCCCCATACCCCAAACCCCACCCCCAAAACCCCATCCCTTAACCCCAACGCCATCCTCGCCTTCACACGCCTCATGCGCGAATACCGTCACACATTAAAACTCCTCCAAGCACCGGGGTACACCCCCTTGAATCGTCACAATTCCATGGGTGCACCCCCGACCGTCGAAGGCATCCTCCGCCACGCCGAGCGCTCCAAACACGACACCGGCCTCGACCCCGATTCCATCGCCGACGCCCAACTCCAACCCCAAACCCCCGAAACCCACGCCAAAGCCTTCATCCAACAAGCCGCCTTGGCCGGAGGCCAAGGCCGCGACGTAGAAATGTGCGAAGCCTTCGACAACGCCGCCCTCCTCGACGAAGCCTACGCCGAATCCGAACGCAGCCACGTCTTAGCCAGCTACCGCCCCGCCAGACACAGCGTCTCCGAAGAACTCGCCGAAGCCATCCTCGGCCACCTCCACATCGATCCGCCTGTACCCAAGAACGGCGAAATCACCAACGATTCCGGCGTTCCCATTCCCCCTTCGAATGCAGTTGACTCCGCTTTTTCCATTCCCCCTTCGAAGGGGGATCAAGGGGGATGTTCCTCAACCAACTCGCAATCCACCGATCAAAACCACGAAGGAGAGATCTCCATCGACACCGCCAAAGTCCTCCAGGACTACCTCGACACCCTCCGGGCCGGCGGAATCCCGCCCGAGGCATTCCCCATCGGCTCCAAAGCCCGAGCCGTCGCCGAGGCCATCTACACCGGCCCATCCCACACCACTCCTAACACCAGAAGCCAAGCCGGGCTCGCCACGGCGCAGCACAGCGAAGCCGGGAGCCCTTAGGTCCATGTTCGTCCATACCGTCCATACCGTCCATGCCGGTCCGAGCCTGTCAGTGTGGGTCAGTGTGTTTTCGATGGAAAAAGGGGAGGACGTTCTCCGTGATCCCCTTTCGGACAACGGAAAACAGACGGGCTATACAGACCCCCGTCTTCGAAGCTTATTTGTCCGGCAAACAGCGCGCGTCCCGGTACTCGGCATCCCAATCGTTGTAGACCGCATCCAACAGGACAGGCGCGGACGGTGCGGCGGAGAGAAGTTGTGCGAGCGTGTCGGGATCGCCGTTGCCTTCGAGCGGAGCGTTCATGGTCCAGGGTTTTCCGGCGATGTCGTAGGCGGGGGCGCTGGCGAGCCAGAGGCCCGGCCTTCCGTTGAGGAGTGCGGTCAGGCCGGCGGGGCTCGCGTTTTGGTGCAGGAGCAATGCGGTCGATGCGGCCCAGCGGAGGTTGGGCGCGCCGATGCGGGCGATGCGTTCGACGATGGCTTCGAGCCGGTCGCCGGCTTTGGGGCTTTGACGCAGGTATACGGTGATGCCGCGCGGTTCGGCGCTGGCACATATGTTCTTCAGGGTTTCGTCAAAAGACTGTTCCGTCTGTTCGCGGGTGAAGTTGTTTTCGGGGACCCGGTGCAACGACAGGATAAGGTGTTTCGCGCCGAGCGCGGACATCTTCTCCAGGACCTCGTCGATCATCCGCATGCTTTCTGCGTACGCGTCGGGATCGTTGTTGACAAGCCGGAGGTCGGGATAAAGGTTGATGCCCGAGGTGAGGTCTACATAGACGGTCAAACCCTGCCGCTGGATCCATCCCGCTTCGCGCGCGAGTTGGCTGGCGTCCCGCTCGTATACGTACCGCCAGTCCACGGCCACGCTGTCGAAGTGCTGAAAGAACGTGGGCCGGGTCAAGACGGCGTCCTGTATCGACTCAGGTCCGCGCAACGGCAGAATCCGGCCCTGCGGACGCGGCGGCGGCACCACGGCGGGGATCTCCTCGACGCGCTCCTCGCGCACGGTGACGCGGAAGATGCGCACGTCGCCGCCCGCGATCGTGCTGTCGGTGCTGGTCCCCACGTCCGTGCCGTCCAGTCCGGTGGGCAGATAGCCCATCGCGCCCTTTTCGGACTGATCGAGGGGCAGTTCTTCGATGGATTCGATGGGGCCGCAGTGGGAGATGATGTCGAAGGGTTTCGGCACGAGCGCATTGTTGCAGAGGGCCAGGGTGTATTCGCCCGGCGCGCGCCGGCAGGTGATGAGGCTCAGCCCTTCGGGGACTTCAAAGAGCGATTGTTGCCGCGCAAGGCCGCTCAGGATCGCGCGCACGTGGGCCAGCATGGGATAGGGCGAGACGTAGGCCTTGTCGATATCGTTGTGAATGACGTCTTCCCGCGGGGCCGCGGCAAGACCGAAGGGCGAGGCGAGGACCGTCAGGCGCCCGTTTCCAAGCGCGGTCTGCACGGCGGCGGGAATCGTTTCGCTCGTGGAACTGGGTTGACAGTGTTGCACAACGGTCGCGTTTGGACTTTCCAGCCGATACAGATCAAAGGAAGCCGGCTCTTCGATCGTGCCGAAGTCGCCGGTCACCGTCGCGGCGCCCACGCGTACGGGCGAGCCGGTTGCCCGGATGCCGCCCAGGCCGCCGGGGAAGTTTGCGAGGCTTCCGGCCGTGATGACGAGATGCCCGCCTTGTTCGATGTACGTATTCAACTTGTCGCGCAGCTCGGCGCCGCCCCGGAGTTCGTCCGCGACGATGAGCAGCGGGTACTGGGCCAGCACCCAGTTGGGCGCGTCGCTCAACAGGCAATCGACGCTGTCGCCGTGAGGCGTCGGCACGACGAAGCCGGTCTCATCGTGAAAAAACGAGGAGTCCTGGTAGCCGGGGTAGAACAGGTCGAGCACGTTATCCGTGAGGTAGTCGCCGGGTTCGTAGGGCAGGTTGCCCCACACGCGGCACACATTGTCGGTGTACAAGTGGCGCGGGAACGACCAACCCGAATAGAAATCGGTCATGACCGCGATTGGGGTCATCATGGTGCCGGGTTGGCCGTGAGCAACCACCCACTCACGCGCGGCCTGCTGCATGCGGCCGATGGGCGTCAACTCGTCGCCGACGAACCAGCCGGATTCGTACCCGACGAAGACGCAGTTGTACAGGATGTGGCTGTACAGGAGGCGCTTGAGCAGACTGAGGCTGGTACCCTTCGTTGCGCCGTGATCGTCGCCTTCGGCGGCGTAGTTCTTGTAGCCCCAGCGGTTCCAGACGGACGCGTTGCCAAACCAGGGGACGCCGTACTGTTTGCCGGCGCCGCGGATGAAGGAGTAGTACACCTGGCCGTTGGGCAAGCCTTGAGCGGTCTCCGCGCCGATGGTCGTGTAGACGCCTTCCTTGAGGAAGTAGTGGCCGAAGTTGAGCGATACGAGCGTGGACATCCTGTTGCCCAGTTCGTCGGTCATCGCCTGAAAATGGCGCTGGAAGTTGAGGTATTGCGCAACGCGGTCGCCGGAGATGGGGTACATCTGGGACGCGTAGCCGCCGACGTAGCGGCCGTCCTGCTCGCCCACATCCATCCCGAGCCAGCGCTCGCCGAGTTTCGATTCGAGCATGTCAAACACACCCGCGGGAGGATGAAACTGCTGCCAATAACCGCCGGGACCCGAACCGGGCACGTAGCCCCAGATGTCGAAGAGAACCAGGTCGCGGCGTTTGATGGCGTCCGCAAGTTCGTCGAGATTCTCCGCGAAAACGATGGGATAGGACGGCCATATCACATCGCCCAGGCGATGGGTAATCGTGTACTTTTCCAGCTCTTCCTCGAAACCCACGATGCGATCGTTATCCATGCCGAACCCGCGGAGGGTGACAAACCGCGTGCGGTTTCCGAAGGTGTCCCAGGTCGGAGGTTGAACGTGGCGGCGCTCGTAATCGAGATGCGCAGCGGGGTCGAGCAGGTGGTCGTACACGCGGATCGGCGGCGCGCTTTCCTCCGCCAAGGCAGTCATGGCAATGATCAAGGCGCACGCGCACAGAACCAGTGTTTTCATCGCAGACCCCGCTTTCGCAAGACAAAAAAGAGTGCGGTGCAAATATACACCGCACTCTCCACGTGACTACAGTCTATTCGGGTTGTTCCTCGCCCTCGGGGTAGCCGTGGCCGGATTCGGGTTCGGGCGTATCTTTGAAGGGGAAGGTGTCGGGCACGACGCTCACGCCCGTGGAAAACACGAAGGGCGACGAGAAATCGGGGTTCGGGAACTGCATTTCGAGAAGGAACGCCGTCCACCCTTTTTCCGGGGCCTCGAGTTCGGCGCGATACACGCCGTTGCCGTCACCGTTGACTTCGCTGCTTTCCCATACTTGACCGATCTTCTCCAGGCGGAAATCGCGGCCCTCGGGATTGGTGGCCTTCCACAGGAGGACTTTGGTGGGCTTCGTTTCGCAGCGCACTTCGAGCGCACCGTTCGCCTCTTTCTTCCAGGTGTACTTGGGCAACGGCGTGCCAAGGGCGACGGCTTGATAGAAGGACGCGAGATTGAAGTAGGCCTCCAGATTCAGGCCGTGGTCGGTGTTGGGGACGTAGCGCAGATGCGTCTCGCCTTTGAGGTCGTTGTAGTAGACCTCCCACGAGTTGGGCGGGAAGAACTGATCGCCGGCGGAGTTGAGCACGAACTTCGGCATGGTGAGCCGGTCGATGTAGCTGTAGGGATCGACGATGGCTTCCAGCTCTTTGAAGCGCGGGGTATGACGGCGCGGGAGGATGTTCATATCCACATAATCGCCCACCGCCGGCGCCCAGAAACCGTAGGCGTCGAAGTGGAAATCGAGCGAGTTCGCCACGTTGAGCACGTCGATAACCGCGGGGACGATTCCGATGACGCGTTTGTCGACGGCTGCGACGGTCCAGGTGGTCCAGCCGCGCTTGGAACCGCCCGCGACGACAAACCCCTCGATCTCGGGCCGCTCGGCCTGGACCATGTCCATGGCGCGAACGACGGCTTTCGTCATGGGCAGACGCGCGAGCCAGATGGGGTCGCCGCCTTCGAGGAACTTGTCCCAGCCGTAGGTGATGAGAGCGTCTTCGGAACGGCCCTCTTCTTTGTAGCGCTCGTCCTGTTCGCCGGTGAACTTCAGGGGTTGGTTGGGAATCTGTTTCACTTCCACCACGACGGACTTCGTCATCATCGCGACTTGCGCGAGTGCGGAATCCGCGGAGGGCGGATCCTCGCCACGGTTGCTGCCGCCGCCGATGAATACGAGCGATTTGCTGTGCGCGAGTTCCTTGGGCACGAAGACCACCACCCAGTGTTCCCACTTCGTGCGGTCGACCAGGCTTGCGTCCAGCCATTCTTGCGACACCATCTTGTAGACGTGGGCCGTGTAGCCGTCGGCTTCCGTGGTCTGCACCGGTCCATCGCCGTAGGTGAACGCGGGATCGGGTGTCGCGACATAGTCATCAAGCGGAGTGGCATGTGCCGTGAAAGCCAGGGCCGCAGCGATCAACCCTGCGGCTGCAAAGATACGATGGAAACAAAACGGTTTGCTACTGAAGGAACTCATGATTCTATCCTCTCACTTTCACATACCGAACTCCGCGCAGGATCCGGCGTTGGCACCGTCGCAACCGGCCCCATACGCGCGGACGGGACGGTTCGACAAACAGAAATAGAGTGCCAAGGCCGCGGGCCGATTTCAAACGGTGGAATGGTATTGGCCGGTTACTCCGGCATTGTACTCACGGAGCAACGCGCTAGACGATGGGGACTTTGTGGATGTTATCGATGTTTTGAACGGGCCGGGGCGGCGGGCGATTTAGAACCGGAGTGGCGGGGCGCCGTATCGGCTGGTGAGGATTTGGCGGGCTTGGCCGGCGGTGAAGATGGAGCCGGTGATGACGAGGGGGCGGTGTTCGGAAGCCGCGGCGAGGCCCATGGCGATGGCGGTTTCGAGGGAGTCGGCAACGCGGCATGGACGGGAGCCGGCCGCTTGGCGGAGCGACTCGACAGGTGTCGCACGATTTCCGGCGAATTGGGTGAGGATCAGTTCTTCCGCGACGGGATCGAGGGCTTCGATCATGGGAGCGGCGGCCTTGTCGGCGGAGATGGCGAGGACGACGACGCAGTTGGGGAGATCCGCGGCGAGACGGCGCATGCCCGCGGGGTTGTGGGCGACGTCGAGAATTACGGGGGGATCGTCCAACACGCGCTCCATGCGGCAGGGCCACCGGACCGATGCCAGCCCTTCGTAGACGGCATCGCGGGTGATGCTGGGATAGGGGTCCATGAGCAGTTCGGCCAAGGCGAGGGCGGTAGCGGCGTTGTCGCCTTGGTAGCGCCCGGCCAGGGCGAGGGGCGTGTCTTTGATGACCAGCCGCGAGCCGGTGTAGTCGATGGTTTGTGCGAAGGGGTCGCCGTGTAGGGCGTAATGGAAGTCTGCCCCGATCCGAAGGACGGCGCTGTTCTCCTCGGCTGCGCGGTCGAGGATCACTTTCAGGGCTGCGGGTTGGCGCTCGGCCACAACTACGGGGACGTTTCGCTTGATGATGCCGGCTTTCTCGAACGCAATCGCTTCTACCGTGGTTCCCAGATACGCGGTGTGTTCCAGGTCGATGTTGGTGATGGCGCAGGCGGTGGGATCGACGACGTTAGTCGAGTCGAACCTCCCTCCCATGCCGACTTCGATGAGTGCGATGTCGACCTTTTTCTGGGAGAACCAGCGGAAGGCGATGGCGGTGCACAGCTCGAAATACGTGGGCGGATTCGGCATGGTCGCCGCGATGCCTTCGAAGAATGCGATCTCCGAGTCCAACGCGTCCGCAGGCATGGGTACACCGTCGATCAGGAAGCGCTCTTCCACGTCGATCAAATGGGGACTCGTGAAGCGGCCGACAGTGCAACCCGCGGCGCGTAAGATCGCGTCGAGAATTGCGACTACGCTGCCTTTGCCGTTGGTGCCGGCGACATGGATGACAGGGTAGTCACGATGAGGATTGGACGCGGCATCGAGGAGGAGACGGATGTTGTCCAGACCGAGCTTGATTCCGTGGAACTCAAGCCCGGCAAGATAATCGCGTGGGTTCACTGCTGGGGCGCGAGATAGGCCAGGAGTTTGCCGAGCATGGTCCGCATTTCGGTACGGCTGACAATTTCGTCGACGAAACCGTTTTCGAACTGGTATTCGGCGGACTGGAACCCTTCGGGCAACTTGACCTTTAATGCGCCTTCAATCAGACGGGGACCGGCAAAGCCGATATGGGCTTTTGGTTCGGCCAGGATGATGTCGCCGAGGCTCGCGAAACTGGCCCAGACACCGCCCGTGGTTGGGTGGGTCAAAACAGAGATATAGGGGATCCCGGCTTCATTCATGGCGCGGACGCCGTCGGAGGTCTTCGCCATCTGCATGAGGCTCAAGATACCTTCCATCATGCGAGCGCCGCCGGAGGAGGAGAATACGACCAGCGGTACGCGTTCGCGGATGGCGTCGTCCGCGGCGCGAATGAATTTTTCGCCCAGCGCCGATCCCATGCTGCCACCGAGGAATCCGAACTCCATGACGCCGAGGGCGGTGCGGGTGCCTTCGATGGAAGCCAAGCCCGTAATCATCGCCTCGGACATGCCGGACTTCTCCGTCGATTCTTTCACCTTTTTGGGATAGGAATACGAGGTCTCCTCGACCACGAACCCTAGGGGGTCGGACGAGGTCACGCCCTTGTGGGTTTCCTCAAAGGTGTCGGGATCGACGAGGAACTCGATTCGCTTGCGCGCGCCGATGCGATGGTGAAAATCGCAGTGCGTGCACACGAACTGGTTGTCTTCGATCTCTTTGCGGGTGACGGCCTGATTGCAGCCGGGACACTTCATCCACATGCCGTCGGGCACGTGGCTCTTGCGTCCGATGACCGAAACAAACCGTCTACGTTTCAGGAATGGCATCTGTGTGTACTCTCACACCGGAGGAATGGACGCCGTGCGCGCTACTGCTGCGAAGCGATGCGAGCCTCGTGTTCCTCGTGGTTGTCTGCGTGGTAGAGCAGCCTGCCGCAATGTGCGCAGGCGTGGACTTTGCCGCCGAGAATCTCGTTCACGATCTGCGCCGTGACCGTCATATGGCAACCGGTGCAGGTGGTGCCGCTCAGGGGTACAACGGCAGGGCCCGTCTTCTTGTTCGCCCGGATTCGTTTGTATCGCGAGAGGAGGCCGGAGTCGACCTGGGCCTCCAGGGCTGCCCGCTGTTTCTCCAGCTCGGTGCGCGCCGCGACCGCTTCGGCAAGTTCCCGGTCGATCTCGGCGCACTGTTCGTCGATAACTTTGCGTTCGGCCTCGATTCGTTTCTTGTCTTCGGCGAGGCGTTCTTTGGCGGCATCGATCTCGACAAGCACCGAGATGATGCGTTCTTCCTTCTGGGCGATCTGTTTTTTCTGCAGATCGATCTCGTGAAGGAGGGCCTGGTATTCTTCGTTCTTTTTGACGCTGAGGAGCTGCTGTTCGTACTTGACGATCTGTTCCTGCTTCTGGGAGACCTCGCTTTCGCACTCGCGCTGTTCGAGTTGAAGCTTGGTCAGTTCGCGCTCGCGCTCTTCCAGTTCGGCGGCCAACCGCTTTTTCTGGACGTCGAATTTTCCTTTTTGCTTGGGAATCTCGACCTCACGGAATCGGCATTTCTCGATTTTGAGATCAAGTTCCTGCAAAGGCAACAACGTTTTCAAAAGCTGGGACCTCCTCGCAGCATCCATTCGGCCGGGGCGCGATCCGCCCCAAGAGGAGCGGATGCGCGGACCGATAGATTCAACTAAAAAGGCCACGCCCAAAGGCGTGGCCGGCATCATTTGATCCAGGGCATCATTTTGCGCAGTTCCGCCCCGACCTGTTCGATGGGATGGTCGGCGTCGGCCTTGCGCAGTTTCTCGAAATTCTTCCCGCCCGACTGGTATTCGCCAAGCCATTCCTTGGCGAATTCGCCGGTCTGAATCCGTTTGAGCGCCGCCCGCATGGCGTTCTTGGTATCCTCGGTTACGATCGTGCTCCCCACCGACATGCCGCCGTACTCGGCGGTATCGCTGACGGAGTAGTTCATGAATTTCAAACCGCCACGATAATATAAATCGACGATCAGCTTCAACTCGTGCATGACCTCGAAATAGGCGATCTCGGGCTGGTACCCAGCTTCCATGAGGACCTCAAAGCCGGCCTTGATCAGCGCAGCCGAACCACCGCAGAGCACGGTCTGCTCGCCAAACAGGTCCGTTTCGGTCTCTTCTTTGAAGGTGGTTTCGATGATTCCGGCGCGGGCACCGCCGACGGCGATGCCGTAGGCCAGGGCTTTTTTGAGGGCATCGCCGGTGGAATCCTGGTAGATGGCGACCAGGCAGGGCACCCCGGCGCCGCGCTCGAATTCATCGCGCACGAGATGGCCGGGACCCTTGGGGGCAATCATGAAGACGTCGATATCCTTAGGAGGGACGACACACCCAAAATGGATGTTGAACCCGTGGGCGAACATGAGCGAATTGCCGGGCTGCAGATTCGGCTTAATCTCGTTCTCGAAGAGGTCCTTCTGAATGGTATCCGGTACGAGAACCATGACGATGTCGGCGCGCGCGGCCGCTTCCGCCACGGGCAGCACTTCGAACCCAGCCTCCGTTGCTGCCTGATACGTCTTGCTGTTCGATCCGCCGCGATGGCCGACGACCACCTGCACGCCGCTGTCCCGCAGATTCATTGCATGGGCGTGGCCCTGGCTGCCGAATCCGATGACGGCGACCGTCCGGCCATTAAGGACCGACAAGTCCGCATCCTTCTCGTAGTAGATTTTTGCCATCTCAGGTTTCCTCTTGGTTTTCCTTATCCTTGACCGATCGCGCAATCGCGATACGCCCGGTCCGGACCAGTTCCCGGATCCCGAAGGGCCGCATCATGTCGATAAACGCTTTGACTTTACCTTCGCTGCCGGTGACCTCGACGGTCATGGCGCCGGCGCTGATATCCACAACTTTGGCTCGGAAGATGTTCGCGATGTCCGTGATCTCGCTGCGGCGGGAACTGTCGGCCGCGATCTTAACCATGACAAGTTCGCGCTCCACGTAGCTTTCGCGCGTGAGATCGCGTACTTCGATCACTTCCACGAGCTTGTTCAACTGCTTCACGATCTGCTCGAGCACGCGATCGTCGCCCCGGACCACTACGGTCATCCGCGATGCGGTGGGATCTTCGGTCTCACCCACGCACAGGCTGTCGATGTTGTAGCCCCGGGCGCTAAACATGCCCGAGACGCGTGCGAGCACGCCAAAATGGTTTTCGACGAGGACGCTAATCGTGTGCTTCATGTTTTCTCCAACCTCGCCCGCATCCTTGGAACACGGCAAGAGGCCTGCGGAACCTGGATGGTTGCGCCGGCATTCTACCGTTCCAGATCGGACTTTCTATTAATCGCGTTCATGGCAGAGTTGACACCCTCCTCCACGTACGCAATCACCCCTTCGGCGGCCCGGGCGATGACCGAATCGAGTTCGGCCCGTTCCTCCGGTTTGAACGTGCCCAACACGTGGTCGGTCAAGGCTTCGCCCGTCTTATTCTCACCGACCCCTATGCGCAGTCGGGGGAAATCCTGCGCACCGACGTGTTCGATTATGGACTTGAGCCCGTTGTGCCCGCCCGCGCTTCCTCGCTCCCGCATGCGCAACCGGCCGAACGGGAGGTTGATGTCGTCCACGACGACCAGCATATCCGCGAGGTCCGGTACCTTGTTGCGCGTCACTTCGGCGACGGACAATCCGCTGCGGTTCATGTAGGTCAACGGCTTCAACAAGATCAGATTCTCGCCACTGTGCCTTGCAGACGCGACGAGCCCTTGATACTTCTCCCGATCAAAGGCAACGCCCCAGCGCTCGGCCAGCAGGTCCAAAACCTGAAAGCCGACATTGTGCCGGGTGTTGCGGTAGCGGGGTCCGGGGTTGCCCAGCCCCACGATAAGCTTCACGCGGGCTTCGTCCTACGGTTGGACGGCTATTCGCCGCCCTGTTGAGCGGCCTCGGCAGCCGCGGCATCGGCGGCGGCTTCGGCTTCGGCAGCTTCTTCCTCTGCGGTCTTCACGACACGCGGCGCATGAACGGCAACGACGCTGCGCGTCGGGTCGGTGACAATGGTCACGTTCGTGGGCGCCGGAAGCTGCTCGACGTGAATGCTGTCTCCGATGCCGAGTTCCGTGGTATCGACTTCAATCTTCTCGGGCACCTCGAGTGCGAGACACTCCACCTCGACTTCGCGCAACTGGAAGTCGATTACGCCGCCATCAACCACGCCTTTGCAGTGGCCAACGAGTTCAAGGGGAACGATGGTGATGATGCGCTCGTCCAGTCGAATACGCTGGAAGTCGGCGTGCATGATACCGCCGCGAACGGGATGATGGTGGACGGATTTCAGCATGGCCGGGCTGCTCAGATTCGGCTGATCCTCGATATCGAGCTGCACGATGGCGTGTTCGCCGCCGGAGTGAACCAGGCGCTCGAATTCCCGAGCGTTCAGCTTCAGCGACACGGCGTCAGCTCCACCGCCATAGAGAACACCCGGAACACGGCCGGCTTTGCGCTCACGCCCTGCGGCGCCTTTACCGCGCTGTTCGCGCGTGGCTGCTTTTAAGGTCTGCAATTCCATGATTCGTCTGCCTCCTCGAGAACTGAGGGCCATAGCCCGAGATTTCCGCGCGCGCGATTTCAAGGCGCGGTACACATCGCAATACGTCTATCGAAACAGGATACTCAACGATTCTTCCTGATGAATGCGCCGTATGGCCTCGCCGATTAAGGGCGCGATTGTCAAGACCTTGATCTTATCCACACCGGCGGCCTCGGCCTTAAGCGGAATCGAGTCGCTCACCAGCACTTCGTCCAGCACGGAATCCCGAATCCGGGCTATGGCTTCGCCGCTGAAGACGGAGTGGGTCGAGCAGGCAATTACGTCGAGGGCGCCGCGATCCTTGATGGCCTTGGCCGCCTTGACGAGGGTGCCTCCCGTATCGATCATGTCATCGAAGATCAGGGCGTGCTTTCCCGCGACATCTCCGATAACGTTCATGACTTCCGCTTCGTTTTCCTTGGGCCGGCGTTTGTCGACAATGGCCAGGGGCGCATCGAGCCGGCGCGCAAACTCGCGGATGCGGGCCACGCTGCCGGTATCCGGCGAGACGACGACGATATTGTCGATGCCACGCTCCATAAAATGGTTGATGAAAACCACATCGGCGCTCAGGTGGTCGACCGGGATGTCGAAAAAGCCCTGGATCTGCCCGCAATGCAAGTCCACCGTCAGAACGCGATCCGCGCCGGCGGCGACGAGCAGGTTCGATACCAGCTTGGCCGTGATCGGCACTCGGGGCCGATCCTTCCGGTCCTGCCGCGCGTAGCCGAAGTACGGCAAGACGGCCGTCACGCGGTCGGCCGAAGCGCGCCGCGCCGCGTCGATCAATATCAAAAGCTCCATCAGATGATCGTTGACCGGCGGACTCGTGCTGTTCACGATGAACACGTCGCTTCCGCGGATGTTCTCGCCGATCTGGATCTTGACTTCGCCATCGCTGAACGTGCCGACGGTGGCCCGCGCGCGGGTCAGCTCCAATTGCGAACAGATCCCGTCGGTCAGGGCTTCGGAACAGCTTCCGGACAGAATCTTGATACTCTTGCTATAGGCCACCGAAGTTCAGTCCTTGTAGAAAAAGTGGCTGGGGCGGTAGGATTCGAACCTACGCATGTCGGCGCCAAAGGCCGATGCCTTACCACTTGGCGACGCCCCAAGCATGCGTCTTGCCGGAATGGGAGCGCCCGGAAACCGGGCAAAAATAGCCCTGTACACCGATGCGAACCCATGCCCTTGCGCGGCATGAATGGTCGCAACGGCGCTAACTTCTCTCGCGCAAGACAATTGCGGAAGTATAGCAACCCGCGATTTGGGAAGTCAATGCGCGCGCGAAGCGTGTAAGCGGGGGCCTTTGTCTGGAAAGTAGGGCCGGGGCTGCCGGTTCCGGCATCGAGACCGTGCCGGGCGCGATGGCGTTTGTGATTTGTAAACGGGTATCGATTTCAAATCTGAGATTTCAGAATTAACAATTGTATTGGCCACAAAAGAACGCACAGAACTTAAAAAAGGAGAACTAGTTACTAAAACCTACCCCAGAACTACCCACGCGTGTGATCCGTCATTCTGAGCGACGGACCGCGCCTGCGGCGGGTCGAAACGCGCGCGAACATTCGCGAGCGCCAGCGCCTGTCGTCGATATCGCTATCGGGATCGGGATCGAAATCGCTTTTCGCTTCCCACTCGATACCGAGATACCAGTGCCATTGATAAAAATGGCTTGCGGACCATGTTCTTAGCAGCGAAGCGAAGAAGCTCAATTTGCTTGGGCTTTCGGTCCGAAGAGATTCTTCGCTTCGCTCAGAAGGACGATACCCACCGGCTTTTGGAAAGCCTCTTGTGCATTCTTTTGTGGCCGATTCATGGATGCAATGGGCGTTTGGAGATGGGCACTTACAATTCATTACGCGAAACAAACGGGAAGCCGTAGAAATGTCTAAGACTCTGGCGCGGGAAGCGGACTTTCGTCGCATCAATTCAGGGCGCGTAGCTCCAGGAGGAGGGCGAGGGTCCGATGGGCGACGTCTTTGCAGTAGTCCAGGATTTCGGACCCCTTGCCGCGCCGGAGTTCGAGGCGGAGGTGGGTGATTTCGCGGGCGAGGGGGAGGACGCGTTGGCCCCATTCTTTAGCCATATCGACCTTTCCACGTGCGATTAGGCGGCAGAGGACGCCGTCGCAGGCGCAGATTGCCGCGCAGGCCTCGATGATGCTGCTACGGGTGTCGCGGATAGCGGGGGCGCTGTACATGAGATTGACCAGTTCGTCGCGAACCCGATCCATAACTGCCAGATTTCCCATCATCGGTCCAGAGCCGGCGCTGTGGAGCATGCTTTCGATGTTGGCGATATCGAGCCCGTACGTGCGTGCGAGTTTGAGGTTGAAGGCAAGCTGGCGCTTGTCATCCTCGATGAGCCGTTCCGCAATGACGTCGCGCCAGCGTTCGCAGACGTCGGGCTTGGCCACGATGACGATCTGCGCCTGGCCGGGGAACATTTCGAGGTGGCGCCGGAGATCCATGGGAGCCCACACCCGCTTGCGGAGGAAATCGCTCAGGTCGTAAATGTGGTTGCCGCTCAGGGTCTCCGGAGCAACCTGGATATTCAGGCTCGACATGCCCCGCACGTCGTTGCTGACGACAAGAAAGAGGTTGAAGTCGGGACCGCGCAGACGAAACGAGGACGTAGGGGGCACACCTTCGGGCAGGATCGTGAGATCGTCGGAGGTGGCTTGGGCCGCGAACAAGTCCGGGGGGAGCTTGGCGGGCCGCGAGGCGAGCAGGAGCGGCGCGAGGGCGGAGTAGGACTCCATGCGGCGGTCCAATTCGAGCCAGAGATCGCTGAACATGAGGAATGGCCCGGTGAGCGTGCGCTGGCAGCTCCCCGTGACCCATATGGGGTCGTTATGGTAGGAATAGCTGAACCAGCCCTTGGCGCCGTTGGCGAAGGCGAGGTTGACCATCAGGCGCATCTCGGGGCAGGTGCTCCACTCCGGCGTGCCGGTCGCATAGATGAAGGCCGGGCCGAGCATCCAGAATTGCTGGCCGCGCACGAGGGAGACGTGGGTGCGCACCATGTCCCCCACCTCCCAAGGGGCATGAGAACAAAAGTGGTTGACGCCCGCGGCCGCGAAATGGGGCGCGTACAAGGGGAATCCGCTAGCGTAGCGGGTCACCACGGTGACAGGATGATTCGGATCGGCTTCTTCCACCCAGGCTTTCACTTTCATCAGGTCCTGAAAGTCGCGTTCGGGCGGTTCTTCTTTGATGCTCCATGCGAGGATGCTGGGGGATTCGGCATAGGGCCGGATTCGCGAATCGATGGTCTCGCGGATCTCCTGCTGGTCGTCGCTGAGATTGAACTTGTGCGAGGCGGCAACCTTGATCCCGAAGGCGTCGCAATGTTCGAGAAGTTCTTCCCACTCCGCCACGGTGAGTCGCTCGGCGTTTTCAAGCGCAATGCTATTGTGATGATGCGTTACGATGTCCTCCAGGACCAAGTCCCAGTAGTCACCGAGCGGGACGCCGAGCAGCTCGGCGTTTCGGCGGGCGGCGTCGGCACTCATGCTGACACCCAAGGGAAGAAAGGAATCCAGGATAGCGTAGTGCTTGGGCGGGCCGATCTTGGCCATCCGGGCTTGCTCGCGCTGGCACGCCTCCAGCTCGGTGGAACTCATCGCGCGAAAGCGCACCGCGGCAATTTCGCAGGACTCCGTCGTGCGGGTAGTGGAGTACAAGCGGAAGATGATGGCGTCGATGGCGGAGGGGACGCCGCCGTGGGGTACGAGATGGGCGAGGGTAGTCCACTGTCGCGTGGGCGCGAGGGCCTCGATATGCGTTCCGCCAGGATACGTCCACACGAAAACTGGCATGGCGTTGTCGCTGGTGCACCGGTAGGTGATTTCGACAATGGGGTAGCGGTTCACATCGACCGGCAACCGGGGGTCGGTCCATCCGATGGTCCCCAGGGGGACCCAGAAACTGGGATCGTCGGCGGCGATGGTGTCCATCTTTCGCACGTCTTCAAAGCGGCCGACAAGGCGGACGCCTTCGTCGGTGCGCGCGCGATGCACGGGCGTCTTTTTCCACTCGCGGTCGGATTCCAGATCGCGGGTTTGCCAATGCACGATTTGATCCGGGCCGAACTCGATGTACTCGAGATGGTCGCGGTCGTTTGCGTCGGGAGCGTAGAGGATCGTCTTGAGGTAACCGGAGTATTCGTAAAGCATAGTTGCGTCCGTCAGTAGTCCCCGAATGGTCAGGCCCGCGCGGCGCGACGTCGTGAGAATAGTTCGTCCACGCTGACACCGATAAGAATCGCGCCGCCGATGACAACGTACTCCAACTGGCTGGGAATCTCCAGAATATTTACCAGGTTTTTTAGCAGGACGATCAACGAGGCGCCGATGAGCACGCCGAGGACGTTGCCGGAACCGCCGCGCAGGCTGCACCCACCGAGTACGGCGCCAGCGATGGCGTAGAGTTCGTAGAAACTTCCGAAATCGCTGGGGCCTAGTGAGTTGATCTTGAAGGCCAGGAGGAGGCCGCCGACCGCGGTCAGGAGGCTGCAGAGCACATATGCGGCGATCTTTAACCGGTCCGTCCGTATGCCGCTGAAGCGCGCGCCGTCTTCGTTGGCTCCGATGGCGAAGAGGTGCCGGCCGTGGGGCGAGAAATGCAGATAGGCTCCAATCACAATCGCCAGGACGGTCAGCACGAGAAAGGGTGCGGGGATAACGTCGAAGACGAAGCCATTGCCGAACCAGCGAAGCCCGCTGTACGACGTCCCGAATCCCTGGCTTTGGTCACCGGTGATGAGCCGCGCAATACCTCGGAAAAAGAACAATCCGCAGAGGGTTACGACGAAGGGTTGGAGGCGCACCTTGGCGACGAGGAAGCCGTGCCAAAGTCCGATGACCGCGCCCAACAGAAGACAGATTGGAATGACGATTGCCGGGTGCATCCCTTCGCCTCGGTTCATCATGATGGCGGCGCTGATACCAATGAGCGCGGCGACGCTGCCGACGGAAAGATCGATTCCGCCGATGATGATCACGATGGCTTGGCCGAGGCTCAGCACGCCGAACAAGCCCACCCAGGTCATGAGGTTGCGCAGGTTGGCGGTGGTGAGGAAACTGATGCGGCCGTCGCCGGTCTGCCACTCCCAAAGCGAAGTGAGCACGACCAGGGCGGTGAGGAGCCCGAGTAGTCCGAATACTTTTCTCACTAGCGGCCGATCTGCTGGCTTAATGTTGCCCGGAAATCGTCGACGGTTTCCTGGGTGATGGTTTTGACGGGTACGTAGAGCGTTCCACTTTCTGGCACGGCGGATCGGTCGCCACGCGCGAGTTGCGCGAGCATGCGGACGGATTGGTACCCGAATTCAAACGGCTGCTGAACGATGGTGCCTTCGATGTGGCCTTCGGCGACGCCCAGAAGGGTCTCCTCTTCTTCGTCGAAGCACACAATCTTGACTTCGCCGAGCTTGCCGGAGTCGCGGACGCCGTTGAGGATGGCCGGACCGTTGTAGCTCCACAGGCCGACCAGGCAGTCCACCTCGGGATGGGTGACGAGCGTATCCTGGACGTTGGCCATGGCTTTGGCGCGATCCGTTTCGTCGGTCATCGTATCGACGATCGTGATGTTCGTCCCCTGGAGCGTATCTTGTATGCCTCGCTGACGATCCTGGGCGTTCTGGGCATCGAGCCGGCCGACGTACATCATGACCTCGCCGCCTTCGGGCAGCGTCTTCTTGATCAGTTCGCCCGCGGCCACGCCGGCGTCGTAGTTGTTGGTGCCGATGTAGCAGACCCGGTTGCTTTCAGGGGCGTCGGAATCCTGGGTAATAAGATTCACCTGTTCGGCGAATCGATTCAGAGTCTCCGTCCAGTTTTGGGGATCGTTGGGGCTGATCGCGATACCCGAGACACCAGACACGATCAGGTCCTCGATGATCTGCTGTTGTTCTTGCGCGGTCCCCATGGACGGTTTCCGGAACAAGACTTCACAGCCGAGTTCCGAAGCGGCTTTCTTCGTTCCGGCCTCGGCGATGGTCCAGAAGTCGGATGTGTTATTGGTTACGAATGCAACGCGGACCGTGCCTTCCGGTTCCGATTCCGTCGCGGAGGGCGAGGCGGCGGTGTCTGACAAGGGAGCGGCGCCGGGCGATTCGGACGCGGGTTCCGGCCCTCCACACGCGGCCGCGACGAGGACCAATACGATGAGAATGGAAAAACGCGCCTTCATTCTTCTCTCCTTTTGCACCGCAGACGGTCAGATCCCGGAAAGAACCAGATCACTCGACCGGCTCCGGCTCTTGAGGCCAGCGCGACGAGCGATCGGGACGCGGGTGATCGCGCACGTACCGTTCCTTCGCGTTGTCCCAGAATACCATTTTATCCTGCTGCCATGAATCACACCCCATCTTCACTGCGGCCATGGCACGATACGCAGTTTCGGGATCGCAGTGCACAGGCCCGCGCGTCCGTATCGCGTTCAACCAGTTGGTCATGTGGTCTTCGCGGGGCTCGAGGGGTACGATGATCTCAGTATCCCCATAACGTTCCTTGAACCACTCCTTGAATTCGTCCTCGGCACTCACCTGCATGCCGTCGTCGTGAGGTTGAATCGTCGCCCGATGCCCGCGAATCATTACCGGGTTGCTCTGCCGGTTCGCCATGGAAGACGTGAGCACGACAGTAAAGTCCTCGGGATAGTCGAGAGTGACCATGAACGTGTCGGGGACTTCGCGGTCATCGTGTTGCACGAAAATTCCACCTCCCGCGCTTACCCGTTCGGGCGCGCTCGCACCCAAGGCGATGGTCAGCGGTGCGATGAAGTGATACATCAGGTCCGTTGCAATGCCGCCGGAGTAGTCCCAATACTTCCGGAACTGGAAGAACCGGGCGCGGGAGAAATCGCGGTTTGGCGCGGGGCCGAGCCACTGTTGCCAATCGATGTAGGCGTCGCCGGCGCCGGGATCGTCGCTGGCGTCGGCATCGATATGGTAATTCCACTCGCCGCCCCGATCGTTGGGTCCTCCCGTGGAGTTGCGGCTGTAGTCGCCTTGTGCCCACACGACCTTCCCGATGCCGCCGGACTCGATGAACTTGCGGGCCTGCCACCAGAAGTCGTCGGAGCAGCGTTGGGCCCCGCATTGAAAAATGCGGCCGGTCTCGTAGGCTTTGTCGCGAACGTCCAGCGACTCTTCGATGGTGAGCGTGACGGGCTTCTGGCAATAAACGTCTTTGCCCGCTTCCATGGCGTGAATACTGGTGAGCGCGTGCCAGTGGTCGGGCGTGGCGATAACGACGGCATGAATGTCGTCTCGCGCCAGCAATTCCTGATAGTTGAAGTAGGCGTCGATGGCGCGGCCGCTGCGGTCGCGCACGCGCTGCTGCGCGTTTCTGTTGCGGCGGGTATAGCAGTCGCAAACGGCGCGCACTTGGATGTTCTCGCCCTTGGCTTCCCGTTCCAACAGGTCGGCGAGATGCCCGCTACCCATGCCGCCAACACCGATCAAGCCGATGCCGATGGTCTCGTTGACGTCCAGAAGCCGGCCGGTGGTGGGCGCGTTCGCGTCGGCGCGCATAGCGTCACGGCGAGCCGAGGCGATCTGCGCCGCAGCGGCTCCAACTCCCGCGAGGGCGGCGCTTCTTCCGGTACGACGAAAGAAATCGCGCCGGCCGATCTGGCTGGTATCGTTTGACATCGTTCCCTCCCCCGATCGCGCGATGGCGTATTTGGGACCGAGCATCAGTATACGAGGCACATCGGTCGAGTTCCACCTCTCCCACGCGCACGTTGCATCGTCCGATGGGTTCACGTTACCGTAACGAGGTGGGAGACGAGAGGAGTTGCCGTTGATGCCGAGGTATCCGCTCACGCCGGAAGTGCGTGAGATCATTGCAGATTCGCTTCACAATGCGTTGCTGAAGTTCATGCAGCCATCCATCACGCACATCGGACCCATCAACACGATCGGGTGCTTTCTGCTGAAGCATTTGACGGGCGACAACTACGTTCCCGTGGCCGGTTCGGTCGAGGTGCGCTGTGGAGGCACGCCGTTCGGCATCCAGGCCCACATCGAGAATATCGATATCCACGGGTATTACGTGTGGATCGAATGTGCCCGCGATGGCGCGACCGAATTGGTGGATTTCGGCGCACGTTACTGGAAGCCCTGGGCGAAAGACGAAGGGGTGCTCTGGACGGGACCCGCGCCGCCCGCGTTTACGTGGGGCATGCAACACGAACTGAACGGGTACGCGGAGTACACCGCGCACGAAGAGATTTCCAACGCGGTGCGGCACGCGATTGAGGACGCGGTGGCCGTGTTGAAGCCCGATAGCAGCGTGGCCAAGTGGGAAACGGCCATCAACGACTCCATCGACGGCATTCTGAATACGGAGGCGGGGTTGGAGTACTTGATTCAGATCGGGATTGCGAAGCCGGTCGACGACGAGGAACCCTTCCAGTAGCACGCGGCCCGGACGC
Source organism: Candidatus Hydrogenedentota bacterium (assembly GCA_045863335.1). Taxonomy (GTDB): domain Bacteria; phylum Hydrogenedentota; class Hydrogenedentia; order Hydrogenedentales; family SLHB01; genus JAHDWY01. Next base: position 23,200 of record BTVY01000051.1, on the reverse strand, counting down.
GCTTGCTTTTCTCTGATAAAAGGGGGACGGTCACCATTTTCCTACTTGATCGCCGCGTGAATTGCCAGGCACGGAGAAGGAAAATGGTAACCGTCCCTGAGTTGAGGTCGACGACGAGGAGCCGTTCCGGCCTTAGAGCTGGAGGACACGCTCGCTTTCTCTCAGGATTCGCAGCACGTCGGTTCCGCCAATTCGCGTGAAGCGGGGATCGATATCCTCTTCCGAGACGCCGCGATTCTTCAGGCAGGGCATGCAGACGCAGAGTTCCCCGCCGTTTCCAGCGACGCCAGATATCAGTTCCGCAACGGGCTTGAAGGGTTCGCCGTTGTTCAGGGTGTCGGCGTGACCCGATACGGCGAGACGGACGCCTTCACTCATCAGGATGACCGATACGGAATCGCCCTCGCTCAAAGCGGCGTTGGCGAGTGTAAGGCTGATGGTTGCTTTGTCGACATTGTCATCTGCGTAAGCAACGACGATACACCATTTCATGGGACAGCTCCTTTCCAAGCGAGAACCGCGCCCTCGCTCTACGCCTGCCGAAGGGTCGCGTGCAGGCTGACCGCGTAGTAGAAGACAACGTATGCAATGGACAGAGTCGTCACGGAGATGTGCAGCACTGGATACTGAATCCACATGACGACCAATGTAACAGCCCATGCAAGAGTGAGCAAGACGTAGGTGACCCTGAAACGTTCCGCGCGCGATGGGTACAAGTACCGGACCGGGACGAATACGAGAATCGCGCACGTGAGCAGAAGAACCAGATTCAGCAGCGGATTCACGTCGAATACAAAAAGATAGAAGACGGTGACGTTCCAATAGGAGGGCCACCCGGTGAAAAAATGGTCGGCGGTCTTGGCGTCTACCTGGCAGAACTGATAGGCGGAACTCACGAGCATGGCCGCGGCAACCGGCACGCGCCAGGATTCGGGGACGAAATCCGCTTCATATACGAAGAATGCGGGGATCACAACATAGGTGAAGTAGTCGACAATATTGTCGAGGAGCGCGCCATCGAAACCGGGGAGTATCCGGCGCACCCCTACCAAGCGCGCGAAGAGGCCATCGACGCCGTCGATGAGCACGGTCAATCCCATCCACGCGAACGCGTCCATCCAACGCGTGTCAGCAATCGCGATGAGCGCGAAGAATCCGGCAACAGCGCCAACGGCGGTAAGGAGGTGAACGCCCCAGGCAGCGGCCTTTCGCCAAGGCGCTACGGGGGCGGCTTGCGGCGGTTCACGATGGGTGGGCATGCGTGCCGTGCGGCGAAAGCGCAGTCTCATCAGGGGCCTGTGTCGGGGTGCCGGTCGCTGTGCCCGAGGTCCTTGTCCGGTGCGACACAGTCACGCACCCGTTGTTTGAGTTCCTTGATATCCGGGAAGCCGCCTTCCGCCTTCCGGGACCAGACTAACCGGCCATCGGCGGTTATCTCAAAGACGCCTCCGGTTCCGGGAACGAGGGCGACTTCGCCGATGTCGCGCTCGAACGTGGTGAGCAGTTCCTGGGCCATCCAAGCGGCTCTCAGCAGCCAGCGGCACTGCGTGCAGTATTGAATGACGATGCGTGGCCGTTGAACGTCCATGAGGTTACTTGATAATGCGGTCCGATTCGCGGCGCCCGCGGGCATCGGCGTTCAACGGCATGAGTTTGATGTTCTTGAACCAGCACGGGCTGCCGCCGTTTTGCAGCGCGACGTAGCCCTGACGGCTGTGGGTATACCAGGACTTATCGTACCCGTGTTCGGAACCATCGGGGCGGCGGTTAGGTTCTTTGAAGTCATCGAGATTCATGTTCGACACCGTCTGACCGTTGAGTTCGACGGTGATCAGGTTGCGGTTGCAGGTAACAACCATCCGGTTCCATTCTCCCAACGGTTTCATCGCATTGGCCGTGGGCGCTACGAGGTCGTAGATGGCGCCGGTGGCGGCAAAGTCCGTTCCGGTCGAGTCGGCGATGGCGACTTCCAGGCCGTTCCAGGAGACAGGATTGTCCCGGACGGAGGTGAGCGGAAACAGACGCACGAGTATGCCCGAGTCGCAGCCGGCGCCGATTTTGAAATCGAGCGACAGGATGTAGTCGCCGTAGTACTCCTTGTATACGACGAGGGGGCTGGAAGCGGTGCTGGGATTTATGGCTCCCTCTTCCACTTTCGCGGTACTGGGGGTTTCGTCTTCCGCCATCCAGCCTGTCAGATCTTTGCCATTGAACAGAAGAACCCATCCCGCCTCTTTCTCGTCCGCAGTCAGGGCGTTGTCGGGCGCATCCTGTGCGTGAACCACCAGAGCACACGTGACCATCGCGAACAGCAACCGCTTCATCGTAGTCGTATCCTTTCGCCGGTGTGAGATTGCGGGAACCAAGTCTGCCTTCGCGTTCATTATACGCGCGGAGAGGCGAAGGGCGTCAACCGGATTCGGACTCCGGAAGGAATTCCCCGGAATTGAACGGGAATTCGTGGACTCGCCCGCGCACCGTGTTGTATTCTGGCCGGACGAGTTTCACACAACCCGCTTCACACAGCCGCGAAGGAGCAATCCCATGGCACATTTGGATAGACGTTCGTTTCTGACTTCTCTGGCTGCTGCGCCGATTCTGGCGGGCGCCGCCGGTTCGGCCCTGGCGGCTGAAGGCGGCAAACGGTATCGGGCATGCATCATCGGCGATACGGAACATGGGGGCTACGGGCACGACGTCCATCGCGTGTGGGGCGTCCGGGACGATGTGGACGTCGTGGGTCTGGCGGACCCCGACGAAGCGGGCCGCACGAAGCACGGCCAGGAAGCCAACGCGCAAAACCTGTATGCCGACTGGCGGGAGATGCTGGAGAAGGAGAAGCCGGATCTCGTGGCCGTCGCGCCGCGGTGGACGATCAATCATAAGGAATACTTGCTGGCTTGCGCGGAGATTGGCGCGCATGGGTTCATGGAAAAGCCGCTTTGCGTGGACCTTGCGGAGGCGGATGAGATGATTAGCGCCATCGAGGCGAAGAATCTGAAGTGGAGCATCGCGTTCAATTTCCGGGTGACCGACATCATCCAGCACCTGAAGAAGGCGATCTACGAAGACAAACTTATCGGCAGTCCGCTCGAGATCCGAGGCCGGGGCAAGGAAGACAACCGGGCGGGCGGCGAAGATCTCATTGTGCTGGGTTGCCATGTCTTTGACATCATGATCTGGCTGCTCGGCATGCCTACGTGGTGCAGCGCAGATATCACGTGGAACGGCAATCCCGCGACGCCGTCGGATGTGATGGAGGCGACGGAACCGCTGGGGCCCATCGTGGGCAACCGGCTCCAGGCGACGTATGGGTTTGCGAAGGGGATTCCCGGGTATTTCGCGTCGATGAAGAGCCGCGACGTGAGCGGGTCTCGCTGGGGCCTGGATATCTGCGGCGCGGAAGGCGTGATTTCAGTCCGGATGGACGTGATTCCTGAAGTATTGATGCTGCGCGATCCGTCATGGACGGGCGCGAACGGCGCACAGTGGGAACCGCTGCCGGGCGCGCCGGAACAGGTCATGGAGAACGAACATCTGGAGCGGTACGCGCCGATCATCCACGACCTGATCGCGTCCATCGAGGAGGATCGTCTCCCGGCGGTGAGTCTGCAAGATGGACGAAATGCACTGGAGATGACACAGGGCGTGTTCGAGGCGTACACCGCGGGCAAGACGGTAGAACTGCCGCTCAAGGAGCGGAGCCACCCGCTCACGCGCTGGTCTTAGTGTACCGAGTAGAAGTTCGCTCGGTATATTTTGAATGTTTTGAGGCAACATCCCCCTAAATCCCCCTTCAAAGGGGGACTTTGAGCAGATGCCTTTCTCGAAATCTTGAAAGCTGGGACTTAAGGTTCAGGACATTAGCCGGCGTCGTTGGCCGCTTCGGTCGTGCCGGAATCTTGCGTGACGAAGTCATACAGGTCTTCGAGCGTGGGTTCGAGGGCGTCCAGGTGGCGGATGGGTTGGCCGTCGCGGACGACATAGAACCGCGGCGGTTCCTTTCCGGTCAGGTGAACCCATTCCAGGCCGGGGATCGGATGGATGATGAACATGGGTTGGGCGATGGCATTGAATTCGTTCAACTCGTCCGGACTCTCCGCCAGCAGCAAACTGACCGTTGTGGGCACGCCGGGCATGAACATGAGTTCGTTCAACGTCGGGCTGACCGCCTGACAGTGTTCGCAGGTTGCGCTCAGCATGGCGACGAAGTACTCGCCCGCGCCGAGGTCGATCTCCTCTTCCATATCACTCGTGAAGACGAATTTTCCGAAGGGGGTTTCGGATTTCTTCACTTCTGGTGGGGGTTCGGAAAAGGCCGCGGCCACGATAACCACGGCGATGCCGACCGTTGCGAGCAAGTAGCCGATCCGTCCCTTCGCCGCCGTATCCGACGGTTCGCGCTTGCGGAATCCGTACCAGGCGCCAATCGCCAGCGCCGCAAGAACCACGTTTTTCGCGAGGGACGCCTTCGGTCCCATCTGGATGACCTTGCCGAAGCAGCCGCAGTCCTCAAGCCCGCGATAGGTCCATGCGTAAAGAATCAGACCGGAAAACCCGGCTAATAGGGCAACCGTTGCCCAGAACGTCGCGCCCCGGAACCGAAACCCGCCGAGAAGGCAAACGCCAAAAACCGACTCCAGGAAGATCATGAAGTAGGCCAGGGGCTGGACGAGGCTGGGCTCGGTGACGACGCCGTAGTAGGACACCTGCTCCGCAAAATCGTATGGGGCGATCGCCTTTGACGCCGCCGACAGAACAAATACGGCACCCAGAATAATCTCAAGAACGCGTGCGTATCGCATGGCGGGTATTTTGGCAGAAGTCGGGGCTTGAGACAATGTTAAGCTCCGGGAAGCCTTGTGGCGGGATGCTTGATATTTTCCGCCGCAGATTCCAAAATGGAGCGACCCGTCTGGCGCGGAGCCTGTATTCATATCTACGTACGCGCGGGCCAGGGGGAAAACCAAGAGGGATGGGGACCATGGCGAAAGAGAAGAAGGTATATCTCATTTCAAACGGCGACTTTCGCGATTCGGCGAATTTGGTCTGCTGGCCGATGCAGGAAGCGACCTTGAAGTCGGTAAAGGCGGCGTTCACAAAGCTGGGGGTGAAGACGGAAGTCCTGCCGAAGTTCGATTCCAAGAAGAAGCACGGATTCCTGAACCGGCAGTGCGCCGGCACAGACCTGTTCTCGACCATCGAGCCGGATGCGCCGGTGGTGATCGTGCTCAGTTGCTGGGCCTATTCGACGCACGTATCGGGCGCGCTGCAGACGCACCGCGGGCCGATTCTGCTGCTGGCGAACTTTGACGGTACGTGGCCGGGGCTGGTCGCCCTGCTGAACCACGCTGGCACGCTGGCGCGCCTGGGCGTGAAGCACTCGCGCATCTGGAGCGAAACCTTCGTCAAGGACGAAGCGTTCATGAAACAACTCCAGACCTGGGTCAAGACGGGCGTGATCAACCACAACACGTCGCATGTGACCGACGCCAACAAACTCAAGTTGTCGTCCGCCGCGCAGAAGTTTGGCGAGACGTTCTCCAAGGACATTCTCAAGAATCGCCGGGTCATGGGGCAGTTCGATCCGGGGTGCATGGGCATGCTGAACGCCGTGCTCGATCCGGGCAAGGTGGGCGCGATCGGAATGCCGATCGAGTATCTGAACCAGTCGGACCTGCTCGCGGAGATGGACCTGGTCTCCGACGAGGAAGCCCAGAAGTTGCTGAACTGGCTTGTCAAGAAGAAAACGTGGTTCGACTGGGGCTACGACACCTTCGAGCACCTCGTCCACGGGCAGGTGTTGAGCCAGATGAAGATGTACGTGGCCGCGGGACGCATGTATGAGCGGTACGGGCTTTCGGCTATCGGCATCCCCTATCAGCTTGGCCTGATGCGACAAGTGCCCGCATCCGACTTGGTTGAAGGCATGCTGAACAATGCCGACCGCCCGGACATCGTCAGCATGGAGACCAAAAAGGTCGTCGAAAAGGGGAAGCCGCTCCCCCACTTCAACGAGGGCGATTTGGGCTCCGGTATTCCGCAGATGCTGATGAACGAAATCTACCAGCGCAAGAAGATGGCGCCGGAAACGACGCTCCACGATGTGCGCTGGGGCCGCGAGTGGCAGGGCAAGTTTGCGTGGGTGTTCCTTATCTCCGGTGGCGCGCCGCCCGCACACTTTGGCGGCTGGGACAAGACGAAGGTCTACCGGCAACCGCCCATGTACTTCCCGAAAGGCGGCGGCACGTGCTCCGGCGTATCGAAACCGGGAGTGATCACGTGGGCCCGCTGCTACGAGCACTTTGGCCAGTTGGGTATGGACTGCGGCACGGGCGAAGTGCTCGCCATGCCGGATTCGGAAGTGCAGGATCGCCTCAACCGCACCTGCAAAGTGTGGCCGATCGCGAACGTGCACATCCCGGGTTACGACCGTGACCAGTGCATGGCTTCGCACATGTCGAACCACATCACGATTGGCTATGGCGATATCTTGCAGGAACTGGTCAGCACGTGCATGCATCTCGGCATCCCGACGCGAGTGGCCGGCGACGCACGCAAGAAGCTGGGCTAACGAAGAACCTTTATATCGTCATTCTGATTGCCAGCGAAGAATCTCGGTCTTGGACGACTAGAGATTCTTCGCTGGCGCTGCTAAGAACATGGTCCGCAAGTTGCTTTGTATCGTTTGTCGCTATCGGGATCGGTATCGGGATCGAAATCGATTTTCGCTTCCCACTCGATACCGATCCCGATAGCGATAGCGATTTCGACAATAGCGGGTGACGTGGTCCTTCGCTCAGAATGACGGCGCGATCCAAGAGGTGAATAATCATGGCAACCAGCACCCACGCGAACACCCAAACTTTTGGACGGCACGACGCGGCCCGGATGCGGGAGGCGGTAGCCTGCGTTGTGGCGGAAACGCCGGTCACAGATCTGCATACGCATCTCTACGCGCCGCCTTTTGGCGAATTGTTGTTGTTCGGCCTGGATGAACTGCTCACGTATCACTACCTCATCGCGGAAGTGATGCGCGCGACGCGGATGCCGTACGACGCGTACTGGAAGCTGTCAAAGCAAGAGCAGGCCAACCTCATCTGGAATGAGTTGTTCGTCAAGCGAACGCCGTATAGCGAAGCGTGCCGGGGCGTGCTTACCGCGCTTGATAAACTCGGGTTGGATGTTGCCTCGCGGGATCTCGAAGGGTTCCGCACGTACTTCAAGGACGCCGAGCCGTCGAGTCACATCGACCGCGTGTTCGAACGCGCCAACCTCACGAGCGTCGTGATGACGAACGATCCCTTCGACCCACTCGAGCGCCCGGTCTGGGAAAGTGGGTATCGAGGTGATCCGCGGTTTCACGCGGCCCTCCGCATCGACCCCCTGTTGAATGATTGGAGCAACGCGCATCAGCGACTCCAGGAATGGGGCTACGAGGTAGAGCCCTCCCTTCAACCGAAGACAGTTCAGGAGGTGCGCCGCTTTCTCACGGACCAGATCAAGCGGATGGACGCGCTTTACATGGCAGTTTCGCTGCCGCCGGATTTCGCATATCCAGAGGATTCGGTACGGGGAAAAATCATCGACCAGTGTATCGTGCCTGCCGCTCGGGAATGTGGCCTCCCCTTCGCGACGATGATTGGCGTCAAACGCAGCGTCAATCCGGCGCTAAAACTAGCGGGCGACGGCGTCGCCAAAGCAGACGTTGGGGCATTGGAACGGCTGTGCGCGGCGTATCCGGATAACAAGTTCATGGCCACGTTCCTGTCTCGGGAGAACCAGCACGAGTTGTGTGTGACGGCGCGGAAGTTTCCGAACCTGTTCCTGTTCGGATGCTGGTGGTTCCTGAACAATCCGAGTCTCATCGAGGAGATGACGCGCATGCGGTTCGAATTGCTGGGGACGAGCGTTGTGCCGCAGCATTCCGACGCGCGCGTGCTCGAACAGGTGCTTTACAAGTGGGACCATTCGCGCAGGATCATTGCGGAGGTGTTGGGTGACAAGTACGCCGACCTGCTCGCGGCGGGCTGGACGCTGACGGAGGAGGAGATCCGGCGCGACGCGGCCCAATTGCTCAGCGAGAACTTCTGGGGATTCTTGGGGCGCGGATAAGCTCGGATTTACGCGGAAGAACATCCCCCTTGATCCCCCTTCAAAGGGGGAAATGGGAAACTTGGAATCGCTGGGGTTTTTCCGTGCGTTCGATCACGCGCGGCGGTAGCGAATTGCAGGCACTTCGCAACGCTCTGCGTTGCGTAGACTCCCCCTTTGAAGGGGGATCGAGGGGGATGTTCTTCGGTCTTAGACTTCTTCGGTTTGTTGATGGAGTTCGGCGAGTTCACGGAGGTGTTCGCGGTCGATCTTCATGCCGTGTTCGTCGCGCTCGTCAGGCCACGGCAGAAAGATGTCCGGAACTTTGTATCCGGGGATGTTTTCCTCCAGGAAAAGCTGAAAGCGGATAGGCTGCATAAGCTCCTTTTGCGCGACACGCACAAACGCCACGGGTCGTGCGCCGAACTCCGCGTTCAGAACGGGAACCACGACCGCTTCGACCACACCTTCCAAGCGGCAGAGCCAGCGCTCGACTTCTTCCGGCTGAATGTTCTCTCCGCCGGAGATGAACATGTTGTCGCGGCGGCCAAGCACGCGCAAGTTGCCTGCGGCGTCGAACTCGCCGAGATCGCCGGTGGCAAACCAGCCCTCGGGCGTTAGTGGAAGTTCGGCCTTTCCTCCGTCGACGTATCCCTGGAACAGTGTAGCGCCGCGTACCAGGATTTCTCCGTCCGGAGAAATCGCGACGGTATCGGGCAGTAGCGGCCGGCCAGAAGTCTGCAGCGTGCGAAGGGGATCACCGGGGCGGGTCGCCGTTACCTGGGACCCCGTTTCCGTCAAGCCGTACGTCGTGCAAACGGGGAGTTTTCGCACGTAGGCCTCACCGATGACCGATGCAGGAATGGCGCTGCCGCCGACGAGGATTGCTTTCAGCTTCCCGAGCGCTTCCATGCCTTTCTGGGTCTGTAACAGCCGGAAAAGCTGCGTGGCTACGAGAGACACGTGGGTGACATCGTGCTGAAGAATCAAATCCTCCAGGGTTTCCTCGGGCTTCCGCACGACGATGGCCGCCCCGCTCCAGAGACAACGGAATACAATGCCCAGGCCGGAAACGTGAAACAATGGCAATGACAACAGCCAACGGTCGCCGGACTGCAAAGGCAGATTCCGGTTCGAGGCGAAGGCGTTTTGGCTGAGACTTCCGAGTGTGTGAAGCGCGGACTTGGGATCTCCCGAGCTGCCGGATGTGGAAAGAATCACGGCGGGCTGGCGAGGATCGACGAGGTGCGGCGCGGGTTCCGTGGGGGACGCATCAAGAATCTCCGTCGCCTCCAACGTTGGAATTCCGTCGAAACTCACGTCGGAAAAGGCTTCGTCGACACAAAGCGCCTTGACGTCGAGACGTTGGCAGAAGTCCGCGAGGCTTTGTCTCGGCACGCGGGTATTGAGCGGACATGCGACGGCGCCGGCATGAAAACACCCCATGATGAGCTTCGGGTAATCGACGGAAGGAAGCGAGAGAATGGCGATGCGATCGCCGGGGCGAATGCCGGATCGGTGAAAGACACCCGCGATCCGCTCGACGTGCTCCGCATATTCACTGAATGTAGTGACACCATCGGAACAAACGATCGCGGGCGCATCACTGATGTGACTCGCGGGAACTGCTAGTGGCCAGGAGCGCTCAGACATGGGCGATCTCCTCGAGCCGGTCCATGCGCGGATGCTGCGCCAACTCCCAAGCGCGTTGAAGGTCGCAGGTTCCGTCCACGTTGAGCAAGTCCTCCTCCAGCGTATCGGCCGCGAACCACCGTTGCGTATCCAACCCCGCCTCAATCGTATCACGATTGGCCGTCGCGGCGAGTTGCGCGAGCATGGCCAATCCGAGGCCCGATTCAAATGACGAGCTTACCACGACTGGTCCGCCATAACCACCGCGTGGCGCGGCGTCAGCAAAGAAGTCCAACGGCGCACCGAGCAGGGTGGGTTTCACGATCCAGGCTGCAGCGCCGAGCGCCGCATGGTCCAACGACGAGTCGGGAAATGACGGGTAATGGTCCATGGCATCTTCCCCGTGTTCCCTCAAAGATGCGGCGATCCGCCATCCGAGGTCGTGCAGGGTCTCGTCGACGGCGTAAGCGATGCCGGATTGCGCGGCCAGTTCGGGAAGTTGCCCTGGGTTGGATAGTGGCTCTTCGACGTACGCGAAGGATTCAGGTTTCGCCGCCGAGGCGAATGCGCGGACATCGTCGAAACTCCAGGCGCGATTTGCGTCGAGGCGGATGGCGATCTGCGGCGGCAATTCGGCACGAAGGTCGCGTACGGTGGCGGCTTCGTCCCGGATGGTCATACGCCCGACTTTAAGTTTGATGGCGGTGTAGCCGCGTTCCGCAAGGGCGAGCGCTTCGTCGATGACCTCGGAGCCGACGCCGGTCAGCAGCGCGTTGGCGTGGACCGATTTCGGCGGCGTCTCTGCGAGAAGCGTCGCGGGATGGGTTCCGGCGTGTACCGCCTGCAATCCGGCGAGCGCGGATTCGAGTCCGAACCGAACGGACCCGTAAATGTTCTCCTGCCGGCGCAACCCGATTAAGTGGGGATCGGCTTGATCCAAATCGCGCCGCACCAGGACGGCCGCCACGTCCAGCGCCTGGCGCAGGGCCTCGTCAAGCGCCTCGCGGCTGAATACGGGTAAAGGGGCGATTTCACCCCAGGCCGTGGCGCCTGCGGGGGTACGAAGCCGTACGAGCAAACCGATGCGCTCACACAAGCTTTGTTGCCGGAGAACAAACGGCTTGGCCAGGGGAAGTTGATAGCGGTAAAACGTGGCAGTGGCCCCGCTCACAGCACCCACCCCAAGGAGAACAGGATGCTGAAGGCAAGCAGCAGTTTTCCTGTCTTCGCGAGCACGCCGTTCAGCGCCTCACCGTCTGTGGACACAAAGACGGTCTTGATAGCGGGCGTGGCGGCGGTGACGATGAGCAGGGGCACGAGTGCGAACAAGCGGTTGTCGGCGGTGGCGTAGAAGTAGAGGGGAATGACGAAGGCGGCCACCAGGATACAAACCAGGTACTCGAAACGCGCGAACCGGCGGCCGAATCGTACGGCCAAGGTGCGTTTTCCGGCGCGGCGATCTTCTTCGATGTCGCGCATGTTGTTGACGGCGAGAATGGCGACGCTGAGGAGTCCGGGCGCCAAGCCGGCGATGATCGCGGCGGAATCAAAGGACAGCGTGTGCAGATAGTAGGTGCCGCCAACCGCGATGGGACCAAAGAATACGAGCACGAAGACGTCGCCGAGACCGAGGTATCCCAGGGGGAAAGGTCCGCCCGTGTAGAGGATTCCGCAGATGATGGAGATGACGCCGATCGTGAGGAAGGGCCAGCCTCCGCGCCAGATGATGTACGCGCCGGGGACGAGCGCCAGGCCGAAGGCAATGATATAGGCGCGGCGCATCGCCTCGGGCGAAATGAGGCCGGCCTGCGTGGCGCGGGTGGGGCCGATTCGTTCGTGGGTGTCGGTGCCCTTGACGAAATCGAAGTAATCGTTGGCGAGGTTGGTGCCGATCTGAATCAGGACGGCGCCGACGAGCGCGCAAAGCAACGAAAGCCAGTCCACCTGGCCGCGGCCATAGGCCATGGCGGTACCGATAATGACCGGTCCCACCGCCGCCCAGAGGGTTTTGGGCCGGGCCGCCAGTGCCCAAATCTTGATGCGTGATTCAGTCATGTGTTGCTGGATTCGGTTACGCCTTGTCAAACTCAGTACACGTCAACGCAATAAAGGGCACACTGGATGTCTACCCTTCTTCAAGAAACATCCCCCTTGATCCCCCTTCAAAGGGGGAATCGCCTAATTCTTGTTTTGGGTAACCGTTGTAGTGCGTTCCCCTATCCAAAGTCTCTGGCAGTGCCGGCGCAACGCAAAGCGTTGCGGCGGGTTCCCCCTTTGAAGGGGGATCAAGGGGGATGTTTTTTGGGGACCGACTGCCATATGAAAATGTACCCTTACTTGCGGAAAGCTGTATAAGAACCTGGCGATCAGGGGAATCGTTTGAACTTGTTGAAATCGGGCTTCCGCTTTTCATTGAAGGCGTTGCGGCCTTCCTGGCCTTCTTCGGTCATGTAGAAGAGCATGGTCGCATTGCCGGCGAGTTCCTGAAGACCCGCTTGCCCGTCGCAATCGGCGTTCAGGGCGGCTTTCAGGCAGCGAATCGCCATGGGCGAATTAGCGAGGATCTCGCGGCACCATTGCACCGTTTCCTCTTCAAGCCGCTCGTAGGGCACGACGGTGTTGACGAGGCCCATTTCGAGCGCCTGTTGCGCGTTGTATTGCCGGCAGAGAAACCAGATTTCGCGGGCCTTCTTCTGGCCCACGATGCGGGCCATGTAGCTCGCGCCGTATCCGCCGTCAAAGGATCCGACCTTGGGACCGGTTTGCCCGAAGACGGCGTTGTCGGCGGCGATGGTGAGATCGGCGACCAAGTGGAGAATATGCCCGCCGCCGATGGCGTATCCCGCGACCATGGCAATAATCGGCTTGGGACAGGTCCGCATCTGGCGCTGAAAATCCAGCACGTTCAGCCGCATCGTTTCTTTGGCGTCGTCTTTGTATCCGGCGTCGCCGCGGATCTTCTGGTCGCCGCCGGAGCAGAAAGCCTTTTCGCCTTCGCCCGTGAGAATGATGACGCCTATTTCGCTGTCGAAGCGCGCGTCGCGCAGGGCGTCCTGCATCTCGTCGACCGTGAGCGGGCGAAAGGCGTTTCGCACCTGCGGCCGGTTGATGGTGATCTTGGCGATGCCCTCCGCCTTGTGATACTTGATGTCGGTGTATTGGCCGGCTTCGACCCACGCAATGGATGCCATGAATGCTACTCCTGATTTTGATCGAGAAATGCCAGAACGCGATCAGTATAAACGCTGGGGTTTTCGAAGTGCACATTGTGACCGCAATCGGGGACGATGGCGATCTCCGCAGCAGCGCATCTCTCCCCCATCGTCTGGGCGATGGCGACGTACTTTTCGTCCAGCGCACCGGCGATGAGCAAAGTTGGAATGTGATTGGCTTGCCACTCGGTCCACAGCGAGGGCTGAGCGCCAGTGCCCAGCGCGCGCATGGCTGCGGCGAGTTGCCGACCGTCGCGATGCGCACGGCGAGCCTTCAGTTCGGCGAGCTTCTCCGGGTCGCGCTGCAAGGTGGCGAAGAGGGGTTGCGCGTACCACTCGTCGAGAAACGCTGGCATGTCCATGGTTTCCAGTTTGTGCGCGATGGCGTCGTCCCATTCTCGCCGCGCAGCCCGCTCGTCTTCCGATGGCAGTCCCGGCGAAGCCGATTCGAGCACGAGGGCGTCCATGCGCATGGCGTAGATCGACGCCAGGTACAGGGCGATGCGGCCGCCCATGGAATAGCCGATCGCGGAGAAGGTGTCCGCGCCCGCTTCGTCAACGAGTTCGATGAGGGCAGTGGCGGTTTCCACGAATCCGCATTCGGCGGGTCTGGTGATTTGGCTCGCGCCGTGACCCGGCGAATCCACCGTGAGACAGCGATAGCGCGGCTCGAACGCAGGTGTGATGTCGCGCCACTCCTTCGCGTCGCCGAGGAACCCGTGCAAGAAAAGCAGCAACGGTCCATCGACATTTCCGCTCAGGTGATGGGCAAGTTGCATGACAAGGTTACGCCTTCGGGTGAGATTCGATTGCGGCTACCACGGCTTCCTGCAACTCGCGGTGGAGCGTCCGGTTCGATTCGCGTCCGGTTTGAACCTCGATGATGGAGGACTCCGGCAGTTCGCAGGCGGCCTCGTAAGCAGCCGTGAAGGAATCCACGCTGTTGGGGCGGGCGTACTTCAACCCGAACTGTTCGGCGGCGCTGGCGAACGCGAGGCCGTGGGGCGTGCCGAAGTAGCGCTCGAAGTGATCGGTGCGTTCCGCGACAGGAAGGAAATGAAAGATTCCGCCGCCGTCGTTGTTGATGATGATGAGAATGACCTTTGCCTCGCGGTTGCGGAGGACGGCCAGTGAATTCAGATCGTGCAGCGCGGCCAGATCGCCGATGACCGCGGTAACCGTGCAACCCCGCGCTTGCGCGATGCCGGCCGCGGTCGCGATATTGCCGTCGATTCCGCTGGCGCCGCGATTGGCGTAGACCACGACGCGTTCGCCCGCCGGGTCGCCGAACATGTCCATGTCGCGGATCGGCATGCTGTTTCCAAGGAACAGGGCATTGCCTTGGTCAATGAGGCGCGCGATTTGTCTGGCGAGTCCAGGTTCGCTGATCTCGAGCGCCGGGTTCAGATGGGCGTCGATGGCGGCGGACGCGGCGTCGTTCCACGCGAGAAGCGTTTGCGTCCACTCCACAGCGCGCGTACTGCGGCATGCGGAAGCCAATCCGATGCAGAAGGTCCTGGGATCGGTTTGAATGCGCAAGGTCACCCGGTGGATAGGGTCGTGGCGCAAAGGATGATCAGCAACGCGGATGTAGTGCTCGGGCGGTCGCAATTCCAACTGCTGCATCAACCGCTTCGAGGTCACCGGACCGCCGAAGTGCAGGACCACATCGGGCGTCAACAACTCGCGGACCTGCGGCGCATGCAATAGTTGGTCGACGTGGTGGACCACAGTCGTCCCCGCGGTGCCCAGACGAAGGCCGGACGTCACGTCGGCGAGAATGGGCCAGCCCAAGGCTTGCCCCAGCGTGAGGACTTCGTCCGCGACCTGCGCATCCATCTGGCCTGCGACGATGACACCGCGTTGCGCCGACCGCAGCAAGTCCGTCAGGAACTGCGCGTCTTCGGGTGTGACGGCGTGTTCCGTGCGGGCGCAGGTTGTGTAGGGGCGACCCTGCGATCGCCACGTTGCGATGCCACTGAGATACGATTCAAAATCCTCGCCGGACTCGACCGGCGCGAGGGGTTCCCGGTACGCGCAGTTGAGATGCACGGGGCCCTGCGGCGCGGATTTCGCCCGGTGCACCGCGTGGTCGACCGCGGTCAGGAGTACCTCGGGCGCAATCGCACGGTCGGGACAAGGAACGGCGTGGTAGCAACGGGCATACCGGCCATAAAGCTGATTCTGATCGATGGTTTGATTCGCGCCGGTGTCCAGCAGTTCGGGTGGACGGTCGGATGTCAGCACGATGAGCGGCACCAGGGACTGCGCCGCTTCCACGATGGCCGGGAGGTAGTTGGCGGTGGCGGTGCCGGAAGTGCAAACCAATGCGACGGGGCCGCCCAATGCGCGAGCCTGGCCGAGCGCGAAGAAGGCTGTGCCCCGTTCGTCAAAGTGGATGACCGATTTCGCGCGCGGGTGTTCCGCGACGGCGAGCGTGAGCGGTGTGCAGCGCGAACCCGGCGACAGGACGAACCGGTCGACGCCGCATCGTATGAGTTCTTCAACGATGAGCTTCGCCCAGAGTTCGTTCAATGTTCTTGCCGTAATTGTGCTCATCCGCTCAACACTCCGACAAAGCGGCTGATCTTGTTCTCCAGTTCGTCCCACTCAGAAGCGGAATCCGATCCCGCTACGATGCCGGCACCAGCATAAACCGAGAGCGCGTTCTCGTGTACCAGCGCTGACCGAATGCCCACGGCAAACTCCGCGGCATCGGAACCGACCCAACCGACGGGTCCCGCGTACCAGCCGCGATCGAAGGGCTCGACCTTGTCGATCCATCCAAGGGCTTCCTCACGGGGGCTCCCCCCCACCGCCGGCGTTGGATGCAGGGACTTCAAGAGGTCGGCGTCGGTCACCCCATCGCAGAGGATTCCTTCGATGCGCGTGTATAAATGCTGGCATTCAGTAAGCTGCAGCAAGGCTGCCTCGGACTCCATGTGCACTGCGGTGCATTGCCGTTCAAACTCCGCACGGACGGCGTCGACCACATAGCGATGCTCGCGGGTTTCCTTCTCGCTGGAGAGGAGGTCCCGGCCGAGGGACGCGTCCTCCGCCGCCGTGTTCCCCCGGGGACGCGTGCCGGCCACAGCCTCGCTGCGGACAAACTTGTCTTGCCGTTTGTAGAGTCGTTCCGGCGACGCACCCACGAAGGCCGCGTCGGCGCGGGGCTGGAAACAATAGCGGTAGGTGCGCGTGGCGTCCACGGAAAGGCGTCTCAGGATCGCGACGGGATCGGGCGGGCCGTCAAAAACGAATTCGGTCTCTCTGGCGAGCACGACCTTGTCGATTGCACCGGTCCCAAAGGCATGGAGCAACCGGCCGACTTCCCCGGCCCATTCGTTCTGACTGGGCTGGTCGTTGCGCGTCCGCAGAGCAGGAACTGCGCCAATTTGCTCCTTTCCCGGGAAAGGCATGACGCGCAGGGCTGCAAGAATCCGCTCCGGAAGGTCGCCGGTCTTCTCATCGAGAATCGCGTTGCAGGCAAGGTAGGTTTGTGCGCCGCGCGTAAAGACCTCGAAACGGGGCAGCACGAAACGGTACGCGCCGAAGGGCCGCCACTTTTCGGATGCGGGCGCGCACTGCCGGAACCTCATTCCGCCGTAGTACCGAAGATTGGGATGCACGGACGATATGCCGGCCTTGAGGATATCGAACAGCTCCTCGTAGTCGCATTCGACTTCCGCGGAAATGATGTCGGCGGTACCGACGCCGGCAAGTTCAAAGTCCCGTTCCCGCGAGCACCAGTAGCCGCGGGACCGCATGCCCTGCGCTTCGAGCCACGCGAGGGGCTCCACGCCTTCGACAGGCACTTCGACGCGCAGGGCACGGCGATGGCATTCGCTTTTTGCGGAGACGGATTCGAAGGCCTTTTCGATGAGCATGGCCAGCGTTTCTTTGGCCTGGCCGGGTTCCACGGTTTCGGGATAGAGAATTGGAGCTGTCATGGTACCGCTATGCGCTCCCTTCGTAGATGGTGGCAATACCAAAGGTCAGCGGATGGGCCCGGACGTCCGCGAACCCTGCGTCCCGCATGAGCGCGCAGAAGGCCTCTCCGTAGGGAAAGCTCTCGACGGTCTCGTTGAGGTACCGGTACGCGTAGCTGTCACCCGAGATAAGGCCGCCGATACGCGGAAGCACGTGTCGAAAATAGAACAAATATCCCGCGCGGAAGAGTGCGTTGCCGGGGAGCGAGAATTCCAGCACGAGCGCGCGGCCGCCGGGCCGCAACACGCGCCGCATCTCGCGGAGGGCCTCGCATACGTCGAGCACGTTGCGAATGCCGAAGGCGATCGTCACGGCATCGAAGGACGCGTCGTCAAAGGCGATGGTCATGGCGTCGCCGCGCACCATGCGCAGGGTCTTGGAGAGATCCCGCGCCGCAATCTTTTCATGGCCGATGGCCAGCATTTTCCCGGCCATGTCGACACCGACGCCGGATTGGACCCGGCCGCTGTTGTGATGAAGGGACAGGAGCACGTCGCCGGTACCCGTCGCGAGATCGAGGACGCGCAGGTCCGGTCGATCCGGGAGGAGCCGCGCAAGGCGTTTCCGCCATGCGACATCTTGCCGGAACGAGAGCAGCCGGTTCAGTAGATCGTAGCGGTGGGCTATCCGATCGAACATGCGCCAGACATCCTGGCGGGACGGGGGCGCGGGCTCATTGGCTGCGGGGACGGTGGTCACGGGTTACTCCGGTGGATTGAATGCCGATTGTGGCGCGATACACGCGCGAACTCATCTATTTTTGCATATGCGGGGCCGGCGGGTCTACGGGGGCGCGGGGGAATGAAGGAAATGGGACTTATAGGACGAATGGGACCTATAGGACATGAAGGAACCCGATGGAGCGATGAGGCGGATCAGACGGATCAGACCGATCGGATGATGATGGACTGGGAAGTTGAGAAGAGGGCGGTGCTTCACCAAGGGAACTCGGGAACAGCACAGGCCAAGGACCTGCTCGTCCTATTGGTCCTATGGGTCCTATTGGTCCTATTCCCCGCTACCCGGAACTTGCGATGAAATACCGCCAAAGAATGGCCGCAACGGATATCGCGATGGCGGCGATACTGATCTTGGCGCTGGACTGCTGCAGCCACGCCAAAACCCCAAGCACGATGCCGATAAGCCCACAGACGACCGCAGCGAGATCGTAGTATTTGATGGGATTGGGTTGGGGGTCGCCTTCCAGCTCGGCGGCGATCTTGTCCGTGACCTCTTCGAACCGCTCCACCAGGGTCTTCTGTTCGTTTTGGGCTTCGATGACATAGCGGGGAACGATTGCCAGTCCGAGCGCTACGAAAGCGAAGACCAATGCAACGTATCCGGTCTTGAATGCTGCCATGCGATGCGCCTCCTTTGTCCCAAGGCAAGCCTACCCGGAAGGTGGCTTGCGTTCAAACGCGGAATCTGCCGCACCGCTGTGCTACACTGGCCGCGTTTGTGAGTGGCGGCATCGCGACCGCGAGAATGGAGAAGGTATGGTATTCGACATCGATTTCAACACGTACAAACTGGTCGACCTTTCGCTGGCGGTGGTCCCCAATCAAGAAGTCGAAGGCAGGCCCTTTGAGGTGAAGGAAGGCCGCTTGGGCGACGGCACTCTCAAGTACGACATCGTCAACACCCACACCCACGTGGGCACCCATGTCGAGTCGCCCTACCATTTCTATTTCAAGGGGAAGTCTTGCACCGATTATCCCCTCGAGCATTTCATGGGCAAGGCGGCCTTGCTCAAGACCGATATCGCGGAATGCGTGCCGCGGGTTACCGTCGACTACGTCAAGGAGCAGTTGGAGACGCGCCGGGGCCAGTTCGAGATTCTCTTCGTGCGGAACGACACGCCGCGGCGCCCGCTGATGTTCGACCTGGAGTGCGTCCCCTACTTCGCCGAACTGAACCTGAAGCTGTTCGCCTTCGACAGCACCATCAACTTCGGCGAGGGTCTCGAAGCGGGGAAGATTTTCCACGACCAGTTGCTGAGCCGGGACACCTTGCTCGTGGAGTTCCCCGACGGCGCACAGCAACTGGATCGGGATTTCTTCTACCTTTTCGCGGTGCCGCTCAAAATCAAGGGAATCGATTCCAGCGGCTGCCGTCTTTTCGCGGTCGTGGAGCGGTAATTCGCCCAGGCAAGGTGCAGAATTCTCCTATTGAGGGAACTTTCTTCCGGCAAGACGGCACGCCACGAATCGGACTAAATCCCTAACCTCCCACTAAAAAACAACTTACAGAACAGGGCCATATCGGCATACCATTTGCTCCACCGAAGATACGGGGATTTATCTGTGGGGCGAGGATTGAATGCGGATTACGCCAATAACAGCTGAACAGACCTCGGGGGTCCTTGGGGATCAGGCGCCGCCTTTGGTGCCGAACGGCGGCGAGTTCCACGAATCGATGAAGCATGTGGGGCTTACTCCGGGCGCTGAATCACCCGAGCAGCGGACGCATGTCGTAGAGCGAGGGCAGAACCTCTGGCACATCTGCCGCGACCATCTCAGCAGCCGGGGCAAAGACCCAAGCAAGGCGGACGTCCATCGCGCGGTGATGCAAATCGCGAAAGCCAACGGGCTGCGCGACCCAAATCTGTTGTCGGTGGGACAGAGGCTGGATATCTCCGGACTCTCGGAACTGGGCAAGGGCGCGCAAGAACTCGCTGCGGCCGTGAGCGCTCATGCGCGTGTCGGGACATTCGCACAACAGGTCGCGTTGCCCACTCCATCCCCTAAGACTGTCGAAGCGCCGACGGCGCCGATACCCGCCACCGGGAAACAACGATTTGCCATGCCTGAACCAAAACAACCCCTCGCGATGCCGGAGCCTTCCGGTGCGGGCAAGCACGGCAGCGCCATCGGCCTGCCACGTGTCGCGACGCGGAGTGTTCCGCCGTTGCGGCCCCATTCCGCATTGGGCGTGCAGGCGCAGAGCAGCGGCGGCCAGAGCGCGCATGCCGCGGTCTCGAGGAAGAACCTGGACATTGCGGGCCTTATCCAATCCATTCTTGAACCCGGTTCCATGACCGAGCGCGAGAGCGTGTCGGATAGCCCCTGGTCGCGGGTATTGGGCGGGCCAGCACGGCTAACGTCGAAGTACGGGATGCGCAAAGATCCCTTCACGGGGCGGCCACAATTTCACGACGGCATCGATATCGCCGCGAAGAGCGGGACCAAAGTCTTTCCGTCCATGCCGGGAAAAGTGACGTTTAGCGGATGGAAGCCGGGATACGGCAAGGTCGTCGTGGTGGAACATGCGAACGGCCTGGAGACGATCTACGGGCACGCGTCGAAACTGCTGGTGAAGGCGGGCGACACGGTCACGGCCGATTCGGCCATCGCGCAGGTGGGTTCCACGGGCCGCTCCACCGGGCCGCACCTGCACTTTGAAGTACGGAAGAACGACGTCTCGGTCGACCCGCTGCCCTTACTGACGGGCGAATCACTCCACGTAGCCGAGGCTCTCTAGCGCTTCGATATCTTCCTCGCGGAGGTCGGCTTCCTGGGCGTCCTCCTTGGAGGTCGCGGTATCCCAGGTGGCAATCAACGCGGCCAATTCTTCGCGCCGCTGCTGCTCTGAATCCGCCAGGTTCGTCAACTCCAAGGGGTCCGTTGCGAGATTGAACAGCTCCGTTTCCGGTCCGCCAATCACCAACTTCCATTCGCCGGCGAGCACGCCTTGACGCATAGGCGGACGCGAGGCCATGAGGGCCTTTGCACCGGGGATGCGGGGAACCGCGCCACCGTAGGTCTCGACGACGCGCACGCGATCTTGCGGCACAGAATCGTTTAACAGGTCCGCGCCCAGCATGCCGTCGACCTTGGGCAATCCGGCGAGCCCGAGCACCGTGGGCGCCACGTCGATCCCGCGCGCGGGAACGTTTGAACGGCCGGCGGCAATCCCCGGACCACGGACGATCAGTGGAATGTGCAGACCCGGCTGATAGATCCGGCGGCCGTGGCCGAGGTAATCGTGTTCGTACAGGCTCTCCCCGTGGTCGGCAACGAACACGACATAGGCGTCTTCCGGGAGCGCATCCAGTATTTGCCCAATATGATGATCGGTGTAGGCGACTTCGGAATCGTAGCGAGCGCGCGTGTCTTCTTCGTCGCTGAGCTTGCGCAATACGCGGTTGCCGGGATTGAACTTCTTGTGAAACTCGTAGGGCGCGTGGGGATCGGAGAAGTGGATCCAGCCGAACACGGGTTTGGATGCGTCGCGGTTCTCCAGCAGGTCTAACGCGATGCGCGTCACTTCGTCGGCGTATCGTTCCGACTTGAGAAAACCCCAGCGCTTCTTGTGAAAGCCGTCGTCATACTCGTCGAACCCGCGCGCGAGACCCGACAAGGGCGCTTTCAAGGTCCAGTTGCTTTGCACGCAGAAAGTGTAATAGCCCGCGGCCTGCAATTGCTCAGCAAGCGTCGGGATGGAGGTAGGCAGGGGCAGGCCGTTGCGGGCCGCGCCGTTCATGCGCGGATAGCGCGAGGTCATCATCGCGCCGAAGGAGGGCGATGTAAGAGGCACTTCCGTGACGCAGTCCTCGAAGAGCAACGCATTTTCGGCAAAGGCGTCGAGACGGGGACTGGTATCGTATTCGTATCCATAACACCCAAGCCGGTCGGCGCGGAGGGTATCGACGGAAATGATGAAAACGTCGGGCGCGCTCAGGCACGCCGCCATAAGCAGGTACAGCATATTGGGAAATTCCTAGCCTTCAGACGCGGCTTCTTCGGGAGACTCTGCGGGAGCGGCTTCCTCGGGTGGATAGGCGATCACCAGCGTGCAGGATGTCGTCAGAGGGCCTTCTTCGTTCTTCGACTTCCGCACGACGATGGCGTCGCCCTTGGAATTGAACGCCGTGAGTTCGAGCGTAAACTGACCCGGAGGCGCGCCAAAGGGCACGTCCACCTGGAGCGACCAGACATTGTCGTCCGCTTCCTGATCCGGCGCGACGCCGTCATCGCGGAGAGGAAACTTCATGCGCGGATCTTCGAGGACCACGCCGACGACGCGATCGACGATGTCGTGCTTATCCACCACCTTCACGGTAATCACGGCGCTCTGTTCGGGCATGAGCGAGGCCGGCGATATCGAGGCGTTCTCCAGCCGGGGCTGCCGGCCAAGCGAATTGCAGCCCATGACCGTGGCCGCCATCAATACAATCGCCAGTGCTACACCAAGTTGTCGCATTCCCGTGTCTCCCAGATTCGATGATTCTTCGCGCACAGCGTATCCCACGCCGCCCGACACTGTCAAACCATAGGGGTCCTTTGAGATACGTGCGGCAACCGGAGTAAGTTGACACGAAATCATTCGGGGCGGCTAAAGGGGCCGCTGTTCTGAGGAGTTTATGGATACCGAAACGAACTACAAGGCCGTGGTCCGCTACGTAGGAACGGGGTTCGCCGGTTGGCAGGTGCAGCCAAACGCGCGCACCGTGCAGGGCGAACTCATGGAGGCGCTTTCGCGAATCACGGGAAATCCCGTCACGGTGCAGGGCGCCAGCCGCACGGACGCGGGGGTTCACGCGTTGGGGCAGGTGTGCTCGTTCGCGCTAGCCGAACCCGCGGATTCGGAACGGTTGCGCCGGTCGTTGTCGCAAATGCTGGGGCCGGAAATCCGGGTTGTTTCGATGGAAACCGCGGACGCGGGGTTTCATCCGCGAAAACTGGCGACTGCGAAACGCTACTGGTACGCACTGGATCTGGGCCGCGAACCCGATCCCTTTTCGGCGCCTTTCGCGTTGCACGCCCCGCGCGACATCGACGTGTGTCGGCTGCGAACCTTGTGCGCGCGGTTCGAGGGGGAACGCGACTTTGCCGGGTTCGAAGGAAGCCGGGCAGCGCCGAAGCATTCGACGGTGCGAAACCTGTATTCCGTTAGCCTCAACAAAGGCGGCGTCGTTCAGGCGCCTGACGCCGTCGATCTGTGGCGGCTCGAGTTCCATGGCAACGGCTTTCTGTACAAGATGGTGCGGAACATTACCGGGACGCTGATCGACGTGGCGCGCGGGCATCTACCGGAGCCGGCGATCGATGAGCGTCTGGCATCGCCGGGGCCGTATCGGGGGTACACGGCGCCGGGTCATGGGTTGACATTGATGGAGGTGGAGTATGGGGGAATGATGAATGATGAATGATGAATGATGAATGATGAATGATGAATGGGGAATGGAATGGAATGGAATGGGGAATCGCTGCGGGGGAATCGAGTAGGAGGGGGAGGATAGTTCCTCCCCCGTCCTCTCACACCACCGTACG
>BTVY01000050.1:0-53902 GCA_045863335.1 Candidatus Hydrogenedentota bacterium | reverse complement strand
GTACGGTGGTGTGAGAGGACGGGGGAGGAACTATCCTCCCCCTCCTACTCGATTGGTGCGGGCAATAAAACAGTTGACAAATTTTTAGAATAATGAAACAATTAGTACGAGACTAGTGTCCGGGGTATTCGGGGCTAGTCAACAGATTTTGGGGTAATCAGGGAAAAATCTGGGATGGTAGCAGAGCGGCAATTCGTGGTGGAAATCTCCAAACCATTGCAAAATGGAACGATACGACACCGATTTGCCTTGTTTAGCATCCTTGACATACCCCACCTCTTGCGGGTTAAGTATTGACAGAAAGTTATATTTTTGCTACGCTCACAGTGAGTGGCAGTGTAAGGAAGCGGGCGTGACGGCTATACGTGCCTATGCATTTGATACGGCTAAGCCGCGCGCCCAGTTGGCCGGAAACGTCCCAGCGGACGGGGAGTTTGCCTAGCCTTGCTATTCTCGAAACCCACGAAAGCCGTTGGCCTTGACATCGGCTCCCACTCCGTCAAGGCGGTCCAGATGTCCAAACACGGCGGGAGACTCCGGGTCGACAATGTGGGCTTCGCCTTCGTCGACCGGACGCAATTCAACATGGACCCTGTGGTGGCGCAAGCCAGCGCCCTGCGCGAGGCGGTTCGGACGATTTCCCTGGCCGGGACCTACGTGGTCGGCGCATTGCCCGGGCAAACCGTGGTGATTCGATATCCCCGGCTGCCGGAGATGGACGACGCCCAGTTGGCCAACTCCATCGAGCGCGAAGCCGGGCAGAACATCCCCTACGAGCGGTCCGAGGTGTTCCTGGACTGGACGCCGCTGGACCGGGTGACCGAGGGGACCAAGACGATGTTGAAGGTGCTGCTCGTTGCGGCCCGTTATGAAGTCGTGGAAACCCGGGTACAAATCGCCCACGAAGCGGAAATCTCCTATTCGGCCCTTGGCGTGGATTCCCTGGCCCTCGCGGATGCCGCGGAAGGTTGCGATTTCCTTCGGGTTGGTGAAACCGTAGCGCTGATCAATATTGGCCAGACGACGACGAGCATCCACTTTGTGAAGGACGGCATCTCCAATTTCATCCGCGACATCAGTTGGGGTTCGCGCGAGCTAATCCAGGCTATCGCCAAGGCCCGGCGGGTCGAAATTGCGGATGCCGAGAAGCTGCTTTTCCAGAGCGCGTCGGAAGAACCGGCCGCGGTGGAACCGCCGCCGCTTCCGGAGATGGATGACGATATCCCCGAGTCGCCGCCCCCCGAAGAACCCAAGCTCGGCGGACTCGACGAGTTGGGCGGAGGTTTGCTCGACCCATTGGAAGAGGAACTGTCCGGGTTGGATTCGGCGCCTTCGCCGAGTTCCGCGCCCGCGGCCCAAGCCGTTGAGGACAAGGACGTGGGCGAGGTATTGGCGACCCCGCTGGCGCGGTTGGTCAGCGAGATTCGCCGGTCCTTCGATTATTACGAGCAGCAATTGTACGAACACCCGGTGGACCGGCTGATCGTGAGCGGCGGAGTGGCCCACCTCCCCTTGCTGAGAGAAACGGTTGCCGACGAACTCGGGGTCTCCGTGGAACTCGCGGATCCCACGCGGAGCGCGCTGGTCCTCGGACCGGAGCACAATGTGGCACGCATGCTGGAACAGCCGGCCCAGTTTATGGTCGCTGTCGGCTTGGCCGCGAGGGGGATGGCTGACCTATGATTCGGATTAACCTGCTTCCCCATCACTTGCGGCCGATTAAGCGCACCCCCTTGCCGTACATTGCATGCGCAGGGCTCTTCGTGATCCTCCTTCTGGGGATATTCAGCAGTTTCGTCACGACACAGGCCACGGTCATGGCGGAAACGAAAGAACTGAGACGGCTCGAGACGGAGCTGCAAAACCTCCAGAATGTCGTAAATGAATCGAATCGGCTGGAGCAGCTCAAGCTTCAGTTGGCGGGCAAGATCAATACCATCGACGAGATCGTCAAGGATCGCATTATCTGGTCGCGTCAGTTGTGGTTGCTGGCCCAGTTGACCCCGCCGAATTTCTGGTACAGCGAGATCGAAGTCACGACAAAGAACTATCCCAAGCAGGAGCCGGTCCTCGATCCGCAGACGGGGAAGCCGAAGGTCAATCCGACGACGAAGCGGATCGAAATGAAGACCATTCAGGTGAGCCGGCCGATTCTTCGCCTGTCCGGATATGTCATCGATTCGCCGGACGGCCGTCAGGACGTCAGTCCACTGACGGACGCGCTGACGCAGGATGAGGAGTTTTCCAGTATGTTCCAGTTGGAGCAGCCATCGTTCTCGTCCGACGAGTTCGAGGGGTACCCGGTGAAGCGGTTTACGCTGGAGTTCCTGATAACGGCGGGAGGGGACTCGTAATGTTCGACATCCTGAAAGGAACGGTGACGCCCAAGGACTGGATGGCCGTCGGGGTCATGCTGGGCATCATGGCCGCCATCGTTGCGGTGTACGTATTCTTTGTACACAAGCGCCAGACGGAGGCCTTGGAAGCGGTGCGCTCGCAGATGACCTCGGTCCAGCGCGATCTGGATGAGGCGAACCGCCGCGCGGTGGAAATCGACGATCTTCGCGAGGAGACGCAGAAGATTAACCAGTTGGTCTTGGATTTCAACAAACGTCTCCCGACGGAGCGCGAGATTCCGGACTTGGTGCGTCAGTTCGAGTCCATGGCCAACGACGTGGGTCTCTCCCACTCGCTGAAACCGGAAGTGTCATTGCAGGACGAAACGAAGGAGACGATCCCTTATAGCGTGTCGACCTTCGGCAATTTCCATCAGACGGCAAGTTTCATCAATCGCCTTGAGCGATTTGAACGCTATCTGAAGATCAGCGATCTCAAGATTGAGGAGGAAGACGCTGGCGTCTCGAAAGCGAGTTTTACGCTGAGCACCTTCCGGTTCCTGGGCGATGATCCGTTGGCGTTGACGCAGAACAATGCCGCGGCCACGGGCACGGGGGAAGCGTCGTGAATCCGAAGCAACGCAGAAACGTAATTATCCTGGTCGTCCTTGGCATCGCCACGCTCGGGGTCCTTTATTGGCAGTTCTTCACCGAATCCGAGTTTGACCGGCAATACCGGGAGAATCAGGAAAAGGCCGCGGCCCAGCCGGCTGCGACTCCCGGAGCGCCTGCAGCCCCGGCGGGAGCGCCCGCCGCGACTCCGGCGGCAACACCCGCCGCAGCCACACCCGCGGCGGGAGCACCGGCCCAGGGCAGCGCGTTTCAGCGGGCAGACGTGGATATCGATGAACTGATCGCGGGCATCAAGGAAGTGGATTTCGACTACGACGAAGTGGCCGCGGACGTGAACCCCATGACGCCGCTCGTAGGCCCCTTTGCACCGCAGCAAATCGCGCAAGGCGAATCCGCCGGAGGCGCCGAGACGATGGCGCAGCGGCAGGACATCCAGAAGCTCGTGCGCAATCTGACCGTTACCGGGATCATGTGGGATCAATTCGATCCTATGGCGGTGGTCCGGTTCCCGGTGCAGGGCGAAGTAATCAGCGAAGTAGTAACCCGGGGGTTTGAATTCCCGGAACTGGGAGTGACGGTACACGATATCGAAACCGATCGGGTGACGTTGAATGTCGACGGCATGTTGATCCCCATCGAGCTAGAGGAGCGGTAGGCGATGTTACCACGCAATAGAAGATGCACAGTGGCCGTGCTGGCCGCGCTACTCGCCGCGTCGGCTATGGCCGATCCGGGCGCCATCGGGGAGCGCAAGGAGAGCATCGTTCGCGTCGCCCTGGAAAAGCAGGGACGTGAACCGGATGCTGCGCTGCTCGATTCGGCGCGACAGGCTGCGGCCATCGTGAGCCTGAAGCTGGGCGGCACGCCGAACGGTTCGATGCTGGCGATCCACACCGAAGGCCGGCCCGAGTACGACTGGTTTTTCCTGGATGGCGAGACGAAACTGGTCGTCGATTTCCATAACACCATCAACTTCGAGTCGGGCAACGTGCTCGAAGCGGAAAGCGACCCGGTTGTCGAGCGGGTACGAACGAGCCTGTTTTCGCTCGAACCCGAGTTCGTTTCGCGGATTGTGATCGACATGAAAGGCGATGCCACGCCGCTGTTCAGGGAAGTCGAAAAAGGCATCGAGCTTCAACTGGCGGCGCCGGGCATGACGTTCGAGGAACCTGCGGAGCCTGCTCATGCGGTAGAGACGCCCGCACCTGCGCCTGCGCCCGCGACGCCGGCACCAGACGCGCCTTTGCCAACCAACGTAACGGAGATGCTCGCCGAACTGGAGGCGCAGGCGGCGGAAACCGAAGCCACAGTGCAGCGCCTGGAAGAAGCTGCGCTCAATGCGCAAGCCGGCCGCCCCGCGATAAGCCTGGGCGCTTCCCCGTCCGAAGATTCTCCAGCACAACGCGCGCTCCGCGAATTCATCCATCAGGACGAGACGTCAAACCAGGAATTCTGGGACGCCGTAGCCGCGCGGGAGACGGAATCGGCCAAGCGACTCGCTTCATTGCGTGTCCGCGCGAATGAACTGCACAATGCGATCGAAAACGGCCGTGTCGCACCGGAAGCGGGCGCGTCCGCTGTCAAAGGTCTCGCGAAGGAGATTCGCTCGGGCGGCGCAGCGGATCGCGAGGCCTTCGCGGCGCTCGAGCGCGATCTGAGCGCCCTCTATGAGCGGTCACAGGACGAATTCACGCGCCTTGCCAAGGCAGCCTCGGAAGCCCCCTCCCCCACTCCGGAGCCTGCGCCGGTAATGTCTGAGCGCACCGTGGTGGCCGCATTGGAAGGGCTAAGCAGGCAACTTGCGGCCCTGGAAGAAATGGCGCCGCAGAGCCCGGATAGCGCGCCCATGGAAATGGCCGAGGTCGTTGTGCCGGACGCCGTGGAAGAATCCGAAGAAGACATGCTCGATAACGCGTTGGCGGCACTGCAGGGACCCATCGTGCCAATTCTTGATTCCGGCAGCGCCGAGACGCCTCCGTCCGGAATGCAGTTGGTAACGTCAGTCCCGCTCGATCTCGCCGCGGCACAACTGGCACAGCATGCCGATGCCGCTGCCGCGGAACCTCCCGCGCAAGCCGAACCGGCGCCAGCGCCTGAAGCGACGTCGCCGGAGCCGGAAGCACCGGCAACCCCGGCTCAGGCAGAGCCGGCGGAAGCTGCGCCGGTGGCCGAAGAACCGGCAGCACCGGCAGAGGAAGCCCCGGCAGAGGCCGCGCCGCCGCAGGAATCCGAAGAAGAGGCTGCTCCGATCGACGTGGAAACGCCGGTCGCTGTGGTGGATGAGGCGGAGCCGGCAGAGGAAGAAGCGCCGGTGGCGGTGGTCGAGGAAGCGGAGCCGGTAGAAGCAGCCCAGGAACCTGAACCCATGCCGTATGTGGAGCGTCAGACGTTGCCCGCCGGCATGGATCCGCTCGATCAACCGGTGAACATCGACTTTCGCGAAATGGACCTCAGCGCCGTCGTGCAACTCCTTGCCAAGAAAGCACAGGTCAACGTCATCGCCGGCACGGATATTATCGGCACGGTGACAGCGGACATCCGCAACATTCCGCTGCGCCAGGCGATGGATATGGTGTTGCGCATGAATGGGCTGGGTATTGTGGAGGAAGAAGGCATCTTCCGAATCGTTCCCTACGAAGAGGCCGTCGCGGCCCGTCGCACGACGCGAATGGTCGTGCTTGAGAAGGCCCAGTCCGAAGAGGTGAAGCAGACGTTGGACGGTGTACTGGTCGGCGCACCTGATGCCGAACTGGTGACCTTGTCGGCAAACGCGACCACGAATGTATTAATCATCTCGGGACCGGAAGAGCGGGTAACCGAGTTCGAGTCGTTGGCGCGCCAGTTGGATGTGTCCGAGCCCGCGCTGCCCACGGTCACGGAAGCGATTAAATTGAACTACCTCGAACCGGCGGACGCCCAGCCCATCGCCGAGTCTTTGCTGACCGAAGAGGTCGGAAAAGTAGAGATGGACGCACAGGGCCGTCACCTGGTGGTGACCGATATGCCGGTGGTCGTGGAGCAGATCAAGCTGGTCCTGAACGACGTGGACAAGCCGGTCAAGCAAGTGGCCATCGAGGCGATGATTGTAGACGCGGTCATGCGGGACGGTTCGCAGACGGGTGTGTCGTGGTTGCTGGATGCGATTCGCGACTACAGCACGAACGGCGATCTCATCAGCGACGTGTCCGAAGCGAGCTTCCGCAGCAACTTGGGCGTCCCCTTTGGGGCCGATGGCCTGCCGAACGCCGGGCTCCTCCCCGCCGCGCTGGATGCGGGCGCGATCACGCTGGGCATCCTGACCAACGATATCCGGCTGAATACCGTGATTGCCGCCGAAGTGCAGAGCCGGAACGCGGAGATCCTCGCGAACCCGAGCATCGTCACGGTCGAGAACAAGCCGGCCGAGATCGCCATCGTGCAGGAATTCCCCTACCAGGAAATCACGCAGGGCCTGACGGGACCGCCGGTCGCCACCACCGAGTTCAAGGACATCGGTGTGACGTTGATGGTGACGCCGCGGGTGACCCACGAGAACGACACCATCGTGCAGATCCAGGCGAAGCAAAGTTCGGTCAGCGGTCTCACCGAAACGGGCGTGCCTATTGAAGACCTCCGCGAAGCGCAGACAACCCTGCGCGCGGAGGATGGCCGGACCATCTTCATCGGCGGCCTGCGCAACGTGTCCGACACGCACACGGTAAGCAAGGTGCCGGTGCTCGGCGACATTCCGCTGCTGAACATCGCGTTCAAGAACACGAACGTGGAGAAGGTGAATACGGAACTGCTGATCTTCTTGACGTGCCGGGTACTTCACGACCCCATGGCGGATCTGACGCCGTCGCACCAGCGTGAGTACGACAAGCTCGACGCGACGCCGCGCGTGCCGGATTCGCAGCGCGATGCGCTCAAGGACTACGTGAAACCGCAGGAGATGCGCGACCCCATCTGGAAGTGGCGCCGCTCGGTCCACTAACCCTACCTGAACGTACCTGCCACGAGGCCGCAAGCAGCGCTTGCGGCCTCGTTTCATGTTGATCGCGGCACTGGGCGCAAGGTCTTCCTGAATGACCCGGTTTGCCGCACCCCTGGGGCCTGCGCTACACTCAAATTGGCGCGAACGATCCAGTTTACGAGGTTCGCAGCCGATGTAAGCAATACGGAAAGCAGTATGTTCAGCTCCGATGAAATGCGCGATATCTACCGGCGCACGCAGATAGTCAAGAAACCGACTTACGGCATCGTAAGCGGGTATCACGAGTTGCCGTACGTGTGCCTGAGCGAACGGGAAGACGCCGAGCGCGGCACCGTACGCGTTCGCGGCACCGTGCATGTCTCCCCCAGATTCGTCATTCGGCCGTCCCAGTACGAGCCCAGTTATGGCGAAATTTTCGGCGAGGATAACGTGGATGCCGAGTTGACGGGACGGCTCTTCGGGTTCCTGGGGTTTCGGGGCCGGCCCGTAGAGTGTAAATCGGACCAATTGGAAGTGAAGAAGCTGGAGGCCCATCTGGAACGGGTGCTGGCTGACACGCTCGACGAATTGGAGCGGCACGAAGACATCGTGACCGGAGTAATTCTGTCGCCCGACAGCCGGTATTTCCCGGTATCCGTGGAACGATTTATCGCCAGCGTTCTAAACGATGAGTTTTCGCTCTGATCGGGCCGCGGCCCCTGTGACGGCGTCCACTACCTAAACAAGGAGGATTTGCGTGAAGAGTGCTTATGAAATCGCCATGGAACGGCTGGAAAAGGAAAGTGGACCCGCGCAGAGGCTGACGGACGAGCAGCGCGAGAAGATCGCAGTCATCGACAAGCGATATGACGCGCTTACCGCGGAAGAACGTATGAAACTCGACGAACGGCTCTCCCAAGCCACGTCGGCGGAAGAGCTTGACCAGTTTCGCGCGGAGGCGGCGGAGGCCATTGCCTCGCTCGATGAACGGCGAGAAAAAGAGAAAGCCGCCATCTGGGATTCCCAGTAGGATTCGCGCCCTTGACGCGCCTTTTCAACGGATTTCGCTCGAGCCTTGGCGGGTGGCGCATGCTCGCCGCCCTGGGATTGGTCGTCGCCGCCATCACGATTCTCGACCGGCGCCTGCTGGACACGGCTCCGCTGCACGGGGTTCGACCGGCGAATGCCACTTGGGTCCTGTCAACGGGTGATTTCCCCAGGTTCTGGCGCGATCTCGAAGCGGGCGACGTATTCACCCGCGTCCAGGAAAACTGGCCCCGCCCCCAGGGCGAACTGGAGCTTGCCGTGCGATTGGCTACGGGCATTCGACCCACGCCCACGCGTTGGCGCATCTGGCTGGGAGAACGGTTCACCGCCGCCCAATCCCCGGACGGCATCGGATACTGTGTGTATCCGGGCATCCTACTGCGCGCCGCGGCCTACGTAGTGCAGCCGCTGGGGCTCGGCGTCGATGAATCCGGGATCGGTGAATTCAATGACATTCACTATGCGTGGCGCGACGGGTTCCTCGTGTTTTCACCCGATCGCGCATACGTACAGGCCTGCGTCCAGCGTGGCGTGCAGACAACGCTGCGTTCCGGTGCGGAGGGCGACCTGGCGTTCCATTGGTTCGGCGACCATGAAGGCTACCTGCGCGTTTCGACTGGTCCAGCGCTTCCGGTCGACGGTCGCGTGAAGCTGGCGCTCACGGACGGCGCCGTACCCCTGAGTTTAACGAACGCGTGGCCTTCCCCTCCCGCCGCGGCACTGACGGTGCGATCCTGGGACGATCTCCGAACCGTGGGCTCGGTCGCTGATGCTGCGCTTGAACAATTCGAACCCTGGATACAATCGAAAACTGCCCTGCGGGAAGCCCTGCACCACTGGGACCTACAGCCCCTTCCTTCCGGCTGGGATAGTCATGCAACGCAGTTCAGCCTCGCCCTCCGGGGCGCGGACGTATCGGGTTTCGTCCCCATTCCCGACCTCGCACTAGTCATGCGTGAGGGTGCGCCCGTTGCCGGGAATCATCCCTTGCGGCCGATCGTTGACGGGCTGCTCTCCGTCGATTACGAATGGCAGGGCGAACCGGGTTTGTATTTCCCCTGGCTGGGCGAAAACCTGTCCCCATGCCTCGGGCGGTACGGCCACGACTACATCGCCACACTGAACGAACCCGCCATGGCGGCCCTCGCCGGCACGCTTACGGCAGGTCCTACGACTGCGCCGAACGTGGATGCCACGCTTCGGGTGTCCTGGGCCCCTGCCGCAGCCATTGCGCTGGACGTCGTTCTGAATGCAGCGTCCCGCGGACTCTGGCCTGAAACCAGCGGCGCGGAAGTGCAAGACAAGGTTTCCCCGATTCTCGATGCAATTGGCACACTCGGAACTTTGCGCGTGGACGGCATCGTGCTCGCGGATGGATGGCTCGAACTCGATGGAATGCTGTTCGAACCCGATTCGTCGCATGAGGACTAGTTTCCGGCCCTGCGCGCGCGCGTGGCTGGTCCTGGTCCTCGCGTTCCCCTGCCTTGCGGCGCCCTATGGATTTCTTGAAACGCTCGGCGGGCCGCCTGTCTGCCGAACCATTTCAGGCAACGGGCGGCTGACCATAGGTGTGGATGCGTACGGCCGGATCGCGGCCTGTTGTTGGCCGGGCCCGGGGTATGCCAACCACCTCAACGCCCCGACGCCTGACCGCACAAGCGAAGGAGGCCACGGGCTTGTGTGGGGAATCCGCACCGTTGATGACGTCGAATGGTTGGACGGCAGCGGCTATGAAGTGGTTGCTCAAACGGTTTCCGAAGCAGGCCCGTTCGTACGGACGCAGTGCACGATTGCGGGTATTCCGGGCTCGATCGTCCAAGAGACCTTCGTCCATTCCGAGTACGACCTGCTCGTGTCCCGCGTGGCTATCTCATCAGCGGTCGACGGCGACCTCGTTCTTCTGGCCGACGCCGCACCGGCGACCGCAGTGATTCCGGAAGTTCCGTTTCTCGAGTTCCTTCGCGCGGGTGCGACGGATTTCGCGTCCTTCGTCGAAGGGGCAACCGTCTATCACGTTCGGCCGGCCGGATTGACATCGCACGATTGGCTCGCGGCGCGGCGTTGGGCGCTCCAGCACGAATCGCCCGCGCCGGAAGCGCTTCAGCGGGAGGGAGTCTGGATTGCCTACCGTTTCGCTGCGGGGCATTCAGATGCGCGCTGCTTTTCCAACTCGGATATGCCGGCTGGCCGGCCCCCCTTCGCGTACGAAGATTTGCCTCCTTCCCTTTCCGCGGCCGGTGATTGCGCCTCCGCCGCTCTGCCCAAACTGGAGACCGCGGAGCGCGAGCGATACGCTGTTCAGTACCTGGCGTTTGGTTCGACGCGCGAGGAGGTCGAGGCGACGTTGGCCTATGCGAGCGATACGGGATACGCCAGTCTGCGGGCCGAGACGGAGTCGGCGTGGGCGCCTGTGCTCGCGGGCGCCGCACTTCAGGTTTCGCCGCGTTTTCCCGAGTTCAGGGATCCGCTGGTGCAGGCATTGACCACGATATCCATCGCCACCAGCCAGGAGAGCGGCGCCATTATTCGTGCGCCGGGTTCGCAGCCCTTGTTGTCGCTGGATTACCCGCGCCACAGCATTTGGGCAGGCCTGGCGCTGGATTACCTGGGATTGACCGAAATGGCGGAGCGGCATTTGTCGTTTTTGCTCTCCAACGTACGCACGACGGACCGGCCCGGTATGCCGGCTGGTTCACTTCCCGCCGCCCTTCACGGCGATGGCTCCGACGGGCTGCCTCGTGTTGTCCTTGACGGCACGTCCGTTGG
This sequence comes from Candidatus Hydrogenedentota bacterium, assembly GCA_045863335.1. GTDB lineage: Bacteria > Hydrogenedentota > Hydrogenedentia > Hydrogenedentales > SLHB01 > JAHDWY01. The sequence continues at coordinate 43,168 of BTVY01000050.1, read as the reverse complement.
CTGGCTGCTTTGGGCAATCGAACAGCACGCGGGGTTCCTGGACGCTGAAGCAAAGGGTGCTTTCCAGAAGCAGACATGGCCCATGGTCGAACGCATGGCCACATTCCTGACGCTTCGCTCCGACCCGTCAGGCGCGACGCCGTATTCCTTCGACCCTCAACGTCTGAAAGAAGACGACACGGCCGAGTTTCTCATTGCGTGCCGCCTGGGACTCAGTAGCGCTTCCGTTCTGGCGCAGGAAACGGGCAACGAGCGGCCGGAATGGGCTCGCCGCGTGACCGAGTTGGAGCGGGTCCTGAAGACCCGGGCATTGTCGTCGGCTGGCCAGTGGATAACGGACGATCCACTCCCATTCTGGGCGGCAGGCGTCCTCCCGCTAGACGACCCTCGATGGGAAATTCCGGCCAGAAATGCCCTTGCGAAGATCGAAGGATTGCCTCTGGCCGAGGGATTGCAGACCGCCCTCAACCTCGCGTTTATTTGGCGCGACAATCCAAGGGGATTGGAGGAGTTGAGGGACCCCTTGCGCACCCTGTTGCTGCGGCCGAAGGGCGCCCGGCCCAACGATACCCTGGACGCAGCAAACACGATCCTCACAACTGTAATTGCGTGCGGCGCTTAAGCCGCGTGATTCCATTTTCGGGGCGCGGCGCGGCATGATATGATGCATGCCGGTTGAGAAGGGTCCTGCGTTCGTCTATGCTGGCCAGATATCGGAACGTGTAGTATGTGAAGCAGTTACACTGGACGGGGCATTTGGGGACAATTGCCTTTCTTGGGCAGATAGACTGAGGATACACGGAACTCCGTTCACACAACATGGTTAGTGTCCCCGTTCTTCCTGATTTGAAGCAGGGCTACGGGTCTACAAGGGGAATGCGACATGGCATGGTACTACGCGCAGGGAGATGAACGAGTCGGTCCGCTCTCGGACGAGGCCTTTCAGCAACTGGTCCACCAAGGTTCAATTACCGCGGAAACACTCGTGTGGCGGGAAGGCATGCAAAACTGGGCCCCCTACGGGTCCGTAGCGGGGCAGACTCCGGCGGGGTCGGTGCCGCAGCCTCACGATTTTTCCGCATCCCCTATGACCGTGTGCTCCTCGTGTGGCCGGACGTTTCCTTCCGAGGAAGTAATCGAATATCAGGGCAGCTATATCTGCGCGGAATGCAAGCCCATATTCTTCCAGCAGCTCAAAGAAGGCGGCCTCGTCGGAGGGGCCATGGAATACGCCGGTTTCTGGATTCGCGTGGGCGCGGCGATCATTGACGGCATCATCCTGTTCGTTCCCAATATGATCATATCCATCCTGATTCAACTACTTGTCACGTCGATGGACTCCGATACTGTCAACCCCGTGGTTGGGCTGCTGATCGCGTTGCTTTATCTTCTGAGCTTTGCGATCCCCATGGCGTACGAGACGTACTTCATCGGAAAGATGGGGCAGACCCCGGGCAAGATGGTCTGCGGAATCAAGGTCGTTCGGTCGGATGGCGATTCGCTCACGTACCTCCGGGCCTTTGGGCGCCATTGGGCGAAGTACTTGAGCTATCTAATCTGCTATATCGGCGTCATCATCGTGGCGTTTGACGATGAGAAACGCGGGTTGCACGATCACATCTGCGATACACGCGTCATCCGCATTTAACGGCGAGCAAATGCAGGCAGCAGTTCTCACATGCGGCACATGCGACACGCCGGTTCCGGTCGAGGCGGTAAACGGGCCGGCGCCGGTGCCGTGCGCGCAGTGCGGCGCGCCGATCGAAGCGATCGCCTTTCCGGCTCTCTTTCGCGAACGGACTGCGGGCCATTCCGGGGAACGGATTCTGTTTGACGACGAAAGCAGTTGCTTCTATCACGCCGGCAAGAAGGCGGTAGTCCCGTGCGACGTCTGCGGTCGCTTCCTGTGCGCACTGTGCGATATCGAATTCAATAACCAGCATATCTGCCCTTCCTGCATCGAGGCCGGAAAGACTAAGGGCAAGATGGAGCAGCTCGAAAACGAGCGCATGCGATACGACCGTCTGGCATTGGGCCTTTCGCTGCTTCCCATCGTCTTTTTCATCCCGATGATCTACTTCGTCATCTTCACCGCGCCCGCCGCCATGTTCGTAACGCTTCGGCACTGGAGCACCCCCTTGGGCCCGGTGCGCCCCATGCGGTGGCGATTTGTGGTCGCGTTCGTCCTGAGCGTCCTTCAACTCACCACCATCGGTTTGTTCGTCACAATGATCGTCATGGAGGCCATGCGCTAATGGCGGGCGAGCACACGTATAGACGCGTTACGGGCGGCTCGGTTCGCCGATTCGTGTCGCAGCGTCTGTGGCTGGGGACGGATCACATACTCGTGATTGCTTCGCAGTTCTTGACCGAACGCTACAAGCGGTTCTACTTCCAGGACATTCAAGCGATTACTGTGACGCGGTCGTCCTTGGGCGTATTGTTGGGCGTCATCCTCGCGATCCTGGCTGGTTTTTTCGCGCTCTGGGCCGTGCTCGGCTATTTGCTCCTGGACTGGACGCCGTTGCCAACGGCTATCGTCGGGGGCATCGGGATCGTGTGGATCCTGTTGTTCTTCGTGAACATTCTTCTAGGCCCGACCTGCCGCTGTTATTTGTACACGGCCGTGAATTGTGAGGAACTGTACGCACTTGGGCGCATTCGAACCGCCCGGCGCGCGATTGAGCAGCTCCGCCCGCTCGTTGAAGCAGCGCAAGGGGGCCGGCTCGCCGATGCGCAATTGGACGAACTGAGCGTTACGCAAGGGCGTTTGTCCGAGCCAAGAATGGCGTCCGCTGCCGGAGCGGCGCCAAATCATTCCGGCCGGCATCCCTTACGCCAGGACGCAGGGACGGTCCATGCGGCCCTCTTTTCCGCACTGATTGTCGATGCGGCGGTCAGCCTCGTCGCCCTGATTCAACCGCAGATGATCCCCGTGCCGCTTGGACTGCTGATGCTCGTGCTCGTGATCGGGCTCACGGTGGCTGCGTTGGTCAAACAAATCAACAGCACGATTCCCCGGCAACTGCGAAATGTGACGTGGGTTACTTTTGTGTATGTCTGTCTCGTGGTCTTGTTTTACTATGCCTTCATGTTTGTCAATCAAATCGGCGCCGAGATGGGTGGCGAGGATATCCCGCCGGGAATCGAAACCCTGCAGATGCGGCTGCGGCAAATTGTCAGCGCCATTTCCATCGTGTTCGACATCATCTTGAGCGTGTTCGGATTTCGTATGCTCTGGGACTACCGGAATCGCACCCGGCGCGAAACCGCGATGGGTACACAGAACCCCGTCGCTGCGCCGGAGCAGGAGTAGGCCGTGTCCACTCTGGCACAACAACGATGCCTCAACCACGCGCTTCGCGAGGCGGTCGCGCGATGCCCGGAATGCCGCAGGTTCTACTGCCGCGAGTGTGTGACCGAGCATGAAGACCGGATGATCTGCGCTTCATGCCTGCGAAAGCTGGCCGACGAGAAGTCCACGGGATCGAAACGGCTGTTTGCCGTGTGGCGCGGCGCGCAGTTTTTCGTGTGCCTCGTATTGCTTTGGGTGTTCTTTTTTCTGATGGGCCAAGCCCTCCTGAACGTGCCATCCACGACGCATTTTAATTCGCTGTGGGTCGTCGACGACTGGGAGGAAGAATGAAACGCCGCACCCAAGGCGCGCCCGCGCTCGAAATCATCGAAGAGTCGGTGCATCTGCTGCGCACCTCTCCGCTCTACGTGCTCGGGGCGTATTACGCCGGCGCGTTGCCTTTCGTGCTCGCGCTGCTTTACTTCTGGGTCGACATGAGTAAGGGCGCCTATTCCGAATACCGGTCCGTCGGCGGCGCGCTGGGGCTGGCCGTTCTCTTCGCATGGATGAAGACGTGGCAATCGGTGTTCGGCACGCTCGTGCGTGCCCGATTGTGCGATGACAGCCCGCCCCCCTGGACCGTTCGCCGCGTGGGAAGAGTCGTGGTGACGCAGACGATTCTTCAGTCCACCGGCCTGCTCGTGCTGCCTGCGGCGATGATGACCGTTCTCCCGTACATCTGGGTTCAGGGCTGGTATCAGAATGTGACGGTGCTGGGCGATGGCGACGACGCAGACCTTGGGAAATTATGCGGCCGTGCGTATCGGCAGATGAAACTGTGGCCGCGTCAATGCAGCGCGCTGGTCTGGCTACTCAGCCCAGGGCTAATGGTAATGGCGGCGGCGCTGATCCTCGTGATCAGTCCCGTTGCCGAAGCTACCACGCCGATGTGGACCAGTGGCCTGCTCAGCGTCTACACGATGTTGTTCACGGCCCTTATGGTCCCGTTCAGTCCCCTGGGAATCATGCTTGCGGTGAACACCGGCGCGCTGATCGGCCAGGTGCCTGCGATTCTCGAAAGGGTCTTCGGTATCGAGAATGTGCTCGCCATGGGATGGGGCATCGGCGATTCCACGTTCTACGCTATTGTCTGCGTCATCGTCTACCTCATCCTCGATCCCGTGCAGAAGACGGCCTACGCCATGCGGTGCTTTCAGGGCGAGTCGTTGCAAACGGGCGAGGATCTGAAGGTCGGTCTGCGCCGGATCGTGCGCGACGCTGCGCAACGCGGCCTGCAGGTTCTGCTGGTGCTGGGAATCGGTTTGCTTGCTTTCGCCGCTGCACCGTTGGCGCACGCCCAGGAAACCGCGGTGTCTCCGGACGACCTGAGCGAGTCCATCGACCGGGTGTTGCAGCAACGGGAATACGCGTGGCGGCTGGACCGCGAGATCGATCCCAACGATGAAAAAAGCATGCTCACCGTGGTCATGGAATGGGTCGAGCAGAAGTTATCGAACATGCTTCGGACTGTTCGGGGTTGGCTAAGATCGATTTGGGACTGGATCAGAAGTTGGTTCCCCGACCGTACCGGTGAGGCGCCAGATGCGTCATGGGGCGGGTGGCGCGGCGCGCCGCTCTGGACGATGTACGGACTGATCGCCGTGCTCGCCATTGTGCTTGCGATCGCACTTTTTCGGGCCTGGCAACGCCGTCGTCTCCCCACCGTGGAGATGGAGGCACAGCCGGTCTTGCAGGTTCCCGATATCGAGTCGGAGGACGTGGTCGCGGACGCCCTGCCGGAGGACGGCTGGCTGGCCCTGGCGCGGGAGCTGATGGAGAAAGGCGAATGCAGGCTTGCCATGCGCGCGTTTTTCCTGGCGGGATTGGCGCTCTTGGCCCGCAATGAAATGATCCGCATCGCGAAGTATAAGTCCAACCGGGAGTACCTGCGCGAACTTGCCCGGCGCGCGCACGCAGAGCCGGAGATTCTGGACATTTTCTCGAAGAACGTACTGCTGTTTGAACGGGTATGGTACGGCCGTCACGAGGCCGGACCCGAACTGGTCCGAACCTTTGACGAAAACCAGAACAGGATGCGGGCTCTTGCCGAAAAGCCGTAAATGGATCAATCTGGCGATTCTGGCGCTGTTCGTGGCCTTTGGCTACGGCGTGGTGGAGCTGTATGTCCTCCAGTTCGCCCGGGGCGACGTCTATCCGCCGTATTCCTCGTTGCGCGCCGACCCCTTGGGCACGCGGGCCTTGTACGAGTCCTTGTCTACCGTGCCCGGCGTGAGTGTGCAGCGCCACATGGAACCGTTCTCGCGGGATTCCGTGGCAAAGACAACCGGAAACCTCGAATCCACGTGGCTGTTTCTCGGGGTGAATGCCTACGACCCCGATCATATGCCCATCGAAATCGCGCAGGGCATGGAGCAGATCGCACAACGCGGCGGGCGCATTGTTGTGGCCTTTGAGCCCACGCACGAGGACCTTCGCGAAGCGTACGAGATTTGGGAAGCCCGCGAGGAACGTATCGAGCGCATGCGGGACCGCCGCACCGGCGAAGAGGAGGTTTCCGAGGAGCCGGCGGAAGCTACTGATCCGACTGATCCGACCGATCGGTCCGATCAACCCGATAACGGACCCGCCACCGAAGATGCGGATTCACGCGATCCCTACGATGCGCTTTATGCCCGGGTCAATATGCCCGAGCGCTGGGGCGTCCGGCTGGAGTTCGACACCGTCCAGATCGACGATTTTGAGCGAATGAAGGCCTATACAGCCACGCGCGCCACGGACATGGCGTTGCCCGAGTCGGTGACTTGGCACAACGTGATCTGGTTCGACGAACTCAGCGACGAATGGAATACGATCTATGCCCGGGACGAAAAACCGCTGATCGTCGAGCGTCCTTTCGGCGCGGGCACCATGGTGTTCATCTCGGATTCGTATTTCCTGAGCAACGAGGCGCTTCAGAAGGAGCGTCATCCGGCCTTGCTGGCTTGGCTCATCGGCCCGCACAATCGTATCGTGTTCGAGGAATCGGTCCATGGCGTCGCGCGCGCGCCCGGTATTATGACGCTCATTCGAGGCTATGGTCTCTACGGCGTATTCTGGGCGCTGATCGGACTGGCCATCCTCTACATTTGGAAGAATGGCGTGTCGTTCGTGCCGCCATATGACGATGCGCGGCCATCGGACGCACGGCATGCGGTGGGCCGAGATTCGGCGGCAGGATTCGCGAACCTGATTCGGCGAAGCGTTCCGGCAAAGGACCTGCTCGAGGTTTGTCTCGCCCAGTACAAACATGCGATTGGCGCCCGGCGAGACGCGCTCTCGGAACCGATACATCGGATGGAGGCCATCGCCCGGGCGGAACAGGCAAAACCAAGGAACGAGCGCGATCTGGCCGGGGCCTATCGCGATATGTGCCGAGTACTGGACGAGTACTTGCGGCGCTAGTCCCGGCCTCCGCAAGCATCAGGGAAAGGAAGAACACGTGCAACTCGATCTGGACCACTTGAAAGAGACGTTGACGCGCGCGCGGCAGGAGGTCGCCAAGGTCATCATCGGCCAGAAGGACGTGGTGGACAAATGCCTGATCGCGATTTTTACCAACAACCACGCGCTGATCGAGGGCGTACCGGGCGTGGCCAAGACCTTGCTCGTCCGTACCCTCGCGAAGGTGTTGGGCTGCGAGTTTGCGCGCATCCAGTTCACCCCGGACCTGATGCCGGCGGATATCACCGGCACCAACGTGTTCAACCTCCAGCACAACGCGTTCACGCTGGTCAAGGGACCCATCTTCACGACGTTCCTGCTGGCGGACGAGATCAACCGCGCACCGGCAAAGACGCAGTCGGCCCTGCTTCAGGCGATGCAGGAGCGGCGCGTCACCATCGACCGCGATACGCACATCCTCTCGCCTAACTTCACCGTGTTCGCAACCCAGAATCCCATCGAATACGAAGGCACCTATCCCCTTCCGGAGGCGCAGAAAGACCGGTTCATGGTGAAGATTTCGATGGGCTGCCCGAATCGCGATGAGGAACTCAGCCTGGCCGCGCGCACGCTGGGCAGCGACGCGCCCGAGAAAACGCTCGACAGCGACGCAGTCAATGTCGTGATCACGGCGGAAGAACTGGTAAAGGTTCGCGCCGCGCTCCAGTCCGTGACGGTTCGCGAAGAGCTGATTGGCTACGTGGTGGATATCGTGCGCAAGACGCGGACGCATAGTTCCGTGTTGGTAGGCGCAGGGCCGCGCGCCACGCAGGCCATCCTCCTCGCGAGCCGCGTACACGGCGCCATATCCGGCCGGGACTTCGTTACGCCGGATGACGTGAAGGAAATCGCGCGCCCGGTGCTGGAGCACCGGTTGATTCTGCGGCCGGAGTATGAAATCGAAGGACTCACCGTGCCGGAAGTAATCGGCCGGATTATCGAAGAGGTGGCGGTGCCTCGATGATTGTTCCGCGGACATTGCTCCTCATTTGCGTGGGTGGCCTCATCGCCATCAGCGCGGTGGGGGTTACCGTGCCGGCCGTCGCGGGGGTTTTGCATTACGCGGCGATTGGACTCGTTGCGGTCGCCGCGCTCGACGCGATGCTCGGCAGGGGCTCGCTCAAGGGGCTTGGCGTGTCGCTGCCGGAAGTGGTCCGCTTAAGCAAAGACCGCGACGGCGAAGTGGACATCTACATCCGTAACGACCGCGCGCGCGCGAGGCCCTTACGCATCGGTCTCGCATTCCCGCGGGAGATCGGTTCGCAGCTCGATTCCATCCAGACCGTCGCGCCGCCGGATACAGCGATGGCCCACGTGTCCTGGGCGGTGAAACCGGAACGGCGCGGGAACTATCACCTGGATCGAGTGTACATGGAAGGCACTTCCCCACTCGGGTTCTGGGCGGTGCGGAGTTCCTCACCCATTCAATCCGAATTGCGCGTGTATCCGAATCTCCTGACTGAACGGCGACGCCTGGCCGCCTTGTTCTTGAATCGGGGCGCCTTCGGCGCGCACGCGCAGCGCCAGGTCGGACAGGGACGCGAGTTCGAGAAGCTGCGCGAGTACGTGCCGGGAGACGGATATGAGGACATCCACTGGAAAGCCACCGCGAAACGCGGGAAGCCAATCACCAAGCTGTTTCAGATTGAGCGGACCCAGGAAGTGTATGTCGTTATCGACACGTCGCGCTTGAGTGCCCGACGGGTGCTGGCTTCGACCGGCGGCGACAACGGCGAGACCGTCGAGGTCACGCAACTCGAGCGCTTCATCACGGCGGCGCTTATTCTGGGGCTCGTAGCCGAACGGCAGGGAGACCTTTTCGGTCTCGTCACCTACGGCGACTCGGTACGCAGTTTCGTCCGCGCCAGCACGGGCCAGGCCCACTACTCCAATTGCCGCGACGCGCTCTATACCCTCGAGCCGCAGACCGTGAATCCGGACTTTGACGAGCTGTTCACCTTCTTGCGTATGCGGCTCCGACGCCGGGCGCTCCTCGTGTTCTTGACCAATCTCGAGGACGCGGTCTTATCCGAAAGCTTCGTACGCAACGTGGAGATAATTCGCAAGCAGCACTTGGTGCTCGTGGGCATGCTGTCACCGCCGGGGATTCGGCCCTTGTTTTCCGATGACTCCACGAAGTCCGTCGACGACGTCTACCGGTCGCTGGCGGGGCACATCCGGTGGCGGGACCTGCGGGAACTGGAGCGGGTGTTGCACCGACAGGGGGTCAGTTTCTTCCTGATGGACAACGAACGCATGTGCGCCGACCTCGTCGGCCAATATGCGAGCGTGAAGCAGAGGCAACTCTTATGAGCCGTTCGTGGATATACATGGCAAGCATCCCCGGGAGTTCCGCGTGATTATTGACCTGGAAAGATTCCTCCGGGAAGAGCGTCCGTACTGGAACGAGCTGGAGCAAACCTTGAACCGGCTGGAAGCGGACGTGGCGTACCGGCTTGACCTGCAACAGGCACAACGGCTCCACTACCTCTACGAACGCTGCGCGACGGACCTGTCCAAATTGTCCACCTTTGCTTCGGAACCGGAATTGCGCCGGTATCTCGAATCGCTGGTGGCCCGCGCCTACGGCGAGATTCACGAAGTGCACCGTTCGCCGCACCGGTTCCGGCCGATTCATTGGGCCGTGCGGACTTTTCCTCGGACCTTTCGGCGCCATGCCGCAACGTTCTGGCTGAGTTTTGCGGTGACCATGGCCGGCGCCATCCTGGGGGGCGCGGCCGTCTCGTATGACGCGGACGCGAAGGGCGTGCTGATGCCCTTCCCCCACCTCCGCATCGATCCCAAGGAACGCGTCGCGGAAGAGGAAAAAGAGAAGGACCACGATGAACTCCAAGGCGTCAAGGCCATGGGGACCAGTTTCTACATCGTGAATAATACTCGCGTCGCGCTGATTACGATGGCGCTTGGCGCGTTATGGGGCGCGGGGAGCATCCTGGTCTTGTTCAGCAACGGCGTCATGATGGGCGCGGTGACCATGGACTATATCAACGCCGGCGAGGCCAAGTTCCTTACGGCCTGGCTGCTTCCTCACGGCGCATTGGAGATTCCCGCGATCTTGCTTGCAGGGCAAGCGGGGCTCATGCTGGGGAGCGCGTTGATCGGCTGGGACTCGCGGCTCTCTACCCGCGCGCGACTGCGAAACATCGCGCCTGATGCCCTTACGATCATCGGGGGCGTGGCCATCATGCTCGCGTGGGCCGCCTTTGTGGAGGCCTGGCTTTCGCAATACCACGAACCCGTGTTGCCGTACGCGGTGAAGATTGCCTTCGGGACCGTGGAACTGGTGCTACTGATTCTCTTCTTCATCTTCGCGGGCAGAAAACAATCGAAAGACGAGTTGGTGGAAAGTTAAGTTTGCGCAATCATGCCTGACGAACGTACCAATAGATTGACCATCCGCACCCCGGAGGGCATTGAATTCTCACTGAACCTCGCGGGCCCGGTGACGCGGTTTCTGGCGCGCATCATCGATTTCGCGATCGAGGTAATCGCGATTTTCACGATCGCATACGTTCTAGTAACGCTCAACATCTTTCCCCTTGTGTTCGGTGTAAACCTGTCGGACTGGGCCTTCGCCTTAATCGCGTTGGGTTTCTTCGTCATACCCATCGTCCACGGAATGACGCTCGAATGGCTGCTGCGCGGTCAAACGCTTGGAAAACGCGTGCTCCGGCTCCGGGTGGTGGATGCGGACGGATTGCGGCTTCAGTTCAGCCAGATAGCCGTGAGAAATCTCATGCGCTTTGTCGACAGCCTCTACCCCTTCTACGTTATCGGCGGCATCGCCTGCGTGCTCAGCAAGCGGTCGCAGCGCCTGGGCGACTATGTGGCGAACACGGTCGTCATGCGCTTGCCGAAGATCTCCGAGCCGGACCTGACGCATGTGCTGAGCGGGAAATACAATTCGTTTCGGGACTACCCGCATCTGGAGGCGCGCCTCCGCCAACGCGTCACGCCGGACGAGGCGCGCATCGCGCTGCTGGCGGTCTTGCGCCGGGAGGGGCTTGAACCGCAGGCGCGGGTCGAACTATTCGCAGATATCGCGGACCATTTCCGGTCGCTCGTCGCATTTCCAGAGGAAGCCACGCTGGGCGTCGCGGACGAGCAGTACGTGCGCAACGTGGTGGACGTCCTCTTTCGGCAACAGGGTTCGCGTGAGACAATTCCGTCCAGGACGCCGGTCGACAGTAGCGCGCAGAATCTCAACGCGGTACAATAGCGGGTATCGGAACTGGCGGGATTTCCAGGGATTGTCCTTCGCAGTTGCAACCAAGGCAGGAACGGTGAAGCCAGAGATCATTTTCAATCGGCTACGTGGGGATCGATGATCATGCTCCTCGATAGAATGCGCACGCGATTCCTTTTCGACCGGGGCGTCCGGCTTGCGGAACGAGGGAACTATCAGCGGGCCCTGACATATTTCGAAGAGGTCATGCAGCGGGAACCCGACTATGCGTTGGCCTACGCCAACATAGGGTTTTGCCACTATAAACTTGGCGCTGCGGGCGACGCGCAGCGGGCCTACGAGCAGGCCCAGGAACTGGACCCGAACGATCCGGATACGTATTACGAGTTGGGATGCATCCATCACGGCCAGGGCCAACGCAATGCCGCCCTGGAGTGTTTCCGCGAAACGCTGCGCCTCCAACCGAACCACGCGGAAGCCTATTCGGCCATGGAGCAGGTGCGAATCGAGCTGGGGATGCCCGCCATCGAAACCGCCCCCGAGCCCCCGGCCGACCGCGCGACCGGGCAAACGAAACAACCGGACATCGCGGAGCAAGTGGTGCAACTCCTCCGCAAAGGCGAGGACGCGTACGAAGCGGGCAACATGGAAGCGGCCCTGGAAGCCTGGAACGAAGCCGCCAAGCTGGACGGTAAGAATCCGCAGATTCACAACAATCGCGCTGCGGCGTTCTTTGAATTGCAACGGCACAAGGAAGCGATCGACGCCTGCGCGCAGGCGTTGCGCATCGACCCAAACTATACCATCGCCCATGTGACGCGAGCGGAGATCTTCGCGGCCCTGGGCAATCGCGACGCGGTCATGCGGGAGTACGCCGCGCTGAACGGCGTCGACGACGAACTCGCGCAGCAGGTCCTCGAGCTGGTGAAGGATACGGAGCAGGCCCAGTGAAACGGTCCGTTTGCCTTGCACTGCCGATGCTTGCGGCGATCGTTCTGTCCGGCTGCGAGGTCCAATCCGGCGCGCCGTCCGAGACTTCCGGCGACGTAAAGACGCTCTCCGATCGGGTGGAGTCGGCCCTCGGCGATGTCTCGTCGGCCGCCCAGGGGGAACTTGAGAAGCAAACGGAACGCCTGTTGGCCGCGTTGGACGAGCGTCTTGACGCGTTCGCCGATCAAGCCGCGGAGACCGCCGAAGCCGCCACGCGCAAAGCCATCGATGACATGCGCATGGAATTGGAGGAGAAGCGGGAGAAGATCCGCGAGCGGCTCTCCGCGCTTCGCGACGACACGGGCGATGCCCGCGCGGAATTGCGCCGCGAGTTGGCGGATGCCTTGTCCGAATTGCGGGACCTGCTCGAATCGGCGGTGCGGTCCATCGATGAAACGAAGCGCTCAGATGAAGACACGCCGTCGACACTGAGCATTTGAACAGATATCAACTGTCCGAGGAGTACGACGAGGAATCATGATCGAACTTGGGGTAAACATCGACCACGTGGCTACCCTGCGTGAAGCGCGCAAGGGCGTCGAGCCGGATATCATCGCCGCGGCCAAGATTTGCGAACTCGCGGGAGCACATCAAATCACCGTCCATCTGCGCCAGGACCGGCGGCACATCCAGGACCGCGACGTGGAGTTGTTGGCGCAGGCGCTTCAGGTGCGGTTGAATCTGGAACTTGCCGCTGTCGATGAGATCATTGGCATTGCGCACCGGGTCAAACCCGCGGTGGTGTGTCTTGTACCGGAGAACCGGAAAGAGGTCACGACTGAGGGTGGACTGGACGTGGTTTCGCAGGTCAAGCGGCTCAAAGAGGTGGTGTCCGGCTTCCACGGCGAAGGCATCAAGGTCAGCATGTTTATCGATCCAGAGCTCGACCAGGTCGACGCCAGCGCGGAAACCGGGTCCGACTACGTCGAACTGCATACCGGCGCCTACGCCAACGCCGCGGACGAAGATATCCTCGGGGAGGTGGATCGGATCGCAAACGCCGCGGCGCGGGCCATCGGCGCCGGGCTGATCTTCAATGCGGGGCATGGCCTGACGATTCGAAATCTCCGTCCCATCGCGGCGATTCCCGGTCTGAACGAGGTCAACATCGGCCATTCCATCGTGTCGCGCGCCCTCTTTCTCGGGCTCGATCAGGCCGTCGAAGAGATACTGATGATTCTCGAGGAGTTTTCCCTCTAGCGGCGCGCCGCTGGCATCGCCACCCCGATCAGGTTCAAGGAGCATACATGGCAGCACATTTCCGTTTAGCGCTACGCGCGGCGTTGGCACTATGCGTTTTGGGCGCGTTTCCGGGGCCCGTGTTCAGCCAGGAGGAAGTTGAATCGCTCGAAGTAACGGAAGGACTGAAGCCGTACCAAGTCCTCCAATGTAACGAGTCGGGCAACGCGCGGATAGCACTGGCCGGCGCGACGAGTTTTGCGGGCGAGGCAACGGTACAGGTACGGGTACAGCCCCAGAGCCGAGTCGGATTCTGGCGCTGGCTCGATGCCGGTTCGTCCCGGGACGGAAGTTGGACGGCGGAAATCCGTGAGATACCGGCCGGAGGCCCGTACCGCGTCGAGATCCGGTTGCGATCCGAGGGCGACGAAGTCGCGAAGGTATCAATCGATCACATCCTTGTGGGCGACCTGTGGATCCTCGCGGGGCAATCCAACATGCAAGGCGTCGGCAACAATACCGACGTTGCGGCGCCGGACGATCGCGTCCACATGTTCGCCATGAACGACGAATGGCGTGCCGCCGAGGAGCCGCTCCATCGCCTCGGCGAGTCGCGCGACTTCGTGCATAGCAAGGTCGAAGATGAAAGCGAGCGCATGAACCTGGTGCAGGACGTGTCCGGTTGGACCAAAGGAGCCGGTCTCGGATTACCCTTCGCCAAGGAGATGGTCCGCCGTACTGGCCGGCCCGTGGGTCTGATCCCCTGCGCTCATGGCGGCACATCCATGAAGCAGTGGGACCCGGCCTTGCGTGACGCCGGCGGGAACTCCCTCTATGGCGCAATGTACCGTCGCTTCCTCGCGGCGGGCGGAAGCGTGCGCGGCGTGCTCTGGTATCAGGGCGAGTCCGATGCCAATCCGGATGATGCGCCCAAGTTCCTCGGGCGGTTCCTATCATTCGTGCAGTCGGTTCGTGACGACTTTGATGCGCCGGAGTTGCCCTTCTACTACGTCCAGATTGGCCGCTTTGTCACGGAGGGCGATCCGGTCTTTTGGAACACGGTTCAGGTGATGCAGCTTCAGGCTGACGCTCTTCTCCTGAATAGCGGCATGGTTGCATCCATCGATCTTCCGCTGGACGACAACATCCACATCGGCACGGACGGATTGAAAACACTTGGGTACCGTCTCGCGAACCTTGCGGCGCGCGACCTGTTCGGACAGGACAGCCTTGATCGGGGTCCCCGGCTTGACGCGGTCACGCGAGTGAATGCGCCGTATGGACCGGAACTGCACCTTACCTTTGACACGGTCAACGGCAGGTTGACATCCGATGGACCCGTCACGGGATTCAGCCTATCCGATGCAAACGGGAACGACCTGCATGCGGTATTCCGACAGCGGTTGGACCCGAAGAATCCAAAGTCCATCATTCTCCACGCCGGCACGATCTCTGAAGATGCTCAATTGTGGTATGGCAAGGGTTTGAACCCGCGATGCACCGTTAGCGACAGTGCAGGGGTGGCACTGCCGGTATTCGGCCCGGTCGATCTTGGTGCGGTCAAGCCCAAGCCGGTCGAGGAAGCTGACTTGCGCCCCGACGGTGATGTACACTAGGAACCCATCTGGTATCCAATCTGGACCGCAGACGTAACGCAATGGAAATCAATCGACAACAAGTAGCCGATGTCGCCGTGGTTGCGCTGGAAGGACGCTTCGATGCGCCCGCTGCTCCGGAGGCGGAAAACGCCTTCAAGGAGTGTTTGAACGATGGCACGACCAAAGTGCTAATCGATCTGAGCGGAGTGGAGTACATCAGCAGCGGCGGCCTACGCGTCATTATTATGGTGACCAAGGCGCTGGAAAAGATGAACGGAACGCTGAAACTCTGCGGGCTGACGCCTTTTGTGTCGGAAGTGTTCGAGATAACCAACCTCGCCAAGCGATATGAGATCTGCCCGGACCTCAGAGCCGGCTTGGCCGCATTCGGCGTACAGGAGTCCTAGCGCTTCGTGACGGAATCACCACAGATCCCGTCCCCGGATATCACCCCTACCCTGCCCGCCGGTACTCCCATCACGATGAGCGATCTCACCACCGTTGTTGATGAGACCGCCAACGGTAGTATCGCGCACCCGTTAGCAGAACCCGGGATGCTGCTGGACGGCGTGTATCGAGTCCTAAACGTGAAGGGCGGCCCCGGCGTCAGCGGCATGGGCGTCGTGTACATCGTCGAAATGGATGAGGGCCGATTCGCGGCAAAGACGTTCCAACACCAATTCAGTCAAAACCTGCCTTTGGTCGAGCGATTTCTGCGCGAGTCGCGCACGTGGCTCCTTACCGGGTTTCATCCGAATATCGTTCACGCCTACTTTATAGACATCATAGACGCCGCCCCCTACCTCTTCATGGAGTACGTGGAATCAGCCGAGAGCGGCAATCTGTCGCTGGCCGACTATCTGAAATCCGGCTGCATTGACATGCCAGACGCCGTTCGTCTCGGCATCCAGTGCTGCGACGGCATGATCCACGCCGTTTCCGCCGTTCCGGGTCTGGTGCACCGCGATCTGAAACCGGAGAACTTGTTGATTGCGCGGGATGGAACATTGAAGATTACCGATTTTGGCTTGGTGCGCTGCAACATTTCCGAAGACATTCCGTTCACCAGACTGGATGAACTCTCAGACCGAACAGAATTGACTCAGGCGGGGACGACCTTCGGCACGCCTGCCTATATGGCGCCCGAGCAATTCCTGGAAGCCGCGAAGGTCGGGGAGGCAGCGGATATCTACGCCTTCGGATGCTGCTTCTACGAAGCAATCAGCGGCAACCGACTATTCACGATTCGCGCGGGTACCGCACTGGAACACCTCATGGCGCTGCGCGAGTTCCACCAGCATGAGCCGCCGATTCCGCTTCTGGAACGCGTGGAGGATTGTCCTCAAGATCTCAACCGCGTCATCATGCGTTGTCTCGAGAAACGGCCGGAAGACCGCTGGTCGAGTTTTCGGGAGCTTCGCGACGAGTTGATCTTCATATACGAGAATGCCTTCTCCGCAACGTATAGTATTCCGCGAAAGGAGCACGAATCCGCCCGCGAAGTGGCCCGGCAAATACGCTCGCTGACTTTGCTGGACGGCTATCAGCGCGCCGTGCGATTGCGCAATCTACGGGAACATCAAGAAGCCAGTCCTTATGCTTTTCACCTGGCATTGGCGTCGTACTTCCTGGCCACCGGCGAAACCGACGAGGAGCGGCGCCAATTGGAGAAGGCGCTGCGGGTACGAGAACCTGGCCAAGGGTATGAGGCGGTCCGGCGGTTGGCGGAGCTGCACCTCGACGCAGGCGAATCGGACCAGGCCGAGAACGTGTTGAATCTCTCCCTTGCGGAAGACCCGTCGAAACTGGAGCGGTATCTGGAACCTCTCGTGCGATTGCTGACTATGCGAGGCAATTTTGCCGATGCGAAACGGATCGTGTCGAACTTTCCTCCGGGACGAAGAACGGAAGCGCTTCTGGCACACGTATATCAGGCGGCCGGACAAACGGAGGACTTGGCCATTCTGTACCGGCGTCAGATTGATGAATTGGTAGGCACCATTCGACAGAGCCTGAGCGAGGTCGACGCCGGAGACCGCGTGGGTTGGGAGCAACAGGAAGACCCCGGAGTGCTGCGCGATGTCATGCGGGAACTGGCGCCGGATTGCTCCCTGGAACCCCTCGACCGGACCGAGCACGCGGTGTGGCCAGATTTGGACGCGTATCCCGACTTTTCGGTGCCTATGGCCTGGCTGTCGGAAGCGCTCGGCGGACTCGCGGACTGCGAATCGGCCGGCGATCCCGCAATACGATTGAAGTACGCCAAACTGGCGAAGCGCCTGGGATATCCGTTGCGGCTGGCGAAACATTTGGTGCGCGACGAGGTCTGGTTTTGGACGGCGGACGAGTCAGAGCCGTCACGCAATCAGTAATTCGTGTCTGGTGAACGTAACGCAGTCCGAGGAAAGTCCCCCGAATGGTGACATACGCGGGCACACGGCATCCCGGCAAACGGCGACACTGGATTGTACTCCTGGCCATTTTGGTGCTGGCTGCGTTCCTTCGTCTGTACCGGCTTGAAGACGAGTCACTCTGGTACGACGAAGTCGTGAGCGTACAAGTCATCGACGCTCCTTCATTTGCCGAGTTTCTCGACGAGGAACGCCTGCTCGATCCGGCTATCGTACCGCTCTATTTTTTCCTGGAATACCACTGGTGGCACCGTGTCTGGGCGTCCGAGTACGGCTTGCGAATCCTGTCGGTGTTAATGGGTTTGGCGACCGTCGCCGCAGTGTGGTGGCTGGGCAGAAACGTCTACTCTTCCGGGGCCGGAGCTGCAGCGGCATTTTGTACTGCCATGGCGATAAGCCAAATCTACTATGCCCAGGAAATTCGCATGTACGCCCTGATGATCCCGCTTGCCGCGGCATCGGTACTAACCCTGGAACGCGCGGTGGCGGGTACAAGCCGCTACTGGTGGCTCGCGAATTGGATTGCAAACGGGCTTCTCGTGTGGACCCACATTCTCGGGACGTCGGTCCTGTTTCTACAAGGGCTGACCCTGCTGTGGATATTCCGGCGCCAGTTCCGGGTCGTATTGCTGTGGACGGCGTTCCAGGCGCTGTATCTGATACCGTTGGCTTGGTGGATATTCGGCGTACCCGACGAAGGTGTCGAAGAGCATCTGGCCTGGATCGATCAACCGGCAGGCTGGATGATCCTCGATACATTTTGGACCGTATTGACCGGGACCGAATTCGACGCGACCCACGGCTTCTTGCCTCGAAACGCCAAATCTCTATGGTCGCACCTGCTCGGCGGCCTGATCTGGTGCTGCGTCGCATGGCGCGTTTGGCGTTCGTATCGCGACCAGAAAGGGCGCTCCGGATCGAACGGCGACGCGCTACACCAAGCGGCCGGGACGCTATTGCTTGTACTTTGGTGTCTCGTCCCGGTCCTGCTACTCGTCATGCTATCCGCAATAGTGCGCCCCTGCTATGTGGAGCGCTACGTCATCCATTGCGGGCTTCCGATCTTCGTTCTCGCAGGCGGCGGAGTAGACGCCATATCGTCCCAGCGCATGAGGTGGGCGCTCGTCGTTCTGCTGTGCGCCGGGTTCTTCCTGGTCTCGGCACCGTTTCCCCGTCCCATGCGGCCAGACCTGAAGTCGGCTCACGAAATCATTCAACAACGAAGCCGCGGCAATGAGTTCGTTTACCTCGAGGACCGTTTCGAGTCGGGGCTCGCGTTTGCCTATTACGCTGAACTGGATTCCTCGAAGATCGTGATGGGCGAAGATTCGGTGCAACAAGCCATCGCGCGGGTGAAGGCGGGAAAGCCAGCCTGGTTGTTGCTCGTGGGAAGCGGCAGGATTGCACGCCAGTTCGAGGAAGCCCATTCGGAAGCAGATTTGCGAATCGCGCGATATCGACTACGGGGACGACGGCCTATCCACCTGCTGCACGCGTATTACGCGGCCGATCTCCCGTCACGATCCGAGCAGGCGCGCCGCGTTTTGCCCGAGCACGTTCGACTGCACGAGAGCGGCGAGCCCCCCTTGCAGTAGAATCGAGTTACGGGACTGTTCGATGGTCTGTCGCGCAATATCCAGGTCGCGGATGCGCGATTCGGCCCCGGCCGTATTCAGGGATTCCGTTTCCCGGACGTCGATGGCGCGCGTGAAGCGGTTCTCCTGCGCTCCAAGATTGGCCCGGTTCTCCTGGATGCTGCTGAGTGCGTCATCCAGATCCTGAATCGCGCTCTGCGCGCCGGCCTGCGTGGACAGGTCGACTCCGTTGATGCCCAAAGACGTCGTCGTCGACTCGTTGATATTGACTTCGATGTCACCTTCGACACCGAGTTCAACATTCGTGGCGCTACCGTCCAGAAGGGTCCGGCCATTAAACTCGGTGTGGGCCGCCGTTTCGTCAATCTGCTCGAGGAGTTGTTGCGCTTCCTGGTTCAGGGCTGCCCGTTGGTCGTCGGTGAGCGTTCCATTGGACGCTTGCAATGCCAATTCCCTGACGCGCTGCACGGCTTCCTCCTGAGTCCCAAGTGCGCCGTCAGCGGTCTGGACCACATTCACCCCGGACTGTAGATTGGAAACTTCCTGGTTGAGCTGATTGACCTGCGCGCGAAACCGCTCTACGATAGCCAGACCCGCCGCGTCGTCGGCGCCGCGATTGATACGCTGCCCTGTGGCAAGCTGTTCCAGCCCCCGCAACAACGCGTTCGATGTCTGCTGCGTCTGCCGCTGAATGAACAACGCAGGTTCGTTGGAATTGATTCGCAGTCCCATAGTGCGAAGACTCCCCGTTCAGAAAGCTTCCTCTTACGCCATAAGGTAGGATACCATCTACAGGTCGAATCCGGCAAGGGCACTGCGAAATCCAATAAAACCCATGCAATCGCAATCAAAAGCACATAACCCCGCAATCCGTTTGGGTACATGCAGTTGGAGTACCCGCGACTGGATCGGGAAGATCTATGGCGCGGATACAAAAGCTCCTGACTATATCCAGGAGTACGCGCAACGATTTAACTCCGTGGAGGTCGACTCGACCTTCTACGGGACACCCCGACGGTCGACGGTCGAAGGCTGGCGCGACCGGACTCCGCCGGACTTCATCTTCGCTGCAAAGGCGCCGCAAGTTATCACCCACGAGAAGTTCCTGGACAAGTGCGAACGGGAATTGGCCGAGTTCCTGGATACCATGGATGTGCTTGGCCCGAGATTGGGACCTATCGTATTCCAGTTTCCGTACTACGCGAAGAAGCGGCAGGTCACACAAGACGACTACCTGCGGAGGCTGGGGCCTTTTCTCAAGCAACTTCCCGACAGACACCGGCACTGGGTAGTCGAGGTGCGTAATAAGACGTGGATCAACCGACGGCTAACCGACCTGTTGGCAGAGCACAAGGTCACCCTCGCGCTAATCGATCATCCCTGGATGCACCGGCCGGGACAACTCGCGCGAATCGACGGCATCGCAACAGGAGACTTCGCCTACATCCGCTGGCTGGGCGACCGGTATGCGATCGAGAAGATCACGACGACCTGGGGGGAACACGTACTCGACCGGCGGGCGGACCTGGAACAGTGGGTGCCGCTGGTACAGAAGCTGCTCGCCCTCGGAAAACCCGTGTTCGGCTACGTCAACAGCCACTACTCGGGATACGCGCCGGGAGACGTGGAAGCGTTGTCGGGACTACTCGGACTGCGGTGAGGGTTGCTCTTCCGTCTGCCACGGCACGCCGTCGCCGTAATCCGTCGCGACGCGTAGGCGCCACAACAAGGCGCAGGCGGGATACTTCCGGCGCGTCTTCATTTCAAGCCCGTACCCTTCCGTCCCGGTCTGGGATCCCTCCCGTTCTTTCTCGATTCGGTTCTCAAAGTACAACGTGAGTGTATTCAAACCATCCTTCGTCAGATTGCCAGGCACACTCAGCGTCAACTCCGATTGACGGCCGGGCTCGAGCGTGGCGGAGCCGATGGGCTCCCCATTGAAGGCAAAGCCGACGAACTGATCGTGTTGCATTTCGTTGGGAAGCGACATGGACAAACCGACGTGATACGCATGCCCTTCAATGCCGTAGATGAACAGGCGCGACTCGAAATCTTCCGCTGGGAACGCGCCGTTCAACAGTGACGCGAAGCGGATGTTCTTCTGCCATCCTTTGCCAAGGTACGGTTTCAGAGACACGCCTTGCACGTCCAGTTCGGCATCTGGCGGGACGCCCAGCGCGACATCGTATTGCGAAGGCGACACGTCGTGCTTGAAAGCAAACCAGAGGTTCGCGGGATAGGAGAAGGGATTGCCGAAGGTGTCGTGGAAGATGGCGGCGGAAGACGACCAAATCTGTTGAAACGGAACGGGACGAAGAAAGTGCGACCACCCCTGCCGGTACTGGATGACGAGAGTTGCGTTGTAGATGGTCAGCATGAGGACGACCGCGGCAACAGGTACCGCAGGCCGCTTCCGCGAAAACGCAATGAACCACGCGCCAAAGGCGGCGATGCCGGGCGCCATGAACGGCAATACCCCCACGAAACGCCGCATGCCGAAGGATCCCCCGCCGAACCAGCTTGCGATCGCGGCATTCATGTAGACGTATGCCGCGAGCAGAATCGCCATGCAAATGGCAACGCCGCGTGCCCGCCGCCATAGCGGGATGATTCCGATAAACCCGAAAACCAGCACGGGATGCAACGCGAACAAACCGTGGTGGGCGGAAAACAGAATCTGAGAGATCGCGGGCTGCGCCCATTGCATGGGCGAACCGGGCGGCGGCTCCGTGCCATAGCGCAACCACCACGTGGCCAACTGCCACGTGAACACGACAAGCGTCGCGGCCACGGCAAGTGCCACCCCTCCCACGCTCGATCCAATTGACCTCTTCTCTTTCGCAGCGAGCACGAGATCGGCGATAGGCAACACCAGAAGCACGACATGGCTGGGCCGCACCAGCATGGCGAGACCGATCGCCGCGCCGAGCAGGGTCCACCCGGACCAATGCCGGTTCTCGCGGTTCCGCAACCACAACCAAAGCACGAGCGCCGCTGCAAAGAACGAACAGGCATGAGACATCCACGGCTGATCGGTCAGGTACCAGATCAGTGGCGAGGCGAGCCAGACCAGCAGGGTCGCAAAGAATGCTGTCCGAGTCGCGAACCAATTGCGAAGGGAGCGATACAGCAGCAGCATCCCGACGAAGACGGCGAAGTGGCTGCCGAACGCGGCCGCCATGGCATATGGGCTAGAGATGCCGTTCGTGGGCACTTCAAACCCCATCCCGGAAAGCAACACCATGAGCACGTGGCCCGCCAGGTAGAACGGCAACCACACCACAGCCGTCCCGATGGGGGCGACGTTGTACTCAGGCCGCTCGGGATGGGCGTCGTTCATGAGTTCCCACACACCGGGAATAGCCTTCAACTCATTCTCGAAGTTCAGGTCTTGGTCGAAAACCCAGGAGTGGAGATAGGCATAGTACTGCGGTGAATCGTGCCCCGAGACCACGCCCCAGTGCGAATACCCGCGAAGACTCGTCACGAACACGTTGATGCATACGAGAAACACGAGAAGAAATGCGAATCGAACCCAACGATCGGCGCGAACTTGCGGCGATTCCTCTATTCCTTTCAGGAGTGGACGGTACAACGCGGAGTTCCGCAGCCAGGTGTATTGCACTGCAATGAATGCCAGCAGGATGCTGTGAATCAGCACTGCATTCGCGCCCAGGAATCCGCCAAGTAAACTGTAAGTGAGCGTCGAAGTTGTCACCGCTCCGAACAGCATCGCAAGAAAGAAAGCCTGCGCGCCGATCTGGAGTTTGACAATAGGTCCGAGCAGCGGGATGGTCTCGTCAAACGGGGATGGCGTGTCGGTTTCCGTGTCGTGCATGGCGCGTATGATATCGGGTGGGTACCGTTGCCTCAAGTAGGCGGCTCAGCGCATGGTCAAAGGGACAACAGAGACACCAAGGACATAAGGGACATTTGATTCAGTTTCCAGATCGCTCTCGGATGTCGCCGTTGTTTCTGCCGTCCTTGTTGTCTCTCGCCAGCCCCGTCACACGTTCTTGTGGTTGCCGTCGCAGAAGGGCGAGTTGCCGGAGTGTTTGCAGACGCAGATGGCGTAGCGACGTTTCTCGGTTATGGTGAGTTCGACGGGTGAAAACTCGGTGCCTTTGTGGGAGCCGTCGCACCAGGGTTGGGTCTTCGAGCGCCCGCATCGGCACCACCAATAGGACCCGCAGTCGAGTTCGAGCACAGCGGGTTTGCGATCGGGAATCTCGGGTTCGGCCATGGATCTCTCCTCCCCTCTTGACGGTAGCGCTTTGCAGACAACACGGACTTACACGGACCAACACGAACGACTCTCGCGCCGCGACTACAGCGTTACGGATACCTCGACGAGGCCAAGTTCTACTTTGCCTTCCTGCGCGTCAAAGGTCTCGATGTGAAGCATGCGCATGACGTCGTCGCGCGTCGTTTCGATGGCGCGGAGTACGTCCGCGCTCCCTTCAATGGCGACTCCCTTGACGGGCGCCTTCATGCTGAGATTCGACTCGGCCTTGGCCTTCCGAACAGCATCGATCACCGCGATGGTGGCATCGTAGGTTTCCATCGTCACTGGCGCTGGAATCGATTCGAACTCGGAGAGCGACGGCCAGGGACTCCGGTGGACGGAGCTGTGCATCCCCTCGTCCGCGCTGTAGCACCAGTGCCAGACCTCCTCTGCGAGGTACGGCAGAAACGGCGCGAGCATCCGAACCAGCGCGCGATGTGCGAGGCGCAAGGCCGACGCGGCGGACAAGCGCCCCTCGGTCAGTTCTTCGTCATAGGTTCGCGGTTTGGCGAGTTCGAGGAAGTTGTCGCAGAACGTGCGCCAGAAGAAGTCCTCAATCAACGACAAGGCTTGTGCGTAGTCGAACTGCTCGAAGACCGCCGTCGCGCGCTCGATCATGGGACGCAATTCCTGGATCACAGCACGGTCCGTCTCGGTGACGACCCTTTCCGGGCCGAGCAGCGCGGGGTCGATGCCCTCAAACCGGCCGATTGCGAACTTGCTGGCATTGAATAACTTTGTGCAAAGGCGTTTGCCCACCTTGAACACCTGCTCGTCGTACGCCGTGTCGACGCCCAAGCGCGCGCGAGCGGCCCAGTAGCGGACGGCGTCCGCACCGAACTGATCGATGAGCGGCTCGGGCGTAACGACGTTCCCCTGGCTTTTGGACATCTTCTTGCGGTCGGGGTCGAGAATCCATCCGCTGATGACGACGTTGCGCCAGGGAATCTCGTTCTCGTGCAAATAGGCCTTGACGATGGTGTAAAACGCCCAGGTCCGGATGATCTCATGGCTTTGCGGACGCACGTCCATCGGGAATAGCTTGCCGTGCCGCTCCCCATTCAGGAGCCAATGCGTGGCGATTTGGGGCGTAAGCGAACTTGTGGCCCACGTGTCGAAGACATCCGGGTCGCCGGTGAAGCCGTTCGGCTCGTCGCGTTGCTCTTGCGTGTATCCGGGCGGCACGTCATCCAAGGGATCGATGGGAAGCGATTCCGCGCCCGGCACGATGCGTTCGTCGTAGAGGACGCGGCCATCCGCATCAATCTTGTACCAGACCGGTATCGGCACTCCGAAAAACCGCTGGCGGCTCATGCACCAGTCCTGGTTCAAACCTTCAACCCAGTGTTCGTAGCGAATACCCATGTGCTTGGGATGCCACTGAATCTTGCGCCCCTGGCCAACGAGCGCTTCCTTGTGATCGAGGATGCGCGTGAACCATTGCCGCGCGGGAATGAGTTCGAGCGGACGGTCTCCCTTCTCGAAGAATTTCACCGCGTGGGTAATGTCCTGGCTCGGACGATCGATGACGCCGTCGGTCGTATTGGCGATCTCTACTATCCGTTTCTGAGCCTGCTTTACGTAGAGTCCCTGTACTTGGCCATAGACTTCGTTGGCGGCATCCAAATTCAGGCTCACGAAGAGATGATCCGACCCCGGCGCACCGAATCGCACCGGCAGGAGATGGCCGTCGCGATCCAGGACTTGCCGAATTGGCAGGCTGTACTCGCGGACCCATTCCATGTCCGTCTGGTCGCCAAAGGTACAGACCATGACAATACCGGTTCCCTTCTCGGGATCGGCCTTGGGGTCCGCCATAATGGGGACCGGCGCGTGGAACAGGGGCGTAACCGCATTCTTGCCCACGAGGTGGGTGTATCGATCATCTTCGGGATGGACCAGCACCGCGACGCACGCGGCGAGCAGTTCGGGGCGCGTCGTCGCGATGACAATCTTCTCTTCGCTGCCTTCGACGCCGAAGCGCAGGAAATGGAACGCGCTCGGCCGCTCGCGATCCTCGACTTCCGCCTGGGCGATGGCGGTGCGGAAATCGACGTCCCACATCACCGGGCGCTCGGCTTGGTAAACCTCCCCATTCTCCAGCAATTCGAGGAAGCTCAATTGCGAGATACGCCGGCAGTGTTCGTCGATGGTGGCGTATTCCTGATCCCAGTCGTACGAGAGACCCAAACGGCTCCAAAGGTGCCGGAACGCCTCTTCGTCTTCACGCGTGACGACCTGACACAACTCGATGAAATTGCGCCGGCTGATGGGCAGCGGATCGCCCTTTCGTCCGCGCTCGCCCTTGAACTCGGGGTCGTAATGTAAGTGCGGCTCGCACTTGACGTTGTAAAGGTTCTGGACGCGACGTTCCGTGGGCAAACCGTTGTCGTCCCAACCGATGGGAAAGAAGATGTTTTTCCCGCTCATTCGCTGGAAACGCACGATAAAGTCTTGATGGGAGTAGCTGAAGAGATGACCGACGTGCAGCGATCCGCTTACCGTGGGCGGCGGCGTGTCGACGACGAAGGTCTCATCGCGGCCCTTCGCCGGATCCCATGCATAGACCCCATTGTCTTCCCACTCCTTCCGCCAGCGGCCTTCGAGACTCTCGGGTTCGTATTTTTGCGGAATCTCGGTATTCGGAACGCTCATCACTCACTCCTGGAAAAGCCGTCCCAATCAGGGAACGGTTGGATGTTTCAGCTTGGGGGATGAATGGCCGGATTATAGCAGGATTACGTGGAGCGATGCACTTTGCGTGCGACGCGGTTCATCCGCCGAGAACGAAGAGCAGTACCGTACGTTGCAGGAACAGGAGGGGGCCGGGCAAGACCGTATTCACTGCCAGAATTGCGATAAGAATGCCAAAGGGACCGATGGATTCGAGCATCTTCTGGCCCTGGGGGGGCAGGAAGTAGTGCAACACGTAATGGCCATCAAGGGGCGGCACCGGAATCAGATTAAACAGCATGAGCAAGAGGTTAATCATAATGAGGGACATGGGAATCGTATACTGCGGAGCGGTTAGGAACTCGGATACGCTCTCTGGCGCGTTGACCATGATAATGACTTTCAACACAACAGCACTGACTACGGCGATAATCAAGTTTGAAACCGGACCTGCGACGGCGATGAGCACCGGATCGCGGCGAACGTTGTTCAGATTCGCAGGGTTGAATGGCACGGGCTTCGCCCATCCGAAAAGATACGGAATCCCGGAGATCATCATGATCAGGGGCAGAATCACCGTTCCCACGGGATCGATATGGGCCAATGGGTTAAGCGACACGCGCCCGAGCAGCCGGGCTGAGGGGTCGCCACAACGGTCGGCCGTTGCGGCATGCGCAGCTTCGTGGACGCACAGGGAGAAGAGCAGGGTCATGAACTGAATCAAGATCCTGGAGGTATCGATATCGCCGAAGGACTCCAAAACGTGTTTATTCCCAGTACTTTACGAACCAATTGACTATTCAACCGCGGCACAAGCATTTGGTAGGGTGACTGTGGCCAAGCCGCGCAAGTATACGGCAGTAACTGAGGCGAGTCAAAGCACCGAACCGGTGGAGGGGGCGAATCAGGGCGGTTGACAAGCGCCGTCAGATTTTCTAAACTGCCTTTAGAAATGGACTTGCGAAAAATCAAGGCTATACGTATAATGCAATTCGTCCTAAGTTCGGTGCAATGGGTGCACGCTCCCGCACAGGCGGGGGCAGGCCGTCAGTGGAAGGAGGGTCTGGCTCGGTGACAATGACAAAACGAGAACTGGTGATCCGGGTGGCAAACACGCTGGGTATGACGCAAAGCGATGTTGCCAAGATCATCGAAGGTACCTTCGACACCATTTCCCGCACGCTCGCCGAAGGGCAGCGTTGGGAACTGCGCGATTTCGGCGTGTTTGAAGTCAAGACCCGCGCCTCGCGAATCGGCAGAAACCCTCGTACAGGCGAGCAAGTTCCTGTGCCTGAACGACGTGTAGTTACGTTTCGTCCTGGCAAGAAGATGAAGGAACTCATCGCCGATACCAAGCCAGGTGAAGCGTCCTCGGGCGGCGAAGCACCGTCGAGCACAGCTCCGCCGGCATCTTCCCAGGATTCTCCCGCGTCTGGCGGTGAGAGCGGCGGCGGGACGTCTTTCTGATCCCCTTTTGTCGCGCGCGCGGATGCGTCGCGGGAAGTGCGCGGTATAACAGGACTTCCGTCCAGACTGAGTCACACAGACGTTCAAGACGTGCGTAAAAGGGTTGTGCCCGGGAGCGTACGGATTTTTTTCTAGACTATGGCTCACCACACCGAGAACCCTCAAGTAACAACGGGGTTTCCATCGCGGTGAGTACGCGTATAGGTATGCAACGCCTTTTAGGACAGCCGTCTGCGCGAAGACGGCTGTCATGTTGTCTACAGAATCGCCTTTCCCCTCGACGCCGATAGTGGCGCGAATTCGCAAGGTAAGTTGTTCCATGACCTCTCTCGAACTACAGGGTCGGCAGGAAGGACGCCGCCGGTTGCCCGCGGAGTGGGAAGCGCAATGCGCTGTGCAACTTACTTGGCCTCACCCCGACAGCGACTGGGGTCCGGACCTGGACGTGGTCGAGCCCACTTTTCTGGAGATCGCGCGGCGGATTGCTGAACGCGAATTGGTGATTGTCGCGGCGGCGGACGTCGAACATCTTGTCTCACTTTTCAAACGATCGGACATCGATCGGAATAAGATACGCATCTTCAATGTGCCTTCTGACGACACGTGGGCCCGGGATCATGGCCCTGTTACCGTTCTCGATAACGGAACACCGCTCCTCCTCGATTTCGAGTTCAATGGATGGGGAGGCAAGTTTCAGGCGGGACGCGACAATCTGGTGACGCGAGAACTTCATAAGTCGGGCGCTTTTGGGACCACGGACATTCACGCGGTGGATTTCGTGCTGGAAGGCGGCTCGATCGAGTCCGACGGCGCCGGCACCCTGCTTACGACGTCACAATGCCTCCTGACACCGACGCGTAATCCGAACCTATCCCGTGACGAGATTGAAGCTTCGTTGCTCGAACTGTTTGGTCTCGATCGAGTCCTCTGGCTCAACCACGGATACCTCGCCGGCGACGACACCGACTCGCACGTAGATACGCTGGCACGCTTCTGCGACGAGTCTACCATCGCATATGCCACCTGCCGCGACCCCCATGACGAGCATTTTGACGCCTTGGGCGCGATGGAACAGGAGCTTGCTGCATTCCGTACGCGGAATGGCACGCCGTATCGTCTCGTAGGACTCCCCATGCCGACTCCGTGTTTCGATGAATCGGGGCATCGGCTCCCAGCGACGTACGCAAATTTCCTCATCATCAATGGCGCCGTCCTGGTGCCCACGTACGGTGTGGCGGAAGATGAGGAAGCGCTGACGATTCTCCAAGGCTGTTTTCCGGACCGGGCTACCGTCGGCATCCCCTGCCGTACCTTGATCGCGCAGCATGGGTCGCTGCATTGTGTCACCATGCAGATTCCCAAAGGAGTGCTGGAATGAACGCCTCTGTCCGTGTGGGCCTGGTACAGCAAAGGTGTCGCGAGAACCGCGAAGAAAACCTGGAGCGTACCATCGGCTACATTAGAACTGCGGTCAACGACGGGGCGCAGTTTGTGGCCTTGCAGGAACTGCATACGGGCCCCTACTTCTGTCAAAGCGAGGATACCGCGGTCTTCGATAGGGCCGAGCCAGTTCCCGGAGCAACCACCGAAAAACTGGGCGTGGTCGCCAAAGAGTGCGGCGTGGTCATCCTGGCGTCCCTCTTTGAACGCCGGACCGCGGGGCTCTATCACAACACGGCGGTCGTTCTGGAGCGGGATGGCTCCATCGCGGGAAAATATCGCAAGATGCATATCCCCGACGACCCCGGCTATTACGAGAAGTTCTATTTCACACCAGGGGATCTCGGCTTCGTGCCGATTCACTCGTCCGTTGGATGCGTGGGTTCTCTGGTTTGCTGGGATCAATGGTTCCCCGAAGGCGCCCGTCTCATGTGCATGCGCGGCGCGGATATGCTCGTGTACCCGACTGCCATTGGCTGGGTACCATCCGATCCGCAAGACGAGAAAGAACGCCAGCGCGACGCGTGGATTACGATCCAACGCGCCCATGCGGTCGCCAACGGCGTTCCGGTGATCAGCGTAAATCGGGTGGGGTTCGAGCCGGATCCTTCCGGGGTAACCGAGGGCATTCAATTCTGGGGATCGAGCTTCGTCGCGGGGCCGCAGGGAGAAATCCTGGCGCAAGCTTCCACGGATAAGGAGGAAGTGCTTGTCGTCGACGTGGACCTCGGTCGAGGCGAAGATGTGCGCCGCATCTGGCCGTTCCTGCGCGACCGGCGAATCGATGCCTACGGCGGATTGGAGAAGCGGTTCCTCGATTAGCGGGTAGTGGGATCGACATTTCAACCGCGGATGGATAGACCATGAATCTTGTCTTCCTGGGGGTGTTGGTCTATGTTGTGATTCAACTGACCATCGGGCTGGTTGTATCGCGACACATGACCAGCGAGGACGAATACTTCCTCGCGGGGCGGCGGCTCAAGTTCGGCATTACGATGATGACGGTTTTCGCCACGTGGTTTGGCGCGGAGACGTGCATAGGTTCGGCCGGAGCCATTTATGAGGAAGGGCTCGCGGGAGGACGCGCCGACCCGTTCGGGTACGCCCTGTGCCTTTTTGTGATGGGCGCCGTGTTCGCCTACCCCCTGTGGAAACGCAAGCTCACCACTTTGGGAGATCTCTTTCGCGAACGCTATTCCCATCGCGTCGAAGAGTTGGCAGTCATACTCATGATTCCCGGTTCCGTGATGTGGGCCGCCGCGCAGATTCGGGCATTTGGACATGTCATCGCAGTCTCGTCAGATTTCTCCGCGGGAACGGGGATCACCATGGCGGCCGTCGTGGTGATTACCTACACCGTTGCCGGCGGTTTGCTCGCGGACGCGATCACGGATTTGATTCAGGGCATCGCGCTCATCGTGGGACTTGTCGTTCTGTTCATTGTCGGAATGAACGCCCTGGGTGGTTTCGAGGCGGCGATGGCTACCGTGGAACCGGACCGGTTTCGCGTGTTCACCGGAGGCGGCGTGACGCCGCTGGAGCGCATCGAGGCTTGGGCGATTCCCATATTTGGATCCGTTGTGGCGCAGGAATTGGTCGCGCGGACCTTGGCCGCGCGCAGCGCTAATGTGGCGCGTGCGGCGACCATATCCGCGTCAGGGCTGTATGTCTGCGTCGGACTACTTCCCGCAATGCTTGGCCTCGTTGGTCCGTCGCTCGTGCCAGGTCTGGAAGATCCCGAGCAACTGTTGCCAGCGGCGGCGCGCGAACTGCTGCCCACATTTCTTTACGTGCTGTTTGCCGGCGCCTTGGTTTCGGCGATTCTTTCGACGGTGGACAGTGCGCTGCTTGCCGCATCTGCGCTGCTTTCCCACAATCTCATCGTGCCGATGCTTCCTGGAGCGACCGATCGGACGAAGGTGAGAACGGCACGCGTGTCGGTCGTTGTGCTTGGGATCGTCGCGTATATTCTAGCCTGGCAGGCGGGGGGCGTTTACGAACTGGTTGAAGAGGCATCGGCGTTCGGTTCATCCGGGATCTTTGTCGTCGTGGTATTCGCGCTTTTCACCAACTTTGGAGGCCGGGCCGCCGCATTCGCAACTCTTGCTGTGGGCGGTGCCTCGTGGATTTTTGGAAGTTACGTTCTGACTCTCCCCTACCCCTACCTGTTGTCGCTTGCCGCCGCCTTTCTAACCTATCTGATAATGGGTTGGGCTGAACGCTCCCCGGAATTGGTATCCGCAATTAGAGCAATCAAAGAGTAAGCTCGTTCAATCGCGGCTCATACCCGGTATGCGTGGCAGTCAGGTTACGAGGAAACGCAACGCGAGGCCAACCTCCCTCGGGATGGCCTCGCGATTGACAACAAGCCGGGTTGCGATTATTCCTTCGCCATGTGCGCGCTGAAGTTCTCTCCGATTTTCGGCCAATTCACCACGTTCCACCACGCGTCCACATAGGCGCCGCGATCGTTCCGGTACTTTACGTAGTAGGCATGCTCCCACACGTCGATACCCATCAGGGGCACGCAATCCCAAGAGGTCAGTTTTTGCTGATTTTCCGCCTGAAGAACGATTAGACGACCGTCGGTGACGCGTTGATGGAGGAGCGCCCATCCGCTCCCTTCCACGCCCTTGGCAGCAGCGGAAAACTGAGCCTTGAACGCCTCGAAGCTGCCAAAATCCTCCTTGATTTTGTCGGCCAGGACGCCCGTGGGTTCTCCACCGCCACCCTTCCCGTTCGGTGCCATGATCTGCCAGAACATGGTGTGCAGGAAATGGCCGCCGCCATTGAACGCGGCCCTGCGCGACCAGTGCTGGACCAGGGCATAATCACCCGAAGCGCGTGCTTCGGCGAGCTTGGCCTCGGCCTCGTTCAGGCCCTTCACGTAACCGGCATGGTGTTTGTCGTGGTGCAGGGTCATGGTTTCCGCGTCGATGAACGGTTCCAGGGCGTCATACGCGTAAGGTAGCGGGGGTAACGTGTGTTCCGTTAGCGCGCCCAGCGATTTCTCGCCGGAAGCGCCCTGTGCCGACGCGGCGAACGGCACTCCAATAACCGATCCTGCGGCGGCGACAGTTCCGGCGGTTTTGAGAAAATCTCTTCGCGTGTTATCCATGGTCCGTAGTTGCTCCTTTCCTGTGGGTCCACTTCGTGTACGTCCTGCGAGACGCATTGACAATGGGAATTCGGCTCCCAAACCGCCGTGACGGGGATTGAAAGCCGGGTTCACACTGCGAATCCTGTTGAGGTCTTTTCAATGCCGGAACGGTCCATTCCAGCGAGGAAGCGCAAGTGCACGGAATGCCGTTATGTAGGATGGGAAACACCCAATCAAGCGGGAATAATCCGGGCCGACATGAGAAATCCGGTGACAAGCGCAAGAGAAAGGGGCGCGGCCATGGGCGAATACCCAAGGCCGCGCCCCTTTAGACTTTCGCTGCTTAGCTTTGAACGAGGCTCGAAAGTTGAAGAATTGGCATAAAGAGCGCAATGACGATGCCGCCGACCACGATACCCATCATTAGAATGAGGATGGGTTCGATTAGGCTTGTCAATGCATCGACTGCGGCCTTCACTTCTGAATCGTAGAAATCGGAAATCTTGCCGAGCATTTGTTCGAGGGCGCCGGTTTTCTCACCTACGCCGATCATACGCGTTACCATGGCGGGGAATTCCCCGCTTCGCGCGAGGGGTTCGGCCAGGGTCTCACCGCCGCGAACGCTGTCCCCGGCTTGGCGCACGACGCGGGCAAACACTTCGTTGCCGGCGGTGCGCTCCACGATCTCGAGCGCACCCAGAATGGCCACGCCGCTACGGGTGAGCGTGCTCAGAGTGCGCGCAAACCGGCTGATCGCCACCTTGCGCAGCATCTTGCCGAACACGGGCAGTTTCAATGTCATCTTGTCAATGTTGTATCGGCCCGCGTCCGTCTGCCCGTACATCCGGAAAGCGATCACTGCTGCGACAACCAGGGCAATGACGGCAAGCATGCGCCAACTACGAAGGGTGTCGCTAATCAGAATCAACAAACGCGTGGGCGCGGGCAGGGTCGCGTCAAAGCTGGAGAAGATCTCCGCGAACTGCGGCACGACCCAGATGATCAAACCTGCCGCGATGAGAAGGATCATGCTGAAGGCGACCACTGGATAGGTCATGGCGGCGCGAATCCGGCGCTTGAGTTCTTCCATGGATTCAAGGTAGTCGGCGAGCTGGAGCAGCACGTTGTCGAGGTTACCGCTCGCTTCACCGGCCCGCACCATGCTCACATACAGGTCAGTGAAGATACGTGGGTGCTTGCGCAACGCTTCCGAGAAGGATTCACCGCCTTCCACGTCTTGCCCGATTTCCGCGAGCACGTGCGCGAATCGCTGATCCTCGGTTTGTTCCGCGAGAATGTCCAACCCCTGCAGCAACGGAAGACCGGCGTTCACGATGGTGGACAACTGGCGCGTGAATACGAGCAGTTCGGTGGACTTCACGCGCGGTCCGCGTTTGGGACCCGCAGACTTGCCGCGCTCCTGAATCTTGTCGGGGATGAGTCCTTGACTCTGGAGGCTGCGGACGAGGGCGCCGCGGCTTTCGGCGGTCAAACTTCCACTTTTTTTTTGGCCGTCGCGAGTCCGGGCGACGTAGGTAAAGGTTGGCATAGACGCAATCTCCTCCTAACTTCCCGCCGCACAGTATACCACATCTTGTGCCATAAAAGTATACTCTTGACAAAAGTCAGCCACCACTGGAAGTTGAGCCTTTCTTACAAGGAAGGGGACAGCCGGGACGGGTGCGTGATCCCGGCTGTCCGTGTGCCTGCATAATTGGTGAAGGTACGTGGCACATAGGCTGCAAAAGGGAATGGAGCAAACGGTGTACCAACATAGGGGATGGGAAGTACTGGCACATGCCAAATACGCACAACTCATTTTAATAAAATAACTTAGAGCCTTGGACTTTGGTGCCGGAATTACGAGGCGAAGTTCGAAACGACGAAACGCTGGAGTGACCGATTGGCGGATTTCCGTCAGTATGACCGGGAAGCTGACGTGCGCAATTCCCGGAACACTTCGATCGAGTCCAGGGGAATCGGTCCTCCGCTTGACCGAACAACCAGCGCGTGGGGACCCGGCTCAAGACGGGATAGGGTAAGGAGCGGTGCGGACGCGGTGGACTCTTCGGCGTGGCACGACACTTCCCCTGCCGGTTTCCCATCCAACAGAACTACCAGCGTCCCATACGCTGGCCCTTTCGGAGCCCAGAGGCGAATGACGTTTCCTTCCACGTTCCACTTGGCCACAACGCTGTTCTCATCGCTCACGGCACCGATACCGAATCGAAACTCTCTCGATGCAACCTCCTTCCAGTCGGCGAGATTCTGCGCCGCGCCAAGTAGTGCATCCGTGTAGAGGTACGAGACAACGGAGGGCTGCCGCTCCCCCGATACTCGAAAGTGCTCTATTAAGGCGTGACTATTCGTCTCCGGGAGGATACCCACCAGCCCGGGTCCTCGCGGGAGCGCGCCATTCCAGACGGCTTCGCCACCGATCTCCAATCTCGCCCCGTCAGCACCACGCCACGAAAGTCTCAGTCGCTCCGGAGACGTCGTCAATGCGCCTGACCCATACTCGGTACGTTCCCCGTCGGCGTCGAATGACTCCAGGAACCAATTTTCCGGCGTGCACCGCAACGCCGCGTACCGCGTCCGCACGAGGGGATGCAGCGTGGCGTTGGAACGTGGGCTGTCCGCACCCAAAGGCGCCGTGTAATCCCAAACCAAAGACACGGTGCCGGTGAATTTGCCTTCCACGTCGATTTCCCCAAGCGCGCCGCACCAGTCCGCCACCACCAAACTCGGACCTGCATTCCCGCTTGTTACGAATCCCTGGTCGCGGAGCGGCTGGTCCCACGCGCGGTGGGCCAGGTTGATGGTGCCCCTCCCCTGCGAGTCCCGTGAGGGAAACATGACGTGGAGCGTGTTGCCCGAATCCACGAAGCCCGAAAAAGTCTGGCCCCAGATCCCGAAGGTCTCGTGCTCGAGCGGCTCCGCGTGCCAAAGAGACCCGCTGGAAATGAGTTCCCACGCCTTCGGCTCGGTAGCTTCTTCGATGGGCGCACGAAAGAGCGCCTGGTAGTTTCGGTTCAAGGCAACCGAGGTCGCCGGGGAGTAGACGTAGCCTTCGTGTACAAAGGCAGGAAAGAACTCCAAGAGCGGCGGGTGGTAGGTTTCGCATTCCGGATGCAGCAGCAAACGGGGTTCCGTGTAAGGCCCTTCCGGATTTGCAGCGGTCATCCCTGCCAAGGCCCAGCCGAAGTTGGGTCCGGAATCGGTTAGGGTCAAGACGAGCCAGTCGTTCGCGCGTCGAATCAGGGTCGAGGCATAGAGGCGACGGTATTTACCGAGCAACGGGACCTGTTCACGTGTCGTGGCGAGGGGCGCGTCCGTCGGATGGAATGGCCCCTCGGGCCGGTCCGACCAGGCGTAGCCGACACCGCTGTTCGCATCAAGGCCCGGATCAGCGGCGTTTTCCCACGTCGTGCTTTGGGTGGTCCAGTCGAAGCACATGTGGTAGCGGCCGTCCGCGTAAAGCACGGAGACGTCGGGCGCGTGGAACAACGGCGAGGTCTCGCCCGTGAAAAGGTGGCCTTCGTAATCGAGCACGGGACCCAGCAAGGTCCATGTCGCGCCCTTGTCCGTGGAACGCAGCGCAACACAGCGTGCGGGCACATCGGGATTGAGGGCATAGCGGTCGCAGTATTCGCCCACGTAGAGATACCAGTTGGAGCTGACGGGATCCTCGAACAGGAATCCGTTCACCGGCCACTCGTAAGGCGGCGCGCCACGGTGAACGGGATTGCCCGGGGCATGCTCGAACGTATCGAATGACGCGTCCCCAAGCACAGGGTGGCGCAGCCAGGATTCGCGATACTCGCCTGAGGCCAAATCCACTACCTCATTGGGCATAGCGCAGAACGCGGATATCAAGATAAGAAGCGGCATGATGTACGAACCCCGGATCCCGTAATGGGTCCCGCACATCATGCCGCGTTGGGACCACGCCCGGCAACTACCCCGATTCAGGTGGTGGGGACCTGAGTAGGGTGGCCTCGGCGGGTGAAGAGAGAGTAGGCGATGGGCAGCACGATGAGAGTGAGCAGGGCCGACACGACGATTCCACCGACGGAGGTGATGCCGATGCCAGCGCGCAGCTCGCTGCCAATGCCTTGACCGAGGGCCAGGGGCAACATGCCAAGCGCAGCAGCCAGGGTAATCATGACGATGGGCCTGAACACTTCCATGGAGGCGAGGATCATGGCCTCATGGCGGTCGGCGTCCTGGGCGACGTGTTGATTGACGCGGTCCATCACGAGGATGGCGTTGTTTACGACGATCCCGACGAGCATGACTGAACCCAGCAAAACAAACATGGAAATGCTCTCACCGGTGAGGTAGAGAGCCAATACGACCCCGATGAGACCAAGC
Organism: Candidatus Hydrogenedentota bacterium; assembly: GCA_045863335.1. Classification (GTDB taxonomy): domain Bacteria; phylum Hydrogenedentota; class Hydrogenedentia; order Hydrogenedentales; family SLHB01; genus JAHDWY01. Next base: position 7,053 of record BTVY01000050.1, on the reverse strand, counting down.
GGCAAGGTGAGCAGAATGACCAGAGGCTGGCGGAACGATTCGAGAATCGCGGCCAGCACGAGAAAGGTCAGTACGACCGCAATAACTCCCGCCTCGATGAAGGCCTCTTGCGCTTCACTCATGATTTCGTAGTCGCCGCGATAGTCATACGAGTACCCGGACGGCAGATTCATACCGGAATCAAGAATCCGGTTGATCTCTGCGACAGCGGCGCCCAAGGGCTTGGTTTCTTGCAGTTCTGCAAAGAGTTTCGCGACGCGGCGCTTGTCGTCCCGTGTGATCTGGATGGGCGCCGTTCGTTCCTCGACGCGGGCGTAGTTCGTCAGCATGACGGCATTGCCGGGCGCGGCGGGAAACTGAAACGATTCGACTTGGTCCTTGCCAGGCTGTTCGTCGAGTTTCACGCGGATGTCGTAGGAACGGTCGCCTTGCTTGTAGATGCCCGATTTGATGCCTTCGAGGTTTCCGCGAAGCGCATAGCCAAGCGCGGTGGCCGGAATGTCTAAGTCCGACAACACGGCGCGGCGAGGAACGACCCGCAATTCTGGTTTACCCTGTCGTACCGTGGTATCGGGGTTCTCAATGCCCGAGAGGGTTTGGACCCGTGCGTGGGTTTCCAAAGCCAAACGCTCCAGCGTGGGCAGATCGTCGCCCGCAATTTGCAGCTGAATTGGACTTGCCTGACCGCCAACAATGCTGGGAACGTTTACGGTGACGACGCAATCGGGGACGGTCGCAAGCCGCCCTCTAATCTCGCTCAACAGGCTTTGCATGGTTTCCCTGCGATCCGTCTTGTCGACAAACCGCAACAAGACTTGGGCGAGATGCACGCCTTCGGAAGTCTGGCCGATCATGCCTTCGACCTTCCCGATGGTGGTGTAGACGTGAAGCAGACTGGGCAAGTCCTGAAGCTGCCGTTCCACCTCCTGGACGCGTTGCGTAGTCCGGGTCAAATCGTAGTACGTGGGGTACTCGAGCTTGACGAAGACTTGGCCCTGGTCCGGTTCCGCCATCATGGAGGAACCGAGAGTCGAACCGGCAACCAGCGCGGCGACGAAGCCCACAGCCACCAGCGCCAAGACGCCCACTGCTGCGGCGCGACGCCGTTCAAAGAACCGGAGCGTTTCCGCGTAGCGCGCGGCCACGGCGTCAAGACCGCGGTTCCACCATTGTTCGAGGCGAGCAAGTCGCGTGCGTTCTGCAGTCCTCCGCAGCAGCAGCGCGCAGAGGAGCGGCGTAAGAGTGAAGGAGATGAAGAGGGATACGACGGTCACAACCACCATGGTGGTCGCGAAGGGGCGGAAGAAGCGGCCGACCATACTGCCCATGATAATGATTGGGAAGAGCACGACGATGTTCGTTCCGGCGCTGGCGAGCACGGCCACGATGACGTCGCGCGATCCCCGGCGGGCTGCCTCGTGAGCGTCCAATCCCGCCGCAAATCGTTTCGCGATGCTCTCGAGTACGACGATGGAATTGGTCACGAGAATACCGACCGACAGCCCCAGGGCCAGTAGCGTTGATGTGTTAAGCGTGTACCCGAGGAACTGGAGGAAAAAAAGGCTGATCACGATGGTTAAGGGCATCGTCACAGCCACAATGAGAGTGGTCCGGAAGTTGTAAAGGAACAGGAACAGTATGAGGGCCGTAAGCAAGACGCCCTGCGCAATGTTGCTGGTCGCGCTATCGACGCTGGATTCAACAAAGCCACCGTCGTCGCTCACCCAGACGAGTTCCGCGCCGCCGGGTAGAGTATCCTCCAGATCTTGGGCAGCTTCGCGTACGCGTTCCACCACGCGGACCGCGTTTGCGTCCGCCTTCTTCACGACGCGCAATCCAATACACGGCTCGCCGTCGATGAAGGCCGTCTGCCGAAGTTCCGCACTCGTCATCGCCACATAGGCCACATCGCCAAGGTAAACGCGGGCGCCGTCACGGTTAGTGACTTCAAGCATGGCAAGATCGGCGACACGGTCGAATTCGGCATCGAACTTGACCGTGTATTCCCGGCCCATCTCGCGAACCCGGCCCGAGGGGATGGTCCTCACATTCTCCTGAATCGCGTGGACGACGTCCATGCTGGTAAGGCTACGCTCCGCAAGCTTGCTGCGATCGAGACGAACCTGCACTTCCCGCTCGGCCCCGCCCAACACCTGCACATCGGCCACTCCCTGAATCACGGAGAGGCGGTCTCGCAAGGTGTTGTCTGCGTAGTCGTAGAGTTCCTCCGTGGACAGACTTCCTTTCAGCGCCAACGTGACAATCGGTTTCGCGTTGATGTCGAACTTCAGGACCTGGGGTTGTTCCGCACTCTCGGGAAGGTCGTTGACGATAAGGTCCAACTGTTCGCGCACGTCGTTAGCCGCCACATCGACGTCAATTTCGATCTCGAATTCGAGCAGGTTCTGACACACGTTCTCCATGCAGGATGAAGACACGTGTTTGAGCCCGTCGATGCTCACGACCGCATCCTCGATGCGCTTGGCGATATCCGTCTCAATCTCGGTGGGACTGGCGCCGGGATAGGGCGTAACGATCGTGATATAGGGGACGTCCACCTTCGGCATGAACTCGAGCCCCATCTTGCGGTAGGCGTTCAGCCCGAGCAGGGCGAGCGCGATGATGAGCGAACCCATCGCGACGGGACGGCGTATGGAGGCGTTGGATAGAAACATCAGCCGGCCTCATGTTCCACGCGTATCGAATCTCCGTCGTTCAGCAAGTACTGGCCGAGGGTGACTACGGACAATCCCTCCGCGAGGCCTTCGCCGTGGCATTCGATGAGTCCGTCCGATTGCAGGCCAATCTCCACAGGAGTCATGCGGGCGACATCGGAATCCACGATAAAGATCACCGGCCGTCCGTCGCGCTCCTGAACCGCATCGACCGGAACCCCAAGCCCTTCATGCCGCTGCAGGATGATCCGCGCGTCCGCCATAGCGCCCGGTACGACGCAATCCGGCGGGTCGGACAGGACGCATTTTATTTCGAACGTGCGCAAGGCAGGGTCGATTGTCGGGCTTTTGTACGAGACGGTCTGGCCGGGAATTCGGATGCCGTATACATCGAGGTCGACCTGCGTTTGCCCGGCAACGACTCCGGGGTAGTACTGGGCGGGAAGGTACGCACTGACTTCCAGCGTGGAGGGGTCTTCGATACGAATCACCGGTTCGCCAACCGAAGCGTTCTCCCCCGCCTCCAGATACTGGGCGCTGACCCGCCCATTGATGGGCGCCACCGCACGGGAATCGCGCAGGTTTTTTGCGGCGATCTCGACGGCGGTCTGCGCTTGTTCCACTTTTTCCGATGCCAGATCGACCTGGCTGTCCGCATGCCGGATCGATGCGTCCGCCTGCTTGTACTCGGACTCGAGCTGCTCGACACGCGACAACGAACCTACCGATTGTTCGTACAGCCGTTTACTGCGTTCGAAGTCAAGCTTTGCCTTGTCCAGAATCACTTGTAGACGCTCGCGATTGGCCTGGGACTCGCGAAGCGCGCACTTGGCAACGTCCAGATCTTGGCGGACAATCTGCAACGTGCGCTCGAGATTCGCGGAGTCGATTTGAAAGAGAATGGTCTCGCCCGCAACCACGGCGTTCCCTTCGCTCACGAGGATGGATTCCAGGGGTCCGCCAACGCGCGCGGCAACGTCCGCATAGCGTTCTGCCTTGAGCGTGCCCTGCACCTGCACGCACTCCTCGAACACGTGGACACGCATCGGCGTCGAGTGAACGGTCACCTGTCGCGACGATGACATCGCGTGGGAATCTGCGCCGTCCCCCCCGGCTCTCGCGTTAACCGAGAGCGTCCACACGGTGGCTGTTGCCGCAGCGACAGCGCCAAGGACTGCGGTCAATCGGAGTGTCCGTCCGACAAGGCGACTTTCCATTGCACACGTTCCCCCGAGACGTTGTGGATTCCGGCCCCCCGACCCGAATCCGGTATGGACGGTTACATTTGCTTGCCGCCGTCCGCGGCGATACTCTGCCAATAGTGCGTGATACAGACGTCCAGCCACTCGTGAAGCGAAATGCCGGGCTGAATGACCCACATCATCGTGACGCCCATGTACACCTGAATGAACCGGCGAGCCTGCGACTCGACGCTTTCCGTTGAAACGACTTCCCCGCGCTCGCGCGCCCAGCGGAGTAGTTCCTGGACAGCGCCCAGCGCCTGCTCCACGTACTCGCGAAGATAATCGCTGGATTGCTCGCTGGAAAAGTTCCCTACGAGTAAGTTGCGCATCAGCGTGCGGCTCTTTCCCGGCGTGTCCGCGGTAAGGTGAAGGAGCCTGCGGAGAGTCTCTTTCGCCGGCCGCTCATCCCGGATCGCCTGGTCCACGGCGTCTTCGATCCGAGCGAGCTGGCGCACGCTGAGTCCGCTCAACACCTGCTCTTTGCAGTCGAAATAGTTGAAGAAAGTGCCTTTGCCAACATCCGCCGCCTCCGTAATCTGTTCAACCGTAGTGTCGACGTAGTCCTGCTTGCTGAAAAGCTCAAGCGAGGCGTCGATGATACGGGCGCGGACCTCGGCTTTCCGGCGGTCGCGCCGGCCGACAGGTTTGGAGGCAGGCTGAGCACTAACCGGTACCATGGCAACTCCTCAATGAACAACGTTCACAATTGAATATACCCCATTAATGACTGCGAGTCAAGTTTAGAATGAAAACATAAACTCTCCCCCTAAACCTTTTATCCGCTGTCAGATAAGCCGATTGTCCCAGGTAAAATCGGTGGTCGCACCGACCTTGATGCGGGTGAAATCGCGGTGGCCGGGGTTGATGAGGTAGTTGAATTCGGACGGGATTATCGCACTGGGAACCCGCAAGATACACGACGCACCGGACAGGGCCCATTCACTACCAACATCTCGGGTCGCGGTCGGGGCCGGATTGGATCTCCAGTCGTTGGGAAGTCTTCGAGTGTCCAGGTTCTGACAAAGGCGCTCATCAAAGGACACCGGAATGGATACGTAGTCCGTGATGAGTGAGGCATCGTCCAGATTGGCGAGGACCTCTAAGGCTGCGAGCGAAAGGCTGCCTGCGGTGTAGACGACCGGAACGCCGCGGCGATTCCAGCGGCCCGGGTACCGGCTGGCACCTTCTCCGCTGAATGCGTCGTTCGCGCGGTGCGCTTTGACCAGGCGCCACGCATGGATGGTCAACCGAAGACCCCATACTCGATCCGGCCGAGCAATTCTTCCACCTCCCGCGCGCCGGGTTCCGTATCCGCGTAGTCCAGTGGAGAGCGGCCGGCCAGCGCGCGCTTCGGAGACTTCAGCCAGTTGCGCGCCGGTTCTGCACCGCCGAGCACTTCCTTCGCCCGGTCAAAAAGCACGCCGATTCGGAGCAGGCGCTCCGACTCATCGGACTGTAGGCGTCCGGTCTTCTTGCGCCGGGCAAGGGTGCGCGGCGCGATGTTCACGACGCGCGCGAGTTCGGCGCCCGGGACATCCATGGCGTCTTGCAGCTTATCGAAAGCGGCCGCGGGCAGACCTTCTTTGAGCCGTTTGATGACGGTGGCACGGTTGGCGGTGCGCAACCCGACGGAGGCACCATAGACGGCGATCTCTTCCCGAGCGGCCGATTTCATTTTTGTGAACGACTTCGCCATATTGCGGATCAGTTTATGCCATTTGGCGCTCTCGGTCAAGTGGTGTACCAAATGGGCTGAATGAACTATAAGGACATAAGTTCAACCTCAGCGCGTTTCGCTGAGGAATTCGACCATGCCTTTGATGCCGCCGAGGGTCATGTCTTCCATGTGGAAGATCTCGCGGATCCGGTTGAGGGTCCATGCGCCGTACGTGGTTTCCCAGGCGTGGCGAGGGATGGGATTGAGCCAGACGCTATGACGGAAACGTCCTGCGATTCGCCGGAGCCAGTAGGTGCTGGGGCGCACATCGCTTTCGTAGCGGTAGAGGGATCCGAAGGGGTATTCCAGCTCTTCCGGCGCCATGGTCGCGTCGCCGAAGATGACAAATCGGGTGTCTGGATTCCGTTGCAGCAATTGCTCCGTGGAGAACCGCTTCCTGCGCCGGAAATCGGTCCAAACATTCTCGTAGATGGTGTTGTGGAAGTAATAGGTCTGAAGGTCCTCGAACCGTTCGTGAAGTTTGCTGAACAGCAAGCGGGTTATATCGACGAAGGGATCCATCGAGTATCCGCCATTGTCGATGAGCAGCACGACACTGATGCGGTCGTGCCATTCCCGATCGAAGACAAGGTCTATCTCTCCCCCATTCCGGGCCGTGCTTCGGATCGTCTCATCGAGGTTCAACACGGTGTGGGCGCCCACGTCTTTCATGTGCTTCATCGACTCGAGGGCTTGGCTGAGATTGGCGGCCTTGAGCGTGTTCGAGTCCGCGTAGGCGACGTACCGGCGGTTTGCGATAACGCTGAGCGCAGACCGGTTCATGGAGCGGCCTTCCACGCGAATGCCGCGTTCGGCGTTGCCGGAATGGCCAAAGGGAGAATTGCCTTTCTGCCCAACCCATTTGCTGCCGCCCGCGTGCGCCTCCATCTGTTCGCGCACCGTTTCCCAGAACTTGTCCATCAGTTCTTCCGGCGTCATGGAGTAGATCGCGCGCTCGGGTAGCTTGCCCTCCTTGATCTGCTGCGCGAGCCAGTCCTTGAACGCTTTGGTGCGAAACAGATCCATGTCGCCCTCGGCGACGGCGGGAATGTCGATGCCGTAGAAGTACAGCGCGAAGGCCCGCTCGAAAGCGTCCATGTGCTCCTTGCGGCGCACAAAGGTCAGGCGGCTGAACACAAACAGATCGTCGAGCGTCTGGACGATGCCTTTCTCCAACCCTTCATTGAGGTGCAGCAAATCTTCCGGCGATACGGGGACACCATAGTCGCGAAGAAGATAGACGAAATCGACGAAGAGGGCGGTCGAGTATTTGGGGGAGGAAACCGTCATGCACCAATCTTCGCACGGGAATCGCAAAGGAACCAAATCCGAAATCCGAATATCTGAATCCCAAAACAAATCCGGCTCCTCACAAGAATCTGTGCAGAAGACAAGTTGAGGAGCATGTGCTAACGCG
>BTVY01000049.1:12242-56577 GCA_045863335.1 Candidatus Hydrogenedentota bacterium | reverse complement strand
TCGCGAAGGCGGGCGCACCGTCGGCGCCGGCGTGGTCACCAAAATCATCGAGTAAGTAGTTTTCGCGCTCCGTGCGCAAATTAGAAATTGAATTCCGGGCCGTCAAAACGATATACTCCTGCGCTTGTGCGCACGGAGTCGGTTTTCCGGTTCGAAAGTTCTGATTCCAACTAGGTTTATCCGCAGGACTGTAGCTCAATTGGCTAGAGCAGCGGCCTCCAAAGCCGAAGGTTGGGGGTTCGAGTCCCTCCAGTCCTGCCATTTCTTAAGTTGCTGAGATTGAAGGTATTAACGGTGAGGCATCATGGCCAGACAGGCGACCGTAGCAAGGAGACCCATGGCTAAGCAGTCGGCTACAGCGACAACGACTCAGCCGGGCTTTATCGCCCGAATCCGGGAGTTTTTCCAGGAAGTCATGGTTGAAATGAGCAAGGTGGCCTGGCCCAGTAAGAACGAACTGCACGACCACACAACCATCGTGATGATTACCCTGCTGATCCTTGCCGCAATCATTGGTCTGTACGACTGGGTATTCCTGCGGGTTATCCGGTTGATGCTGCTCCTGGGATAGGGGATGGAATACGTGACGACGGACGAAACACCCGAAGAGGTGCACGAAGCCCCCGAGGAAACGGCGGATACCTCCGCCGACCCCGAGGAGACGCAGGAAACTGTGGAAGAAGAGGCGCTCGCTGTAAAAGATGACGGCATCAAACGGCGCTGGTATGCCTTGCACGCCTATTCGGGCCAGGAAGCAAACGTCAAGAAAAACATCTTGATCCACGCCGAGCAGGGCGGTCTCAAGGATGTCATCGGCGATGTGCTCGTCCCGATGGAAGAAGTGGCCGAGATTAAGTCCGGCGAAAAGAAAATCTCCAAGCGGAAGTTCTTCCCCGGTTACGTGTTGATTCAGTTGCCGGTCCATCCGGAGCGTAACCCCGAGCTGTGGCACCTCATCAAAGAGACCCCCGGCGTCAGCGGGTTTATTGGCTCGCGGACGGTTCCGGTACCCTTGGAGGATTCGGAAGTTCAGGCGATCCTCGAAGAGATCCGGGGCGAGCGGGAACGCCCGAAGCCGAAGGTTGCCTTTGAACACGGTGAGCGAGTCAAGATTATTGATGGACCGTTTTCGAACTTCCTCGGCAATATTGACGAAATCAACGCCGAGCGCGGCACCCTTAAGGTAATGGTCGAAATCTTCGAGCGTCTTACCAGCGTTGAAGTTGAGTTTTGGCAAGTTGAAAAGATGTAAACCGGTCTTTACGACCGCATCGCACTAGAGGATAACGGAGCACTATCATGGGTAAGCCAGCCAAAGGCAAGGGCCGGAACGTTATGGCACAGATTAAATTGCAGTGCCCTGCCGGTCAAGCCAACCCGGCCCCGCCGGTGGGTCCTGCATTGGGCCAGCACGGCGTGCAGATCATGGAATTCTGCAAGCAGTTCAACGACCGCACCAAGGACCAGCAGGGGCTGATCATACCGGTCGTCATTACCGTGTTCGAAGACCGGTCGTTCACCTTTATCACCAAGAGTCCCCCCGCCGCGGTCCTGTTGAAGCGCGCCGCCAAGCTTGCAAAGGCCTCCGGCGAACCCAACAAGAATAAAGTGGGTTCGGTGACCAAAGCCCAACTCAAGGAAATTGCCGAGCTGAAGCAGGCGGATCTCAATGCGGCAAACATCGACACCGCGATCAGCATGATTGCTGGTACCGCTCGCAGCATGGGGCTTACCGTCGAAAACTAATTTGCCTGTATTAAGGCGCCCGGTTCCAACGAGCCAGGCGCACGTCGATGGTACGGCCGGACTCGTCCGGTCACAATGTGGGAGGGCCTCAGGCCCGCAGGAACCACAGGAGATTCAGCAATGGGTAAACCCAGCAAGCGCGTCGCCGCGCTCAAAGACAAGACCGGCGACAAGAAGATTCATACCCTTTCCGACGCCGCCACTGGCGTAAAAGAATGCGCCACCGCCAAGTTCGACGAGACCGTCGATCTCGCGTTTCACCTTGGCGTCGACCCCCGTCACGCGGAGCAAATGGTGCGCGGCACCGTTTCTCTTCCCCACGGTACGGGTAAACCCGTCCGCGTGGCCGTATTCTGTAAGCAGGCCGACCAGAAGGCCGCCGCAGAAGAAGCCGGCGCCGAAGCCGTCGGCGCCGAAGATCTGGTCGCGAAGGTGCAAGGCGGCTGGACCGATTTCGACGTGGCCGTCGCCGCGCCCGACATGATGGGCGAAGTCGGAAAACTCGGTAAAATTCTCGGTCCCCGCGGTTTGATGCCGAGCCCGAAAGCCGGCACCGTTACGCCCAAAGTCGGTGACGCAGTCACGGAGATCAAAAAAGGTAAGATCGACTTCCGGGTTGACAAGAATGCCAACATGCACGTGCCCGTAGGGAAGGCGTCTTTCACCGCTGCGCAGATTGAAGAAAACTCCGCAGCCGTGATTCAGGCCGTCCTTAAAGCGCGCCCGGCAGCGTGTAAGGGCACCTATCTCAAGGCCTGCACGATGAGCAGCACCATGGGTCCTGGATTCCGCCTCGACCCGGCGGCACTTTCCGCAGATCTGAAGACGAACTAACGCTTCGTTCATCCTTTGCGCTCCCAAAGAGGGGGCTGATTCGAACCATACCGCCGCGCTTGACGGCGTACCGTCCACAGGGGCAGGAGTGGAAATCCTACTATGAGCAAATACCTGTTCACATCTGAGTCCGTGACCGAAGGGCACCCCGACAAAGTAGCCGACGCCGTGTCCGACGCCGTGCTCGATGCCATGCTCGCGCAAGATCCCGATAGCCGTGTCGCGTGCGAAACCCTCGTCAACACCGGGCTTTGTGTGGTGGCGGGCGAAATTACTTCCAAAGCGGTCGTGGATATCCCCGCGGTCGTCCGGAAGGCGATTACCGACATCGGCTACGTCGGCGGCGACTCCGGATTTGATGGCAACAGCTGTGCGGTACTCGTCAACCTGGACAAGCAGTCGCCGGACATCGCGCAGGGCGTTGACGTAACGACGGATCACGAGCAGGGCGCTGGCGATCAGGGCATGATGTTCGGATACGCCACCAGCGAGACGCCCGAGCTGATGCCGATGCCGATCCTGTTGGCCCACAAGCTGGGGCGGCGCCTGTCCGAGCTGCGCAAGAGCGGCGCGTTGCCGTGGCTTCAGCCCGACGGCAAATCTCAAGTGACGATCGAGTACGTGGAAGGAAAACCGGTCCGCATCGACACCGTCGTGATTTCCAACCAGCATTCCGCGAACGTTACTCAGGACGAGATCCGGAAGAGCATCATTGATGATGTTATCACTCCGGTGATTCCCCAGAACCTCGTAAACGGACAAGTGAAATACCACATCAATCCGACCGGACGCTTCGTTGTCGGCGGACCTGTGGGCGACAGCGGAGTCACCGGCCGCAAGATCATCGTGGACACGTACGGCGGCATGGGTCACCACGGCGGTGGCGCATTCAGCGGCAAAGACCCGTCGAAGGTCGACCGCTCGGCCGCCTACATGGCCCGGTACATCGCGAAGAATGTCGTCGCGGCGGGCATCGCCGACCGCTGCGAAGTCCAGTTGGCGTACGCCATTGGCGTCGCGCAGCCGGTGTCGATCAACGTGACGACCTTCGGCACCAACAAGGTTGCCGAGGAGAAGATCGAGAGTATCCTAATGGATCATTTCGATTGCCGGCCCGCAAGCATCATCAAGACGCTGGACCTCAAGAAGCCGATCTTCCGAAAGACGGTCGCCTACGGCCACTTCGGGCGCGAGGATCAGGGCTTCCGTTGGGAAGAGACCGATCAGGCCGACGCTTTGCGCAAAAAGGCGGGTCTGTAGCGCATCGCAATACCGTACCGGTCGCAGGGGTATCACCGGGTACGGTGTCCACTAGATAGCTTCACGAACGCAAAGAGGGAGGCGTGCGCCCACGACAGCACGCACCGAAAAGGAGAGGAGAGCCATGAGCAGTCTATTGACCGCTCGCGATATGAACGACGACGACGGCCACAACGAGCCGGCCTGTTGGATCGTTATCGGGAAGAACAACAAGCGGATGGTCTTTCGGCCAGTGAAACCGCTGCCCCTTCCACTGGTTGGCATTCACAACTAGCTTATCGCAGAACTGTTTGTAAGAACCCCAGGCCGTGGTTGATGCGGCCTGGGGTTTTCGTATGTCCAATTGATCTCCCGTCCGCCGGAGGCGAGAATAGACCCACGCGCGGACAAATGGTTTACCCGCTCCAAGGAGTCCTTCCATGAAAGTCCACGATTTTGCTTACCAGGTTGCCATGCACACCATTCGCGTGCTCGAAGAAACGCAGCATTACAAAATCCCAGAGACAACCCGGAAAGAAGTCGGCGAAAAAGTCCTGAAGGACGTCGACGATCTACTCAAAAAGGCAAAATAGGCCGTTCGGGTCGGCCCGTGTGTGCCGTGTGTCCGTACGTCTCCGTGCGTCTCCGTGCGTCTCCGTGCGTCTCCGTGCGTCTCCGTGCCAGTCCGTGCCAGTCCGTGTAGGTCCGTGTAGGTCCGTGTAGGTCCGTGTAGGTCCGTGTAGGTCCGTGTAGGTCCACTGCAACGCCCCGGCTGATCTCATTAAGGGCATCCCCGCCACGCGCCACCGCACGCACGGAGGGTGACCCCCTTGAACCGTCAAAAAGTTGGGAGGGTGCACCCACCAAATGGGTTCCCCTTCCACGAAGTCCGTACACTAAACCGGAAAAAGTGGGGAGGCGCAGGCCTCGCACACGGCCTGCGCCTCCCCGTCACTCCGTCTACCCCACGTCGGGGCTCCCCAAGGGGTGACGCTATTCCGCCGCGGGGGGCGGCGCGGGAAGGTCAACTTGTGCGCGCGGCCCACGTCCTCCAAAACCTCGCTCCGGCGCGTTCGGTCCACGCGGACCACGCGGACCATCGCCCCGGTTCATGCCCACCGGCTCATCCGAACGGGGCGGCCGGTGCTGCGCGTGGAACTGATCCCACTCCGTCTTCGTGATGGCGCCATTGCCGTCGGCGTCGATCGCTTCAAAGGGGGGAGGCCCCATGGGGCGATCCTGGCCCATGCGAGGACCGTCATTCGGTCCGGCGCCCATCCTGCCTTGGCCTGCCTTGCCGTGAGGGCCAGACTGGTCGCATTCACCCGGCGTGTGCCCTTGCTCCGCACCACGAGGACCATGCGGACCCCGAAATTGTCCATCTCGTCCGCCGGCGCCTCGGCGCCCCTGCGGTCCTCGGAACTGTCCGGCCGGAGGCGCATCCTCAAAGGCTCCTGCTTCCGGTGGCGGAGGCGGTGGTCCCGGTTCCACCGCGTCAGGACTCGCCGGTGGTTCCTGAGGAGGCTGTGCCTGGACGCTGGCTGTCAGGAATCCCACGAGCGCGACCGCGGCGAACCCGGCTAGCGTCAGTCTAAGGAGATGTTTCGTTGTCATGGTGCTACCCTCCTGAATCCCATTTCGGGGTTCTTCGTTCGTTCTGTCGGAATTGTGCCCGGCGTTCATAACGGAATCCCGGAGGCTTTCATGACGAAACTGTAATCCGCTGCACTCGGACAAATCCGCCTGTCGGGGGTATACTTCCGGGTATGAAGGTATTGGTAGTAGAAGACGAAAAGCAGATCGCGGGGTTTGTCAGGAAAGGGCTCGAAGAGCAGGGGTTTACCGTCGACGTGTGCGACAATGGCAACGACGGCTACACCCTGGCCACGACCCAGTCCTACGACGTGGTGATCCTCGATATCATGCTTCCGGGACGTGACGGACTAAGTATCCTGAGAAACCTCCGGAAGCAGAAGAACACCGTCCCCGTCATCGTGTTAACCGCTCGTAGCGAACTGGACGAACGAATCGAAGGGCTAAACCTGGGGGCCGACGACTACCTCACCAAACCGTTCTTTGTGGAAGAACTGATCGCCCGAATCCATGCGGTTGCGCGCCGCGCGTCAGGCGAGCAACTCAGCATCCTGCAAATCGATGACCTGACCGTCAATGTCATCACCCGGGAAGTGAAACGCGGGGCGCGGACCATCACCCTTACTGCTCGCGAATTCAGCTTACTGGAGTATCTCCTTCGTTCTCCCGGGCGCGTTTATACGCGCACCCAGATTCTGGAGCATGTATGGGGTTACGATTTCGATCCCAATACCAACCTCATCGACGTTCATATTCAACGCCTTCGGAAAAAGTTGGACGCTGCCGGCGACGCCCCGCTCATCGAAACCGTGCGCGGTGTCGGGTATCGCATCAAGCGGGCGGACTAGTCTCATGATGTCCATTCGATCATTTCGCCTTCGCATAACGCTCTTATCCGTTCTCCTCTCCGGGATTGTGCTGCTGGCTTTCGGCACGTGGAGCTGGTCGTTGGTTCGGCGAATGAGTCTCGAGCGCATCGACGATCAGATTCGCGGGATCGGACAACTCCACCTCTCCATGCATCGTCCCCCGGAGCACTGGGGCATCGTGGGAGATTCCTTGGGAACCATCCGCTTCGGTGCGGAACAGGACTCGGAGCCCTTCATCTTGCTTGTGAAGAACCGGCGCGACGAAACGCTCTTCGTCTCGCCGCATTGGCCACAAGACCTCCCTACTTCCGGGTACCCCGTCCCAACCGGAGGTCCACCGCCAAACCGGCCACCGCATCCCGAAAGCATTGCGCCCGTTGGGATACCTCCGGATCCCCGTATGGGCCCCCATCCGCCGGGACGCGGACCGGGGCCGCCGCCCGGGGCAACCGATCGCCCGCTGCAAGCTCCAGATGAGGACGGCCCCGGCGTTCCGGGTGGAAGGGGGGGGCGCTTTCGCCGGGGCGAGGGTGCACCCCCGCCGTTGCCGCTTCTCGTGGGTCCGATCCGGATCGAAAGCCAGCAGGCCGGCGGTAAGACCTGGCGCGTCGGAATCATGAGCAACCCGGAAGTCACCATGGTCCTCGGCATCGACTTGCAGCGGCATGCCGGAGAAATGGCGCGCGTACGCACCGCTTTCTTGATGGCGCTTCCAACCGCGCTTCTTCTTATCGCGATAGGCGGGTGGATCCTGGCGCAGCGAGCGCTGCGTCCCGTGGCAACGTTGACCCGCACCGCCGAAGGCATCACCGCTCGCGGACTGGGCCAGCGCATTCCGCCCTCAGTCGAGGACGCAGAGTTCGTCCGTCTCATTGGTGTCTTCAATGAGATGTTGGATCGGCTGGAGAAGAGTTTCAATCAGGCCGTACGTTTCAGTGCGGACGCGGCCCACGAACTCAAGACGCCGCTGACCATACTGCAAGGCGAACTAGAACAAGCGCTTCAAACCGCGCTGGATGGTTCGCCGGAACAACAAACCCTCAATAAACTCTTGGAAGAAGTCCAGCGCTTGAAAAGCATCATTCGCAAGCTGCTGCTGCTTTCCCTCGCCGATTCTGGCCAGCTCAAACTCACGTTGGAACCGCTCGACCTCAGCGCCGCGCTCGATTCGGTTTACGAAGATACGCAAATCCTGGCTCCGGCGCTGACGGTGGAGCGGGACATTGCACCAGGGGTATGGGTCCAGGCCGACCGGGATTTGCTCCGCCAAGTTGTCCAGAATCTCACGGGCAATGCCGTGAAATACAACCAGCGGAATGGCAAGATTCTGTTCCGGTTGCGGCCCAACGGGCAGGTGGTGCACCTCACCATCGCCAACACGGGGAAAAGCATCCCGCCGTCCGAGCGGGGGCGCATCTTCGACCGCTTCTACCGCGCCGACCCGTCACGCAATCGGAAGATCGAGGGCGTCGGGCTGGGGTTGAGTCTAGCCCGTGAAATCGCCCGCGCGCACCAGGGCGACTTGGTTCTGGACGACACCCAAGAGGGCATCGTCTCGTTTACCCTGATCCTCCGCGCGATGGTCCCGGCGTAGTCAGTCCTTCACCTGCTCGAGCACCGCGAAGTCACCGGGGTTCCAGGCCTGCGCGATCACGTAGAGCTTACCGTCGAGCATGACGCCCGTGGCGTTATGGATGTGCTGGAAATTCTCGAGGCCAAGCTCTTCCTTGGGCATGATGGTCGATACGACTTCATCGTTCTCCAGAATATACACGGGCGCGCCTTTTTCGCGGTCGGGCCCGTGAAGGCATCCGACTACCATGTAAGGGCCCACGAAGTCCACGTCGCAGGGGAACGCGCCCTCCGGCACCTTTACCGTGTCCCGGTACTGGCCATAGCGGGTGAAGCGCTCCAGTTCCGCGTTGGGCCGGTCGGCGATTACGAGGCGCTTGGTGTCCGGAGATACCGTGATGCCGTGGCCGGTGCCAAACTGGCCGGGGGCCTCACCCTTGCCGCCAAAGACGAGATCGTGCCAGCCCGCTTCAAACGGATTGGTCGAGGAAACCTTCGCCGTCAACACGTAATCCAGCGGTGAATAGCCGGTCGTCACGTAATACAACGTGCCCAGCTTCTCCACGTCCGTCGGTACGAACTTGCCGCCTTCCGCAAAGTAGCCGTCAACGACCGGTTCATCGAACGTGAAGTCCGTGGGGGAATCCAGCGTGTTGACGAGCTTGCCGTCCAGCGTGGTTGTGAATACTTTCCCCGCGTCGTTTGCCGGAAACGCCAGAAACGCTTCACCCGCGTCGTCGTACCAAATGGTAGTGTTGTGCATATTCGTGTCTCGCACTTCAGGCGCCGTGTCCAGCAGTTCGGTCTTCTCCAGATCCGCGCTCATCTTGATGATGCCGGCGCCGGGCAGCGCGAAATAGGTATCGCCGAATCCATCACGCCGGTCTACCGCAAAGCCGCCGTGGGCGTTGACCAACACACTCACCGCCGGTTCCGGCAGATGGGTGCTCGTGTAGAGCACGCGGAATTTCAATTCGCCCTGACCGCTGGTTGCCGCGTCCGCCGCGCCAAGCGTCCCCGCAATGGAAATGGCGTTGTGCGCGTTCGAGCGCGCAACCTGAACGGCGTCGTGGTGATGAGCGCTATCCGAATGACCCGGATGCGCGGAGGCAGGTATCGCTCCCGCCAGGATTAGAACCGCTATCGCAAAAGACGACCGCTTGCCAAACGAGCGCATACCAGGATATCTCCCTAAGTTAATTGACCTTGCAGGCGCGCAGTATGGCAGGAACCGCGGGCTTTGAGCAAATCGTCAACCGTGCAGCGAACTCGATCTGATTATCTGCTGCCATGGCATGTTGCTAGCGGCGTTTGCGAAATCGGGCGGGTGGATCGCCGGAAAAGTGTTTGAACGCGGTGGCGAAGGCGAACTCGTTTTGATACCCAACCATTTCCGCAATCTTGGCGATGGGGTAGTCGTGGAGGATGAGCAGCTCCTGGGCGCGTTCCATGCGCAGCCGTTGGACGACTTTCATGGGAGAACTGTTTGTAAACTTCTTGCATACGCGGTGCAAGGATGGCGCGCTCATGTGCAGTTCTTCCGCCATGGTCTCCACCGTCCAGGAGCGCCGCAAATCGGCTGATACCGCCTGCCACAGATCGTCCAACTGCACGCGAATGTTCGCGGCCAGCCGCTGATCCGTCATTCCGAGATCCCGGTCGACATGAAGTGCCAGGATTTGCGCGTAAAGACCTGCGGCCTCGTTCGAGTCCTGTCGCCGGCTCCGGTACTCCCGAAGAAACTCTTGCATCGCGGTATTAATGGGCTTCCAATAGCTCGTCCGCCGAATCTGTGGATCCAGCTCGCGGAGCCGGGCCCAGCGTTTCTCATCCGGAAGGTGTATCCACGTAAACCGCCAACGCCCTTTGGAAGGGCGATAGCCGAAAGGCCGCCCCGCCGGGACAATCAGCACGTACCCGGCTCCTACGGGAGCTTGGTAGGTAGGCGTGAAAAAGTCCCCGGTACCTTCCGACGTATAGACCAGGAGGTGAAATCGCGGATTCTCCCGTCCCAGCTGATATCCCGGATAGAGGTCACTAACCCCGGCTTCTGCAATTAGTATCGCACCGGTTCAGCCCTTCCGTCGCGATACGCCAGGGCGTAAAATGCTCCTGGCATCGATTCGACCAGACAATTCCGGTCTCAACGCTGCCCAATCGGCTGTCGGTGCGACTTCTCACGCCTTCTCCCTCGCGCGGTTCTGGTTCGGATTTCAAAGGCATTCTATCATTATTGCCGATCTCTTTGGGTGGCCGATATGACGGGTTGATTTCTGGCATAAGTGTATTATTATAAGTAATTTGACTCTTGCCGTGCGTCGTGTGATTGACCTGCTGACTGCGATTTTGTTGATAGTTTCGCAAAGTTTTTCGCTAGTTTCAACAATTGCTGATTCCGGCCTCATGCTACAGAATGGCAGACAGCCCAGCACCCCTGACGGGGTGGGGTTGGGCCTGTGCTGCGCAAGGCGGTGATTATCACGGTGATAGGTCGACATCGCGGAATTTCACCCGTTCCATCGCAGTTTCTCAGGACTTGTGTGTGGGATTAATAACAGAGCATGCGCTGAGTCGCATGCAAGGAGAGCAATATGAGGAAGAAGGGTTTTACACTCATCGAACTGTTGGTCGTAATCGCAATCATAGGTATCCTGGCGGCAATCCTGCTGCCCGCGTTGGCGCGGGCTCGGGAAGCAGCCCGTCGCGCTTCGTGCCAGAACAACTTGAAACAATATGGTCTCGTCCTGAAAATGTTCGCCAACGAAACGAAAGGCGAGATTTACCCGGATTACGACTTCTGGGCGACGAGCTACGAAATCATCGAGCAGAATGTGCCGGACTTCACCCTTTGGCCCATGGGTCAAGGGCCCCGTGGCGTAGACCTTTATCCGGAGTACCTGACGGATCTCAAGATCATTGTGTGCCCGAGCGCCGGACTCCGCACGGGATGGGGGGGCTGGATGAATCCCTATCCCGTTCCGGGTACGCCGGAATACGAGGCCTGTCATGAAGAGAATAGCTGGTTCTTGACCGCCGACAACGCGGCCGGTCCCAATCAGGGCGGTTACACCACGTTGGACTGGAACGATCCGGCGAGTCCGTGCACGAACGGAAAGTTCTTCGTGAATAACTATCCTTCGTACATGTATCTTGCCAAGTTGATTCGGCCGGAATGGGTAGTGGACCCGGCGGACGCCGAGTACTTCCATGACGTTATGGACGACGACGGCCCGAATGATGAGACCCGGATAGTCGATTGGTACCGGCAGGACGTCGAACTCGATTTTCCCGTGGTAGGCGAGCAAAGCGCTCTGCACCTGCGCGAGGGGGTGGAGCGGTACATGATTACCGACATCAACAACCCGGCAGGCAGCTCCAAGGCACAGAGTGACGTTGTCGTGATGTGGGACCGGATCTCTTCAAAGGATACGGGAGAGATCGGGGCTGCGAGCTTCAATCACGTTCCCGGTGGCGCCAATATCCTTTACTTGGATGGGCACGTGCAGTTTGCCCGGTATCCGGCCGACGAATTGAGTAATCAATTCGTGTTGTCCAAGACGTTTGTATCCATCGTGAACATGAACGTTGGAAATGACTAACGATTCGCGTAGTTGAATCGATTTTGTCAACAACCATGGAGGAGCCCCGGCTCCTCCATGGTTGTGTGACTCGAGTGAGGGACAGAATCGATTCGAAAAAATGTACCAATCATCAAGGACGTTACAACGGATGAAACTCCATACTGATTCTCTACGGTTCGCCGTCACGATAGCTGCAATGTTGCTTCTTACCGCATGTCTGTTGCCCGGGTGTGGCTTCGGTGGATCCGATGACTCCGCGGTTCCGGTAAGCGACTTGCCGTCTGAACTTGAAGAGGCAGCGCAGGGGGTGGGTACGCCGGATGACCCGGCTGTCTTTGTGAAGAGCGGGCAGAGCACTTACCATACGCAGGGCTGTAAATGGCTATCCCGAGGCCGTCCCGGCGTGGACGCCATGACCAAGAGCCAGGCGGAAGCGCAAGGGTATACGCTTTGTGAAGAGTGCATTTCTCAGGAAAACTAGCGGTCTTCCTGCAATTGGTGGGGTGATTTACAACTTCTCGCTGTTGGTGTGCCCGCGTGTCGATTCCCCGGAATCCTCGGATTTCTCCTCGCGTTGCGCGTTCCCGTTGTCCACAGTATGTAAATGGACTGCGAAGGCCGCGCTTTCGAACCACGTGAGGCAGTATATTGACACCGCAGGGCGTGCGGAATGGGACTCGATACCCTGGAGCGAACCTGGGAGTAGAAGCATGAAGTCGAATCTTGTGTGTATCTTGGCCGTGGTGTTCGTCGGTGGTGTGTGTGCCGGCGCTCAATCAACGTTGTCCGTACCCACCCTGTCTGTCCGCGATGTGAACATCGTGGACGACACGCGCACGGTTGTGTCCATGCGTGGCATCAACTTTGGCGGCTGGCTCATGATGGAGACGTGGATCCCCAGCATCGAGATGGAGTGGCACGACCACTTGCCGCGGCTTGCGGAGGAGGCCGGTATCGCGACGGAACTACACGATTCGCTGGAAGCAGTGGGCGAATTCAACGATGACGAAGAGAACGTGCACGAGTACATCGAGCGGCTTCATGCGGATTTGAAGAAGCGGGCGCCTGCGGAGGGGTTCACAGACTATATTGCCGCGTTTGAACGAGAACCCTCCGTCTTTGCGGCACATGAAATGGACGAACTGTTACGCGAGCGTTTTGGCGATTTTGGTGCTGGGCGGCTCTGGAACGCCTATCATGACGCCTGGATTACCGAGGCCGACTTCCAACTGGCGAAGGCGGTCGGGTTCAACTTCATTCGAGTGCCGTTCTGGTACCGGTGGTTTGAAAGCGACGATGCGCCGTATCAGTATCACGACTACGGTTTCCGTTATCTGGACAAAGCCGTGGAGTGGGCCGCGAAACACGATCTCTACGTGATGCTGGACTTCCATGGCGCGGTGGGCGGACAGAGCCCATGGGACCACACGGGTGAACTGAGCCGTGGCGAGTTCTTCGCGAACCAGGAGTTTCAGGAACGGACGGCCGCGCTCTGGAAAGCCATTGCCGAACGCTATGCCGGGAATCCCACGGTATGGGCGTACGACGCATTGAACGAGCCCTTCAGCGCAAAAGGCGTCGATGACTGGACGGCCGCGCACGATCGTATCTACGACGCGATACGCGAAGTCGATCCCGACACGATCATCATCATGGAGGACGGCTACAAACTGGAGTTCCCGGAATGGACCAACACGGGCTTCTTCCCCGACCCCAAGGAACTGGGCTGGTCCAACGTGGTGTACTCGTTCCACTTCTATTCCGGCGCGGACCCGCTGTTTACGGACGAAAAAGGGCTCGCCGACCATCCCAAGCGCGCCGAGGAGGTAAAGCGCATTGGGTTGATGGAACAACGCCGGTGCGGCGTCCCCATATACCTCGGCGAGTTCAGCACCATGGGCGACCATCCCAACGACATCGAGGGCATGCGCGTCTTTCTCACCATGTTCAACGAATTGGGCTGGCATTGGTCCCCGTGGACGTGGAAGTATGTTGATGACACCAACGAGGGAACCATCTGGGGTTTGTATCAGTATGCGAAACCCTGGCCGCGCACGCCCAACATGTATCGCGATTCCCTCGATTCCCTCCTGGAAACGGTGGGCCGGTATCGGCTGGAGGATTTCCGTATCGTTGAACCCTACGCCGATGTGCTGCGCGAATGCTTGAGCCAGCCGGTTCGGGCGGCTCAAGATTAGATTTCGCTTTAGCCCATGCAGCGATCATTGCCCGCCGTTGTTGGCAGAATGTAGTTCGAGGAGTGCAAGGATGAGAGTTGTCGTTGTCGGCCTCGTGGCCCTTATGAGCGCTGTGTTTGGACAGACTGCCGAATCGGACGAAGGCGCCAACGCGGCGTTGCGCGCCGCCGAGGAGAGTGGTTCCGCGGTGCCACGAATCGCGCTGGAAGGCGTCACCGTGACGCCGCTGGTTCGCGCCGAGGGTCTGCATTACTACCCGCCGCCCGGCGAACCATTGGGCGCGCTGATTCAACTGTTCGTGCGCAACACGTCTACGAACGCTTCTGCATGGGCGGGTTTTGACGAGGCCAGGTTCAACGGAGTTTATCCCCTGAATTACATTCTCAGGGGAGATTGGGCGTGGCACGATACGCCGGATATCTGGAAGGACATGGAGCGTAGATTGCCCCCCGAGGCCCTCTCGGTCTGGACCGTCGATGCTGTCAGGCCGACGTGGAACGACGAGGGCGACCTTACGGTAACCGCAGAAGACTGGACGCGCGGCGAAATGTATCCCATGGCCGCGACTGTCGAAGCGCCGTCCCGCTGGATTTCTGCCGTGACGTTTCTCGGGAGCGAGCCGACGCCTCATGAGACGGTCATTCACGTTGAAAACCGCGCTGCGGCCCCCATGCGAATCACGGGTGTCCGGTTCTGGTTGCCCCGATCCGACGCTCCCTACCGCGCGTTGTTTGCGGGCGACTGGCACGGACCGGGGCAGACTTGGCCGAAAGACGGTGTAGTTCCCCCGCAGGATAAAGGCATTATCGTCGTACCGACGGAGCCGTTGCCCCTCACCTACACGGCGTTGCAGGTGCGCTACGAGGATGAAGACGGCGCGGAGGATTACCTTTGGACGCATCTCCGCGTCAAGAGCGAGGTATTCGATATCTCCGGTGGCTGGTGCGGCGGCACGGCGGCGGACGGCAAGCACCTGTTTCTCCATGAACCGTATTTGAAGCAGCTCAAGCGGCTGTACGTCAACACGGCACACGTCGGCGAGATCGATGGGTTTCATGACAACATCGGAACGGGTGGGCTATACGATCAATATCCAATTAAGCAGTTCGGCAATCCGAGCCGCGAGAAATACGATTCCGTAGAGATGGCTCGCCATGTGCATGGGTTTGAACTGTTGGGTGAACCGCAGTTGCCGTTTGCGGACGGCGGCCATCTGCCCCAGGAAGTCTTCAAGACCTTTCACAAGCTCTTCGATTCGCACATTCCCACGACGATCACACTGAGCGATGAAGGCACTTTTCCCTATTATGCGGGCCTGTCCGACTTTCCCCACTACGACGCGTACCGCGTCTGTGCCCCGGCGGCCGATGTCTGGACCCGATACGATCGGTGGGGAGGAGAACGTATCGGCTGGGCTGCGCCGCTCGAGGGCATTGGTGAAATGTGCCGCGTGCTGCGCGAGATGAGCCGGCCGAAACCTACGGCCGTCTGGTCGCAAGGTCCGCACGAAGGCTGGTATGAAATGGACGGCCGTACCCGGACCTCGCCGACGCCGGATGAACTCCGCGTGCAGGCTTATCATGCCCTGAGCAGCCGTATTACATCGCTCTACTGGTTCAACCTTTCCTTGAAGAGTCAGCTCATGTATCGCGACACGCTGGATGAAATCACCCGGATCGGACGCGAGATTCGGATGCTGGAGGATTTCTACCTCCGCGGAGACGCGTACCGGTATGTGCAAGTTCGCACCACTGACGGCGAACTGGATTGGGACCTTGCGTCCATCGTCGCGCCGGACGGCGCGTTGCTCTTTGGGCTCGACCTCGCCTACACCCCCGATCCTGAAACGAAGACCTTCGTTTTTGGACCGCCGCGGGAGGCGAAGTTCGTGTTTGAACTGCCCACCTACTTAAGCGGCCCGATTGATGTGTTTCGCGTCGACGCGGACGGGACCGCGGACGTGCGATTCGAGCGAACGGAAGGGGGCGTCGCGATTGCGGACTCGCTGTCGAAGGCCGGTATCTACGTGGCCACGCTCGATAGCGGCTTGCGAGCACGAATCGAGGCCCGCCGAAAGGAATTGACCGCATACGAAGATTCGCTCGATTTCGACCCCGCGAACAACGACGCCGATTTTGAGACACTCGCCAACCTCGTTCGGCGCTGAGGCCCATCCGGCGCGCGCGCACATACTTCGGCCCTTCCTGTTTGCTACACTGTAGCTCTTGAACCATGAGGAAGAACCCCCGGCTCCGAACGAATGCGCGGGGGAGGCCATGAGGAGGACCCGTATCGTGGGTATGTTCGAGAGCAGCCGTCGCAGTTTTCTGAAGAATGTCGCACTGGGAGCTGGGAGCGCCGTCATCGGTTCGCATTTGTTCCCTTCCTTTGCGGCGGAACCTCCGGTACGCAACGGCAAGCCCTACATGAAACTCAGCCTTGCCGGCTATTCCTTCAACAAGGTGCTGCCTCGCCGCCCGAATGAGGCAGAGTTGGCTGAAGCGAAGATGACCCTCGACGATTTCATTCGGTTCTGTGCCGACCTCGACCTGGATGGATGTGAGCCCACCAGCTACTACTTCCCGGCAAACGTGACGCCCGAGTATCTGATGCACCTGAAGGAACTGTCGTTTCGTCTTGGCCTCGATATCTCCGGAACGGCTATCGGCAATGATTTCTGCATGTCGGCGGGTCCCGAGCGCGAACAGCAGTTGGCCGATACACGCGAGTGGATCGATCATGCAGCGCGGCTCGGCGCTCCGGTCATTCGCATTTTCGCGGGGAAGGTGCCGGACGGCTTATCGGAAGAGGATGCCCTCGCGAACTGCATCGAGGGAATTAATATTTCGCTAGACTATGCCGCGCAGCGTGGAGTCTTTCTCGCGCTGGAGAACCATGGCGGGATTACCGCGACCGCGGACCAGCTTCTGCGTATCGTCGAAGGCGTGAAGTCTTCGCCCTGGTTTGGCGTCAACTTCGACAGCGGGAACTTCCGCACCGCCGATCCCTACGCCGAACTCGAACGGATCGCGCCTTACGCGGTCAACGCCCAGGTCAAGGTCTTCATCCATCCCGACGGACAGAAGCAGCCTGCTGACTTCGGACGCATCGTCGAGATTCTTCGTGGCGCGAACTACCGCGGCTATCTCGTGCTCGAGTATGAAGAGGCGGAGGATCCCTTCACGGAGATCCCAAAACACATCGACACGCTGCGCTCGCTGTTGGCATAGGCTCCGTGATCAACGCTGCCACGGTGCGTCCTTGGTGGATGTCGTGACTAAACCATAGTCCGCAAAAGTATCGCGCAGCGCTTCCCACGAGCCCGTATCGCCGAGAACGTAGTAGGAGAAGTATGTGGTCGTGCCGTGGTCCAGCTCAATCCAGGGCTGAAGTTCCGTGTAGTAATAGGGCGTGGGCGTGTTGTCGGGATGGTTATTCCATAGGTGCAGATAGATCGCGTTGTCCACGGGGTAAGCAATGACGAGAGCGACATCCTCTTCCGTGTCGTACCCGGCGGTCCAGCCTTCTCTCGGGAATGTGGCGCGGCCATAGTAGCGCTCCAGCTCCGGCCGCGTTTCCACCAGTTCGTCCTCCGGGAAGTAGTAGCGGTCCTCCGGCCCCGTGGACTTGCCCAATTCAAACAGCGGATTGATGCCGATGACGTTGAGCGAGGGTGTCATGTTGGAGAAGGCATACCGCGCTTCCAGGACCGGCCCCCCGCCGTAGAGTGTGTAGATCTTCGAGATTTCGCTGCCATGAATATTGGCCCAGATCCGAACCCGCGCCTTGTCCCCCTCCGCTTGGAGAATTTCGTAGCGGAACTCCGTGTGCCCGCCGATGTAGGGATAGCCGATGAACTCCTCCAACCCGCCAAAGGGATAGAACTGGCGCACCCCGCCCACCTTGCCGTGCATGGGCGGCTTCTCGGGCCACAGTTTGAAGAATACGTTCTCGCCGCTGTCCTTCAGCGTGTACTCGATGACGCGGCCGCCGGTGCGGAGCACGGCGACTCGGACGTGCTCGTTCTCCATGATGATCTCGTCAACGCCGTCGCCGTTAAGATCCTCCAACCGCGTGCTTGCCGTGCCCTCGGGCGTCCGTATGGAAACGAGTCCCGTCGCCGTGACACCCAGCGCGGCAACTTCAACGCGATAGTCGCCAGTCTCCAGATCGAGCGGGAAGGTGTCGCGGCTTTCGTTCCAGGGTTCGCACGCTAATGTCCGTTCGAGTTCGAGAACGCGTTCGGAATTGTCGCGCCGGATTACGGCGAGCCGGACCGGAATGGGCGTTGTTGCGCCGGGGTTCCAGACGGAAATGGGGTAGTCGATCGCGCCGGGCGTGTCGAAGAGCAGGGGATGGGCATTGACGATGGGGGGGACGGTAATATGCGCCAAGGCCCGTGTTTGCCCGGCGTCCGATTCGGCTATGACCTGGATGAGACTGTTCCTATCGCTTGATTCCGGGAGCAGCTCGATGGGCACGGAGAGTACGCGGCGCTCCTTTGCTTTCAGATCAAAAGGAGCCGGCCCGTTGCCTTCACGGATGCTGACGCCAGCGCTTGGGTGGTGCGACAGGGTAACGTTCACGTCCTGCTCGGTCAGATTCTCCACCGCGATGTGAAGCGCGCCATTCCCGATCTGCGCATGCAATGATAAAGGCCCGGGAAAACGGCTTTCGAGCGTAGCGCCTTCGAGCAGCAGAATCTGCATGGCGCGCCGCAATTCAACGGGGCCAACGACCGCGCCACCGGGGTACACCGCGACGGCGCGCCGTTCGAGAATCCCCTGTATCAGCGAGTCCTGCGTCAGCGCAGCGCCCTTCTCCAGCAGTACCACCATGGATACCGGCGCGCTGCGGTTGATATCGCCGGTCTGGGAGATAAACGGAGCCGCCAATTCGGCGATGCGATCCTGATCGCCGGTCCCGCTCACGATGTAGCCGCTGTAGCGGTTCTTGTTGTCGTCGTTGGCCGCAGCGAGGTTCGCGAAAAAATACCCACCCCGATCCTCGGCCCAGTCCAGGCACTGTTCGACTGTGTTGTCCTGAACGTCAGGATAACGATCCATGCCGTACAGCGTTCCGCCGGTAACGTATTGACCCGATACCCACACGAAGGGAACGTCGACTTCCTGCAAGGCCTCACGCACCGGCTCACCCAGCATCCAGTCGTTGTATCCGGACGTCATGACCCAGGTGCAGCCCAGCTCGCGAAACAGCGAAATCAGAAAGAACGGATTGTGCTGATAGCCGGTGGTGATGGTCAGGTGGTTCGTTCTGACCCCCGCGATACCCCGGTGAAGGTCGTAATCGCGAACCAGTGCCACAGTCGTTTCGATATCGGACTTTAGCTGGTCCAATTCTTCCTGGGTGGGGCAGCAAAGCACGAAGAGGTTCTGCTCGCCGTATCGAGTCATGAATGCGCGATTGCGCCGGAACTGGTGCTCCGGCGAGAGTTGTTTCAGTAGTTCCTGCGCGAGGGGGGACCGATCCAGGAGGGCGACGAGTTTCGTGCCGGCGTCGTTGCCGGTCGTTAGATCCTCTAGGGAGTCCGCATTGGCGACGGTGAACGCCTGGGCGGCAAGCTTTTGAATGAATCCGCGCTCGATCCGGAGTTCTTCGAGCAGAAGCTGGCTTCCCAAATCCTCTTCCATCGCCCAGACCGCAGCTCTTGCCGTGGGGTTCGACTGCACGAAGAGTCCGCGCGCAGACGTCCAGGACCACTCGTCCCGGGACCAATGGCCGGCGTATCCGTCGAAAAGGAACGGGAACTCGCGAATGTCACCCGCCACCGCATGCGGAGCGGAACGTTCAACTGGTGAATACTCTTGAGCACTCGCAATCGGCGCCGACAGAAGTAGACCAAGGAGCGCCACGACAAGTGCGGTGTAGTTCCCCGAAAAGGCACCCAGGCTCGTAATCACGGAATGAACCCCCATATTGTTTTCATCAGCGGATCTCGCGCATCAGGGAAAATCATATCCCCAGAATGCGTGCATGACAACATCGGCGCACCGGGAAACTTGCCTTGCATGCGCGTTTTGGAAGTCCGCCGGTGTTCTTCCGGTCCTTGCCGGTTCAGGCCTCGAGTAGTCTTGTAATCCCCGGTATTGGCACGGGGTAGATCCCATTCGCGTCGGGTAAGACAGGAGGGGGCATGCCGTCGTGGCATTCGTCAGGGCTGGGGGGGTAGAAGAAGTCGGAGGCGTTGACCCGCTCCCAGGTGATTTCCTCTCCGGTGTAACACGAGATCTGGCCCATCACACCGATCATGGTGCTGCGCGCCATATAGTCGCCGTTGTTCACCGGTTCACCGGAGCGAATCGCCTTGAAGAGCACGTCATGCTCGATCTGATACGGATCGCACGCGTCCTCCCAGCGCCACTCGTTCTCGCCCCAGATCTGACACGCCAGAATGGATGCCTTGCCTTTGCTCCCGAAGATCATGCTGGACGTCTCGTTGTAGCATCCTTCGGTCGTGCGGCAGAAGGCGTACACCCGGGTGCCGGTCGCAAACTCGTAGACGACCGAATGGTGGTCGAACACGTCGCCGTAGATCGGATCGGTCATGGAAGATCGTCCGGCGAGGCCATGACACTTGATCGGTGCGGTGTCGTGCAGCACCCAACTGGCGCGATCCAGGTTGTGCACCAGGGACTGGGGCACATCATCACCGGAGAGCCAACGGAAATGGTACTGGGTGCTGCACTGCCACTCGAGTTCGGATAGTCCCGGCGCACGATCGATGACGACATACGGGGCGCGAAGGAAATTCTCCTCGATGGCAATTACATCACCGATGGCGCCATCGTATATCCTTTGCACCGTTTCGGCATACCCCGTGTGATACCGGCTCTGCAGTCCAGAGACCAGGCAGAGTCCGTTCTCCTGCGCCACCTCTGCCGCGCGCTGCATGAGCTTGATGCCTGCGGGGTCGATGCCGTGGGGTTTCTCAACAAAGACGTGCTTGCCGGCCTGGAGCGCGCTCATCGCGTGGAACGGATGAAACTTCGCGGCATTGGCGATCAGCACTACGTCAGAAGCTTCGATGACATGCTTATACCCATCGAAGCCCGCGAAGCAGTGGTCGTCGTCGACAGCAACCTGCTCCTTCATGCGTCCCTTAATTGCTTCACGCCTCGTCTTGACGCGGTCCATGAGGATGTCGCACATCGCCACAAGCCGGGCGCCCGGATCGGCGCTCAACGCTTGCACAGCAGCGCCGGTATTCCGCCCTCCGCACCCGATCATGCCGACGCGGATGACGTCGCTTCCCGCGGCATACGCATTAGTCGCAATGCTCTGAATACCCGCGACGGCGGCCGAGGCCGCTATCGTCGAACGCTTCAAAAAATCACGCCGCGTTGTCCCGTGGTTGCTGCCAACTAGCTCCGGACTTTCCATGGTGATTCCCCCTACACGATGAATCGTGTGTTAACCGGACGGATTGCCACTTCATCGCTGCCCGATTTGCTCAATTTCCTTTACATACTCTTCGTAGCGCGCCACGATCCCCGCATCGTCCAGCACGTCTGAGACTACGAGCCGCACACGGGCCCGCGCCGTTTCCCCCGCCTGAAGTGTCCGCCCGAAGAGTGATAGGTACATCGATCGGTGAGGTTCGTCACGCTCGGGCGTCAACGCGGCAAAACAATCCTCCGCTGGCGCCATGAGCGCAACAACCAATCCGGTTTCCGGTTCCCGGCGGTACACGAGAGGCGCAGCCAATTCCGGCATGATGGCCCAGTCGACGGGGTTCGGCGGTATGGTCCAGCGCCCATCCTTCACGAGGGAAAGGGCTTTCTCGTCGCGCGGATACACCTGCCATGTGCCGTACCTCGTTTCCGCGGTCATGAACCCGTTGCTGTCACCGCCCTCGGGATGTTTCACGTACACGCTCGTCACCGGAAACCGCGCCCCGAGATAAGACGACAGGAAGATCTCGAAATCTGGCAGCTCCACCTTGGCCTCCACCGTCGTCTCGAGGTCGAGCGTCTCTTCGTCTCGCCATTGATAGATTGCAATCAGCGTGTACGGATGTTCTTGAGAGTCGGGCCACAACACGTGCAGCGAGCCATCTGGGAGAACTCTTGCGTTGCTCGGCCGTGCCCGGGCACTTTCGCCGTATCGGCGGTTCGTTGTAAAGATGCGGTAGAACGTCAGTATGCCCGGTTCTCCGGCCAGGGGAATGCCGGTATCCATATGCTCGAAAGGGAGCAGGCCCAGGGATACCCCGTTCTGGCGAATAGTTCCGTGAAGCGCGCCCGTATTAAGACTGTACTCACCGGCCCGGTCGGACGCGGTGAAATGAAGGCTCGCGTCAACATCTAACCCGGGACGCGCCTGTCCATCCGCAACTGCGTACCAGGAGATTGGCCATATCAAAGCGACTGCAAGAAGAAACCGCACGCTCACTGATACCCCCATTCTAATTCCGCGACTTCGTAGTCGGTCATGATGACCTTTGCGGGTCCGCTTGGCGCAGATCGAAGAATCTTGGTTCTGTTGACTGTAGGAGTCAGCCCAGGACAGCGAAAGGTCTCGCAGGTCTCGTTAGCGGGTACACGTGACGCGTACATGCGAATCGCTATTCCGGACAAGTTCCTGATCGGTTCGGCCGTCGCACGCGGTGAGGGCTGCAGAAGAAGGGCGCACCCGTTCATGTTATTCTGGCGCTGACGAATAGCTTGACG
Organism: Candidatus Hydrogenedentota bacterium; assembly: GCA_045863335.1. Classification (GTDB taxonomy): domain Bacteria; phylum Hydrogenedentota; class Hydrogenedentia; order Hydrogenedentales; family SLHB01; genus JAHDWY01. The sequence continues at coordinate 34,255 of BTVY01000049.1, read as the reverse complement.
CATCTGGTCCCCCGACAGTGCGATCACCGCAGGTAGCCTACCACGGAATAGTCCTTTCCCGGAAGCGTTGCTCACGGACCCGCGATCAGACTCGTGGCCAGAAGCCATCAATGCCGCAGAATTCAGCCGCCCTTTACCTGATGCGAAGTCCAGCGAACTGAGGACCGGGGGGCAGGATTGCCGAAATACCGAACCGAACCTGTGGGAGGTGGGCCTTGGAGTTCCAGGACACGGTCCAAAAGAAGAGCTCCAACAGGTTGTTTGAATAACCTATTGGAGCTAAGAATTTTAGATGGCGGGGACGACGAGACTCGAACTCGCGACCTCTGCCGTGACAGGGCAGCGTTCTAACCAACTGAACTACGCCCCCGCGTATTTGTCGCTGCATGGAGGTGGATTCACTTCCTGCAGCGAGTGCGAACTATAGCACTTGGAAATACGTCATGTCAATTCAATGTGCTCACGTGTGTCAAGACTCATTAGAAATGTCTCTGGGTTAACTCGTTAGAAATGTCCTCTGGGTTTGGGAGTCAGCCTGATCGGGTTATCCATATATATGCACGGCCCAAGCGGAGCGTTACCAGCCCGGATTCTCGTCGGGGCGGTGGAGATGTCGGTACCCCGCGGTTCTCATGAATTTACTTCTTCTTGGTCTTGGTTTCGGCGCCCGCGAACATGACGGGGCAGTTCTGGTGCCAGGGAGTCCGGTACGTTTCGGGTGTTCCCGGTATTTTGGACTTGGCTTGGCGGCGGGTGGGGGTTTCGGCGCAGCGCTTCCGTTTGGCCCCGGATGGGAACGGGTGTTCCGGGCGGCACCGAGCGGCTTGTCGGTCATTTTGTAAGGGGTTCACCGGATCACTCGTGATAAGCATGCGGGAGTGCCGGGACGCACCCGTGGAAATGGTCCCCAGGGTCACCGGGGGGAGGCTTAATCTGTTAATAGCGTGTTTCGACTGTTTCTAATAGTCAAATTACTCGAATTAGTGATGATTTGTCTACGGATGGCGGCGAATCGTAATGCGATAGCGCCGCGATTGCGTCTGTGACATCATGCCGCTTTCCCCTCTCAAAGTGGCTGTAGGCGGTAGGCGTGACAAAACGTTCCTGCACTGGTAGAATTTGCATGGGACCAAAGTCGACCAGGATCTGGTCAAGAAGGAGGGACGCATGGACGTCAATGCGTTGCTGGAGCTGATCTTCGGGTTTATTCTGCAGTTGTTGGAACTCGTCTTCAGTTTCTCGGGTTTCCCGAGCGATGACGATGATGAAGAGGGTGACGATTAGATACCGCGTGAATCACGGATTCTAACCAGAATCTCCGGTGCCTCTTTCGACGTGCGAAAGAGGCACCGTGCATTTTGGGGGCGCATAACTTGCCACCGAGCGGCATGATTGGTATCGTTTCGCGGACGCAACCCGAACGGTGGAGTTTACATGCGCTACGTACCCGAGGCCTATGGATACTGTAAACGCAAAGGAATCGAGTACGCCCGTCCCGACGGCAAACCGCTCCGTATGACTTTGTACATGCCCGAAGACGGCGGCCAGGCGAGCCGTCCCGGGATGGTATTGATTCATGGTGGCGCCTGGATTCTCGGCACCCGCTATCAACAGGCCTGGTACTGTCGTCAGTTTGCGCGCGCTGGGTTCGTTGTCATGACCGTCGACTACCGGCTGATGCCTCGCTTCGCCTTTCCCAAGTGTCTGCATGACTGCAAAGCGGCCGTGCGCTGGCTGCGGCTCCATGCCGACGAGCTTGGGGTTAATCCGAACCACATTGTCTCGTTTGGCGCGTCGGCAGGGGGGCACTTGGCGGCGCTGCTCGCCGCAACCCATCCGGAAGATGGATTGGAGGGCGATGAGAATCCGGGTCCGTCCTCTTCGATTTGCGCGGCCGTGAGCCTGTACGGAGCGGTCGACCTTACCTGCTACCGCGACCTGCCTTCCCGGGGCCCCTTGCGCCGTGCGACGACGCGATTCATGGTGGATTTCAGTGGCCGGGAAGCCATTTCGCCGCCGGGAACGACGTGGGAGAAGGCATCTCCCATAACCTACGCCAGCGACGGCACCGCTCCGATATTGTTTGTACACGGCAAGAAGGATTTTCTCGTCCACTTCGAACAATCGCGGAGATTTCACGCGCGTTTGCGCGAACTGGGTGTCCCCACTGAATTCATCGCGCTGAACAACCGGGGGCACGGGTTCGACTACGTTCATTGGGGCGAACGCCGCTCCATCTTCCGGAAGATGCTCGCATTCCTCGCCGCGCACATTGAGTCTCATGCGTCGGAAACGGCCACTTGTGAATCGATACGGGAACCGCGCGCGTTGGACGTCGAACGTGCGGCCGGCGACGGCATGGCGGGATAGGCGAAGGGATGGCTGCTCCATTCGATCCGTGGGCGGAATACTACGATCTGCTTCAAAAGGGCATCGAGGGTGACGTGGAGTTCTACGTCGCGCAGGCCCTGCGCGCGCGCGGGCGCACATTGGAAATCGGGTGCGGCACGGGACGCATTTGTATTCCCATGGCCATGTCTGGGGCCGACGTCGTTGGAATGGACAATTCCCCGGTCATGCTGGATAGATGCCGCAAGAAGTGCGAGGCTGTCGCACCGATTCCCGGCCGGCTCGAACTCGTAAAAGGCGACATGCGGGACTTCTCGCTCGGTGAGAGGTTTGCGTTCATCGCGATGCCCTATCGGACCTTCATGCATCTGCTGACGCCGGGCGAGCAACGAGCCTGTCTTGCCGCAGTTCATCGCCACCTGGAGCCCGACGGGGTGTTCATATTGAATACGTGGGCTGCCCGTCCATCGACCATCGCACCCTGGCTGGACCCACGGAATGGAGCGCTCCGCTTGGTAGACCAGTACGAGGACCCTGATACAGGCTGGGCAATCCATCATTATTGCGCTTCGACCTATGATGAGTTCACGCAGATCCTCCGCGAGGATCATACGATTCACGAGCTCGACGCGACCGGGACGGTGGTCCATTCGACGACGATGGAAATGGTGCGCGCTTGGACCACGCCCCGCGAGATGGAACTGCTCGTAGCGCTTGCGGGGTTCGAGGTGGAGGCAGTACTTGGCGATTTTGCGGGTGCTCTGTTCTCCGCTTCGAGCACGGAGATGATCTGGGTGCTGACGCCTACAAAATAGGGGAGTCGCGTCTCCGTGCCTTCCTATCTGATCTCGAAGCCGGAGTAACCCTGGCCGTCGTCCATCCAATTGGTCGTGACGGTATCCACGCGCGCGAAGGCAGGGCCTTCATCGCACCAGCTTCGCATAGCTTCCAGCATCGCTCGCGAACCTTCGAATTCGGCCTCCACCGACCCATCGCGCAGGTTTCGAACCCAACCGGTCAGCCCCAGCGATTCCGCCTGCCGATAGGTTGCATAGCGAAATCCGACACCCTGTACGCGGCCGCTAATCCGCACGTGGAGCCGCGGCATCACTTATCACCGGTGCAGCTTCGCCAGCCTCGCGCGGTAATCGGCGTGGGCGAGCGACACGGCCGCCTGGCATGCTGCCGTGGCCACCGCCGGGTCAGAGCTCTCAATCACCGGTTGCGTAACCGGCAGCAACGATCGGAGGTCCAGCAGACTGATTAATCGCAAGACCGTCATGTTAATTTCTGGCATGCCGATTCGAAGCAGTTCCTGAAACACGCTGATGTTTGTCCGGTCACCGGATTCGATCAGCGCGGCCGTGGCTTCGGCGCGGCGCGTTAGGACCTCCTGATAGGGGTCGTAGCGTTGCGCCAACCGATCGCGAAGGACTTGCATGGCGACCGGGTCGCCTTGGCGTGCCAGGATGGTCGCGGAATCGAACTCAAGCGACGGCACTTTCAGCATCTCCTCGCGCATGAGCTTGGTTCCTGTCGGATCGCCGAGGGCGTGCAGTACTCGAACGACCCGGAATCGCGCGCGACCCTCTGCTGATGGAACCATCTCTCTGAGGGCGGCTAACACGTCGTCTCCACCTAACGCGATGAGGGCGTCTGCGGCGGCATTCGCCTTTTCCTCGTTCCGCTCGGTAATCAGCTCGAGCAGCGTGGGGATGATCTCGCGATCTCCCAGCCATGCAAGGGCGTCAATCGCTGGAACGGAAATGTCTGAGGCCCGGTCACGCAGCATCTGGTGCAATTGAGCTTTGCCGGTCGGGTCTTCGGTAAGTCCCGCCAATCGCGCCGCGCTCGCCCTCACGAGCCGGTCGCCGCTGTCGAGTCCCTGACCGACCAATTCGCTGGTGGGCGGCGGCGATCCGGCCAGGACCAGGTGGTGGGCTGCATCCAATGCCGTACGCAGATCATTGCCTGAGGCCAGGGTGTTGAGGTAATCGAGAGCCGCTTGTTTCTGTTCATCAGTGCCGCCCACGGCAATCACTTCAGCCGCCCACATGCGAAGGGGCTGATTGCCTGCCGCTCCGTTGAAGATTTCGTATGCGCGATCGACGGCCCGAGTCACCACCTGTTGCTGTTCCGGTGTGAGGCCGCGATCCACGAGTGGATCGAGACGCTTGACCGTCATGACGCTTCCTTGAACGCGGATCTCCTGAATATCCGACATGAGATAATGGTTGAGCTGGCCGGACTCGGATTCCACCGTCAGGACGTTGTTCCGAACGTCCTGGATTTTGAGATTGGCATCGCTCGCATTGCTTCCTTTCAACACGACCGTGACGAGTGTGTCGGTACCCTCGATGTCGCTCAGTCGCGCGCCTTGACCGCCGACCACAGGTACTTGGGCGTTCACTGCAACAGCCAGAAGCACGGCAAGGACCGCTGTAAGGGTTGATTTGCTGCCTATCATGGAATCCTCCCCGGGTATTTCGGTTCGCTAGTGCAGTTCCAGTTTTTCCTCCCGGATGATGCGGTCAAGAAACTTCTTTGCCGCGTCCAGGGAGGGCACCAGCGGGTTAATCGTCAAAGCTTGAAGGGCAAACTCGTATGACTTGTGTCGCACCGCCTCCACAGTCAGGCGGTCGCTTTCCTTTACGGACTGGAACAGACCCCGAAGGAATCGCGGGCAATTACCCACCTTCTTGGGTTTGATTCCTTTCTTGCTGATCTGGACCGGGATCTCCACGCTGCAATCGTCGGCCAAATCCCGAACTGCGCCGTCGTTTCGAACGCATAGAATCGTGTCCGACTCTTTCTTTCCTTCCAGCGCGACGATGAGCGGAAGGATCGTCTCTTCATACCAGATCGCGTTGCGCGCGCGCGTCAGCTCCGGCACCTCGGATAGCGATTCATCCTGATAGAGTTTCAGGATCTGTTGCTCCGCGTGGTGGAGTACCTCTGCTCGGAAGCGCGCGCAGGCTTGCTGCCGTTTCAGGATCTCATCCTGGTGAAAGTACAGGCTTGTTGTGCGTGTCGGGATCATACGGAACAGTTCGATCAACGCATTGTCGAAGCCGTCGTCCTTCTCGGCCTCGAGCCGTTCAAGCACGCGCGCCATACTGCTGCGCCCCTCGACTTTTATGTCCTGGATCCACCCCATGTGGTTGAGGCCGATATAGTCGACGCAGATTTCCGACACGTCCAGACGAAGCAATTCGGCCATCTTCTTGACGTAAACGCCCGGCAGGTCGCACACGCCGAGCACGTTCAACTTGGAGTGTTTGATTAAGGCTTCGACACAAACCCCCATGGGATTGGTGAGGTTCAAAAATGTCGTATCAGGATTGACTGCCTCGATCTGCCCGGCTAACTTGAGCACCACAGGAAGGGTGCGCATGGCATTGGCAAAACCACCCGCGCCAAGACTCTCGTCGCCAATCATGCCCTGTTTTGGCGGTAACTTCTCGTCGCGCACGCGCGCCTGCATACCGCCGACGCGAATATGATTCAAGGTGTATTTGGCGCCGGCCACGCCTTCCGCGGGATTGGTAGTTGCGATGATGGAAGACGGAAACCCACTCTTGTTCAACAAACGCTGGCAGAAACCAGCGACCAACTTGAGCTTGGGCCCCTCGCGCCCGATGAGCACGATTTCCTTCACGTTCAAGTTGTGCGAAATGATGGAGAGAATCAGCTCCGGAATGTAGACGCTGCTTCCACCGAGAATGGCAATGCGATCGATCACTTCGAATACCCCTTCGTCGCCGTCATACCTTCACGGATTCCATCATAATTCCGCGCACGGCGTCAAAGGCGGACCGCATGGCCACTCCCGACGGTTTGGGCCGGGTTTCCAGCGTGACCCGTCCCGCGCGAATCGCTTCGACAATGCCCAACGACGTGGGTTCCGCGTCAATCCATGAATGTGTCGTATCCATGTAGGGTACCCCGTGGGTGTCTGAGGTTCCCAGCAGTGGCAGCCCGAAGCGGATCGCCGTGCGTGCTGCCCAACGGTTGGGGTTCAGCCCGCGGACATAGAGGGAACTCCACTCGATCGCGTCGAACAAGTCGATATGGCGAACCAGATCGCCCATCAGGCTGCTTGGTGCGGGATAGTAGGGGTGGGGCGCGATGAACGCGGCGTCCTTCCGTCCGATCTCTCGCAGCTCGTCGAAGGAGCCCGCCATGAGATGATCGGGATGGGGGTTCAGGATTAACACATGCTTTCTGGAAATGAACTTCTCGATGCCCGGTACCAACAACAGGTTGCGGCGCGTCGCGTATTCGGCGAGCCGGTCTTGGTAGAGGTTCAAATCATGGCACGTGATCGCGAGCACGTCCATTCCGGCTGCGGCAACGGCATCGATGAGCATCTCTGCGGAATGCGATAGGGTGTCGAAGGGATCATCCGCTACATGTGTATGGAGGTCGGCTTTGAGGCGCTTCATCGACGCTATACCATTCCCGGTTTCGGACGTTCTCGAATGTCTGACGCTATCCATTCCTGCGTGGACATGTCAACCTTGCGGACGCGCCACACCCACACACGGCAAAGGCGCGATGACGAGCTTCAGCCACCCCGAACGGCCGACCCGCATCATAGCAATCGAATTGCCTCCCATTCAAAAGTCTCGATACCATGTCGCCGAGCGCGGGCTTCGTTCGAACGGCGTGTCGAATGGCTTACCCCAGCCCGGAGACCTAGAGAATGAGGTCGTCCGGATCGGTCAGTGGAATCTGGTCCGCGCATCCGGGGCATTCTGAAGGGTCGTAGCTGCGCATGGCGAGGTGAGCCAGAGGCCTGTAAGGGCAATCGAACTTCGCGTCGCCGCCGCTGCGATCGATGAGCACCGACACGCCCGCCACCCGGGCGCCCCGCTCGATCAGGTGGTCGATGGTCTTCTGAACGGAACCCCCGGTGGTAACGATGTCCTCGACGACGAGTACGTTTGTCCGGGGCTCCAACTTGAATCCCCGCCGCAGCGACATGGTTCGGCCATTGTCGTCTTTCTCGGTGAACACTGCGCGGCAATCCAACTGTCGCGCGGTTTCGTAGGCCAGCAGTATTCCTCCGGTCGCCGGTCCAACCACCAATTCTATGTTTTCCTTGGCCCACTTCTCCGCCATGCCTTTGCAGAGCTTCTCCGTATAATTCGGATACTGAAGGACGCGCGACGCCTGGAGAAAGTGGGCGCCGTGCCGCCCGCTCGCGTAGACGAAATGGCCTTCCAGCAGCGCGTTGGTCGCGCGAAAGATGTCGATCACCTGACCGGACGTCATAGGGCAAGTTCCTTCTTTATCAGTTTTACGGCTTCTGCCGGTTTATCGTGACCCAGGATCGGCCGGCCGACCACAATGAAATCGGACCCGAACTCCGCGGCTTGCCGAGGCGTTGTTATCCGAGATTGATCGTCCTTGCCGGCCCAGTCAGGGCGTACGCCGGGACTCACCAGTACGGGCTCGTCGCCGATGGCCTTGCGCAACGCAGGTACTTCCAATGGTGACGACACGATTCCGTGCGCCCCGGCTTCCACGGCCAATGTGGCCAATCGGGCAACCGCGCCGGCGGGCGATTCGTCCAACCCCATCTCCTCCTTGAGAATTTCCGCGCTGACGCTGGTGAGGACCGTAACGGCGAGGATTCTGGTCGATGAGCCTTCGACGGCTTCCCGCGCCGCCGCGATCATTTTCGATCCGCCGAGCGCATGCACGGTAATCAGGTCGACGCCCAAATCGGCGGTGGCGCGCGCCGCGTGCCGAACTGTATTTGGGATATCGTGCAACTTCAGATCAAGGAAGACACGTTTTCCATGAGCGGTGAAGTAGCGTGGAAGTGTGGGGCCAGTGCGAGAAAACAACTGCAATCCGATCTTGAACCAGTCGCAGCCTTCGCAAATGCGCACCGCGTTGAGCGCTTCTTCGCGAGAATCCACATCCAGCGCAACGATCAATTCCGTCTTGCGACCCATCATGCTCAAACTTTCATGCCGCCGACCAGCTCGGCGACGTTTTGGATGCCGTGACGAACGAGGTAGGCTTCAAGCCCATGAACGACCTGCATGGCAGCGTCTGGCTGGCGGAACGTCATGGACCCCACCGACACGGCTGTCGCACCCGCCAACAGGAACTCGACCGCATCTCTCGGATAACAGATCCCGCCGGTCCCGATGATCGGAATCTGCACCACGCGCGCCGCATCCCAGACCATCTTCACCGCGACCGGACGAATAGCTGGTCCGCTCAGCCCGCCCACGATATTGGTTAAACGGGGGCGGCGCGATTCCGCGTCAATGGCCATTCCGAGCAACGTATTGATCAGGCAGAGGCCGTCCGCCCCGGCCTCTTGGGCGGCCAATGCCGGCCCTTGAATGTCGATCACGTTCGGCGTGAGCTTGATGAAAAGCGGAAGCCGGGTCGCGCTACGGATTGTCTGGGTGTATTCTGTAATGGCGTCCGGGTTTTGCGACACGAGCACGGCGCCCTTCGCGACACGGGCGTCGTGCACGTTCGGACACGAGAGGTTCGCTTCGATCGCGTCCGCAGCGTTCTCGGCTTCCAGGCGTTGCGCGAGTTGCGCGTACTCCTCGGGCGAATGGCCGTAAATATTCGCGATGATGGTAGCGCCGCGCTCCCGCAGGAACGGGGCTTTCTCGCGCAGATATGCGTCGAGCCCCACATTCTGAAGGCCAATGGCGTTCAGCATGCCCGCGGGTGTTTCTACCAACCGCGGCGGCTTATTGCCCGCGCGGGCTTTCAAGGAGAGACTCTTCGTCGTAACGGCGCCCAGGGCGGCTACGTCAAAGTACTGGTTGTATTCCGCCCCGTAACCGAAAGTCCCCGATGCAACGGTGACCGGATTCTTCATCCGGAGACCGCCCAGGTCGACTTCCATGACGGGTCGTGTCGCCGTAGCGGCGGATTCTGACATGATTCTGCAATGCCCCGACGGGTTTACGAATGGATGCGCCTGCGACGCGCGTTCGGTCCCATAGTGTAACCGTTCACGCGCATCGATTTCGAGTCGGCGACTCGTGCGTGGCTCTTATGGAGCGGTGGGGCTCCCTCCGACAAATGCGACTTCCCCCGTTTCGGATTCGTATTTCACGCCTTCGGGAAGAAACGCGAGCCGCTCTTCAAAGAAGATCTCCTGGATGGCGCTAAGCGACTTGGCCCGGAAGTTTCCCGCATCGATGATACCTTCATAAATGGCCCACCGGTCTGTGTTTTCCCCCAGGACGACGAGGGCGTTGCGGTCCCGGTCGCGGCTCGTTCCAAACTTCTTGTACTCCCGCGACCGAATCACATCAAGCAAGCCACTCTGCCTTTCCCACGCGTGGCCGGTTTCGAGAAATCCCTCCACGAGGTGGGCCCGCGCGGCTCGCGTGCGAATCGCATGCAGAACCGGTTCTGTGTTCACGACTACGCCGTCGCGGTCCGCGATGGTGAAATCGCGATTCCCCTCATGGACGATCTGCTCGATTTCGCGAGCGACTTCACGCAACGTGTCCACCGGCAAGTCCGCGTAGTCCGGCTTGACTTTCATAAAGGTGTGGCACCCGCACAAACCCACCATCAGAACCAGAGGTATCCATCGCTTCACGTTAGTTCTCCGTGGAGTCGGCGACAACCACGCAGTTCTTGCCGCTCCGTTTTGCCTCGTACATGGCTGTATCCGCAGCACGGATGAGCGACTCGCCATCCAGCATTTCGCGGTGTTCCAACTCCGCTACGCCCAGGCTTACGGTTACCAAGGCGCCGGTCTCCATGCCTGGATAGCCGGGTTTCGCGACGCATTCGCGGATGCGCTCGGCCTGGGCCGCCGCGCCTGCCGCGCCGGTTTGGGGCATAATGATGACAAACTCTTCCCCGCCGTATCGTGCCAACACATCGCTTCGCCGTGTTGTCCGGCCCGTGCGTGCCGCGATCTCCCGCAGGATCTCGTCTCCCTGCAGATGTCCATATTCATCGTTAATCTGCTTGAAATTGTCAATATCAAAAATAATGCAGGAAAGGGGGAGCCCATACCGGCGCGCCCGATCGAATTCTTCCGCGAACCGTTCGCGGAAATAGCGATGGTTGTGGAGTCCGGTCAACTCGTCCGTGACCGCGAGGCGTTCCAGCCGTTCGTTCGCGTTTTGGAGCCGCTCGAGCAGGTGTGCGCGTTCCAGGGCGTTGGAAGCGGCCTCCGCCACGATCTCGCAGAAGCCCACTTCGCGTGCCGTGAAGGGCATGTCCTTGCGAACGGCACGTAAGAACAAGGAACCCACGTTCGCGTCCAGCAGTACGATTGGAACTACGAGAATGCCTTTAATCTCCGTTCCTTGCAAGCCGGCGCACTCGCGGGTGAGGGGGTCCGTGTGCGCGTCCTCGACGACGACCTTCTCGAAAAGCTCCATCGAGCGGCGTAACTCGGGATACTTCTCCAACTCGATCTCCAGGTCCCGAATTCCGGCATCGTCGTGGGAGGCCACCACGCTACCGTGATCGTCGGTACCCCACACGCGCACTACCGAGCAACGGTCAACGCGGATCGTTCGAGCAATTTGTTCTACGAAGATATATAACACGTCGTGAGAACGTCTTCGGGAGGAAATCGCTTTCAGAATATCGAGTACGGAGAGGAGGTCGTCCCGGCCAACGGTTTCCGTTCGTTGATACGAACTGACGATTCGCGTGAATGTGGTCATCAGCCGGGTAACTTGGGGCGTCCAGTGCAGGATCGCATCGACCTGCGATGACGGCAACTCGGGGTATGTCTCGGGTATCATCTGCCCAAGTTCGCATGCCAAGCGCAATACCGTTTCCCGCTCGGCGGTCCAACCGCCCGTGAATCGGCTGTTCGATTCTGTGACGTGCCCGAGCATCGCCACGCTCGCGGTCGTCGATAAAAGAGCCAATACATACTGCGGGGCACCGTTTTCGTCCCGGGCTTCGCGGTGGTCATTCGGATTGACGTGGGCGATATGCGCTGCAACGGCCTGAATACCCGCGAAATCGGGTACGGTTTTCGCGGTACCGGGATCAACGAAGACGACGAGATTTTGGCCCGGTGCGCTTGCGATCTGACGGCAAACTTCGGCCGCGAACGCCGCAAACACGGGTTGCGATTCAATCGGGACAAGCGTTCCCGGCGGGCTCGCCGCAAACAACTCCGCGAGCGCTCCAGATTTCGATAAGGGATTCCGTTCGTGCATGCGGCTCTCAGCGATGCTCCCGAAGAATTGAGTGCGGCATTATTCGACCCCGCCACTCCAAATGTCAATGGAGCCGCCACTCCGGGGGCCGCACGGGTCGTTCGGTCCAGCGGTCGGCAAGAGAAACCGGCGGTTGTTCGACGCTAGCGCCGTTTGTGAAGTTGCGCTCCTGGAAGTCACGACTGTGCAATCGCGAGTTCATTGATCGTCGCAGGTTCGATCGTCTCGACGACCTCAGCCGGGGTCGAACGTACGACCAGGTCGTAGAGTTCCTCGACCTCCTCCATGCGGAGACGCGCGCAACCATGGGAAGAGTACTGGCCCACGGTCGCGGGATCGATGGCGCCGTGGATGCCTAAGTCGTTCGGCAATCCTTCCTGAACCGGCACGAAGGGCATCCATCGGGTACCGAGTTCATTGCGAGGATCGCCCGGCGGGATGGGTTCCGCGCCCGGTTTGTGCCAGGTCGGATCCTTGATCTTGTTTCCAATCTTGTACTTGCCCAGGGTCGTATCATACCCTGGCATGCCCAGTCCTGTAGAGTACCGTTTGAAGATACCGTCCCCATCCATCAGGAAGAGGCGCCGCGTCGACCGCTCGATAACGATCCGGAAATCCTTGGGCGTCCATTTCAGCGTCTGTCCAACGCGCAGGGTGGAATCGTCGGTCAGATTGTTGGCCCGCGTCAGCAGTCCCTGCGTGGTGTTCAGCTTGATGCCGATACTTGTCAGTGTATCGCCAGATTCGACCACATACGTCTTGCTGTCGGGCGTGGGTGTGGGGGAGAAGATCAACTCCACTTTGACTTCGCCCAGCGCGTCAAGCGCTTCATCCCAGTCTTCCGAATCCCAAGCGGCGCTGGCGACGGCTTCCTGGAACAGCTCGCGGGCCTCTACCAAGTCTCCCGTCCGCTTTGCCTGGCGGCCGAGACCCGTTAGTGCCGGAGCCCGGTACTCGGCCGGAGCGTTCGCGCGGATCTCTTCGTACATCCGCACGGCTTCTTCAATCTTGCCGTCCTCCTCCAACAGCTTCGCGTAGGCTGCCGCCGCGCGCGGCTGCTCAGGGCTGCCGGGGAACTCGTTCACAGCCCGCGCGAGGCGAGACCGGGCTGCATCACGGTTGCCATCGGTCAGGTCGAGTTTGGCCAGGAGCAACAATGCAGGCCCTGCCAACGCGCCATCCGTCGATTTCTCGGCGATGGGGGTAAGCAACTCACGTGCTTCAGAGGACCGGCCCTCCTTCAGGAGGGTGCGGGCACTTTCGATGTTCGCCTGGGCGCTGGCTTCGACGCGGCCTACGGAACCTCCGCCACCGAACCACTGAGTGACGCGGTATACGCCAAATGCGGCGCCAATCAGCGCAACTAGGACAACGATAATCTTGGTCAGGCTGGGATCTTTACGGGATTTATACATTACGTGTTGGACTCGTGTCCCATATCTTGTGGTGAGTTGGACTAACGATCCTCAGAATACACCAAACAATGGAACGGTGCAACCCATTGAACAGCATGCGATTAATAGCTTTACCGATAAAACCGCGAAACCGATGGATTCCACGCCAGTCCTATATTCGGGATTCCGCGATTCGCGTCAGGTCCAGGAGCAACTCGGTCATCGACTGATATCGCCGCTCCGGTTGACGCCGGATTGCTTTGAGGACTATCCGGTCGAGCGCCGGCGGAATCTCCGAGTTGAATTTGGACGGTGGCTCGAACTTGTACCGGCTGCTCTTGATCTGTTTCATGATCTCCCGGGAGTCGCGACCGTTACACGGGTGCCGGCCCGCAAAGAGTTCGTACATGGTGATACCAAAGGAGAAGATGTCCGACCGCGCATCCAGGCCCCGGCCCTTGTTGTTGATCTGTTCCGGCGACATATAGGCGCGTGTACCGCCGCCTTCCCGAATCCAGCGTGTGCGCCAACTGGAACTCGCCTTGGACAGGCCAAAGTCGCAGATCTTCACTTGTTTTAAGTCGCGGGAGAACAAAAAGTTCCCAGGCTTGATGTCGCGATGCACAATTCCGCGCTGGTGCAGGAAGTCCAGGCCATGGCACAGGCGGATACAGATGTCGATCATCTGTTGGAGCGTCAAATCCCGGTCGGTAATGTGCTTGCGCAAGTCAGGGCCATCTACGAACTCCATAAGCAGGCAACGGCGAATATTGCCGTCCGCATCTTCCTGCTCGATGATCTCCTTGGCGTAGCGGATGATACACTCATGCTTCAATTCGGCCGCGACCAGGATTTCGCGGCCCAGATAATCCCGGCGGCGCTTCTTCTTGTCGAGGTCGAACTGCCGGTCCAACACTTTGATGGCGACGGTCTGGTCCCGTTTCCGGTCGATGGCCTTGTACACGGTACCCATACCACCGCGGCCGATGGGAGCGATGATTTCGTATGGCCCCACGTGGGTTAACTCAAGGGTTGAGCCCGCGCCATCCACTTCACCTACGGGTTCCGTTTCCTGGAGCGCATCCTCCTCGCGGTTCTTTCGGCCGAATAGTCTCATGAGTGACCTGGTTTTAAGCATGCATGATTCCCATAACGCTTACGTACATTGCCGGACAAATTAATCACCGCTAGCACCGGCGCGTCTCCCGCCCTGGCTGCGGTACGCACCGTTCCCCAAGAGTTGTGTTCCAAAAGCAATCAACCCGCCCTGGAACCCATTGATCCGGCCGGAACCGGAACCTCCGAAATTATATCACGTAAGACGCTATGGGCCGTTACCCGGCGTAACCGGCTCTCCGGGTTCAGGATGAGCCGGTGCTCCAACACGGGGTGGGCCAGCGTCTTCACATCGTCCGGGAGAACGTAGCTTCGTCCCTGCACGGCGGCGAAAGCCTGGCAGGCCCGAAACAATGCCATGGAGGCGCGCGGGCTGGCGCCCAGGCTCAGGTGCGTCGAGTCGCGCGTGCGGTGCACGACACGGAGCATGTATTCGCGGACCTTGTCGTGGATGTGTATCTCGCGGATTCCGGCTTGCATTCGCAGGATAGTCTTGGCGTCGGTGACCGGCCTGAGATCTTCCAGGGGATGGCTGATGCGCATCCGTTCCAGCATTTCCCCTTCCGCCGTGATATTGGGGTACCCGACCGAAAGTCGAAGCATGAAGCGGTCGAGCTGCGCTTCCGGCAGGGGGAAGGTCCCCTCGTGTTCGACCGGGTTCTGCGTGGCGAACACGACGAAGGGCTGCTCGAGTTTGTAGGTTTTCCCGTCGACCGATACCTGTCCTTCGGCCATGGCCTCTAGGAGCGCGCTTTGGGTGCGCGGCGTGGCGCGGTTGATTTCGTCGGCGACGATGACCTGGGCGAAAACAGGCCCGCGGCGGAACTCGAACTCCTGCGTCTTTTGATTGTAGATGGACACGCCGCTCACATCGGTGGGAAGCAGATCGGGTGTACATTGGATCCGGCTGAACGTACAGCCACTGGAAACAGCGAGGCAGCGCACGAGCACGGTCTTGGCGACGCCGGGCACGTCTTCCATGAGCACATGACCGCCCGCGAGAAACGCGGCGAGCGACGTCTTGATGACGGCCGATTTGTCAAGGATCACCGTTTCTACGTTTGCGATGATGTCCTTGATCGCTTGTCGGAATGCGCTCAAATCCCTTCCCCTTCCACGAGTAGCGTGATGATACAAGGGTGCCTGCTACGGTGCAAGTAATGATACGCGTGCTGGCCGGACGACGTCCTGCCGCGAGAAAGCATGACAAGGTAGCGGCGAAACAGATCAAGCCCGTTGCCGGAATTCCAGAATCGTGTTAGAGTGGAATCGGCAACGGGCTGTGCTGCGCGCGCCGTCACACCTGCGCGATTCCACAGGAGGTCGTATACCATGGGTACCCGACACTCATTCAGGTTTTCCACACCAGTCGTCGCCCTAGTTGGCGTACCCATCATTGTGAGTTTTCCCGCCTTGGCCGATTCGATCGCGGTGGAGGGCCGCACCTACGAGAACGTGGTAGTGCGCGAAAGTGCAACGCGCTACCTCGTCGAAATCCCCGCTGACGGATCCGTGATGAGTGTGTCCAAAGACGCCGTCAGTTTGGACTCCGTGATCATTCAGCCTGGTGAAAAGCGAGATGCGCTGCACGATGAATGGAAAGCGAACAGTCCCTTCGTCCGTAAGGAGGAAGCTGATGCGCCGGAGCGATTGGCGAACGCCGAAGATGCCGCAACATCGGCTGACGAGAAGCCCATACTCATCACGAATAAAGACGCCGATACCGGCACGCGACCGTCGAACGGAAGCGCGTTCGCCGAATACATCGCCCCCCCAGTCCTGGGTTCCGGCCCGAACGTACCACGTCTTCATCCCGGAATCGGAGGGCTTAGTGCCGTGCGCGCACCACGCACGGCCGATATTGTCATTTATGAAGACGGAGGACGCAGCGCGGCCGTCGCCGGGACCCCGGGCGGATTCGGTGGCGGTGTTGCGGGCGGCGGGTTCGGTGGAGGTGCCGGCGGCAATGTCGGCATGGGCGGTCAAGCCGGCGGATTCGGCGGAGGCGGCGCCGGGTTTGGAGGCGGCGGCTTCGGCGGTGGTGGACCCGTCTTCTCCAACATCTCCGACCTCTTCTTCAACATCGACGACCGCCTAGTCGGCGAGACGCCCGCCGTCATCGGGATGCAAGTCTCCGTCAGCCGCTGAATCGCACATGGGACAAAAGGCGGTGAATCCATTGAGATGCTCCGCCCCAGCATTCTCGGCTCCGGCCGCGAACGGCGAATTCGAGAAGTCGCGGGCGGGAGCATGGTTCACCGATTCCCGGGTTGCTGCGGATTGAGAGGGGGCCTTCGTGCATTAGGAAATGCGGGCCGATTGACGCAGGTCCTCGCGCCATCAGCAGCCCATGACGCGTGCGGAGTCGGACACCGTTGCGCCTCTTCCGGAATCCGGACCCCGCAATGCCAGAGCGTCGCCCGTGCTTCGTAGATGTGCGATAGTATCCACCACGGTGTTTCGTTGATCGCAGCTTGGCTACCCCGCGACCGGACGATGGAACAAAGCCGCGATACTGGCGAAATACCTCAGGAACCACTTCCGCATGTCTTCGACGATCGTGTAGAAGACGGGAACAACGAATAATGTCAATGCCGTGCCCGAGGTCAGCCCGCCGATGAGCGTCCATCCCACGCTGCTGAGACCTACATCGGCCACATGACTGCCCAACGCGAGCGGGAAACACGCGAGGATCGTCGTCAAGGAGGTCATCATCACCGGCCGGAACCGGTCGCCGCACGCGGAGACGACGGACGCAAGGCTTTCGCCGAGCTTTCGCTGCCGGTTGATGTGATCGACCAGCACGATGCCGTTGTTCACCACGATACCGCACATAAGGATTCCGCCAATCATGGAAATCACGTCCACCGGAATGTCCGCAAGATACATGGCCCAATATACCCCGACGAAGGCCAGCGGTACGGAGGTGAGGATCGACAACGGCAACAGGTACGACTCGAACAGGGCACCCATGACGACATAGATCAACACGATCGCGAGGATGAGCGCGATGGTGTAGTTCTCCGCGTTGACTTCGAGCTGGGCGAGCCGTTGCCCCTCGACGATGTCGTACCCGGCGGGCAAATGGAAAGCCCCAATCAATTGGTCCAGGTCCGACTTCACGGCCGACAGATCAGGCGTATCCACGTCCACGAGAACGGCGATTACGTTTCGCCCGTCGACGCGCCGAATCGTCCGCGGTGTATCCGCTTTGACCCGCGTTACCAATCCCGCCAGCGGCACCAGGTCGCCGGAATCGCTCAGCACCGCCACCTTGTCCAAATCGCCCACCGTGCGGCGGTCCTCCTCCCCGAACCCGGCCATCACCGGGACTTCCTTGTCGTCCTGTCTCAGGTAGAAGAGGCGGGTGCCGCGCAAGGCAAAGTCGACCGTCTGCGCGATCGTGAATGGACTGACACCGGCGCGCGCCGCCATGATGTCATCGACTACCAATTGAATTTCGTCCGTCTCACGCTCGGAATCCAGCATCACGTCGTTGACGTTTGGCAAGTCCGACGCCAGGCGGACGAACCGCGTTGCGTATTGTTTCAGGAGCGTCGCATCTTCGCCGCGCATCTGCAGCGTCACGGTGCTGCCGCCGCCGGTGTCCGTTTCCACAAGCTTGATGCGCACTTCGCCCCCGGGGATCAGCCGTGGCAGTTGCGCTTCAAGTATGTTCCTCACATCCTCGGTGGTGTAATGTGCCGTTCGCTCGCCCTGGGAATGTTCCGGCTCCACCAGGTACGCGCGAATTCGGCCTCCGCTGGACCCGGCGCTGACGTGAACATTGCGGATCCCCAGGTCAATGCGTTGCCGGTCCAGTACGCTTTCAATGGCGTCGAAAACCGTCTCCGCCATCGTCCAGTCATAGGTCTGATCGAAAGAGACGTTGACCTGAACCATGCGCACATCCACGCGCGGCAGCGTGCGCGCACCGACGCGCTGGAAGGGGATCCACGCGGTAACGGCTATCAGCACCGCCAGACCAGCCACCGCGACGAGGCGGCGGTGTAGGAGCCAGTTCAAACCACGCTGGTACGCGCCCACGACGGATATTCGCGGCAGCAATCCCGTCGCGCGCTCCCACACGTGGCGGAACACATGGGCCCCCGCTGGAAGCCGCGCCGCATCCGGCATCGGCTTGGTAAGTCCCGCACGTTCCCGGGTTCTCGCAGTAAGTCTGCCTAAGACAAGTGGGATCAAGGTCAATGACACGACGAGGCTCGCTCCGAGGGCCACGGTGACCGGCAAGGCAAACTGGCGCATGTAGATCGAAAGCTCGCCCGTGTCGATGTAGAACACGGGAAAGAACACGACTCCGGTCGTCAGGGTCGCCGTTGTAATGGCGAGCGAGACTTCGTTCGCGCCGAGTCGCGCACTCTCCCACGGACCATAGCCCAGTTCCCGGTAGCGCAGAACGTTCTCCATCACCACGATGGAATTGTCGACCAGCATCCCCAGGCAAATGATCATCGCCGCCAGAGTGACCGCGTTCAGACTCATGCCGGTGAAGTACATGGCGATCAATCCGACCAGTGTCGAGATCGGCACCGACACCGCCACGACCAAGGTCGCGCGCAATCGCCGGACGAATACATACAGGATCAACAACGCGAGCGCGCCGCCATTCAGGCCCGCCGTTGTCAACAGGTCGATGGCGGTTAACATGTCGCGGGATTGATCTTCAAAGATGAACACATCCATATCGCGCGCCGCCGGGTCTATGCGAAGACGTTCGAGTTCAGCCTTGACGGCCGCGCAGGTCTCAATGGTATTGGCATCGGAATTCTTCAGGATGCGGACGAAGACGCCTTTCCGCCCATCGATGGTATTCCGAAATCCCACCACCGGCCCGGCCCACGAAACCGTTGCGACATATTTCAACTGCAATCCATTCGGCCCCACCACCGTGTCACGCAGCGCCTCCAGGCTGGTGACGTCACTCAGCACCCGGACCGGATGCACGGTGTTGCCTTCGTAGAGCCGTCCCGCCACAAGGTCCACATTGTCCTTGCGCAAGCGCTGGATCACGTCATACAGGCTCAGCTTCGCGGCGTTCAGCGCATCCTGATCGAATTCGACATAGACGGTTCCGGGGTCGGCTCCCCAGACGTCGACCTCCGCCACGCCTTGGAGCCGCGCGAGCCGGGGTTTGAGTTGGGTATGGACCCAGTGCGCCAGGTCCCGATCCTCGCCTTCGGAGAAGATGGTGAAGTAAAGCAAGGGCTGGGTATCCGAACCCGACCGGGACACATAGATCTGATCGACGTCATCGGGCAGGTCCGCCCGCAGCCGCTCCACCCGGTCACGCACGTCGCTCAGCGCCTGGGACATGTCGGCGCCCCAATCGAACAACATCTCCACGCTGCACCCGCTCGAAGAGCACTGGCTTTGGATGTGCCGAAGCCCAGGCACGGTGCGGAACTGGCCTTCCGCCGGGATCGCGATATCCCGCTCCACCTGTTCCGGCGACGCACTGGGATAGGGAATGGAGCACCGCAACACGGGGAAATCCATATCGATCATGAATTCCCGCGGAATACGCGGCCAGACCACCGCCCCCAGGGTCAACACGGCCAGCACCACCATGAATACGGTGACAGGCCGTCGCAGCGCGTATGTAGGCAAAGAGAACTTCATTTCGTAATCATGAGCCGTCCCAATTCGTGACAATCTTAACCTGAACGCGAAGTGCGCACCACTTACGATGCGCGGGGCGCCAAACGCGTGGCTGGCGTTTGGACATGACGGGAGGTCACCGAATCTTCATGTCGCGGAGCCTTAGAGGCAACTGATTAATGTTAGTTCCGCGTTGGTTTTGCGAAACGCGGGGCGGGTAAGCGGTTCCAGATCGGTTAACACACCTGGCTTGATTTCGCACGTAGATGCCAACTGTTTACGGTGTGTTAGAAATTGTGCTCTGGGCTTCGCCTCCACCATTAAGGGATGCGCGGCCGCGATTTTTTTGTTGAACCCGCAAGACATTTGAGTTCAATCGCTTAATGGATGGTCTCTCATTGGAAATCGCCAGTAAAACCCCAATAATTTGCAAATATGACTTGCGCTAACAGAATTCTAATGATATAACAATACTGCGGTCTGAGGAAGTGAGACGGGGATGTCGAAACTCACCGCTGGGAGCGGTTAGGGAACGCTGAACTCCGGGTACTTTTGAATTATGTCGTCCTCAGGGAACGGGCCGCCAGGGTGCTGGCGAACCGACAGGGGCAAGCCTGGGCCCCTCCGCCTCTTTTACTGCAAGGTGCCCTCGAATCACGAGGTTGATGCAAGGTGTCCAAACGCGCACTGACACGCCGGGCATTCATGGGATTCGCCGCCGCAGTGAGTTTCCTGCCGCTGGTGGGGTGCCCGCTTCGTCCGCCCGGCAAGGGTGTCATCGTGTACCGCCGTTCCCTCAAAGGCATGCACGGCTCCAACGCCGGCAAGAAGCACGCCGCCAACCACCTCTATAAGACCCGCCTCGCCGCCTTCCTCGACCGGGCCCACCCCGGAGACAAGGCCAAGGTCGTCCCAATTACGATCAGCCGCGCCTTCTACGAACGGATCTTCCGCTTCGGCCGCGTCGACGCCGATCTGCGGCAGGTGCTGTAGGAAGTCTGCTCCCTCGAAATTGTCCCCAGATACTTGGATTCTTCCCCTTTGTAACTTCGTGCCTTTGCGTTAACGATTATCGCAAAGGCGCGATGGCGCATAGCCAATAAGGCCTCGTCTGCTACCCCTTCTTGCCCAGCATGTCCAGCGCGATCTTGGGGTTTTCACGGTCGGTGGCGAGGGGAGGGTCGATGGAGAGGGCGGTAATCTCGGCGCGCTGTTCGGGGGTGAGATCGATGTCGGCGCAGCCCAGGGCGTCGTTGAGTTGCTCGAGGTTGCGGGCGCCGATGATTGCGGCGGTTACGGCGGGATGGCTGATGACCCAGGCGTTGGCGAGGGCGGCGGGGGAGAGGCCTTTGGTGCCGGCGTAGGCCACAAAATCGGCGGCAGTTTCCATGTACGACGGGTTGCGGTAGCGCTCCGCGTACATGGCGTTTTCCTTGATGCGGCCCGTCTCGCCCTTCTGGTATTTGCCGGTCAGGAGTCCGGCGGCGATGGGGCTGTACGGGCAGACCGCCAAGCCTTCCGACAGGGCCAAGGGCAGAATCTCGACTTCCGCCTGACGTTTGACGAGGTTATACATGGGCTGGATGCAGACGATGTCAGCGAAGCCGTTGGCCTGCGTCATGGCGACGGCCTTCATGGTCTGCCACGCGGAGAAGTTCGACACGGCGCAGTACATCACCTTGCCCTGTTCCACCAGCGATGTCAGCGCGGACAGGGTCTCTTCCAGGGCGGTGTTGTCGTCCCAGTGGTGGAGGTAGAGCATGTCGAGCCAGTCCGTCTGCAGCCGCGCCAGGCTATCCTCCACCGCGCGGACGATGTGCCGCCGCGAACTCCCGCGTTCGTTCGGGCCGGGTCCGGTCGGGAAATGGACCTTGGATGCCAGCACAATCCCATCGCGATGGGGCCGAATCCAGCGCCCGATGATTTCTTCGGTGATGCCTTTGTTGTAGATGTTGGCCGTGTCGAAGAAATTGATGCCGGCCTCCACGGCGCGATCCATGATGGCGACAGAAGTCTTCTCGTCGGCTTCTTTCCCGAAGGTCATCGTGCCCAGGCAGACTTCCGACACCTGAACCCCGGTCTTTCCCAGATAGGCATATCGCATGCGCGCACCTCGCTTTGGATGAATGAGAATATAGCGCGATCCTAACAGGAAAGCAGGAGGGGAGTCGATCCGGTGGAGTGCGAGGGCTTGCCCTCGCTGAGGCATTCGATGTTCCGTTAAGGCGCGGCCGGTGCCATGTGGTGGCGGATTGTGGTGCAGGCTTACAGCCAGCTCGCCACGCAGGCCGGAAGCCTGCACCCCCGGGGCGTTCTGGCGAAGGCCAGCCGGGGCACACCCAAA
>BTVY01000049.1:0-12232 GCA_045863335.1 Candidatus Hydrogenedentota bacterium | reverse complement strand
GGTTGGGGGGTGCTGCTTTCCCGCCTGCTCTCCCCGCCGGCCTGAACCCCCCACCACAGTGGCGTACTGGCGAAGGCAAGCCTTCGCACTCCAAAAGGGGCTTGCACCTTCTCCATGTGAATCGGAATACTGGATGCCGAACCAGACGGAGGACGGGGTATGAAGCGGCGCACGTTTTTGCAGGTGACCGGGGCGGCCTCTATCGGTGCCGTATTGGGATCGTGTACCACGATGGCACCGGCGCAGCACGCGGAAGGGAAAGGGATGAACACCTCACCGTTGAACGAAGAACTCTTGCAGGGGCGCAATCAGAACCGCTCGACCGTCGTGAGCCGCCACGGGATGGTGTGCACGAGTCAGCCATTGGCGAGTATGGCAGGCATCGACATTCTCAAGGCGGGCGGCAACGCCATTGACGCGGCCATAGCCGCGAACGCGGCCCTGACCGTGGTGGAGCCCTTTAACTGCGGCCTTGGCGGCGACCTCTTCGCCATCGTCTGGTCGGAGAAGGATCGAAGGCTTTTCGGACTCAACGCCAGCGGGCGCTCGCCGTACGAGTGGTCGCTGGAAGCGGCGCAATCCCTCGGGCTCGATAAGATTCCGGCCATGGGGCCGCTTGCGTGGAGTGTGCCCGGTTGCGTGAGCGGGTGGGGCGCATTGCTCGAACGGTTTGGATCGAAAGGTCTGCCGGAGATCCTCGCCGCAGCGATTGACTACGCTCGCAACGGGTTCCCGGTGTCCCCATTGATCTCAACGGGTTGGCCGTTCGCTGCGAATGAGTTTCCGGACCTTGCGTCTCTGTATATGCCAGGCGGCCAAGCCCCGCGTTACGGGGAGATCTTCCAGTGTGCGCCTCTCGCCGACACGCTGGAGTCTATCGCTCGGGAGGGCACCGATTCGTTCTATCAGGGGCGCATCGCCGACGAGATCGATGCATACTCGCAGACGGTCGGTGGAAAGTTTACCAAGCGCGATTTTGAAGATCACGAAGCGAATTGGGTCGATCCGATTACCACGAGCTATCGCGGGTATGACGTGTGGGAACTTCCTCCCAACGGCCAAGGCGCGGCAGCCTTGCAGATCCTTAACATGCTCGAGCAGTTCGATATTGCTTCGCTCGAACCCAACTCCGCGGAGCAGTTGCATCTATTTGTGGAGGCCAAGAAGCTGGCCTTCGAGGATCGCGCCGTCTACTACGCGGACATGGACCGGGCGGATGTGCCGATTGAATGGCTCATCTCCAAGGAGTATGGAAAAGAGCGGGCCAAGCTGATCGATCCGCAACGCGCTTCCACGTCGGTGGGTCCCGGCGCGTGGGACGGGTCGAAAGATACGATCTATCTCACCGCCGCCGACCAGGACGGCAACATGGTTTCCTTGATCCAAAGTCTTTATTACGGATGGGGGTCCCACATGGCGCCGCCGTCGGTGGGATTCCCGATTCAGAACCGTGGCGAATTGTTCGCGTTGGACCCGAAACACCGCAATCGCTTGGAACCTCACAAGCGGCCTTTCCATACGATCATCCCCGCGTTCCTCACGAAGGACGGCAATCCCGTGTTTTCGTTTGGCGTGATGGGGGGAGATTTCCAACCGCAGGGCCACGCGCAGGTGCTGATGAACCTGCTCGATTTCGGCATGTCCGTCCAGCAGGCGGGCGAACAACCGCGCGTCCGTCATAGCGGGAGCTCCGAGCCCACGGGATCGCGCATGGAACAGGGCGGCCTGGTGTCCTTCGAGCGGCACATTCCCGATTCGGTCATTCAGCGGATGGCGGACATGGGTCACACGATTCAGGGCGGCAAGTCGGACCACGGCGGATACCAGGGCATCTGGCGGGCGGACGATCCGCTGCGTTGGTTCGGCGGCTCCGACCCGCGGAAGGATGGCTGCGCCATCGGGTACTGATACGTGGTCAGCCGGCGGAAATAAAGAGTGCCGCGCTCGGCGAGCGCGGCACTACGATTTGCTGCAATGGACTTGGTATCAGAATTCGGCTAGTTTCTTGAACTCCGCGAAACGCGACGTGATGTCGTCGAGGCCGATTTCCGCGAGGCGGTCGGGTCCAAACTTCTCGCAGGTGAACGACGCCACCACACTTCCATGAATTACCGCCTGCCGCAGAGTCGCCGCGTCGGTCTTGCCCGTGCCCGCCAAATGGCCCAGGAACCCGCCGGCAAACGTATCGCCCGCGCCGGTCGGATCGACCACTTCTTCGATCGGATAGGCCGGTGCGGAGAAAATGTCTTGGTCGCTGTAGAGCAAGCAGCCGTGCTCGCCCTTCTTGATGACCACGATGCGCGGGCCCAGCGCCTTGACCGCTTTGGCGCCTTTGACCAGATTGGTCTCTCCGGTCAAATCGCGCACCTCCGAATCGTTGATGATGATCACGTCGACCCGTTTGAGCACCTCACGCAACTCGTCCTGGGCGATGTTGATCCACAGGTTCATCGTGTCGAGTCCGACGAACTTCGGTTTGGCTTGTTCCAGGACCTCGATCTGCAGGCTCGGATGGATGTTGCCCAAGAAGAGGAAGGGCGCTTCGCAGGCCGCTGCCGGCAGCTTCGGATGGAAATGCTCAAATACGTTGAGTTGTGTTTCCAGCGTGTCTCGGTTGTTCACGTCCTCGTGATACTTGCCCGTCCAGCGGAAGGTCTTGCCTTGCGCGCGCTCAAGCCCGTCGAGAACGATCTTCTTGGATTCCAGAAGCCGCACGTGCTCTTCCGGGAAGTCTTCCCCAACGACGCCCACGAGATGCACCGGGGCATAGTTCGCCGCGGCCAATGAAAAGAACGTCGCAGCGCCGCCGAGTCCTTCCTGATTCAAGCCGGACGGCGTTTCCACAGTATCCAGGGCGATCGAGCCCACCACGGTGACATCCATCAACACACACTCCTTCTCTTGTTGTTGCGCAAGTTGGAATCATGGCCGGAGGTGTACGCGTGCAGCGTAACTCGCCGGCAGTTTAATATGGGCAGGCGCCAAACGTCAGCCGACTTCGCGCTCGGCCGATTCGATGCCTAACTGATCCATTTTATATTTGAGTATCCGGCGGGTCGTGCCGAGGATTTCCGCGGCCCGGGACTGTACATTCTCGCATTGCTCGAGCGCGCGAAGAATCATCCGGCGTTCCAGCCGTCTGGTGGCCTCTTCGAGAGGAAGTCCGTCGTAATCTTCCTGGCCGGATGCGTCCTGCGGGGTTGACGCTGTCATGATTCCCGCCAGATTCTCGGTGCGTAACTCTTCGACGGTGTTGTTCATCACGAGAATGCGCTCGACCATGTTCTCCAACTCGCGGATGTTGCCGGGCCAATCGTAGGACACCATGAGCGACATGGCGTCGGGCGCGAAGCGTTTTACCTGGGCATTCACGCGCGCCCGGTGTTTGGCCACGAAGTGATTCACCAACGCGGGAATGTCTTCGCGCCGGTTTCGTAGCGCCGGCATTTCAACGTGAAGGACGTTTACGCGGTAGAAGAGGTCCTCGCGGAAAATTCCCTGCTTGACCGCCTCCCGGAGATCCCGGTTCGTCGCACAGATGAAGCGGATGTCGACTTCAATCACCTTGGTACTACCGACGGGGTAGAACTGGCCGCCCTGCAGGACCCGCAATAGTTTGGCCTGGGCTTCAAGGGGCATCTCGCCGATTTCGTCCAGGAAAAGCGTGCCGCGGTCGGCGACCTGCATTTTGCCGACGCGCTTCTCGGATGCTCCCGTAAACGAACCCTTCTCGTGACCGAACAGTTCGCTTTCGACGAGCTGCTCCGGGATGGCGCAGCACGATACGGCCACGAAGGGATTCTTGGCGCGGATGCCGCCGGTGTGAATGGCCCGCGCCATGAGGTCCTTGCCCGTTCCACTTTCACCCGTGATCAGGACCGTCGAATCCACTTGGGCGGCCCGTTGGGCGAGCGTGATGGTCTGACGCAGCGCGGGGCTGTCGCCAATGATGGCGTCGAACCCGGACGCATCCGCCTTGCGGCGCATGAAAAGTTCATGCTCCTTCTGGTTGGCCGCGAGCGTTTTCTCGGCCATCAGCAGGATCTCATCCACGTCGAAGGGTTTGATGATATATTCTTTGGCGCCGTGCTTAATGGCGTTCACGGCGGTCGATACGGACTTGATCGCGGTAACGACGATTACGGGGACGACCCCGTCCGAACGGACGATCTCGTCGAGCACTTCCATGCCGCCCATGTTGGGCATGATCATGTCGAGCAAGACGAGATCGACGTGATTCTCTTTCATCATCTTCAGGGCGGTGGGACCGTCCTGGGCCAGCAAAACGCGGTACTGATCGGAAAGGATCAGGCGGTACGCTTCGCGTACGCTCAGTTCGTCGTCAACACAGAGGATGGTTTTCACTACACGATGCCCGATGCCAGGGGGAGGTTCTGGTCTTGCCTGATTTCATCTGCGGTTTCCGGCGGCGCTTGTTGTCCGTCGGCGCGAGGAATTCGAAAGGCGAACACGCTTCCCGAATCGCTTGACAGTAGTTTTAGCTCGCCATGGTGTTGTTTTGCAATGCGGTTGGCCACGGTAAGCCCCAGACCCATCCCATATTCGCGGGTTCCAAAGAAGGGCAAGAACACCAGCGGCGCGACCTGCTCGGGGATTCCAGAGCCCGTGTCCGCGATGACAATTTCACTGCCTTCGTCTCTCGGGCGGCTCACCACCTTGAGCTTGCCGCCGGTCGGCATGGCGTCGAAGGCGTTCTGAACGACGTTGTGGATCGCCTGCGAGAAAAACAACGGATCAAGATTGGCATTGGGCAGATTGGAGTCGAGTTTGCGTTCGATCGTGATGCCGCGATTCTTTGCCTCATCTTCGAACGTGTCCAGCACGCTGGCAACGACCTCGTTCACGCTGGAAGTCTGCAGTACAAGCCGCGGATGGCGCGCGAAGTCGAAGAGCGTTTCCACGACGCGGTTGATGCGATCCACTTCCTTCTGCATGACTTCGCCAAACTGTTCCCGGAAGTCCTCCGATTCATACTTGCGCGGCAACAGTTGGGCAAAGGTGTTGATCGCCACCAGCGGGTTCTTGATTTCCTGAGCGACCCGCGCCGACAGATATTCCCAGTAGGGGCTGTATTCGACGTCGTCCTTGGCGCGCTGGCGTTTCGGCAAGGCCGAGAAAATGACGACCACGCCTTCATCGCCGAGGGGCGCGGCGCTCAACCCCAGGGTCGCATTGATGGCCGCGTCGCGGACCTCTTGCCGAAGCAACGGTTTGCGGTTCATCAAAACGCGCAGCACGATGTCGGCAAACCCCGAGCCCAGTTTCTGGACGCTTCGCCCGATCAGATCGACGGCGCGCATCTGGAGGATGCGTTCGGCGCTCTGGTTCAGGAGGCGAATCGTTTTGTCGCCGCCCACCACGACCACGCCGGAGGCGAGATGCTCCAGAACCGTCGTCAGATGCCCTTGCTGTCCTGCCAGGTCATGATGTAGCCCCGCATTCTCCAGGGCCGTTCCGGCCGCCCGGGCCATGGTGGTGAGCAGTTCGCGCTCTTCTGCGCTGTATTCACGCCCCGAGGCTTTGTCGCCAATGACGAGCGTGCCCATAACGCGGCCACCGCACAACACGGGTACGCCCAGGCGGGCTCCCAGGAGGTGCAATTCCTTGGCCGCGGACGCTGATCGAGCACTCGCTTTGTCGATGAGATATGGGTTGACTTCAAACCAGCGCATCAGCCCGGACGCATACTCGAGGCGCAGGGTTTGCGCCACCCCGGCAGCAACGCCGTGGCTTGCCGCGACGCGAACCGCGCCGTCCCGATCGAGCAACACCGCGCACCGGGACGGGTCGAATACATCGACAAGAGCGTCCGCCAGGACGTACTCGAGGCGTCCGGTATCTTCCATGCTCGACATGAAGCGGTTCATCCACCGCATGGCCGTCTGGTACTGGTTGATGATAGCCGTGTTGGAAGGTTCGCTCACCTGCACGGGTACGGACTCGAGCGAGACTTCCTGAGTATCGATGATCTGGTTCAGGGCGCCGAGAAGTTCCTCGTACGAGAATGGTTTTGGGAGACATGCCGCGGCGCCTGCCAGCATAAAACCCGCGCGGGTTTCCGAATCCCCGCGCGCCGACAGCGCGATCAGGGGCAAATGAGGCGCCGCTTTACGGACCTGGGTGAGTGCGGTCACGCCCAGTCGCGGCGTGTCATCGAGAATGATCGCATCGGCGTGGATCGAGATGAGCCTGCGGAGCGCCGCGTCCACCTCGGATTCGAAGACCGTATGGCACGTGTCACGCAGGGAGGCGCTGATGGCCTCTCGAATCGCGCGCTCTTCTGCTATGACCAAGACCACGTGCATGCCTAATCGCCCTTGACCCCTGACATAACCCTCGCCGACGGCAGCGTAATCACGAAGGTACTCCCCTCCCCAGGATCGCTCTCGACATAGATGGAGCCGCCGTGTTCAGTCACGATGCCGTGGACAACAGCCAACCCCAATCCAGTGCCGTCGTCTTTCGTCGTGTAGAACGGGGTGAAAATCCGCTCCAGGCTTTCCGAGCTGATTCCAACACCCGAGTCGGAAAGGGAGACCTTTACGCAGTCCGCGTCCGGCTGCGGTTCGTGACCGTTCCGCCGGAGCACCATGCGACCGTATTCGGCGCGAATGACCAACTTGGCCCCCGTTCCCATGTCTTTCATGGCGTCGATGGCGTTGAGCACCAGGTTGAGGAAAACCTGGTGCAGAAGTTGCTCGTCGCCATACACCCCCACTTCGGGGCCGGGAAAGTCGGTCTCAACGGTGATGTTCCCCTTCCGCATCTGGTTCTCTACCAGTACGAGAACCTCCTCGATAATAGCACGTAGGTTGTGATGCGCAAAACTCGCCGGGCGGGGCCGGGCGAAGTGGAGCAGGCGGGTTACGATGGAGTCGATCCGCTCGACCTCGTGGGGGACAATATCCGTGAACGTATTGCGAAAGTCCGGGTCATCGTATCGTTCCAGAAGCAGTTGGCTGAAGGTCTTGATGGACACGAGGGGGTTCTTGATTTCATGCGCCATTCCGGCGGCCAGGGTGCCGACGGATGAGAGCCGATGGGCGCGCTGGACGTTCTGCTCCAGCCGTTTGACCTGCGTGAGGTTGTACAAGACGACCATGGACCCGGTGATGTCTCCGTCGCCAACCTGAAGGCACGACGACGACATGACCACGGGGATCCGTTCCGCGCCCGGCCCCACGAGAATCGTCTCGTAGTCACTGATGGCGCGACCGTCCTCCAGCGTCCGCTGGAGGATCCGTGCGACTTGCGGCGTAATCGCGCTCATGTGCTGCCCGATTTCGATGGGGCCAAGAATCTCGATAGCGCCGGCATTGACCGTTGTTACGAGCCCTTCCGTATCCACTGCGACGACACCGCCCCGCATATTGCTGAGGATTCTCGCGCGGTGCTGGTTCGCCTCGTCGAGTTTCTTGTAGAGCCGGGCGTTTTCGATTGCCGTGGTGAGCGGTGTCGCCAACGCGGTAAACGCCACCACGTCGTCGGAGGAATAGATGTCGCGCGAGAGCTTTTGCCCTAAGGCAAGCACACCAACGAGCCCGGTGGTTCGCTTGAGGGGCAGGCAAAGGTACGCGTCCAACTCCGCGAGCATCTCCGCGAGTTGGGCTCGTTCGGGGGTGACTCGCGAATGAACGATAGCCTCGAGCAACAGCGGTTCGTTGTGCTGCCGCAGGTACTCCAATAAGGGCGTGTAGTCGGAATCCCTTTTGCCCGCTTCTTTCCCCCGGCTGGAGTACTCCGTGACGAGGGTGTTGTTGTCTCGTTCGTCAATCAGGAGTGCGCGCACGACGCTGGCGCCAACGGTATTCCGGATATCTTCGCAGATCGTCCGGAGAAGTTCGTCCAGCACGACGCACTCGGCGGCATGCCGGCTCGTGCGCGCGAGCAACTTGTTGACGTCGTAGTGCCGTTTTAACACGGTTCGGTTCAGCAAGAGCTGGACCCGCTCCTTAAGCGGTTCCAGGATTAACACGATCACGATTGCTGCCAGAATTGTCGAGATGACTTCACTGGCGCCACTGCGCGACCTCAGGGACCAGTGCACCAACGAAATGGTGCTTAAAAACACCAGAATGACGACGACCGTTGACACTGCGTAGACCGTCGTCGTCGAGAAGATCACCCAGATGTCCATGAGGTGGTAACGCACCATTGCGTAGGCGAAGGCGGCTGTCATGAGCATGACGAAGACAGGCCCGTATTCCTCCAGCGACCGGACGCCGAGCAAAGGCCCCATGATGTTGGTCGAGAATGCAAATAACGTCGTAGCGAATATCCCCAGCAGCACGTGTTGAATCTGGCGGCGCGCGATTCCGGAGGCGCCGCGGAGTTTTCGGAACAGATTGACGTGCAGGACGATAAACGTAAACGCGCAGATGATGAAAAACGCCTGAAACACGGGGCCATAGTCCGGAAGTGGAAGGCCGGTTTCCGAGACGGCGACATCGTCCAGATACCAGGGCCCCGGTACGATCGCAAGGACGCTCATGACGACGCCGCTTACGCAGTAAAATGCGAATAGACTCTTGATCCCGTCGAAAACGCCCCGGGGGAAAAAACCGATAAACAAGTAGAACGTGGCGGGGAGGAAACAAGACACGGCGAAGGTCAGGCGAATGCAGAACACGGTCGTATTGGGGTCGGTGGTGTGCGTAATGGAAAAGACCCCAAGCGTCCAAAGCACCAGGTTGAGGTTTAGCAGACCGAACGCGATGTTGGTTGTACGGCGGGGATTGCGCACCAAGACGATTGCGGCCAGTACAATCGACGAAGCCGCAGAGAGAATCAGAAAGAAGGACGTTACGCCGTCATGCATCAGTTCCTCTTTCGCATGATGAGCGCCCCGTGGGTGCCTCCAAAACTCATGGCCGTTACGAGCATGGCCCGTACGTCATTATACCGCGCATGTTTTGGAACGAAATCCAGATCACATACGGGATCCGGCTCGTCGAGATTGATCGTTGGGGGGACGATGCCCGTGGTGAGTGTAAATAGTGCGGTTCCAACGTTGAAGATCCCGCCCGCGGAATAGGGTTGTCCGGTCATGGATTTGCATGCCGTAATCGGGATCCGGTACGCGTGCTTCCCCAGCGCATCTTTGAACGCGTTGGTTTCGCTTCGGTCGTACGCGGGTAGCGAGACCCCGTGACAGGCCGCGCCTTCAATTTCCTCGGCACTGGTGCCCGCCGCCTGAATCGCCGCGCGGATCGCTCGGGCCAACGCGCGGCCGTCCTTATCCAGGATGAGCGGGTTGTTTCCTTCCGCGGCCGCGCCATACCCCGCGACTTCCGCCAGGATTGGAGCGCCGCGCGCTTCGGCGTGCTCGGCTGATTCCAGGATGACCGCGCCGGCCCCTTCGCTCAATACGATTCCGTCGCTGTCGCGGTCAAAAGGGCGCATCGCCTTGGCGGGCTCGTCGTTTCGTTTTGAAAGGATGCCGAGGGAACAGGTTGCCGCCAGGGTCAATTCAGTGAGCGGCGCCTCGGATGCGCCGCATATGGCCGCATCGGCCAGTCCCCGCTGAATCTGCATAGCGCCCCAAGAGATGATGTCGAGTCCCGTCGCGCAGCCGCTCGCCAATGTCGTGGCCGGGCCCCGGGCTTGCAGTACTGCCGAAACATTGGCCGTGGCTGCATGGCCGGATGAAGTGGACGAGGCCAGTTTGTCGATTTTGCTCCAGCCGCCATTCTCGAAGGAGTCGCGGTACTTCATGTAGTACTCATCCGGCGCGCCGGCGCTGGTGCCGAAGCCCACGGCAACGCGCTCGGGCTCGTAGCCGGCTTCGGCGAGGAGCGCGTCCTCGGCCGCAAGCTTGGCGCTGGCAACCGCCTGATGAACGTAGCGGTGCCACCGCTTCACATCCGCCTTCTTCAGGTAGTCGTGCGCGTCAAACCCCCAAAGCTCGCCCGCAATCTGGCAGGGAAACGGCGCCGGATCGAACCGCTCGATCCGGCGGATTCCGGATTTGCCGTCTCTTAGTGAGTTCCAAAACGCCTTCCGTCCGAGGCCATTGCACGCGAGAATGCCAAATCCGGTGATGACAACGGTCCGTGGATGCATCCATCAATTCCCTACTGCCATGCGCGACGGCTCGTACGGCTTCAAGGCGACACCTTTTGCCGAAACGCAGACGGCCTCGTTGAACTGGTCTACCAAGGTGGCGACCCCGGAAGTGTCCCCGCTGAGAAGTTCGTGCTGCGCGCGAGCCACAAACTGCCGTTCCCGGTTCTCGTACCCGGCCAGCCGCGCAAGCCGCACGAGATCGTGCGGTGCGGACGCGAGCACGCCTCGCTGCTCCAACTCTTCCACAAGGCTCCGATTCTCTCCTATTACCTGGCTGGAACTCAATCCTGCAACGCTGAATGGTAGGGTAGGCCATTGGTTGTCCATTAAGGGAAAACGCCGGGCGCTCGCCATCGCGCGCGCCAGCGCCCGCTCGCGCTGGACACGAAAACCGTAGTGCGCACTCCGCTCGAACCATTCCGATTGGGGATGCACCTGAGGGACGTCCACGGCTGCCGCGTCGGGTCGCGTACGCTCCACAAGCCGGATTGTCTCTGCCTTGGTGTGGTAGTCATCAGCCGGGCAGGGGTAAACAAATCGTGCGATCGTATATAGGCCGGCGCTGCGGCTTGCGCGCAACATCGTTTCCAATTCCGTAACGGTCACGCCCCGTCCGAAGAAATCGTCGAGGAGACGTTGACTGCCCGTGTCAACAGAGAACGACATGACTTCGCACCCGGAAGCACGGAGTACGCTGAACATGGCGGGCACGACGCCCAGGCACGCACTCGACCGTGCGTATACGATGTCGGTTCCCCGGCGGAGCAGTTCGTGGCCGACGGCGGTCATGTGCGATGCCGTAGCGGCTGGCCCGCAAAGGCTGAACGCTCGCGCGCCGTAGAGCGTCGCAATACGCCAGATCTCGTTGCAGACGGCCGAGACGGGCTTCATTCGCACTGCCATTTCGTGGTGGGTCCGAGGATCTGCAAATGTCGCGACCGAACCCCGGTTGTCTTCGAGTTCAAATAGTCGCAGTTTCTGTCCGGAGCGTAGTGCCGGATAGGTGTCCGGTTCGTACACCGGTGGAGGGTAATTCCCCAACCCAAGACTGTCCCGTTGCGAATCGCCTTTCGGGTAGTGGCCGTTGGCGAGCGCGATGTTCGGTACGGACGCCCACATCTCCGGCGCGTCAATTTTTTCGGCGAAACCAACGAGGCTCTGTTCCACATCGGTCAAGCAAAGACAGTCAAACTCAAGATACTCTCGCGCAATGTAGTCCCCGTACAAGTCGACCAAGGGTCCAAACGCGATGACCCGCAGCTTCGGCCGGCTATCCTTGAGCCGACGGGCAATCTGAGCCGCATATCGAAGATCTTCAACCGCCCGAATCATCAAACCCGCGAAGTGTAGACCGGGCTGATGGGCGAGCCGTTGCGCGACGGTCTCGCATTGCGCTCCAAGCTTGCGCGCCAGCAGCCGGTCCGAGGCCCGGATGTGCCACAAGGTGTGGAGTGTTTGAAGCGGATTCAGGCCCGGGTCGGCTAAAATGGACTCGCTTACAGATCGCGCAAGGTCACTCAGCTTCCCTTCGAGGAGTTCTTCAACTGACGTGACGGTCCCATAGTCAAAAATCCGTGTCGTGTGCCCTGCGTCAAGAAGACTGCCAGCCGCTACGGCGAGGTGGCGACTTGGCATAAGTGCATTTATATCAAAAGGATATCCGGGGAAGTGAACGAGTGCACTTCGAGTCTTCATGGCCACTCCTTGCCGCTTGAGACCTGGTCGGTGAGCTTGGTCATTCTCCCCACAAACCACAATAGAGGGGACATGTGCCCTCCATGGCCGCATTTTATCCCCAATATATCGCGGCCATTATAGCAGAAGCCCTATATCTATGCAAGGAGACAGATTATGTCCAATATGTTGGATCTACTGAACAGGAGCCTAGAGCGAGGGCCGCACTTACGCGGGAAAGGTCTCGACACAGGAAGCGGCAAGTTTTACACGTAGGGCCGTGTGTTATATCAATTACATTGGGTCGTTGGGACAAAATGGAATCAAATCTGCCTCGGGGGAAATTTTTGCTGTGAGCGTCTATAGAATGGAGAGAATTTTATTACCGACACAAGGAATCTATTATATACATTGGGCATCACTGGTGTCCGGTTAAAAGTTGAATAATTCCAACTGGTTACAGGCTTGGTGC
>BTVY01000048.1:1394-58591 GCA_045863335.1 Candidatus Hydrogenedentota bacterium | reverse complement strand
ACGGTGGTGTGAGAGGACGGGGGAGGAACTATCCTCCCCCTCCTACTCGATTGCGCGATCCCGGCCTGCCGGAACTGGTAACCGAGCGTTCCGGCAGGCCGGTTTAATCTATTTCAGCGGAGAGGCAAAGCAGCAAGGATTCCTGGCTGCAGTTACTCTTGGGGAAGGAGTGACTTGAGGTAGACTTGTAACGTAATCTCCTCACCACTTCGCCTCTCCGGCCTGAGCAAAGGGAAACCGGATTAAACTTTATTGAATCACCGCCGCTTCGGCCCGGGTCCGGGCTCGAACGTCGAAAATGTTAATTTCTTCGCCGTGGTTCATCTGGTCCGGAACCAACCGGACGACGAGCGTCCGCACATCGCGGATGGGATCTTCGAGCACGACATCGTAGTAGCCGTCCTGGCGTTCGCGGAAGAGCGCGGCATCGAGATGCTCTTGCCGCAAGATGTTCCCAAATCCGTCCGTGATGGTCACGTCGTAAGACACGCCACTGGCCGGCATTTCTTCGGTGCCCCAGTAGAGCCGAATCGCGTCCACTTCGCGGGGGCGCCCATCTTGCGTCGTGTCAATCACGAAGGCGATACGACCCTGCAATTCCTTCGAGAGGTCCTTGTCCTCTGAAAGGCGAGCGAACGCTTCCAGTCCGGCGGCATCGGTTTGGATACTATCGGCCCACTGATGGAGGGCGCTTGCCTTGACCTCGAGGGGTCCCTTGGGGTCCTCGTACAGACTAACGATCACCTGTTGGTTAGCCTGTAGTTGGTAAAGGTGCTCGCCGCTTTCCACCTGCACGTGGCCGCTTTCAACCGTCACCGTGGTGCGGCCTTCCGCGACGCGCACGCTAAATACCGTTCCGAACACGGTCACAAGGCCGGCGGGCGTAATCACCTTGAACAGGCTCCCGTCCTGCGCCACGTCCAGCCAGATGGTGCCGTGGTCCACGCTCAAGCGGCGGGCATCGGAAACCTTCACGCGGGTGTTCTCATCAAGCTTCACGACCGTCGGGCCCGTGAGCGAGAGCATCATTTGGGTGCCATCGGCCGTCTCGAAACAGTCGCCGGAGCGGGCGAGCGCGGCGATGCTGGCGCGCATGCGCCGGGTTTCATCGAGCGCGATGCGGGTCGGTTCGCCCTTCACTTGCGTCACGACGCCGACTGCGGGGCGCTCCGCGCGATAGAGATTGCTGTATCCGGTTTGCTCGGGATAGCTGAACCGCAGAACGATGGTAAGAAATACGAGAATGGCGACCGCAGCAGCCGGAGCGACGTGAGCGAGCCGGTTCGTCCACTTGTTGGGGTGTTTCGCGCGCCAGTTCAGATCGTCAATTTCCTGGCCGGGCACTTCCATTTCCGGAAGGTGATCGAGAACCTTTTGACGAATGGAGTGCGCCAACCGATCGGCCGACAGGGCTTCGAACAGCAACGCCGTCTGCCACTGGCGTTCCCGGAGCATCTGGGCGCAGCGGGCACATTCGGCGACATGCTGCTCCAGAATGACGCGCTCGGAATCGCCGAGTTCGCCGTCAATCTGTGCCTGGAGGCACTGCTCTATACGCGTGCAAGACGCCACGTATTGTCGTCCTTCTATCCTGTCGTCATCGCATCACCGGCACTACTTGAATCCGATTGGACCAAGTGTTCCCGGAGGATTCGCCCCGCGCGCTGCAAAATGGCGCGGACTTCGTCAACACTGTCGCCGGTGAATTCGCCAATCTCCTGATAACTCAACTCCTGGAGATACCGGAGCACCACGATGGGCCGGTACCGATCCGGTAGCTGGTCGATTGCCTGCCGCACCCGGTCGTATTGCTCTAACCGCTCCAGCCGCGCCCCCGGCCCTTGCCGTGAGTCCTCCAGGGAAACGGTCGGCTTGTACGGGATGGGCGTCTCGGTTCGCAATCGCGCGGCGTTCTTCCGAAGCCAGTTGGCGGCAGTGCGGCACGTAATCTCGCGCAACCATGGGCCAAACCGGTTCGGATCCCGCAATCGGCGCAAGCTGCGGTAGGCTTGCAGGAACGCTTCCTGGGCGATATCTTCCGCGGATCCATGACGCCCCACGTAGGAGTACGCGGTGGCGTAAACGGCCCCCTGATAGGCATCGACCAGACGGCCGAAGGCGTCCGTATCGCCGTCGAGACAGAGTTGGACCAGCTTTGCATCCTTATGTTGCACTGCTGACCTTCCTGCCCTTGGCATCCTGACTTACCGAGCGCAAATTAAACTGTGCTTAATCTGTTGGTGTAAGTGGTTTTCCACACCGGGTCCAGGCCGATATGCACCATTTTGGAACGAAACACATCAATCACGAGAGCAACTGGAGGATGGCGTCTCGGGAATGCCCCGCAGCTTCCAAAGGCGCCTCCACATCGAGAACGAGGTCTGGGACGTAGTAGTCGAGGACCGTGCACGAACCGTCCACAGTGAATTCGGGATGCTTGCCAGGCACCAGGCAAGCCTGCCCCTTCGTAAGTATTGCGCCACCCGGGCCCGCCAGCACGTGGGCAGAGCCGTCTATGCACAGGATGATATGAAAAGACCTCTGGTGCGTGATGCGACGCCACGCGCCGCAACACTGGACGCGCTCCGCCGCGAAGTACCGGCAGGCTGCGAGCAATTCGCGTTTTGCTGCTCCCGCGTCATCAGGCAATTCCAGCGGCCTCTGCTTTCCGCCGTGATCGGATCCGAAGTGGGTGGCAGCCCGGGTCTTGTCCAGGTGCAGTTCGCGGCCTTTTCCGGAGGCATCGACGCGGTTCCAGTCGTAGATGCGGTAGGTGAGGTCACTATTCTGCTGGATCTCGGCGAGGAGGATGCCGCCGCCGATGGCGTGAACGGTTCCGGCTCGCACGAACACCGCGTCGCCGGGAGCGACGGTGAACCGCGGCAGCATGTCATCGAGGCGACCGTTACCAGCCGCTGTGATAAACACCTCGGGATCCACGGCGGGATCAAGTCCGCAAATAAGCTCACTATCTAGCTCCGCCTGGAGAACGTGCCACATTTCTGTCTTGCCCACGTCGGGTTCGCCAAGTCGTGCGGCGCATTCGTCGTCGGGGTGAACCTGGACGGACAACCAATCCGCGGCGTCGAGGATCTTCAGCAGGAGCGGGAAACGTCCATGGACGGTAAGTTTGGCGCGGGAGCCGAGGATCGTGTCGGCGTCGGCAGCGAGCAACTGGCGTAACGTATTTCCTGCGAGTGGGCCTTCGGCGACGACGCTTTCTGCGCTGGGGTGATCGGAAATCAGCCAGGCTTCGCCGATGGGTACATTCGGCGGGATGATCTTGCCGAGAGCGCTTTCGAGACGCCGGCCTCCCCAGATGCGCTCGAAATAGTGTTCCTCAAACCGGATGGGGCCAAGATGGTCACCGTTCATTTCGCCTCCAACTATACGGGCGAGATTCAAGCCGCGGAGTAGCGCAGGACTTCATGTGACGCATCGCTGGCGGCGAGACCTCGTTCTTCCAGAACGTCCAAATGTCCAATCGCGACGGCCAGGCCAATGTAGATGGTCGATGGATCGAGATCGGGATAGAGCCGCTCGCAGACTTCCATGGGCGTCATCGAACGTTCCCGCAGAAATTCCAACACACGAGCCGTGCGCTTTTCCAACCGGTCGAGCCAGCGGTCGATGACATCGGTGTGACACTTGAAGGGTTCGCCGTGACCCGGGTAACAGGTTTCGATGGGCAGCGCGCGTGTGTGGGCCAAGGACCGCTGGTACTCGAGGAGACTGCGCACGCGCGTCGTGGTTCCCGGCTCGGCCCGCAAGAGGGGCGTCGGACTGGCCTTCTTAAGGAGATGATCACCGGTAAAGGCAAGCCGGCGCGCTTCGTCAAAATACAGGGTGTCCGACGCGGAATGGCCGGGAACGTGATGAACGGAGTATCCCAGCGCGTGGTCGCCATGTTCCAGGATTTCATCGAGCTTTACGTGGGACGTCATGGCCTTGAAAGTTCCGCGCGCTTCCGCTGTGGCGTCGATGACAGATTGGGGAGCGCCGAACGTGGTGAGCGTGTGCAGGATGAATGTGTTGGTGCGTTCCTCGTGGGCTTCGCGGTCACCGGGCAACACCTCAGCCGTGCGGTGTCCGTACGTGATGGCTCTGGATTCGTCCACCAGCCGCGCGAGGTTGCCGACGTGGTCCACGTGACTGTGCGTCACAACGATGGCTTCAAGATCAGCGGTTGCGACGCCGTGCGATCGGAGCGCGGCCACTAACGCGCCGTAGGCGTCTTCCGTCGCGGGCCCCGTGTCGATCAGTGTCAGCGGCTCGCCACGGATAAGATACGCGTTGACGGGTCCCACGATGAAGGGCGTCGGCAGCGGGATGGGGACGATATGTCCGGACGACGCGCTTGCCGTCATCGCTGGTTCATGGCGGCGACGTAACTATCGAAATTCCGCTTCATCTCGTTGACCGTATCGCCCCCGAACTTCTCGATGAAGAATTCAGCGAGCACGATGGCCAGCGCGCATTCGACGATGATGGCCAAGGCCGGCACGGCGCAGGTGTCGCTGCGCTCAAGCACGGCCAGAGCCGCTTCGCGCGTTTCCATGTTGACGCTGCGCAGGGGCTTCATGAGGGTCGAGATAGGTTTCTTGGCGACGCGCACGATGAGGTCTTCGCCGGTGGTCATGCTGCCTTCGGTGCCGCCGAGATTGTTGCTAAGCCGCCGGTAATGGCCGCCGATGCGCTCCTCGCCGGAATAGACAATCTCATCGTGATACTTGCTGCCGGGGCGTCCGGTGCCGCGGAACCCGATACCCACGTCAACGCCTTTCACGGCCTGAATGCTGAGCATGGCCTGGGCGATGCGGGCGTCGAGTTTACGGTCCCACTGCACAAAGGTGCCGATACCGGGTGGGAGACCCCATGCACGTACTTCGACCTCGCCGCCGAGGGAGTCCTTGTCGCGCTTGGCTTTCTTGATTGCCTCGATCATCTTGGCGCCGGCGTTCTTGTCGCAGCAGCGGACCTGGGATTTCATCGAGAGTTTGCGAATGTCTTCCGATGCGACCTTGTCGGTCTTGGCGGTAACGTTGCCAATTTGCGTCACGTGAGCCGCCATGTCGACGCCGAACTCGGCGAGCAGTTTGCGGCATAACGCGCCTGCGGCCACGCGGCCGGCGGTCTCGCGCGCGGAGGCGCGTTCGAGGACGTTGCGGCAGTCGTCGTGCTCGTATTTCATGGCCCCGACGAGATCGGCGTGACCAGGACGCGGTTCGACAATCTTCGTGGCGCGGGGGCCGGTGGACGGTTTCCACGGGTCCATGGCATCGGTCCAGTTCTTGAAGTCGCGGTTCCACACCGCCATGAGGAGGGGACCGCCGAGCGTGATGCCGCCACGCATGCCGGCGAGCATATCGACCTCGTCTTTCTCGATGCGCTGGCGTCCGCCACGGCCGTAGCCCTTCTGGCGTTCGGCCAACCAGAAGTTGATGTCTTCGGGTTGCACCTTCAGTCCAGCGGGAAATCCGTCGACCATACAAAACACACCGCGGCCGTGGGATTCGCCCGCTGTCAGAAAACGTAGCAAGACTGCATTCTCCTCTACTGGGTCACGCCCAGATAGTCAAAGTACCAATCGTAGATCTGCTGCCCGAAGAGGCAGACGATGACGCCGCCCAGGGCAAGATAGGGTCCGAAGGGCAGGTAGTGGCCGGTCTGTTCGCCTTCTTCGGTTTCGAGACTGCGCTTCTTCCCCTTCTCGATGACCAGCATCGCGACACCGATGATGCTGCCGATGAAGGAGGCCAGCATGATGATGAGAACGACGCCGGGATATCCGAAGAACGCGCCGAGCATTGCGAGCAGTTTCACATCGCCAAAGCCCATGCCGCGTTTCTTGAGCACGGCCATGGTCAATTTGTCCAGAAGATAAAGCACGCCGCCCCCGACCAGGAGACCGATGAGCGAGTTGAAGACCGGTTCGAGGGAGCCGAGCACGAAGAGTCCGCTCTCGGGATAGAACATGGCGATGAGCGCGCAGACGATACCGATGGGCATGCCGGGGAAGGTCACTTCATTGGGGATGGTCCAGTCAGTGAGATCAACGAATGTGACGAGCACCATGGACGCAACAAGCAACATGTAGATGGGCGTCGCGAGGGTCAGCCCGAACTGCCAATACACGGCCAGGAAAAGCAGCGCTGTGATAGCTTCGACCAGGGGATACTGCCAACTAATCGGGGTCTTGCAGTTGCGGCATTTCGCCCCGAGGACCAGCCAACTGACCATGGGGATGTTGTCGTACCACTGAATGGGCGATTCGCACTTGGGACATCGCGAGCGCGGCGTGACTACGGAAAGTCCCGCCGGCAAACGGTAGACGCAGACGTTCAAGAAGCTGCCGACCACAGCGCCGACAGCGAAGGATACGATATAGAAGAGCGTGTCGAGCGTCTGTAGATCAAGGTGATCGGTGTTCATGTTTTCCCCGTGTGGACAAATCCGAAATCCGAAATTCGAAATCCGAAACAAATTCTAATATCAAAACTGGAGCATCCATCCCAATCACTGCCACTCAGGCAACGGGCGAGACGCCCGTTCTCCTTGTGATTCTTACCTCTTGAATCGGTGAAAATCTGTGCAATCGGTGGACAGGCAAAATCTTGTCTTTAGTCGCGTAAATCTGCGTCATCTGCGGAGGAACTCGTACTTGTGACCGTCCAGTCGATTGGCACATTGCGGCCCTCACGCCCAATTCACGATCTATTCACGGGTGCTCACCTTGCCCGACTTCGTGGCGTCGGCGAGGGTTTTCACGAAGGCCCCTACTTTCTGTGCCATGTCCGCCGAAACTCCCAACTCGCCGATCATCCTGACGATTGCGCTGCCCACGATTACGCCGTCGGCGTACCCGGCGACTTCCACGGCGTGCTCGGGCTTGGAGATGCCGAACCCGACCGCCACCGGGGTTTTGGTGTGTTTCTTGATGGCATCCACCATGCCCTTCACGCTGGTCTCCATACTGGCGCGGACGCCGGTCACGCCGGTGCGCGACACGTAATAAATGAACCCGGTCGAACTCTTGGCCAGCAGTTCAACGCGGTCCGGAGTGCTTGTCGGCGCAATGAGAAAGACTGTCGCAATCCCCGCTTCATCGAGACAACGCTTGTACTCGGTGTCCTCCTCCGGCGGGAGATCGACGCACAGAACCCCGTCCACGCCCGCGGCTTTGCAGTCCTTCGCAAAAGTCTCCACGCCGTAGGCCAGCACGGGATTGTAATACGTAAAGAGCAATAATGGAATCTCGGTGGAATTGCGCAGTTCCCCCACCATCTTCACGACGTCGTGAAGGCTGACGTGGTTCTTTAGTGCGCGGAACGCAGCTTCCTGGTTCACGACGCCGTCGGCGATGGGATCGGAGAAGGGGATGCCGAGTTCGATCACGTCCGCTCCGGCCTTTTCCAGTTCGAGAACCACCTGCGCGGTCGCATCGAGCGTCGGATCGCCTGCGGTGATGTAGGGGATGAAAGCGGACTGCCCCCGCTCGGCCAGCCATTTGAATCGGGCATCTATGCGGTTCACGACTGCTCCTCCTCGCCCAGGATGAACCGGGCGGCCTGCTGCACGTCCTTGTCGCCGCGGCCCGAAAGGTTGATGACGACGACCTCGTCTTTGGACATTTTGGGGACCACCTTCGCGGCGTGGGCAATGGCGTGGGCGCTCTCGAGCGCGGGGATAATCCCTTCGAGACGGCTAATCAATTGGAAGGCTTCCAACGCCTCGTCGTCGTTGGCGTAGGCGTAATCGACCCGGCCGATGCTCTTCCAATACGCATGCTCGGGTCCGACACTGGGGTAATCGAGACCGGCGGAGACGCTATGGGTACCCATGATCTGGCCGTCGCTATCCTGCAGAACGTAGCTCATCGCCCCGTGAAGCATACCGACGACACCGCCGGCGAACCGGGCCGCGTGTTCGCCGGTTTCGGGACCGTGGCCACCCGCTTCCACGCCGATCATCTTGACCTGCTCTTCCAGGATGAAGTCGAAAAAGAGGCCGATGGCGTTACTCCCGCCGCCGACGCAGGCAATGAGGAGATCGGGGAGGCGGCTTTCGCGCTCGAGAATCTGGACGCGCGCTTCGCGTCCAATGACACTCTGAAAATCGCGGCAAATGAGCGGGTAGGGATGCGGACCTTCCACCGTTCCCAGCACGTAGTGGGTATCCTCGACATTGCTCACCCAATCGCGCATGGCCTCGTTGATGGCGTCCTTGAGGGTCTTCGTGCCGTTCGGTACCCCGGTGACTTTCGCGCCGAGCAAGCGCATGCGGAACACGTTCAGGGCCTGCCGCTCCATGTCTTCG
This sequence comes from Candidatus Hydrogenedentota bacterium, assembly GCA_045863335.1. GTDB lineage: Bacteria > Hydrogenedentota > Hydrogenedentia > Hydrogenedentales > SLHB01 > JAHDWY01. The sequence goes on along the minus strand of BTVY01000048.1, from coordinate 50,275 downwards.
GTGCCCATGTAGACTTCGCAATCGAGTCCGAGAAGCGCGCAGGCCGTGGCCGTGGCCACGCCATGCTGCCCGGCGCCGGTTTCCGCGATGATGCGCTGCTTACCCATACGCTTCGCGAGCAGGACTTGCCCGAGCGCGTTGTTGATCTTGTGTGCGCCGGTATGGGCGAGGTCTTCGCGCTTTAGATAGACCTTCGCACCGCCGAAGTGTTCCGTGAGTCCGGACGCAAAGTAGAGCGGCGTAGGCCGGCCCACGTAGTCTGCCTGGTACTTCGAAAGCACCCGCAAGAACTCCGGGTCGGCTTTCGCCTCGGCGTAGGCGCGCTCGAGTTCCTGGAGCGGGTGCATCAAGGTTTCGGGAACGTATCGTCCGCCGAACTTGCCGTAGCGGCCCCGCGCGTCAGGGTACGGGTAATCCGCTTTTTGCATTTCGGACAAAGTCTTTAATTGCTGCATGATCCTTCTTTCCCGGCGCCGATTCGACGCCGCCAGCCGTGTCGACCGCGTGGGGGCGAACCTGGCGCACCGCGTCCGCCACGTTGGCCGGAGTATAGGATGACCGGTTTGCCCAAGCGCATATTCTTCGCGAGGCTGCAAGTGTCCTTTGCCGTCTCCCCGTTCATGCGCACGGCTTTCCGAGATACGCCGAATTCCGGCCCAGTGATACCGTGGCATGTTCGAAGGGCGCGACCTTCGATTTGAACGGCGATAGCGTCTTGAATCATTCGAATGCCTTGCCGGAGTTCGGATATCACACGCATATCGAGAGCGAGAGATAATGGGCCACGAAAGCCCTGAACCGTAGCAATTTCAGCACTTAGATGTCAAACGGAGCCGGACGCCGACGCGCCTGGTCATGAGTTTTCTGCGTCACTTCCGATAAGCCTTATTCCCGTTTCACGAACGTTCAGGTCTAGCGGTTTATTTGCTGGTATTAAGAAACCATTTTGGCGCGCATTGTATAGTTATACGGTAAGAGACCGTTGATGCGGGACCGTAAGTGGGGAAGCTCGACCAATGACGTGTGCGCTGGTCTGGAGAAGAGTCACGGCAGTTTTCGCGCTTTGGGCGTGGTTCTTAACGGCAGCCTCTGCCCAGGCAGAAGTGCAGGCGGAATGCGCGCTCGTATACCGTAAGGCAGAGCCGGCCGAGATTAAGTCCATGCCCGAACACCGGGTTGAATTGGGCCATACCGCTCCCCCCGCGTTGACAGCCACGCCGCACTTCGTCTCGGTCTACCCATATTTTGCAGTCTTGCCTTTGGCAGATTCACGAATCGTCATAGCACTGGATGAATCGGGCGGGTCGGGCACCGGGTACGACAGGCTATATTGCGACGCCAACAACAATGGCGACCTGACAGACGATGATGTTTACGAAGTGGCGAATCGAATCATACCTGATGAACCTTCGGGAGGGCCCTTCATAAATTACGCAACCTACGATTTTGGCATTGTCGACGTGTCGACCAAGGGCAAAGTCGGAGATCCTTATCACTTCCGCTTTTGGCTGGAATCCGGGCTAAACGGATCTTCATTTTTGTGTGCAAAAACCGCAGCGGCTGGTGTGCGCGAAGGGCGATTCACCGTTTTCGATCGGACCTTTCGTGCAGTTCTTTCCGATTCCAATATGAACGGCATTTTCGGTGAGCTATCGGCAATTGATGTGCCGACCGCAAAATATCTCGCCGGTGATTTGGTAACGGCGTTCGACGAAACGCCCGCAAGCGAACCTTCTACCTCGGAGCCTTTGCGTCCGGGCCGATTCTTGCGTATTGGGGACCGGTGGATGGAATTGCGTATCGAGGACGATGCAGGCGTACTCGCTGTCAGCGAGTCAAGTGCACCTTTGGGACGGATTTCCTTTAAGCACGCGCCGGCGAGTTTACGGATCGGAAACGAGGCGGGCTTCCTATGGATTCAGGAAGGATGCGAGGCCGAAGTACCCGCGGGTGAATACCTGATGATTGCCTGTGATTTTGCGGCACCTGAAGAAAACGGGGCGCTCTCATTCTGGGGCGACTCTGAGGCGGAGAAACGTTTCCCATCCATTAAGGTGCCATCGAACGGCACGGTCCGGTTTCCGTTCGGGCCGCCTTTCGCGTCGATCGTGCATGTATTAGGTTGGAATGCTGGAACAAAAGGAATGGCGTATTTTGATGTGGCGTTCCGGGACCGCGCGGGGCTGCCATACCATTGTAGCCTCGGTAATCGGGGACCGGACATCGTCATCCGCAATAGATGGGGCAAAGCGGTCGAACGGCTCGCGAATGAGCGTCCAGTATCGGACGCAATTCCTCCGCCCTATTCCTGGCAGCCAGAAATCAACGTGAAGGGACGATTCCGATTGTCGTGCCCGTTGCCCATGTTTCCGTTTGAAGTGAAGGCAAGAGATACAATCATTGATTGGCAGCGGCCTCTACATTTTGCCGAATTCGAAGTCATTCACGCACCCATGCCGTGAATGGTGCGGGGGAATTCCTGCGAGAACCCCAGATATCTGAACTTGCCGTAGCGGCCCCGCGCGTCAGGGTAGGGCTAATCCGCTTTTTGCATTTCGGACAAAGTCTTTAATTGCTGCATGATCCTTCTTTCCCGGCGCCGATTCGACGCCGCCAGCCGTGTCGACCGCGTAGGGGCGAACCTGGCGCACCGCGTCCGCCACGTTGGCCGGAGTCAACCCGCCGGCCAGGATGAGCGGTTTGCCAAGGCCAACCGCATCGCGCGCCAGTTGCCAGTCGAACGTTTTTCCCGTGCCGCCGCGCGCATCCGGTGCCCAGGCATCGAGCAGATACGCGCCGACGGCGTAGTCCAGCATCGCGTTAACCCGGAACCCCGGCCCCGCGCGAAACGCTTTGATCGCACGATAGCCGAGCGGTGCGCACACTCCTGGCGGCTCTTCACCGTGCAACTGGGCGCGGTCGACAAACGACAGAAAATCCGTGATTCGCGTAAGCGACTCGTTGACGCAAACCGCGATGGTCGTGACACACGGTGGCAATTGTTCGACGATCTTCAGCGCGTCGTCGGGGTCGATATACCGGCCCCGCTTCCGCGCTTCAGGCGCGAAGTTGAAGCCGATGGCGTCAGCTCCCGCCTCGCAGCAGACCAACGCGTCTTCCAGCGTGGTTACGCCGCAGATCTTTACCTTGGGCACATAGCCGTCCATCGCGCTGTTCGCTCCCATGCAAGCGCGTCAGTTCTCGTCGGCTCCGAGCAACTCGCGAATCTTCGCGGTGATGTTGCCGCTCTTCACCAGCGCCTCACCGACGAGGATTGCGTCGATGCCGCCGTCTTCGAGGCGACGCACATGCTCGCGCGTGTGGATTCCGCTCTCGCTCACGAGCACGTATCCGCCGGGCACCAGCTTCTTCAGCGCCAGCGTGGTGTTGATATCCACCTTGAACGTGGCGAGGTCCCGGTTGTTAACCCCGATAATATGCGCTCCGCACTTCATGGCCCGCTCGATTTCGTCGGCGTCGTGGGTCTCGACGAGGACGCCCATGCCCAACGATTGGGCCAGTTTCTGGTAATCCTTCAACTGCTCGTCGGACAGAATCCGCACGATCAGGAGGATGGCGTCGGCCTCGGCGGCACGGGCTTCGTAGATCTGATATTCGTCGATGATGAACTCTTTGCGCAGACAGGGGACAGCGACGGCCTGGTGCACCGACGTGAGATCGCTCAAGGATCCCTTGAAGAAGCGTTCGTCCGTCAACACGCTGATGGCGCGCGCGCCGGCTTGAGCGTACACGCCCGCCAGTTCGGCAGGGTCGACATCGCCCAACACGGTGCCCATGGTAGGCGAAGCGCGTTTCACTTCCGCAATGAGGCTCATCCCCGGCTTGCGCAGGGCTTCGCGAAAGTCCCGGGCCGGCCGGCGCTGTTCGATGCGCTCCTCCAGTTCAGCGAGGGACACGCGGCTCCGTTGAGCCTTGACTTCTTCCCGCTTGTGTGTGCAGATTTCGTCGAGAATCATTGGTCTAGTTCATGCTTTCTTGTGTCCGCAGCGGTCACGCTTCTACGCTCGATTCGTAAACTGTATCAGCGACTCCAATTTCGCCAGTGCCGCGCCCGAGTCAATGGACTGACCGGCTTTCGCTACCGCGCCCGCCCAATCCGAATCGCCGTCAATCCCGGCGAGGATTCCCGCCGCCGCATTCAAGAGTACAATATCCCGTTGCGGCCCCGTCTGCCCCTGGAGAACGGATTTCAGAATGGCGGCGTTGTCCTGGGCATCGCCGCCGAGAACGGCGTCCAGGGGTGCGCGATCCAGCCCGAGTGTCTCGGGCGCGATATCATACGTGGACACACGGCCGCCCGCGGCCTCGGCCACGTACGAAGGACCCGTCAAGGTCAGTTCATCCAGTCCATCATGACCGGAGACCACAAAAGCCCGGCGCGTGCCCAGCGTGGCCAGTCCTTCCGCGAGCAGGGGGACGAGCATCTTGTCCGGCACGCCGATGACCTGACCGCAGGCCCCGGCGGGATTGGTCAGTGGTCCAAGCAGATTGAAGACGGTCCGCACTTTCAGTTCCTGGCGGGGTCCCGCTACATTCTTCATGGCCATGTGGAGCGTTCGAGCAAAGAGGAAACCGATGCCAATCTCGTCGATACATTCCGCGACGCGTTCGGGCGAGGCATCGATCTTGACGCCCAGCGCCTCCAACACATCCGCGCTGCCGCATTTGCTGCTTGCGCTGCGATTGCCATGCTTGGCGACCGCTACGCCCGCTCCAGCCACGACAAAGGCTGCGGTTGTTGAGATGTTGAAGGTGCCTGCGCCGTCGCCGCCGGTTCCGCAGGTATCCACGAGGGGCCGCCGCTTCGCGATAATGCCCGTGGCGAGGGACCGCATGGTCTCCGCCAGACCCGTGATCTCCTCTGCGGTCTCCCCTTTCATGCGCATGGCAACCAGAAACGCGCCGATCTGCGCGGGGGTGGCGTTGCCGGTCATGATGTCGCGCAGGGCTTCCGCAGCCTGTTCGCGGGAAAGATTCTGTCCTTCTATGAGGACAGCGATTGCTTCTTGAATCATGCGGTTGCCTTGCCGGGGTGTTGTGTACGTTTCGCGCGGGAAAAAGACGCGTGAAGTAACCAGCCACGAAAGCACGGAAGCGTAGCAATCTCAGCACTTAGTTGTCAAACACTTGCAGGTGTTTCCGTGGATTCACTGCTGCGCGTGGCGGTGCGCTCTGAACGGTCATTCGTCCATCTCATCGAGCCGGTACGTTTCGACGCCACGCTCCAGATAGGCCCGAACGTCGATTCGAATCGGATCGTCGAACCCACCCTTCCGATAGAGATGAATGACCTGGTTCGTCAGGTCATAAACGTTCGAATACAGCGTGCCCCCTTCCCTGCCCGAGTCGCCGATTGGGGTTCGTGGAGCGGCGCAAGCCTGAAGGATTTTTGTGAACGAATCGACCGTGGTCGCTTCATCTCCGCCGAGCACTTCGGTAACGAGCGCGTAGCGGAGACAGGGGTAGTTTCCCGCGCCGGGATTCGCCAGTGAGAAATTGGTTGCGGCAAGACAGGAGCCGTCTTTGCGAAAGACGCGCATCTCGCCCTCGACCAGTTCGACCACTGCGGCGTCGCCTCCGGCATCCGCCAGCAGCAGGTGGGAGCCACGCAATAGCGTCAGGTGGCGACGTTCCAACCACGCGATGGCCTCCTCGACCGTCGCGCAATCCGCCAGCATGCGATCACCCATGTTTGATGGGGCTTTGATTTTGCCATTCCTGGAAGGCTCGGGGCCGGGCGGGGTCACGGCGGCATCGAAGAAAAGACCCGCATCGTTCACGCCACCCTGGGCGAATCGGGAAAACATCCCCTCGTCGAACCCGAAGCAGATTCGTCCGTGGTCTTCCTTCTTGGCCGGCATCACCCACATCAGGGGCTTGGCGTCCAGGTAGTAGTCCTCGTTGTTGCCGGCCAGCACCGCGCCATCGCTTTCGGCCATGAAGATCGTGCAACACATTGCGCGGGGGACCGTCAAAAGCCAAGCGGCGCATAGCACGGACAGGCACAATCGCAAACGCAAAGTCGATGCTCCTTTCAATGAGGCCGCGTGCGCTGCTGGCCTTCTCCGTGGTATTGGGTACGATGCCCCACGTATGCGGTTGGTTGCGAAGACTATCGCGCCGGACCACACAACTTCTTCAGGATACCCCCATACGGGGGAGGACATCGAGCACCGTCAAGTGCACCAAAAGACAATAGTACAAAACATGAATTTTACCATTTCGTACAAACATATATCTGAATTGACAAACTAATAAGCAGAGATGAGCTATATGTAAATCTCGCTTCCGCCGAGGTGGTTGCAGCATAAGCGCTTACAACGGCTCAACGGACGGGCATAACTTTTGCTTCTTCCATGCGGGGTTTTGAGACTTGAGACGACGCGATGGCCGCGTCGGGGAAGGAGCTAAAGGACATGAAGCGCGCGTTTGGTGTGGGCATTATGTGCGTGCTTGCCGTTGGCAGTGCGCAGGCCGTAATCGTGAACGGCGGGTTTGAAACCGGCGATTTCACAGGGTGGACCACTTTTGACGGAACCGATACGTTTGTCGTGGACAACACTGCGGGGTCGGGACCGACGGAAGGGAATTATCAGGCGGCGATTCTGACGCCGACGGACGAGCTGTTCAATATCACGGGGCTGAATCAATTCCTGGGGTTGAACTTCATCGATCCGACTTTTCTCACGCTGGGCAACGGCTTCCCCATCGAGGGTGCCGCGATTCAGCAGACGTTCTATGCGGAAGCGGGCGACGTGATCTCCTTCGATTACAACTTTTTCGACAACGACTGCCCGGATCCGTCCGTGATTCCGCCGGAGATTCCGATCATCGGCGGTGGCATGATCGACAACAACTTTGCCTTCGTGTCCATCGGCGGCAGTGTGGGCGAACTAGCCGACGCTTTTGATGCGAACACAATCTCTTCAACCGTATTCGACCGCGAAACCGGTTGGGGAACATGGTCCTATGTCGTCCCGGTCGCGGGTTTCTACACACTGAGCATCGGCGTCGTGGACGTGATCCCGGCGAACCTCCACGGGTATGGCGACGAAGCGGCCATGCTGGTAGACAATGTCCAGCAACTCACCATCGTGCCGGAGCCGGCATCGTTAAGTCTCTTGGGGTTGGGCTTAGGCGGACTGGTCCTTCAACGGATGCGCCGCAGAGTGCGGTAACACCGCACAAACACTTGGGGGTAGGTTTCGCAAACCGGGCTACGAACGCAGCCCGGTTTGCGTTTGTACTCGACCTTCGTACGGCTTCCACGACGCAAGGGGACTGCGCTCAACTCTCAGAGTATAATCTGGCATTGGACGCGGTCGAAGCGCATGTGTTACCCTTTCAGCCCGTACGCGTAGTAGCCGTATTCGCGAAGGAGAAGCCCTCTATGTCTGACCAAAGCTCCACACCCCTAATCTCCAAAGCCCGTATCTCGTCGATCGACCAGTTCCGCGGCTATGCTATTCTCGGCATGTTGCTCGTGGACTATTTCGGCATCTTCGATAACTCGTGGTCGCAACTGCAGCACGCAAAGACCGGAACGGGGATGACCTTTGCCGACATCGTGGCGCCGATCTTCATGTTCGTCGTAGGCATGGGCATGCGCTTGTCCTTCAAGAAACGCGCAGAACACGAAGACGTATGGGAAACGCGCAAGAGTTTGATTAAGCGGTATGTGCTGCTGGTCTTGGTCGCATTCTTCTTCTACACCGGTTATCTCTGGGACGCGTTGACGAACATCGGGCTTGCCGGCCTGCTCGCGGTGTGGGTCGTCGACCGGAAACCCAGCGTGCGCGTCGTTTACGCCTTGATTTTCCTGGGCCTCTATCAGTTGGCATTCAGCTACACGTCCTATGGCGATTTGATTCATCGCATCAAATATACCGACGAAACCATGCCGCTCATCTGGAAGATTATCCCGTTTGGACCGGAACTGCTGGAAGTGCCCATCAATGGCGGCCCGCTGGGACACTGGAGCTGGCTGACCATGTTGCTGGGGGGCACGATCGCCTTCGATGTCATGATGACGAAGGACACCAAGAAGATCATTCTTGGCTGTCTCGGATGGGCCGCCGCCTTCGGCATTGCCGGATGGGTGTTGCGCGCCGAGTGGCCGGGCGTCAAGGAGTTTTGGCCGTTTGTGAAGACATGGACAACAATGCCGTACTCCTTGTGGTCAACGTCACTTTGTTTTCTGCATCTACTGGGCTTCTATCTCGTTTGCGACATCATGAAGATCAAGATCCCGCACTTGACCACGCTGGGCATCAATCCGCTGTTCATCTATCTTCTCCAGTGGTGCATCATGGAGACCGCTCACCGGTTCGTGCCGGACGAGTTACCGATGGTGCCGTTGTGGATCGGGTGGTTCCTGTTCTATGGCGTCTGCTACGGTACCGCGCTGTATCTAAGGAAAAAGAACATCTTGATCAAGCTGTAGCAGTGACTTGGATGAGGATTCGTACCGGGGATCGCGGAAATCGATCCCCGGTATTTCTTTTTGGCATGATCGGCAACCAGGATAATCACACCACGCCCGCGGGGACTCTCGAAATGCACAAGTCAACCCCATGTTCGTTCATCATATTGGCCGCCTTCATGGCATTCGCGGCCGTTGGCCAGGATATCCCGACTGATTCGGTCCGGGATCTCTTCGCGGATACCTGGGTCGCCACGGATGCGTTGGGCCGATCCGTCCCCGGGCACGCCGAGGCAGGCGCGCCCCGCGAGGACAAATGGGTCGGCATCTTTTATTGGACCTGGCACATCCCCCGCGGAACGGGCGGGCCAAATGACAATACCAAGCTGATCGCCACGGCGAAGGACGGCAAGGTCGACTGGCCGGAGAACGGGAGTCCGCACCATTGGGGCGAGCCGGAACTCGGCTATTACATGATGACCGACCCCTTCGTCATCCGGAAGCATGCGAGCATGCTGAGCGATGCCGGGGTCGACGTGGTGCTCTTCGACACGACGAATCCGCCGCATACCTGGAAGGACGAGTACGAGGCCCTCTGCCGCGAGTACACGAAGATGCGCGAGGAAGGGAACAAGACGCCGTACATTGGGTTCATCTGTCCCTTCTGGGATCCGCTGCCGGTGCTCGAGCGGGTCTGGAACGATTTGTACAAGCCGGGACTCTGGAGCGACCTGTGGTTCCGGTGGGACGGTAAGCCGTTCATCCTGGCGAACAAGGAGTTTGTCAAAGACCCGGAGATGCTGGAGTTCTTCACGTTTCGGCGCCCCATGCCCGATTACTGGCTCGGTCCTGACGGCCCGGATCAATGGAGCTGGCTGGAAGTCTACCCGCAGCACGTATTCCGCAACAGCGCTGGTGAGGCGGAGCAGATGAGCGTGGGCGTAGCGCAGAATGCCTTGCCGAACACGCCGGGTCCGGCGCCGATGGCGCACAAGGCCGGAGCCATGGGGCGGAGCTGGCATAACGGCGCCAGGGACACGCGGGACGGCGCGGTGAATCTAGGCCTGAACTTTGAGGAACAGTGGACACGGGCCATGGAGGTCGATCCGAAGTTCATCTTCGTCACGGGCTGGAACGAGTGGATCGCCGGGCGCTACACGGAATGGTCGAAGTATAAGGACACCGACTGCTATTTCCCGGGCGGGTTGTTCGTGGACCAGTACAACCACGAGTACAGCCGCGACTGCGAACCGATGATGGGCGGGCATACGGACAACTACTACTACCAACTCGCGAGTTGGATTCGGCGCTTTAAAGGGGTCCGGCCGCTGCCAACGGCAAAAGGGCCGTCGGCGATCGCGGTCGATGGGGATTTCGGAGATTGGGAACCGGTTGATCCCGAATTTCGCGATACCATTGGCGATGTGACTCACCGCGACCACCGGGGCTACGGCGACCTCGTCTACACGAACGACACCGGCAGAAACGATATCGTCCGGTCGAAGGCGGGGTACGACGACGCGAACCTTTATTTCTACGTGGAGACGGCCAATCCCATCACGCCGCACACCGCTCCCATGTGGATGCTGCTGCTAATCGACACCGACCAGGACGCCTCCACAGGCTGGCTGGGCTACGATATTCTTGTCAACCATGAGATTTTGAACGACTCCGAAACAACCGTGAAACGCTGGAACGGCAGAGAATGGGAGCAAATCGGGACTGCCCAGTACCGGGTTAGCGGCAACCAACTGGAGCTTGCCGTTCCCCGAGCGCTTTCGGGAGAGGCGGACGGTCTTCCCCACTTCGACTTCCACTGGGCCGACAACATCCAGAGTTTTGACGGGGTCCACGAACTCGGCGTCAACGGCGACAGCGCGCCGAACCGGCGGTGGAATTACCGGTATGGGATGGCGGAGCGAGGAAAAGAACAGACAGAATCGCGTTGATTGCCCGAAGATGAAGTCAAAATCCTAGCGGTCCACCGATTGCACCGATTTTCACCGATTTCGGGTTGATACCGAAAGAATGAGAATGAGCTAGGCAACTTCTCGCTTCTCGCACCTCCACTACATTTAGCAGTTAGTGCGATCCCTACCACCATCCCTTGTGATTTCCTTTGCAAATCCTGTATCCTTGTGGCATAATTCCGCGGGACTTGCGGGAGGAGATGAATGCCGATTTGGAACTGGTTCCCCCGACGGTCCCTTTGTGTCTTGCCTGCCCTATTGCTCGTGTTGAGTGGTTGTCCGACGACGGGCAATAAGGAACCCGAGCCGGACCCCATTGGGTTGATTTCGCACCCCATCCTCTTCGTTACCCAGACGCCGCACTCCTTCGATTTTCGATCGGTCGTTTCGACCTTCGGCAATCATCAGGGTGACACGAATCACATCCCGCGCGGGGGCGACTTGTACATTCGCTACCCGGACGGCACCTTGCGGAATCTCACGTTGGAGGCGGGATTCGGGACGAAGGCCGGGAAGGAAATCGGTGTCCGCGATCCGCATGTCCATTGGGACGGTACGAAGGCGCTGTTTTCGATGGTCATCGGCGGCACGACGATCAACGATTACGATCCCGTCTACTACCAGATCTACGAAGTGACCGGGCTCGGGCAAGGCGAGACGGTCTCCATCCAGAAGCTGAAACAGCCGAAGGACTACAACAACATCGCGCCGAGCTATGACGCGGACGACCGCATCCTGTTTACCAGCGACCGTCCGCGCAACGGCGACCGGAGGCTGTATCCGCAGTTGGATGAATACGAATCGGCGGCGACGGTGACGGGCATCTGGCGGATGGACCCGGACGGGTCGAACCTGGAGTTGCTGGACCACGCGCCGTCCGGCGATTTCGAGCCCTTCGTCGACAGTTTTGGCCGGATCATTTTTACACGTTGGGACCACCTGCAGCGCGATCAACAGGCGGACGCGGATACGCTGGCGATCATCAAGAACCAGAATCCTTCGTACGAGGCCGTGACGTATGATTCGGAAGATTCGGATGTGAATCACACGCTCGCGCCGGGCGACGAGGTTTTCCCGGAACAGCGGGTGTTGTTCGAGGATGCAACCTGGGACAGCCTGCTACCGACGGAGCGGACCCATTCGTTCAATGTATTCTTTCCGTGGATGCTGAATCACGATGGCACCGGATTGGAAACGCTGAACCATATCGGGCGTCACGAACTCGTGAATTACATTCCGAACGCGCGGTCGTACACGCGGGAAGGCTATGGGTTTTCGACGCCGCGCATTCGCAACGTGATGCACATTGAGGAGGACCCCGCGGAGCCTGGCAAGTACTACATGACCAATTGCCAGGAATTCGGTACCCATTCCTCCGGGCAGATCGTCTCGATCAAGGCCAAGCCCACGAAGAACGCCGACGACATGCGGGTGAAGTATGAGACCCACGATGCTACCTCCACCTACATCGGCGACGATCAGCGGCCGGGCGCCGCGAATGTCGGGTTGTTCCGGGACCCCCTCCCCACTGTCGATGGCACGCTTTGGGCGGTGCACAGCAAGAGTCCCTACGAAGACGAGGCGACGGTGAACGACCCGGGGTACCCGAATCCGTTTACGCTGAGCAGCCGGTACGATTACGCCATCAAGGTGCTGGTGCCGGGTGGACCGGACGGGGCGCTGATCCCCGGCGGGCGGCTGCTGGCGGAACCGATTGTTGAGAGCATCTCCTACTTCGACAACTACCGCTATCGCATGACCCTGTACAACGGTCCCATGTGGGAATTGCAGCCGGTGGAGGTGGTGGCGCGGCCGCGGCCCCAGCCCATGCTGGAGGAGCTGCCGGACACGGAGCAGGCGGTGCTCGAACAGGCCCTCGGCGGCGCGGCGAACGTGGTGTTGCTGCGGCAGTATCTAATTGCCAACGAGCTTGCGCTGGTCGTGAGCCGGGATGTGACCGTGCGCGGCGACGAGCAGCAGGACGTGAACCTGAAGATTGCATGGAGCGACCACGAGACCTCCGACGGCGGCGGTGCGCCGAAGGAGATAGGCTGGATGCAGTTCTTCGAGGGTCAGCAACTGCGCGGCTACCGCTGGGCCGGACGACGCGTCCTCGCGCGGCCCATGGATGAAACATTAAATCCCTTCGACGCGAATGCGCCGGAAGGGGCGGTGCGGCTCGGCGACGACGGGTCGATGGCGGCCTTCGTGCCTGCGCGGCGCGCACTGACGTGGCAGTCGACGGAAGCCGACGGCACACCGGCCGTGCGCGAGCGCTACTGGCTGACCTTCCAACCCGGCGAGATCCGGTCCTGCACGAATTGCCACGGCCTGAACAAGGAAGACGTGTTCGGCGGTCCCACGCCGACCAACCCGCCGCAGGCATTGGCGGATCTCATGGCGTGGTGGCTGACGCAGTAGCGACGGTGATTCCCTGAGATCCGAAACTTGCGCGAGCGCCGACGATGCGCGAGAATGCGTCAGAGGTTCAGGAGTCTCGATATGAACGAAATCATTTTCCTCGTCGAGGAATCCCCGGAGGGAGGCTACACGGCACGCGCCTTGGGCGAATCCATTTTCACCGAAGGCGACACGCTGCCTGACCTACACGAGAACGTGCGGGACGCGGTTCGATGCCACTTTGATGAAGGCAAAGCCCCCGCGATAGTGCGGTTGCACTTCGTTCGCGAGGAGGTCATCACTGTTTGAGACTGCCTCGCAATATCTCGGGGAACGAATTGGCGAAGGCACTCAAGGTTCTCGACTATCAAATTACCCGTCAAACGGGCAGTCACATGCGATTGACCACGCAAAGAGAGGGTGAGCATCACGTCACGATTCCAAATCACAATCCTCTCCGGGTTGGAACCCTTTCCTCGATTCTGGCCGATGTAGCAGCGCATTTCGGATTGAGTCGCGACGAGATCATCAAGAAGGTCTTCCCCATTTAACCGGACCCTGCGGACCGTTTGTTACCTTGCCATCACCTTGACGTTCGTTTAACCCATACAGTTCCCGCAGGCGTTTCAGGATTCCCCTGAGTCGCGTCACTTCGCCCGTATACGCCGGGTCATCATAGCTACTTTGCATTTCGTGGGGATCGTGTTCGAGGTCGTAGAACTCCCATTCGTCCACGTCGTAGAAGTGGATGAGTTTGTAGCGGCCGGTGCGGACGCCTTCGTGGCGGGCGACGTTGTGTTCGCCTTCTTCGTAGTAGTGGTAATAGATGGCATCGCGCCATTCGGCGCCGGGATTCTGCATGAGGGGGATGAGGCTCTCGCCCTGCATCCCGGACGGCGGCGTGATGCCGGCGGCCGCGAGGAAGGTGGGCGCGAAGTCGATGTTCTGCGTGAGGGCGTCGATCTTCGTACCGGGCGCAATACGCTCCGGCCAACGCATAACGAGCGGCATCTTCAGGGATTCTTCGTACATCCAGCGCTTGTCGAACATGCCGTGTTCGCCGAGGTAGAACCCCTGATCGGAACTGTAAACGACGATGGTGTTGTCGAGTTGGCCGGACCATTCGAGGTAGTCGAGCAAACGGCCGATGTTATCGTCGATGGACGCGATGCAGCGCAGGTAGTTCTTGATGTATTGCTGGTACTTCCAGCGCACGAGATCGTCGCCTTGCAGGTTCGCCGCTTTGAAGGATTCGTTGCGCGGTTCGAAGGCGGCATCCCAGGCGGCCTTCTGGTCGGGCGACATCTGCACGTAGGAGGTGTTGGGGAAGAGGTTCGCGTCCCGGCCTTCTTCCGGCGGCAGGACTTTGAGGTCGTAGCCCATCATGAGGTGATTCGCGATGGTCATTTCGTTCTGCTTGATGGAACTCGTGCGGCCCGAATAATCGTCGAAGAGGTTCGGCGGCTCGGGGATGGCCTCGTCCTCGTAGAGGTCGAGGTGTTCCGAGTTCGGCATCCAGGTCCGGTGCGGCGCCTTGTACTGGCACATGAGCAGGAACGGCTTGTCCGGGTCCCGCTGCTCCTGCATCCAACGGATTGACAGGTCGGTTACCACGTCGGTGTTGTACCCGTAGACCCGGCGTTTGCCGTCCGGCGAGATGAATTCGGGGTTGTAGTAGTCACCTTGCCCTGGAAGGACATCCCAGTAGTCAAAGCCCGTCGGGTCGGACCGCAGGTGCCATTTGCCGATGAGCGCGGTTTCGTAGCCCGCCTGTTGCAGCAGCTTCGGGAAGGTCGGCTGCGAACCGTCGAAGGTCTCCTTGTTGGTCATCTGCCCGTTGGCGTGACTGTGCTTCCCTGTCAACACCGCAGCGCGGCTCGGTGCGCAGATGGAGTTGCAGCAGGTGTTGTTGAGAAAGACCGCGCCCTCCCGCGCGATGCGGTCGATGTTCGGGGTCTGGTTGATCCGCGACCCGTACGCGCCGATCGCGTTGCACGCGTGATCGTCGCTGAAGATGAAGAGGATGTTGGGGCGCGTCGCGGCGGGCGCGAATTCGGCGGCGTGGGATTTGAATGAGGCCAAGCCGAGTCCTGCGATTGCAGTCATGCCAACTCGAAGAAAGTCGCGTCGGGATAATGGGTGCATGGCGCCTCCGTGAGTTTCGTACATCATACGGTGCGGGCGTGTCGAAATCACTCGAAGGCAAGGTGGGTGCGATGGGTTCGTGCGTGGCCCTTCGATGAAGCGCGAGGAACGAGTGGGGCACGTTGGTGTCGAGGAAGGCTGGAGACGCGGAGGTCTCACGGATGCACGCGACACGGGCGGGGACGCCCGTGCTCCTTGGCTGCCTCAATTGTGTTCACGTTGAATGTCCTTTGGGATCCCGCCAGGTCAAGTCTCTCGGTTGGCAGGTTGGAAAACCCGCCCTCCGCCGGGGAAGGTTGGTGTCGACAACGTGTTGGGCACCTGCTATAGTTTTGTCATGTCGCTGACGGATGAACAACGGGATTGGTTGACGCTGGCGCTGGTGCCAGGCGTGGGGACAGCATTGTTTATCCGGTTGCTGGCGCGGTTTCATAGTCCAACGAATGTGTTGAAGGCGAGCCGGGGGGCCTTGGAAGACGTGGTCGGGCCGAAGTTGGCGCAGCGGATCGCGCAGTATTCCGATGTGGCGGACGTAGACGGCCAGATCCGCGCCATGAAGGAGTACGGCGCGTCGGTGGTTACAATGGAAGACCCGGCGTATCCGTTACGGCTGGCGGAGATTTACGACCCTCCCCTCCTGCTCTTCGTGCGCGGCGAATTCGTGGAACAGGACCAGCATTGTGTGGCCATCGTGGGCACGCGGCGCGCGTCACCGTACGGGCTGCGCATGGCGGAGAAGTTCGGGCGCGAACTGGCCGCGCGGGGCGTCACGGTGGTGAGCGGACTCGCCGCGGGAGTCGACACGGCAGCCCATCGCGGCGCCCTGTCGGCGGGTGGCCGTACGATTGCGGTGTTGGGCAACGGCGTCGACGTTGTGTACCCGCAGCAGAACGCCGACCTCATGGACAAGATCACGCGGCAAGGGGCGGTGGTGTCGCAGTTCCCCATGGGCACGAAACCGTCGCCGGGGCATTTCCCCTATCGCAACCGCATCATCAGCGGGATGTGCCAGGGCACGTTGATCGTGGAAGCGCCGTTGAGCAGCGGCGCGCTCATCACCGCGCGGCAGGCGGCGGAACAGGGGCGCGAGGTCTTTGCCGTGCCTGGCCAGGTCGGCATCACGAACAGTCAGGGTCCGCATTCGCTCATTCGCGAAGGCGCGAAGTTGGTGGAAACCGTCGAGGATATCCTGGTCGAGTTGGAGTTGCCGGCGGAGATTCGCGCGAGTGTTGCGGTGGCGGCTCCGGCGCCGGTTGAACAACCGAAACCGGCCGCGTCAGATGCGAAGACCGTGTTCTTGCGAAAGCCGAAACCGGAAGCGCCGGTCGCGGCTCCCCCTCCCCCATCCCCCGCTCCGCAACCGCGGCGCGTCGAAGCGTCGGCTGCGGAGAAGGCCGTCTTGTCGGCCCTCGCGCCGGATGGGTCGTACGTCGATGAGATCGCGCAGTCCTGCCGCATTTCGATCTCCGAAGCGCTGAGCGCGCTCACGCTGCTGGAGTTGAAAGGACTGGTCCGGCAGTTCAGCGGCAAACGTTTCGCCCCGCGATGAGTTTCCTCCAAGACCTCTCCGAAAAGGTTCGCAACGGCGAACCGATCCCCGCTCCGATTGCCGCGCTGTTGACCGCTGCGACTCCGGTGCAACGCGCGGGCATGTGGTTGCGTCTGCGCGGTCCGCGCGAACGCGTCGATGCGCGGGTGATCAGTTTCGGCAACATCACTGCGGGGGGCACGGGGAAAACGCCGGCAGTCATCGAGCGTGTACAGCAGGAGTTAGCGGCGGGACACAAGGTCGCGGTGCTGACGCGGGGGTATGGCGCGAAGATTGCCGGGCTGGACCCGCTGGTGGTGCCGGGCGAGGACGCCGCGAGTATGTGGCAGTCGGTCGGCGACGAGCCCGCGTTGATTGCGCGGAAGGCGCCGGAGGTGGTGATTGCGAAGTCCGCGGATCGGGTCGCGGCGGCACGGGAAGCCATCAAGCGGTTCGGGTGCGACACGCTGATCCTGGATGACGGGTATCAGTACGTGCGGCTGGAGCGGGACGAGAATATCGTGGTGATCGATGCGACGAATCCGTTCGGGAACGGGCGGCTCGTGCCGCGGGGGATCTTGCGGGAACCGGTGAGCGCGTTGGCCCGGGCGACGCAGGTGATTCTGACGCGGTGTGGCGCGATGGACGATATGGACTCTATGGACGCGGAATTGGCGGAGGCGATGCGTCGGTATTGCCCCGAGGCGCCGGTTCGGCGGACGCGGCATGCGCCGGATTCGTTGTGGCGCGTGGCGAATGGGGAAGCCGTCGCGTTGGAAGAGTTGCGGGGGCAGCGCGTGACGGCGGTTTGTGCGATTGGGAATCCAGGCGGGTTCTATCGGACATTGGAGGAGTTGGGCGCGGTCGTGGTGGAGCGGCGCGCGTTTCGGGATCATGCAGTGATTCCGCGGGAAGCGTTGGTCGCGGACGGCATGATCGTGACGACGGAAAAGGATGCTGTGCGGTTGGCCGATGCGCCCGAGAATGTGTTGGCGCTCGGGATCGCGTTGCGGATTGTGGGTGTTGAATGAGGTGTTTGAGGTGCCACGGGCTTCCAGCCCGTGTGTCTGGGGGAGGGGGACTGCGTGTTTTGGGTACGGTTGCGTGTGGGGAGAAGAGGTTGACTGCTCGCTGGGCAGGATGCCCAGCTCGCGCTTGGCTCGGCCTGGAAGGCCGAGGCACCTCGAATCTTGGGCAAGGATGCCCAAGCCACCTCGTTGGCCAAGTCACACCTTGGCCGACCAGCTACGACTTGGCGGAGCCAACTCGTTTGGTGAACTGCGGTGCGCTGTGGAGATTGGCTAGGCTTGGCGGATTTCGACTTGCGCCAATAGTGCGTCGACCTCGGCCTTGGTGAAGTGGCCGATGTCCCAGGACATGGCGTTGGCGGTGCCTGCGGCGCAGCCGAGGGTGGCCATGTCGCGGAGGGGCAGGTCTTCTAATAGGCCGATGGCGAAGCCGGAGACGAGGGCGTCGCCGCTGCCGACGGGGTTCACTTCTTTAATCGCGGGCGGGACGACGTGAAAGCGCTCGCCGTCGCGAGAGACGAGGGCGCCGTCCTTGCCCAGTGAGAGGACGACTAAGGTCACGCCTTTTTCGTGGAAGGAATCAATCGCTTTCCATTGCGCGTTGCGCGTGTCGAGTTTGTATCCGACCAGTTCTTCTGTTTCCGCGACGTTGGGTTTGACCATGTGGGGGATCGATTCCAAACCGAGGGCGAACTCGGGACCGTGGGAGTCGAGGATGGTCAACGCGCCGCGTTCCTTCGCGATGGGGATGAGATCGCGGTAGAGGATTTTGATGGCCGGGTCGGACACGGTGCCGTTGAAGGTGACCACCTTCGCGCCTTCCACCGCGTTCCGGAAGGTCTCGATGATCCCGTCGTATTCCGTTTCAGATACTTTCGAGCCAGGTTCGAAGAACGCGGTCTGGCGATGGATGGATTCTTCAAGCACGGTGGTGATCGTGCGGGTCTGCGATTCCACCCAGGCGGGGGCGCATTCGACGCCGTCCTGGTGTTCGATCATGTCGACGACATGCGCGCCGGGATGGCCGCCGACGACGACCATGGCGCGGGTCTGGCGGCCGAGGGCTTTGACGGCGCGGGAGACGTTGGTGCCTTTACCGCCGGGGATGCAGGTGCAGCGTTGAGAACGCATGAATGTGCCGACCTTCAGCGTGTCGATGAAGACCGTTTTGTCGACGCAGGGGTTTGGCGTGACGGTGAGAATCATGACAATCGTCCGGGGAGAAGAAACATCCCCCTTGATCCCCCTTCGAAGGGGGAAGGGAAGCAGGACGAAGGCTTCTGGTGAAATTGCGATCCCGGTCGAAAAATCGTGATATTCGCCGGACCGACCCGCAACGCGAAGCGTTGCGGAAATTCCCCCTTTGAAGGGGGATCAAGGGGGATGTACATTCCGTGTCGGTGCATCTGAAAGTATCCTCTCAGACTTCGTCGTGCGCTGCGAAACGGCGTCACCACTTTTTGCGCACAGGGACGCCGGCTTTGTCGAGTTCTTCTTTGATCTGGGCGATGGTGTAATCGCCGGTGTGGGTCATGCTCGCGACGATGGCGGCGTCGGCGTGGGCGTCGACGAAGACGTCGACGAGGTGTTGCGGCGTGCCCGCGCCTCCGGACGCGACGACGGGGATACCCACGTTGGTCGCGATGAGTTTGGTCAGGGTCAGCTCGAATCCGTCACGCGTGCCGTCGGCATCGACGGAGTTGACGACGATCTCCCCCACGCCCAAATCTTCGGCGCGTTTGGCCCAGTCGAGGGCGTCCATGCCGGTGTGTTCGCGAAAACCGCGCGTCGTGATTTCGTACCCGCTGGGAAACTTCGATTTGTCCTCCGCGCGGACGGGATCCATGCCGAGCACGATGCATTGGGAACCGAAGATGCGCGCGCCTTCGCGGATGATCTTCGGATTCTTGACCGCGAGCGAGTTGACGGACACCTTCTCCGCGCCTGCGAGGAGCACTTTGTACATGTCGTCGAGGTTTTCGATACCGCCGCCGACGGCAAAGGGGATGTGGATGACCTTTGCCACTTCTTCGACCATGCCGATGTCGATGGGCCGCCGTTCGGCCGACGCGGTGATGTCGTAGAAGACCAGTTCGTCGGCGCCGCCGTCGCTGTAGCGGACGGCCATTTCGATGGGGTCGCCGAGGTCGATGTTGTTCTGAAACTTTACGCCCTTCGTGACGATGCGGTTCCGCACGTCAAGGCAGGGCACGATGCGTTTGGTCAGCATGATCCGTCCCACTCCGTGAAATTCTTGAGCAACTGCATTCCAATCCGGCCGGAGCGTTCCGGGTGGAACTGGGTCGCGAAAAGGTTGTCCTTGCATACCGCGGCGGCGAAGGTTACGTCCGCGTACTCCGTCTCGCCCGTGACGTGCGACGCGTCGGCGGGCGCGGGATAGTAGCTGTGAATGAAATAGAACTCGCTGTCGTTTTCAACGTTTTGAAACAGCGGGTGTTCGCGCTTGAACCGCATGGTATTCCACCCCATCTGCGGGATCTTGCACAGCGGATCGCTCGGTTTGAACCGGTGCACGTTTCCTGGGATGAGGCCCATGCAATCGACGCCGCCGTCTTCGTCGGAATGATCGAAGATGACTTGCGTGCCCAGGCAGATGCCTAGGACCGGTTTGCCCTGCTCGACCGCGCTCTTGAGCGGCGCGACCAACCCGAGTTCGCTCAAGTGTTCCATGGCCGACGCGGCGGCGCCGTCGCCGGGGAAGATCACGCGGTCGGCGTTCGCAATGGTGACGGAATCGCGCGTGATGGCGCATTCCACGCCGAGGTATTCCAGGGCCAACCGCACGCTGGTGAGGTTGCCTGCTTTGTAGTCTACGATGGCAATCACTTCTTGTCCTTTCGCTGGAACACTTTGCTCTGCTTGCCCGGCACGAACGCTAACATGGGTGAAGCACTAATAGCATCCCCCTTGATCCCCCTTCAAAGGGGGAATTGGACGCAACGCTTCGCGTTGCGAGCCGGCCGATCGTGTATCTGATCGTATTAGCCTGCCGTCCGGCGGACGCTAGATCCTATCGCGTTGGCCTGACGTCCAGCAGACTCTCCGCGACGAAGACGAGTCATTCCCCCTTTTGAAGGGGGATAAAGGGGGATGTTCCCCCTCATCCGCAGTGTCGTTGTACGGTACCCATTTTACTTGGCTCGTGGTGAGTCGCTTTAGTTCTCCTCTTCAAAGCGTTGTAATGCGCATCCGGCGGCGCCGATGACGCCGGAGTCGGCGCCGAGTCCTGCCGGGACGATCTGTACGCGAGCGCCCGGGACATCGAAGGATTGCGCCTGCGCGGTTTCGCGGACGGGCTTGAAGAGCGCCTCGCCCGCGGCGATCATACCGCCGCAAAGCACCACCATCTCGGGGTTGAGCAGGTTGATGAGACTGCCAATGCCGGTCCCAAGCCAGATGCCGGTTTCGGTCATCACCCATGCCGCGAACTCGTCGCCCTTCTGGAGGGCGTCTGAGATCATTTTACCGTCGATCTTGTCGAGATCGCCTCCGCACATCTCCGTCAGGATGGTCGGCCGCCCGGCTTCAATGCCTTCCAGCGCGGTTCGTTCCATCCCACTTACGGATGCATAGCATTCAAGACAGCCTTTCGCGCCGCAATTGCACTGCCGGCCGTCGCGCATGACATTCAAGTGGCCAATCTCCGCGGCGGTGCCGTCGATGCCGCGAACCAGGCGGCCATCCACGACGATGCCGCCGCCGACGCCGGTGCCGAGGGTGAGACAGACCATGGAATCCACTTCCGTGCCCGCGCCGGACCAGAACTCGCCCCAGCAGGCGACGTTCGCGTCGTTGTCGACGTACGCCGGGACCATCAGGCGTTCAGACATGATGTCGGCAAGCGGCACGTCTTTCCATCCCGGCAAGTTGGGGGGACTGAACACGATACCGGTCCGCCAATTCATGGGACCCGGCGCGCCAACGCCCACGGCAAGCATATCGCTGGGGTCCGCGCCGGCGTTTTCGAGCGCCTGCTCGACGCTGGCCACCATGGTATCGACGACAGCATCCAAACCATCATCGGCGCGGGACGGCCGCGAGTCCTTGCCCCGCATTTTTCCGTTGCGCGCCACGACCGCCGTCTTTACATTCGTTCCACCCAGGTCAATCCCTACGACTACGGAATTCACTGCGGGTTCTCCTTCAACTGCTTCACGTAATCCATCGCCTTCCGCATGCGCGCGATGGACGTCTCCTTCCCCAATAGGGCGGTCAACTCAAAGAGGCCCGGACCGACGCTCTTGCCGGTCAACGCAAGGCGCGTGGGATGCACGAGTTGCCCGAGACCGGTACCGCTCTTCTCGGCGAGTGCCTCGTACGCCGCTTTAAGGGTGTCATGGTCCCACGCATCGACGGATTCCATGACCCGCACAATCGCTTCCATTCGCTCGACGGCGTCGTCCTTGTCCCACTGCTTGCGTACGGCTTTCTCGTCGTACTCTGCCGGTTCGACGAAGAAGAAGTCGCACTGATGCACGATGTCGTTTAACGTCGCCAGCTTCTCCTGACAGATGGCGACCATCTGCGTGAGAAATTCCGGCGACTTCGTGGTCGTGTCGAGACCGGCCGCATCGAGTATGCAACGCACGCGATTCAGCAAGTCGTCAACGGACAGACTCCGGATGTGCTGCCCGTTCAGCCACTGCAGTTTCTTGAGATCGAATTTCGCGGCGGACTTGCCCCAGCGGCGCTCGTCGAAGGCCGCAACGAGTTCTTCGCGCGTGTAGAATTCCTTGTCCTCTTCCGAGGGACGCCAGCCCAGCAGCGCGACGTAGTTGATCATCGTTTCCGGCAGATACCCATCGTTGCGCCAGTCGAGGACATTGGCGCCATGCTCGCGTTTGCTGTACTTCTTGCCGCGCTCGTCCAGCACCATGGGCAGATGGGCAAACACGGGACGCGCGTAGCCGAGAGCGTCAAAGAGCATGACGTGGCGCGCGGCGTTGGTAAGGTGATCGTCGCCGCGAATCACATGAGAGATCTTCATGGTGGCATCGTCCACGACGACCGCGAGATGAAATACCGGATCGCCGTTGGGTTTCACGATGACGAAATCGTCGAATTCCTCGTTCGATATTTCCACGCGACCCTGCACGATATCGTCGATGACGGTCTTGCCTTCCGGCACCCTGAAGCGAATCACGTAGGGCGTATCGCCTTTTCCCGCGATTTCCTCCGGCGTCAAGCGATTGCAGCGGCCGTCGTAGACGCGCTTGCGCTTCTCGGCTTCCGCCTCCGCGCGCATCGCATCCATTTCTTCTTTCGTGCAGAAACACTTGTACGCTTTGCCCTCGGCGACCAGGCGTTCTGCGGCGTCGACGTGCAGTTGTTTCCGTTGCGATTGGCGGTACGGACCAAGCTCGCCCTTCTGTGGCACGTCGCCGAAGGGCGGGCCTTCATCCCAGTCGATGCCGAGCCAATGAAACCCTTCGCACATGGCTTGCACGAAGGCCTCGTCCGTGCGGTCCGCGTCCGTGTCTTCGAGACGCAGAATGAACGAGCCACCGTGCTTCCGCGCGAAGAGCCAATTGAACAGGGCCATCTTCGCCGTGCCGATATGGAGAAACCCCGAAGGACTCGGGGCGATGCGTACGCGTATCATGATGTTGAGTTCACTTATCTCTTAGCAGACTTCCCGAAGGCGGTCAAAGAAGCGCTTCGCAAATGGCGATGCGTTTTCGATTCTGCGCGCGTCAATTTGACGAAGTATTTCAAAAGAGTGCCTCCCTTTGTCGTACTCACCTTTAGGAGTGGCTCTAGTAGCGGCATTCAGTTGGTTAGCGATATCTTGTTTCGGAATCTCTTCTATCGGACGCGTCGTCAGATTCGCGGACCTGAACCCGTTCCCAAAGTAAGACTGAACGGCGTTGATGTCGGCAAAGAACCAAGCCTCCATGCACTGTACCATGAAATGAAGATCTGACTCCTGGGCTTCATTCGGCCTTTCCCAGCCATCTCCTTCCCGCTGCCGGACGTGTTCCCATACGAGCGCACTCTCGGGAACCGGCATTTCGCTGTCTACCAATAGCAGCTTGACTTCTCCGCGACGACGACTGCGGAGCGCCACGCGAAAATCGTGAAATGCATCCGATCTTGATCCGCAAGCGACGAATCTGGGAGTTCTACCGGCCAGGCCGACTTTCTGGGTCAACTCAGAGAAAGCCCTACGGCAACTCGATTCCAGATCCTTTCGTCCCGGTTGGTTCTTTTGACCGCCGCCTTCGACAAAGACTTGAACGTTCACCAGCGATTGCCTCCGAGATGGCCGCGACGCCAGAGTTCGCCGAGACCGCCATACTCAGTAAGCCATTCTTTAAGCTCGGGGGCGTCAAGACGCCGCAGTGAAGTGCCTTGCTCCGTTTTGTCACATACGATGACCGAGTCCGGCGATTCCGTGAGGCTATCCACCAGGATGTCGGAATGGGTCGTTACAATGATTTGAGTTCGGCTCGACGCTTCAACGAGCAAATCGGCAATAGTTGGCAACATGTCCGGGTGCTGACAGAGTTCAGGTTCCTCGATACAAACCAGTGGAGGTGGCGTTGGATGGCAAAGCACCGCGAGCAAACACAAGAAACGAATCGTGCCGTCAGACAAGCGACTCGCAGGAACCAGCGCTCTTAATCCACGTTCTTTGAGAAACAGTTGGACCGTACCGCTTTCCAAACCTGTGTGGTACCCCATATAAGTTCCAAGATATTTGCTGAGATGCCTGTCGATATCCTCGCGGACGCCAAGCTCCTCAAACTTGTTCATAATCAGATTCAAGTTACTTGCGTCAGGCAACAAGAAGTCATTGGGAAGATCAGGGATCACTGCCGCCCGCATTGTCGAATGCCGTCCAAAATCCCAGTCCCGATAGATGCGGACACCTTCGAACTGTTTGCCGAGATAGGTAATCTCCGGATACTGATAGCTATCTTTCTTCTGAGATAGAATAGATTGCCCGGGCTCTATTTCTTCCTGCTGCAGCCGACGATTCTGTCTAACCCCGTTAACTTCATCCTCGTTGGGCCAAGTACTTAATACTGGGCGCCCCATCTGGTAGCGGTAGTAGAAGAAGACATCTTCGCGAGTAAAGTCGAGTTTCTCCGAGTTCTCGATAACTTCGTCCTTAATCTCAAACCGCTGCGCAACCGACTCAAATTCCAACCTGTAGCGGAGAGGCGTGCGGCCTTGTGGATAGTTGACGCGGAACTCTAAGTCTGCGGATCCCTGGTATTCGCCTTTCCAAATCCACTCACGGGTGCCGCCACCCTGCCGAATTGGCGTCACAATATCGTCGGGCGCGGCGTTCAAAAGGCTTAGCGCTTCGATAAAATTCGACTTACCCGAGCCGTTTGGGCCGATGAATACGTTGAGCGGCTTCAGTTCTATCTCTTCACTTTCGGGACCGTAGGAGAGGAAGTTACGGAGTCGCGCAGAAAGCAGCAGTTGATTGCTTCGTGAATTACTCGAAGTCATTTCGCTACTCCTTCCCGGACACGATCGCTGAAGTTCTGGTTCAGGCTAGGAGCCGCAAGCATGCGATCTTGTCAGTGCTAGCGGCCGGACAATCTGCAATCAAGGATGCTCTTCAAGTGTGGTGGCTAGCCAGCGCACTCCAAAGCCTTTTTGCACTGGCAATTATACCCGCTGCCATTCTTCGATTCATCAGTCGTTTCGTTTCTGCACGTTGGCCCAGGTGTCGCGGAGGGTCACGGTGCGGTTGAATACGAGTTTGCCGGGTTCGCTGTCGGGGTCCACACAGAAGTATCCCTTGCGCTCGAACTGGAAGCGGTCCAGGGGCTTCACGTCAGCGAGGTGCCGTTCGACTTTCCCCGGGATGACCACCAGCGATTCCGGATTCAGGTAGTCGCGCCAATCTTCGCCTTCTTCGAGAGCGTTCGGATCTTCTTTCGTGAAGAGGCGGTCGTAGAGGCGCACCTCGGCATCCAGCGCGTGCTCCGCCGATACCCAGTGCAGGGTGGCTTTGACCTTGCGCCCGTCAGGCGGGTTGTTGCCGCCACGCGTTTCGGGGTCGTAGGTGCAACGCAGTTCGATGACGTTCCCATCGGCGTCCTTCACGACATCCGTGCACTTGATCCAGTAGGCATAGCGCAAGCGGACCTCCGCGCCGGGGGACAGGCGGAAGAACTTCTTTGGCGGGTCTTCCATGAAGTCTTCCCGCTCGATGTAGATGGTCTTCGAGAAGGGAACCATGCGCGTGCCGGCATCGGGATCTTCCGGATTGTTGACGGCCTCCATCTCTTCAACCTGGCCCTCGGGATAGTTCTCGATGACGACCTTCAAGGGATCGAGCACGGCCATTACGCGGGGTGCGCGTTTATTCAAATCCTCGCGAATGCAGTGTTCCAGTTGCTCGTACTGGTTCATGCTCGCGGCGCGGGCGACGCCGATGCGGCCGCAGAAATCGCGGATGGCCTCCGGCGTATAGCCGCGGCGGCGAATGCCCGAAATGGTCGGCATGCGGGGATCGTCCCAGCCGCTCACGTGCCCTTCCTCGACGAGGGCGATGAACTTGCGCTTGCTCATCACGGTGTAGGTGAGGTTGAGCCGCGCAAACTCCGTCTGCTCCGACGGGAAGATGCCGAGGGCCTGGATGTACCAGTTGTACAAGGGCCGGTGCACTTCGAACTCGAGCGTGCAGATCGAGTACGTGATCCGCTCCAGCGAATCCGACTGGCCGTGGGTGTAGTCATAGGTCGGGTAGATGCACCACTTGTCGCCGGTGCGGTAGTGGCTCGCCTTGATGATGCGGTACATCACGGGATCGCGCAGCAACATGTTCGGCGACGCCATGTCGATCTTGGCGCGCAAGACGCGCGTGCCCTCGTCAAACTCGCCCGCGCGCATGCGCTCGAACAGGTCGAGGTTCTCTTCCACAGACCGGTTGCGGTGCGGACTCTCGACGCCGGCCTGCTTGATGGTGCCGCGCTGTTCGCTGACCTCTTCCGCGCTCAAGTCATCGACGTAGGCTTTGCCGTCCTTAATGAGCTTGATTGCCCATTCGTAGAGTTGATCGAAGTAGTCCGAGGCATAGTACTCGTGCTCGCCCCAGTCGAAACCCATCCAGCGGACGTCCTGCTTGATGGAATCCACATACTCCTGCTTCTCGGTGAGCGGGTTGGTATCGTCAAATCGAATATGGCAAACGCCGTTGAACTCCTTGGCGATCCCAAAGTTCAGGCACAGGCTTTTCGCGTGGCCGATGTGGAGGTAGCCGTTTGGCTCCGGTGGGAATCGCGTGGCGACACGCCCCTTCCATTTGCCCGTGCGCAGATCTTCCGCGACCATGGACCGGATGAAGTCCAATCCCGGCCCTTTTCGCTCCGTAGTTTCCGTTGACGTTTCGTTCGCCATCTCGTGTGACCTTTCAGCAGAATGCCTCGTGCCCGGACCGGCCCAGAGCCGGGGGCGACGCGGCGGTATATTGTTCTAAATACCCTGTGCAAAACACGGAAAGACAGGGAAAATTGATCATACACTTTTTGTAAGGCGAGTGCATCTTGGAGAAGAGGCTGGAGGCTGGAGAAAGAAAGGGACCTCAGAGACTACAGGGACAGCAGGGTCGACAGGGGCACTGCCTTACTCAGAGACATCAGAGCCGCGTTTGGCTTTAGAGATCCATTCTCTGCAGTCCTTGTTGTCGCTGTTGTCGCTGTTGTCCCTGAAATCGTTGTTCCATCAGCGGAATCGCCGCACCCCTCAATTGGATTCGTGGGTCGTGTCCACCGAGGTGATCCGGTTTTGGGCATCTACATGGACGTTCTTGGCGACCCAGCCTTTGGCCTCTTCGGCGTCAACGAGGGCGTAGGTAAGCACGATGACGATATCGCCGACTTCGCCGAGGCGCGCGGCGGGCCCGTTCAGGCATACCACTCCGCTCCCGCGGGGGCCTTCGATGATGTAGGTTTCGAAGCGCGCTCCGGTATTCAGATTGAGGATTTGCACCTGTTCGTGGGGCAGCATGTCCGCCGCCTCCATGAGGTCGAGGTCGAGCGTCAGGCTACCGACGTAGTTCAGTTCCGCCTGGGTAACCGTGGCGCGATGGATCTTGCTCTTGAACATGGTCAACATCATGATGTGGGAACCTCGTATTGGATGTTGTCGATAAGGCGGGCCTTGCCGACCCACGCCGCGGCCGCGAGCAGTGCGCGGCCCTCGACGCGTTCGAGCGGCTGTATGGTGTCCGCATCGACGAGTTCGACGTAATCTATGTTGAGTCCGGCCATTTCGTTCCGGACGGTTTTCAGAATGGACTCGGCGCTGCGCTCTCCAGCCTTCATCTGCGATTCCGCTTTGAAAAGTCCTCGCGAAATTGCGAGGGCTTGCCCGCGTTCTTCGGGCGTGAGGTAGCGGTTCCGCGAACTCATGGCGAGTCCGTCGGGCTCCCGCACGGTAGGCAATTCGATGATCTCGATGCCAAAATCGAGGTCGCGCGTCATCCGGCGGATGACCGCGCATTGCTGGGCGTCCTTCATGCCGAAATAGGCCCGATCCGGCAGAACGGTGTTAAAAAGTTTGGTGACAACCGTGGCCACGCCCCGGAAAAAGATGGGCCGGGAGCGGCCGCAGAGTCCATCCGGCAAGCCTTCCACGTTCACGTAGGTGGCGTAGCCTTCCGGATAAAGGCTGTCCTTCTCGGGCGCATAGATCGCGGTGACGCCCATGTCCTCCGCGATGCGGCAATCGTCCTCGAAGGTACGGGGGTAGGCGTTAAAATCCTCGTGGGGCGCGAACTGCGTGGGGTTCACGAAGATGCTCGCGACGGTCACGCGATTCTCTTTGACCGAGGCGCGCATGAGGCTCGCGTGCCCATCGTGGAGCGCGCCCATGGTGGGAACGAACCCGATCGAATCGCCCGCACAACGGCGTTCGACCGACCAGGCCCGCATCTCGTTTTTGCCGCGGATGATCTTCATTCGAACGAGTGTCCCTTCGTGGGAAAAGCGCGAGATTTGACCTCTTCCACGTATTCCGCAAACGCCTTGGACAACATGGCCGAGGCGTCGCAATAGACTTTGGCGAACTTGGTGTATTTGCCCATGCCGATCAGGTCGTGCATGACCAGCACCTGCCCGTCGCAATCGGGTCCCGCGCCGATGCCGATGGTGGGGATGGAAAGCTGCGCGGTGATCTCGGCGGCCAGCGCGGACGGGATGCATTCCAACACGAGCGCGAAACAGCCCGCCTCTTCCAAGCCGCGCGCCTCTTCCAGCAGGCGCTTCTTGCCGTCGGCGTCGCGGCCCTGGATCTTGTAACCGCCGATCTGGTGGATGGACTGCGGCGTGAGTCCGATGTGTCCCATCACGGGGATTCCGGCGTTAAGTATGGCCGTGATGGCGGGTCCGAACTTCGACGCCGGACCTTCCAGCTTCACCGCCTGGGCGCCGCCCTCGGTAACGAGTCGCCCCGCGTTGCGTAATGCTTCGTCCGGGCCAATCTGGTAGGAGAGAAACGGAAGGTCGCCGATCACGAGTGCGTTCTTCGTCGCGCGGGATACCATGGACGTGTGATACACCATGTGGTCCATGGTTACCGGCAAGGTATTGGAATGCCCCATGACGACCATGCCACAGGAATCGCCGACGAGCAGGGCATCGACGCCCGCGTCATCCATGAGTCTGGCGGTGGGATAATCGTAGGCTGTAAGGACGGCGATCTTATCGCCGGCCTTCTTACGGTCGCGCAGCGACACAGCGGTGACGCGTGCCATTCTAGCCGGTCCTCCTGAACCGTGACGTTCCCGTCCCGGTCCCTTGTGGGCTCCAAGCGGAGCGGTTCAGTGGTCCAAAATGTTGCGCGTTGTCACTTCACGGGGAGTCACTATCAACGACGCGAATCCAACTCGCGTCCGAACAGCGCTCCTTCAACTCACGAACCGTCTTCCCGGTTACCGGATCGATTGCCTCGCCCGCGATCTCCGCGAGCGGGTGCAGGACAAAGGCCCGGTGACGAAATTCGGGATGGGGAATCGTCAGTTCCGTTGACTCCATGACCCGATCTTCGAACAGCACGATATCAATGTCGATGAGTCGGGGTCCCCAACGCGCGCGGGACTCCCGGCCCAGTGCCGCCTCCATCTCTTTCAGTGCCCGGAGAAGTTCAAGCGGCGTCAAATCCGTCTCGATTTCCACGGCCATGTTGAGAAACGGAGGCTGGTCAATGACACCGACCGGCTCGGTTTCGTAGGTCCGCGATTCACCGACCACTTCGCAGTCTGATCGCGCCGAGAGCGAGTCCAGGGCCTTGCGAAGATTGGCCCGGCGGTCCCCGAGATTACTTCCAAGACTCAGGTACGCGCGCATGGCCTCGATCTCAGTTGCGCGACCTGCGGTCGCCAGTTCGCGGACCCACTAATTGATTGAGTGTAGCAGCTAGAAACGGTGTAGTGCAAACAAGCGGTTCGTAGGAATAGGTTTATTCGACCAGAGTCCCGTCAGACTGGTTGGCGTTCGGATGGTTTGCCGATAGGGCGTTTACAAGTGCCTGGAGCGAACAAATAAGAAAAGAAGAGTACGCTATTGATTCACTTTTGAAACTTTCTTATTCACAAAAGAAATAATTATCTTCTTTTACAATCAATTCTTGCTGATATTCCCAAAGGATTGTCGACTACCTCGGCTCATACGAACCCAATCCGACAAAATCACCCAAGTACTTACAGTATAACACATTAAGAGATTATTCTCGCCCGAATTTGCGGTCTCCTCGCAAGCTTCGCACGATAGACTTCACCTTGTGCCACGACTTGGCAGCGTTCTTGCATTGAAACTGCACTGCCACGGTGGACCGCGCCGAGAATTCAATTGCGACAAAGTCGATTAATTGGCGAGCGCTACCACCGCATAACAATCGAAATAGGAGAGCGAGGTTTAATGAATCGGCTTAAACGAAGTGCAGTCGGATTTGCTGCTTGTGCTGTCATGACATTTCCGGCGATGGCAGACATGGTCACGTACTCGGCATCGGGTACTGGCGCCGAGGGCAATGCCTTGGCGGCATCCGTAAAGTTCGAGACCAGCGGAAACACATTGACAATTACGCTATCCAACACCGCCAGCGGCCCGGCCTTGATCCCGGCGGATGTGCTGCAGGCCGTGTTTTTCGACTGGGCAGGCGCCCCATCGTTAACGCAGCAGACGGCCACACTCGCCGCGGGTAGCTCCGTTCTCTTTCCCCCCAGCGGCAATGGAACAGACGGCGGAAACGTCGGCGGCGAGTTCCGCTACGAAGGCTCCCTGTCTGGAGCGCCCGGCGGGGCAGGCCACGGAATCAGCGCGAGCGGTCTTAGTCCGCTATTTGGTGATGCCAACTTCAGCGGCGCAAACCTTCAAGGGCCGAATGCGGTTAACGGGATGCAATACGGAATCGTACCGCCATCCGGCACAACGGGAGGCAACCCGCCGCTCACGAATGGCAGCACGGCCTTCATCTCGAGCGCCGTTGTTTTTACGTTCGACATCACTGGACTCAACCTCGATGTGAACGACATTTCCAACGTGAGTTTTCAATACGGCACCAGCCTGAGCGATCCGAATCTGCGCGTCATCGTTCCGGAACCGGCCACGATCAGCCTTTTGGGCCTGGGCCTGGCCGGTCTCGCCGCGCGGCGTTGGAAGCGAAATCGAAAGTCTTAAGCAACTCGTCTTCCTTCGCACACCCTACACACGAAAAAGGGCCATCGATAACCGACGGCCCTTTTTCGTGTCTCATGAGCCGCCCGTCAACCGGCATCCGCACCGATTAAGGAGACCGTCACCATGTCGCCCGCGGCAATTTGTGCCAGTCGTCGCGGGTCGCCTTCAAGCTCCCCCACCCGATTTACCGCGGTAACCAGGCGGCATTCCTCTTCGACCGACACTGGCGTCGGGCCATAGGGTAACGTCAGCGAGGACCCTTGCACCCAATAGCAGATGGTGCCCGGCTTCACCACGTCGCTGGCGTCGTCCTCAAGGGACATGCCCGTAGCAGGAAGCGAGAAGTACACCTCGTCACCCCAGATACTCGCTTCCGACGAGTACGGGAGACTCGCGACGATGGCCCGAGCGGCGACCGTGTCATACAGTCGGCCAACCAGGACCACTGATTTCGATTGAATCCTGATCCTCACGGCGCACCACCTCAAGTAGCCTTCTGGCAAGATGAAACCTGCTGGAGATGCCTGCAGTTCTGGTTCAAAAACGGCTCCGCAGGTCGCAGGGCGCGAATGGACGTACGATATCCCGGATGGTGGAATTCGTCAAGAACAACTCGAGAGGCATTCTTTTCGGAGGGGAAAAAGAGGAACAGGAGCAAGACCAGCCAAGTTTTGCGGACGGACCGGCCTTGCCCCTGCTTAGAGGGCTGTTAATGCGTCAGTTCAACTATTGCGTACGCTTGCGGCGGACGCGGCGCACTGCCAGGGATGCAAGCCCCAGTCCGAGCAACGACAGGGTCGCAGGCTCGGGGACGACCGTCTTCGGCGTGCCGGAACCGGGCACGATGGTGAACAGAAAGTCGTGGGAGGTGCCGTTCATGGGCCCGGATACCGGCATGAGCCAGCCGTTGCCTGTGAGCACGTCATCATTCGTGCGATGGTTCCACTGCAGATAGAACTCGTCGCCCGACCCGTTGGCTTTCCCAGTCCAGTTCGTCGGCCCCATGTAACCTTCGGTCGCGCTGAATCCACTGTCGAGAGCCAGGGATACAGAGCCGGTGTCGAATACAAGGGTGCCGATGGCGCTCGGGTTGTTGAGCAGCGTGTCTTCCAGGGTAGCCGGATTCCATGTGCCCAGTAACTGCATGGACGCGTTCAGCGTCCAGATTTCACCGCTGAAATCGTTGCCGCCCGTGTTGCTGTTGCTGTGGCGCATGGTGCCGGAGATGGTCATGACGCCCGTGACCGTGTCGATGGTCATCGACATGGTACTGTTTCCGCTTCCGTCTTCGAAGCTGAAGGTATTGACCGGCCCGTTGGTGGAGTCGCCGTCGTCGAGGCGCAAACCGTACAGCGGGGGCCGCTCGTTTCCATCGGGGTGATCGGCAAGTTCGAACCCGATGAGGGTCGCGCCGGCCGAAGGCGCAATTGCGAGAATCAGGACGCCGAGGGCGGCCGCCAGGATTCCCTTTCCACTACCGAAGTTCCGGTTCATCAAATCCTCCTCCTTTGATCGACACAGCTCTCCCCTGTGGAGGTTCTTCTGTGCGTGGCCAACCCAAGCATCCATTCGCAGCCAAGAGCGAATCGGGTTATTGGGAGCAGTATTTATGCCAAGTTGAGGCAGGCCCTGAAACGTTCAAACTGGCATTTTGTTAGTACCAATAGCTTAGGTGAGGAGTAGCCGAATAAACTGAACTATTCTGAACTCAGTTCAAAAACGAAAAACCAGACAATGGAGCGCAAAATGCAACCGCGCTCGACACCTTGTTTGTCAGGCCTGACAACAAATGAGACTCGACGAGCTTCCGTTTAAGCAGAAATTACCCTAATTACACGTCCAGGCGAGGTGCCCACCTATCACGAAAGGAGGGTCTGTTTCAGGTGCTGGCCGGTGTAGGAGGACTTGACGCGCGCCACCGATTCCGGGGTACCGGTTGCGATAACCTGCCCGCCCGCGTCGCCGCCTTCGGGTCCGAGATCGATGATCCAGTCGGCGGTCTTGATCACGTCGAGGTTATGCTCGATGACAAGGACCGTGTTGCCGCTGTCGACGAGACGATGCAGGACGTGGAGGAGCTTATCCACATCGACGGCGTGAAGGCCGGTGGTGGGTTCGTCGAGGATATAGAGCGTGCGTCCGGTCTGGCGCTTTGAAAGTTCGGTGGCGAGCTTCACGCGTTGCGCTTCGCCGCCCGACAGGGTGGTCGCGGCCTGGCCAAGTTTGATGTAGCCGAGACCCACGTCGTTCAGCGTGTGGAGTTTGGGCGCGACGGCGGGAATGTTGCGGAAGAACTCGCAGCCTTCTTCGACGGTCATATCGAGGACCTCGAAGATGTTCTTGCCTTTGTAGCGAATCTCCAGCGTGTCGCGGTTGTAGCGTTGCCCTTTGCAGTCCTCGCAGGGGACGTATACGTCGGGAAGGAAATGCATCTCGATGCGGATGACGCCATCGCCTTCGCAGGTCTCGCAGCGTCCGCCCTTGACATTGAAGCTGAAGCGGCCGGGTTTGTAGGCGCGCGCGCGGGCTTCGGGGATCTTGCTGAAGATCTCGCGGATCGGCGAGAACAACCCCGTATAGGTTGCGGGATTGGAGCGCGGCGTGCGGCCGATGGGCGACTGGTCGATGTCGATGACCTTGTCGATGTGTTCGAGGCCTTCGATGCGTTCGTGTTTGCCGGGCCGGGCGCGGACCGATTCATAGACGGCGCGCTGCGCCGCGGGATAGAGCGTTTCGTTGATGAGACTCGACTTTCCGGATCCGGAGACGCCGGTAATGCAGGTGAAGATGCCCAGGGGGATCTCCACGTCAACCTTCTTGAGGTTGTTGTGTTGGGCACCGATGATCGTTAGCGAATTTCCATTCGACTCGCGGCGCTTCTTGGGCACGCGGATTTGAAAGGTGCCCTTCAAAAATTTGCCGGTCCAGGAGTCTTTCGAGCGCATGATCTGGCTTGGCGTGCCTTGGGCGACCACCTTGCCGCCGTGAACCCCCGCGCCGGGGCCGAGGTCGAGCACGTAGTCCGCGGTGCGGATCGTTTCCTCGTCATGCTCGACGACGATCACGGTATTGCCGAGATCACGCAGGCGCGTGAGCGTTGCGATGAGTTTCTGGTTGTCGCGCTGGTGGAGGCCGATGCTGGGTTCGTCGAGGACATACAAGACGCCCATGAGCCCCGCGCCGATCTGCGTGGCGAGACGGATGCGCTGGGATTCGCCGCCCGAAAGGGTCCCGGCGTTGCGTTCGAGGGAGAGGTAGTCGAGACCCACATTGACGAGAAAGCCGAGGCGTTCCCGGATTTCTTTCAGAATGCGCTCCGCGATCATGCGCTCGGTCTTGGAGAGTTTGAGACCGTTGAAGTACTTCAAGGCTTCGCCGATGGACATGGCGGTGACTTCGAGGATGGAATGTCCGTCGATGGTAACCGCGATGGATTCAGGACGGAGCCGCGCGCCTTTGCAGGACGGGCAGGGCTTCGTGGACATGAACTGGCCGATCATCTCGCGGGCCTTGGCGCTTTCGGTTTCCTTGTAGCGCCGTTCGAGATTCGGGATGACGCCTTCGAAGGGCCGCCACATCTCGACGGTTTTGCGTGCGTTGGAGTAGGAGAAATCGACGGACTCGCCACGGGACCCGTAGAGAACGATGTCTTTAAAGTCGTCGGGCAGTTTGCGCCAGGGCGTGTAGATGTCCTGCTTGTAGTGCTTCGTCACGCACTTCAACGCGCGCCGGTACATGGCGTCAAGCACGCGGCGGATCGACCAGGGCCGCACCGCGCCGTCGTCGATGGAGAGATCTTCATCGGGCACAACGAGTTCGGGATCGACCTCGATGGTCGTGCCGAGACCGGTGCATTGGGGGCAGGCCCCGTGTGGGTTGTTGAACGAAAACATGCGCGGCGCGAGTTCTTCGAAACTGATCCCGCAGTCGACGCAGGCGAAGTGCTCGCTCTGGAGCGTCTCGCGGACCTTCCTGTCGGGCGACTCCTGCCAGATGCGAATGACGCCGCCGGCGAGTTTCAATGCCGTCTCGACGCTGTCGGTCAGGCGGCGGCCGATGCCTTCCTTGACCACGAGGCGATCGACGACCACGTCGATGTCGTGTTTGACGTAGCGTTCGAGATCGATCTTCTCGTCGACGGTGCGGAACTCGCCGTTCACGCGCACGCGGGTGAAACCCTGGCGCTTCACGTCTTCGAAGACTTTCTGGTAGGTGCCTTTCCTCTGGCGGATGATGGGCGCGAGGAGTTGCACCTTCGTGCCGGAAGGAAGCGCCTGGATGCCGTCGACGATCTGCTGGGGCGTCTGCGCCTCGATGGGGTTGCCGCAGTTGTAACAATGCGGTTTGCCGACGCGCGCGAAGAGGAGCCGGAGGTAGTCGTAGACCTCGGTGACGGTGCCCACGGTCGAGCGCGGATTGCGATGGGTCGTCTTCTGCTCGATGGAGATGGCCGGGCTCAGCCCTTCGATGTAGTCCACATCGGGCTTTTCCATCTGCTCCAGGAACTGCCGCGCGTACGCGGAGAGGCTTTCGACGTAGCGGCGCTGCCCTTCGGCGTAGATGGTGTCAAAGGCGAGGCTCGACTTCCCCGAACCGCTCAGGCCGGTGATTACGACGAGCTTGTTCCGGGGAATGCTCAGACTCAGGTTCTGCAGGTTATGTTCGCGGGCGCCCTTGATGACAATGGCGTCCTGAATTGCACTCTTCTTGCGCGGCATGGGTATGAACGTACTCCAGGAGAGATGACCTTACGCGACGGCGCGGACGCAGCCGTCCAGCACCAGCCGCGTATTGTAGCGGAACGGGCGGCGTTGCCGCCAATGGCGGAAACGCTGGGGCGGTATGTGTTCAGTTGGCTGGGTTGCGTTCGCAAGAATTGCTGCGATGACAGGCTGGCAGAAAAAGCGTTAGCCCGCTACGGGGCGGGCTAACTAAAAGGAGGTCTGTATATCAGAACGCACGGGGCGCGTACCTGAACGGTGTTACTTGGCGCGTTTGCGCATCCGGCGGCTTGCGAGGACGGCGATGCCGATTCCCATGAGGGAAAGCGATGCCGGCTCGGGGACGACCGTACTGGGCGGTGGGCATTGGGGCGGCGTGTAATCGCAGCCGAAGTCGTGGAACATCTTGGGACCGTTGTAGCCGAAGGGCGAGAACCAACCCTGGAAGGAGTAGCGGTTGTTGTGGTGGCCGCCGTTATTCCAACTCATGTGGTGGCCGCTGCCGTAGGTGCTGGAGTTGGAGTTCCAACTCTTGGGACCTTCGTAGCCGCTGTGACGGTTGTAGCCGCTGGCAAGCTGGAACGAACTCGACTCCATGGAGAAATTCAGGTCGCCGACGCTGCTGGGATCGTTCATGAGGCACTGCTCGAGTTCCTGGGGATTCCAGTCGCCAAGGAGGCAGAGGGTCGCTTCGTAGTTCCAGACTTCCCCGCTGTACCGGGTGCCGTACCAGCTCGTGCTGCCGTGGCGCATCTGACCGGAAACGGTGACGCAGCCGGTCTCCGTGTCGATGGACATGGTCACGGTGCTGGAACCGGACCCGTTCTGGAAGCTGAAGAAATCGTTGGAGCCGTAGGAGCCGTAACGTGAATAGTTGGAGAATCCGCCATCGACTTCCATTCCCCAACTCGGAGAATTCTGGGAGCCTCCAAGGTTGTCGACGAGCTGAAACTCGAGCATGGTCGCGTTCGCGCCGGTTGCCGCCAGGGCGAACCCGGCGACGGTGAGAGCTGCGAACCGTAGAATCGCGGCGTGGTGTGTCATCTTCTTCCCCGTTTCCCTGATTTTGTCCGGGTACCCCGCGTACCTGTACCAAGAGGTTGCGAACCCGGACACGTTCAACTGGTGGGGCTTTAAGCATAAATCGCGCCAAATAAATTGACCATTCATTGAAAATGATACGTCAACTAATTTATATATAACTACTTACAACATAGGACACAAGCGAATCTTGATACTGATTCAAAGCAAAATCCTCATCATAATGAGTCTTTTTAGTCACCAAAGAGCAACCAATAATCAAAACTGACAACTATTTATTTTACTATAGTTTAATCAAATCCAAAACACAAACCTATTTATCGAACGAATCCAGGCGTTCCCACCGGCTGTAGAGCTGTTCTACTGCGGCTCGGGCGCGTTCCAGTTCTTCGACGGCCTTGTGTACCGCAACGTAATCTCGCTGGTACAGCGCAGGATCGTTCACCATTTCTTCCAGCCGGACGACCTCGGCTTCCGCAGTATGGATGGCATCTTCGATTCCTTTCAGTTCCTTTTTCTCCTTCCAAGTGAGCTTGCGGGGAGCGCCGGACGCGGATTGTGTGGGGCGTGGAGGTGGGGCTTTCTCTTGGAATTTGGGCGTGGAGCGGGGTGCGTGGCTCTCCTTATAGATCAAGTAGTCGTCGTAGTTGCCGGTGATGAAGACGACTTCTCCGTTGCCTTCGAAGACAAAGAGGTGGGTGCAGACGCGGTTGAGGAAGTAGCGGTCATGGCTGACGATGAGGGCGCAGCCGTCGAAGGCGAGGATGGCTTCCTCGAGCACCCGCAGGGTGGAGAGGTCGAGGTCGTTGGTGGGCTCGTCAAAGACGAGGAAGTTCCCGCCGTTCAGAAGCTTCTTTGCGAGGTCGAGCCGGTTCCGCTCGCCGCCGGAGAGGTGTTTCATGGGGGCCATGATCGCGGTGCGGTCGAAGAGAAATTTTTCCAGGTAGGCAGGGATATGCACACGGCGGCCGTTGACGTCCATTTCCTTGACGCCATTGGACACGTGCTTGAGAATGGTGTGTTCGGGGTTGATCTCCTCGTGGGACTGATCGACGTAGAGGAATTCCGTGTTTTCCCCGATGATGATGCGGCCGCGGTCGGGTGGCTCCTCACCCATGAGCACGCGGAGCAGGGTGGTCTTCCCGCTGCCGTTCGGGCCGAGAATGCCCACGCGCATGTCCTTCTGCATGATGAGCGAGAGATCGCGGAAGAGCGGCTTCTCGTCGATCTTCTTCCAGATCTTCTGGGCTTCGAGGATCTGCTTGCCGAGCCGTTCCGGCTGAGGGATCTCGAAAGAGAACATGCGGTGCTGTTCGGGCGGGCCTTGGTCCTCCAGCGCATAGTACCGATCGATGCGCGCTTTCTGTTTCGTCGTGCGGGCCTTGGCGCCGCGCCGGAGCCAGACGAGTTCGCGCCGCATGGTGGACTGGCGATTCGATTCCGTGCGCGCCTCGTGCTCTTCCCGCAGGGTTTTCAGTTCGAGGAAGCGTTCGTAGTTGCCCTGGTAACTGTAGAGGCCGCCGTGCTCGAGTTCGACAATGCGATTGACCACGCGATCGAGGAAATACCGGTCGTGGGTGACGAGCACGCAGCTTCCCTGGTACCGGGCGAGGAAATCCTCAATCCAGCGCACGCTGGGCACGTCGATGTGGTTGGTCGGTTCGTCGAGAAACAGCACGTCCGGGTGGCGAACCAAATTGGAAGCGAGATCGACGCGCCGCAGCTCCCCACCGGACAAAGTCGAGAGTTTTCTCCCATGGTCCGGCAAGTCGAGCGCGATGGTCACGCGCTTGATGTCTTCATCGAGGTTCCAGG
Organism: Candidatus Hydrogenedentota bacterium; assembly: GCA_045863335.1. Lineage (GTDB taxonomy): Bacteria > Hydrogenedentota > Hydrogenedentia > Hydrogenedentales > SLHB01 > JAHDWY01. The sequence continues at coordinate 11,520 of BTVY01000048.1, read as the reverse complement.
CGTCGGCGATCTCCATCTCATGCTGGAGAAAGGCGACTTCATCCGCGAGCTTGTCATGGGCTGCGGTTCCGGCGGAGGTGGCGGCGAGTTCTTCCATGCGCTGATGGAATTTGTCGATGAGCCTGCGCACGTCCGTCGCGGCGCCGTCCAGCACCTGCCCGACCGTAAGACTGCGATCCAACGCGCATTGCTGGTCCAGCAGGTGAACGCGCAGCCCCAGCTTGCGCGTGACGATTCCCGAATCCGGCTCGTCCAGTCCCGCCATGATTTTGAGCAGGGTCGATTTGCCGGAGCCGTTCCTGCCGATCAGGCCGATGCGGTCGCCCTCGTGGATGGTCAACGAGATGTCGCGGATCACCGGCTGCGCGCCGAAACTGCGCACGATATTCTGGACGCTGAGGATGGCTTGCGGGGTGGATAAACTCATGGAAGTAGCTTGCTGCGGTTCGTTTTGGTTTGGCCGATAAAGGGATACAGTATCCTGTCCGGGGTGTGTAGAACAAGAAATCGATTGGCCGCAAAAGAACGCACAGAACTCAGAAAAGAGAGTGGAACCTAGTTTGCCGGGAATCTGCTTCGCGCCTTCGCGATATTGCGTCTTTGCGTTAAGAATTCACTGCAATGGCGCGGAGTCGAAAGGAGGGTTCACCTTCTTTTTGCGTTCTTTGTGTTCTGTTGCGGCAATTCAAGAAACTCCGACACTTTACTACCATGTCCGCGTCGGGTAGGCTGATAGATGTTGGCTCTCGCAGGCCAAAAGGGGGAATTCTCGATGAAGTCATTTTGCGGCGGTGTTTTCGCATTGTTTGTTTTGTCGTTCTTGGCGAATTCTGCTCCCCCGTGGGCGCCGATACCGGAGGGCGAGACACCGCTCGGCGATATCGGACTTTACCAGGTTTCGTATCAATCGTACGGAGGCGAACGCATCGACATGCCGCCGGGCTGGACGAATCAGTCCGATCCCGTGTCAGGTGTTTCGTACGCGCCGGGTGAGCGCTTGTTGGGACGCGAGGCGATGCTGCTGCATTCGCCGTGGCGCGTACCTGTGGGGAAAGCGTGGATTGCGTATCCGTTGCGGCTTCCCACGGAGACGCCAATCACGTTACGGTTCAGCATTGCGATGCGACCGGAATCGGTCGAGCCGGAAAAGAGCGACGGGGTAACCTTCGGCTGTTATGTCATCGATGGTGATACCGAGCACGAACTGCTCCATGAACATTATGCGCTGGGGCGTTGGAAGGATCTTGAGTTAGACCTTTCGCCGTACGCGGGGAGAGATATCACGCTCCGGCTACAGGTCGAACCCGGCCCCGCGGACAATCCGGGATGGGACCACTCCTATTTTGGTGACGCCGCGATTGTTGTCGGAACCGGCGAAGGGTCCGGCACGCTTGTGCAGGACATGCTGAGTTCCCAGGCGCTGCGCGCAACGAGGGACGTCAGTCTGGCTACCTTGTCGAATAACGCTGCGAAGGGCGTCGTGCCGTCAATCCTCCTGGAATTCGAAAACGAGATCGATGTGCGAGGATCGGCGTACGAATTTCGCTATCACGGCGCGGACTGCGATGTTGTTTACACCTATACGCCCGAAACGGGCACACTCGATGATTTCTCCGTTGTGATCGACGACAAGCCGGCGTTCCGGCCCGCATTCGGCGGCGGTGTGACGGGAGTGCGTCGCGTCGATAGGCGTGAAGAATTCGAACGGTTAAGCGGCGGCACACTCCAGTCGATTGCAATGCAGGCGAGCGACAAATCGCTGCGGGTGGTCTGGGACTATGCCTTTGATGACGAGGTTGTCAGCGTTACATGGCGCTTTGGCATTCGCGGGAAGGCGTTGACCATCGCTGCGGAATGCGCGCAACCCCTATTGGGCGGGCTGTCGTTGGGTCACGAGGGCGATACACCGCTGCGCAAGACGTTTCAGGTGCCTTATCTGAACGGATCCGTCAACTTCCTTCCCGCGCAGTTAGCCTTTGTTTCCCGATACCTGGATTGGACGGAGTCGCACGCCTCGGCGTGTCCGCAGGGGGAGGCGACGTATGCGCCCAAGACCGATGACACGCGGAATCCATTGAAGGAGTTTGGCTACATCGCGGTGTCGCCGAATGTGAACGAAGTATTGCCGAACATCCCCCACCCCGCTTCGCCGTATCTCGAGCTACTCGGACCGCGGATCATGTTGGATATCTGGCAACACCGCGATGGCACCTACGCGGGCGACGCGGAGAATCTGCGGGACCTGAAGGACAACGGCGTCGATCACCTCGCGATTATCTCGCATGTGTGGCAGCGCTACGGATACGACGTGAAATTGCCGGATCACATTCCGGCGAATCCCCAGTTCGGCGGCGATGAAGGGATGATTGAATTCGGCAAGGCCGCGAACGAGTGCGGGTATGTGTGGTCGTTGCACGAAAACTACATCGACATGTATCCCGACGCGCCTTCGTACGATCCCTCCGCGCGGCCGCTTTTGCCGGATGGGTCTCCGTCGCTGGGTTGGTATAATGCGGGGACCGGCGTGCAGGCCTTCGGCATCAAGTGCACGCGGGAACTCGGATTCGCCAAGCAGAACTCACCAATCATTCATGAGCGCTACGGCACGAACGCGGCGTATCTCGACGTGCATACCTGCGTGCATCCCTGGCATCAGCTCGACCACGACGCGGCGGAACCCATGGCGGCGATGATGGCCATCAAGATCGCGAAAGAGAAGGAGTTGTTTCAGTACGAACGCGACACGCATGGCGGGCCGCTGTTCGGCGAGGGCAACAATCACTTCTACTGGGCCGGGCTGGTGGACGGTACGGAAGCGCAGGTGTCCGGCGGCGAAGATCATGACGCGTTTCTCGATTTCGATCTGCTCAAGCTGCATCCACAGATGGTGAACCATGGGATGGGTTACTACGAGCGCTGGTTCCGGCGCGGTTACGACCATCAGTGGGGATACGACACGGGCTCGGTGGAGCAGAACGACAAGTACCGCGCGCAGGAAATCGCATACGGGCATGCGGGTTTCATCGGCGCAGCGCAAACGGACAACGTGCAGTGGGTGGCCAAGGAGCATCACATGATGCACCCGATTCAGCGGCTTGCAAATACGGCCAAGGCCACGAGCATCCTGTACGAAGTGGACGGGCAGTTGGCGCCCGCGAGCGTGGCATTGGTCGCGGGACGACGCACGCGGCAGCGGATCGCCTACGATTCGGGCCTGACGGTTTGGGTGAACTGGGACAAGGCGCCGTGGCACGTCGAAGGCCGTTTGCTGCCGCAGTGGGGCGTGCTGGCACTGGGGCCGGATACCGTCGTGGAGACGGTCCTGCGTGATGGGCGGTTCGCCGACTACGCGGAATGTCCGGAGTATGTGTTCTGCGATGCGCGGACATCGTTCCACATGCCCTACCTGAATCGGGAAAAGGATATCGAGCCGAGGCTTGAGTCGTTCGAGTGGCTGGGCGGAAATCGGATCCGGTTAAGTTACGCATGGGACGTGAATGACACCTTGGACGAGGACTACGTCTGCTTCGTTCATTTCACGACGCCGCTGATTGCCACGGCCGATTCGATTGCTTTCCAACAGGACCACGGGCTACCCAAACCGACGACCGAATGGAGCGCGGGAGAAACGGTGGTCGATGGACCTTACGAAGCAGTTATCTCCGCGGAGCCCATCGCGGAGTACAACATCACCATCGGCTTGCACAAGGAAGGCGAGCGGGTGCCGTTGAAGGGAATCGCTACGAGCGGCCATCGAGTCCTAATCGGCAAGTTGCTCGTGGAGCGAAACGGCGAAGAGATTACGAATGTCCGGCTTGGTGCCATTGACGCGCAGAGGGACTCGGACGAGGTGATGAGAGCGGACTTCGACGCTCATTTGAACCCACGGGACACGTGGATCGATTTTGGCGCACTCGCGACGGAAGGGTCGGTCAAAGTGAACAAGGGCGAGCGCGAGTTGGTCGTGTTTCCCTATCCGAGAGAGAAGGCGTTTACCGTAGCCATCGATCTGGCGCGGCTGATGCCGGGAGCGCCTGCGTCGGCGGAGGGCGTGCGGGTGACGGCCCTCGCCACGGGGACGCAGGAGGAAATCGGAAGCGTCCCGTACGATCTGCGGGACGGGCGCATCGCGTTTACCGTGGGCAGACGCGGCGTCGGACGGTATCGGATCCGTTGGTGAAGATGGGTCCCCGCCTGCGCGGGGATGACGGTTCTGGTGTTGCGCGATGGCTCGGGCTGCGTACTGCAGCACAAGCGGATACACATAGTGAAACAGAAAAACCATGGGGAAACGTGAACCCGGTGGTTCGGGGTAAACTTGCGAGCTAATCCCAAGACCGTCATCCCCGCGCAGGCGGGGACCCATCTTCGTGTTAACAGGCCGCTCCTGCAATGACTCCCGATGCACTTGCCCCTCTCGCATTCCCTGCCCACCCGTGATACACTGAATCCCGGTCCTGGTCGGGGGAACAGGTGCAGTGGAAACGCGAAAGCTACATGTCATCTACATCCTTCCGTCGCGGTACGACGATGACGGTTACGTGCGCCGTTACTGGCGCGGCGTTCTGCCGTCCAACACCCTTGCCTGTTTGAAAAGTCTCACGCTTGACCTCGCGCGTTCGGGCGAATTGGGTTCCGACGTGGACGTATCGGTCGACATCTACGACGAAACCGTGCAACGCCTTCCCCTCCGGCGCATTCTCCGCGAACACCGTCGCGGCGCGACGCAAGTGCTCGTCGGGTTTGCCGGCGTGCAGAGCAATCAGTTCCCGCGCGCGCGAGACCTTGCCCTGCAACTTCGCGCCGAAGGCATCCCCGTCATGATCGGGGGCTTTCACGTCAGCGGCATTCTTTCCATGTTCGATGCGCCGTCGCCGGAGTTGCAGTACGTCATGGATCGCGGCGTGACGCTGGTGCGGGGCGAAGCGGAAGCGCCGGGGGTGCTGGCCGGCATTCTGCGCGACGCGATCGCGGGCGAGCTGAAGCCGTTGTACGACATCACCCCGCCGCCGGACATTCGCGATGCGGCGGTGCCGCAACCGGACAACGAATACCTGCGGCGTTTCGTGTTCAAGAACATGGGCACGGTCGACACGAGCCGGGGCTGTCTGTTCAATTGTTCCTTCTGCACGATCATCAACGTACAGGGACGGAAGATGCGCTGCCGTTCCGCCGAAGCGATCCTGCGCAGCATCGAGTCCAACTACGATCGCGGGATTAACATCTATTTCTTCACCGACGACAACCTCGCGCGGAGTCCCGTGTGGGAAGACGTGTTCGCGGGTCTCGCGAAGATGCGCGAAGCGGGCAGGCCGGTGCGGTTCATGATGCAGGTGGACACGCAGGCCTGGAAGATCCCTGGTTTCCTCCAGAAAGCGAAAGCGGCGGGCTGTTACCTCGTTTTCGTGGGTATGGAATCAATCAATCCCGCAAACCTCGCCGCGGCGGGCAAACGGCAGAACAAGGTCGGCGAATTCGCGGAGATGGTGGCGACATGGCACGCAGCGGAGATCCTCGTGCACGTCGGCTACATCATCGGGTTCCCCCACGACACGGTGGCGTCGGTGCGGCGCGACATTGCCGTGTTGAAGGACGAAATCAAGGTCGACGAGGCGTCGTTCTTCATGCTGACGCCCTTGCCGGGGTCGCGGGATCATCACGACATGGTCGTCAACCACGTGCCCATCGACGCCGACCTCAACAATTTTGATAGCTTCCACGAAACCTTCCGGCACGGCCAACTCGCGCCGGGTGGTTGGTACGCGCTGTACCGCGAAGCCTGGGACGCGTTTTACGACAAGGAGAACGTGGTCAACGTGCTCCTGCGGGTCCCTGCGGACAAATACTGGCAGGTGTTCTGGCTCTTGTTGTGGAACCGGTACGCGTCGTTGCAGGGCAGTCACCCCATGGTCACCGGTTGGGTGCGGCTGAAGGCGCGCAAAGATCGGCGTCCGGAGTTTCCGCGGGAAAGCGTGCCGCGCTATGCGCTGCGGCGCTTGAAAGACTGGCACGCATTCGCGCGCTTGCTCGTCCGGTTGTTCTACGAGTTCCAGGAAATCTGGATGCTCACGCGCAAGCAGGACGATCCTCGATGGAAGACGCTGGCGGATTTGCGGACGCGTTGGGGCGAGACGCGCGCGCGGGTGTCGGAGTTCGATATGGCCGGGAGTCGCGATGCGGCAGTCGCTGAACTGCGCGGCATGTTGCAGACCGCGTCGGAACGCCTGACCGCCTTGAGCGAACGGCGCCGCACCTTGAGCCACCGCGCCCGCCGGCGCATCCGCGGCAAGGTCACTGAAATCGACGCGTACATCCGGTCCATCGACGTGCCCACGCCCACCTGGCAGCAGATCATCCAGGCGGAACGCTACGTGGGCGAAAGCCTTCTCGCGGGCTACGAAGAACTCGCCATCCGCTACGTCGCCCAGCGCCGCCGCTTCAACGCGTACCGTCAAGACTGCTGGCAACGGATCAAGACCGGCCGCATCCTCACGCTGAACCTCTCCCCCATCCCACGGCTGCTGTTGTTTGAACTCGTCGTGGGCCTGCGCTTCGGGTTCACCTTCCTCGCGCGCTTCTGAGGGAAGACCTTTCGTCCACCGATTGCACCGATTCTCACCGATTTAAGATTCAAGAATGAGTGCGACAAGGAGAATGGGCGTCCCGCCCGTTTATCAAGGAGTTTCCCCGCAGAACACGCAGATAATCGCAGATGAAGATGCGGCCCACCACACACTGTCTTCTTCGGGACTGAAAGTCCCAAACACATCAGCCCAGGGCAGACCACGCCTGCGGCGTGGCCTGGGTTCTGCGGCACCACGGATTGAGCGCTGAAGGTGCGAAACAGGTGGCGTCGATTGCTTCACCTGAAGGCAAAGGTGCTCAACAACCACCCAGTGTAGATAAGCAAAACTATACCGCCAATGACGATCGCAACCACTCGAAGCTGCCCTCTGCGATACTGCTCCGAACGCTCGGCCGTTACCCAGCGCGTCCCATGTAGAAAGCGGTAGGCTCTGTTCACAAATGTCATCACCCATCGCGGTTTATCGACGGCCCCGGCAAAGAATATCGTAATGAGAAAAACGCCAAGGAGGACAAGTGCGATTTCGGACGGAATCTTGCTGAGGTCCAATGGATTGTCGATGAGGTTCATTTGTCCTCAAACCCGATCGCACTCATGACTCTGTTACGCACTTTCAGCGCTTGGTCGTTGGGGCATTCGTTTTCCCGGGCCACGCCACGGGCGTGGTCTGCCCCGGGCTATCCTGTTTAGGGCCTTTCAGGCCGATACGATGATTGCTGAAGCCACTTGCGCGTGCGCGTTCATCGTCGATGCAAATTGGTGAAATCGGTGGACGCGAACTGTTTCGCGCGATTCGCCATTTTTGTAACTGTTTGGCCGAATGGTGTGGCAGTCATCCAAACGCCGAGACCTGCGTCATCTCTCCACACCGTCATCCCCGCGCAGGCGGGGACCCATCTTCGGTTAACCAAGCGCCACGGACAACCGGCCCGCAGCCGCGCGTTGCCCACACCGCCAGCAAAGATGGACCCCCGCCTGCGCGGGGGTGACGGTAGGACCTGGAAAACGCTCTGCCAATCGGCTAAACAATTACCCATTTCTCAACATTCACGTTTGAGACAACGGGGTAATTGCGGTGCCGGATTCAGCGGTCTCTGCCGAGTCATTCCCCGAACGCTTCTCCCTTTGGTACCGCTCCAGGTCTCGCAGCTTCTCCGCGACGGGCGAATGCACCGTAATCCCGAACACGGGCGGCGCCACGAACTGCCGGATGCGGGACTTCTCGACCACGTCAGCGCAGGTTGCGGCGTGTTCGAGATCGCCTCGGACCAATGACTCTGCGAGGAGGAGGTAGTTCGCGTAGGGTTGGCCCGGCGTCTTCTCGATTACGCCGCGTAGAATCGTCGCTCCCGCATCGTAGTCGCCGTCGAATAAGGCGGCCCGCGCTTCTTTCGTGGCCCTGGGGTTGCGGAAGTAGAACCACAGAAGCAGGCCGAGGAACACCAGATAACCGCCCAGCAGCAACACCACCACCCCCCAAGCGAGCATGTTTGATATCTCGCCCTCGATGGGCTGGCGCGGCCAAAAAACATACGTGTACATCGGCCAATACAACGACACGAGAACACTCCGCGCGCGCGAGGGTAACCGGTACCACTCGCCGAGGGGCACGTTGCCGGGTGAGGCGGCGCTTCCGGCGGGGAGGGTGTCGAGGAAGGCCTCCAGGGTTGGGTTGCCGCCTTCCGTGTGTTTGAACCGGATCATGGGCGAGTAGACGTTGCCGGACACGTAGAGCAGGGTCTCGCGGCGCCCTTTGATGCGGCCGAACAGGAGCATCGCGACGGCGAAGACGGTGGTCAGCGCGAGCGAACACACCACGGCCATCCCCAATGCGTATAACGGCGCGTCCCGGTGCGTCCCCAACATCACCAGGGCGCAAATCGCAAACACCGGCGCGCCGAAGAGGGCCGCGTACGACACAAACGGGATCGACCGGATCACCGGCAACGCCGACCGCCGCAACACCGACACCCGCTCCACCGGCGCGACGACGATGTCCATGGACCACCGCCGATAGGTCTTGACGTAGATAAAGATCCCGTCCCGAACCGCCATCCACCGGTGCTTGTCGATGTCAATGCGCTGGTTGTGCATAGTCCATAAATGCCTTTCCCCGGATACGGCTCGCCGTCTGCGCATCAAGGGTGCCTATTCGTTGCTGGTCAAGAAGATTGGCCTGTCCCTCCAATTCCCAATCTTGCGGCAAGACTGGGTAAGAGCCGTTGAGGACCGTCGCAAATCGGGACCGTTTCGCCTTGCGCACACTGCTCGCGGCCATACGGAAGTCGCCTGTAAGCAGGGACAAACCCACCTGGCAGTAATTGGCGTACCAACGGAGGGGCGAAGCGTTGAGCACCTGCCCCAACAAGAGCGATGCCGAATCGAGATCACCGTCTATTAGCGCGGAGGAAGCTTCCCGCAGTTGGCGCGGCATCGTCACCGCATCGATTGCGTGGCATATCATTGGTATCGACCAGAACACAGCAATTCCAAATGAGCCGACCGGAAAGTGATTCCAGCCAACAACAGCCCAGGTCCCGACAATCAGCCCGAACATCACACCCGGTAATGTGCTGTGCGCTACGATTACTCTCAGGGGCGAGCGAAAACTGAATCGCGTCATGTTTGAAAGCGGCACCCGCTCGGGCAATTGCGTGAGGATGCTTTCCAGTTCCGGACATTCTTGCGGCGCATGTGGAACAAACAGACTGGACTCCGCATCGGTAGTCCAATGAATCCGCGTCCCCCGCGTCACCAGCCTGGAACCCGGGCGAAACATCCGCCAAAGCACGATGACCACTGCCGCGATGGCGAACGCCAACGCCCATGGAAAGCGCGCGTTTCCGATCTGCCACGCGACCAGTTGAATCGCAAAACCGCCCAATGTGAAACCGAGGAGCAGCATTAGCGCAACCTCGATGCGTGAACTTATGCTCGCGAGGAGCGGCTCTTCGCCGATTGGTCCGCGACCCATGACTTCCACCGGCGCCGTCGCGATGTCGAGCCGATGCCGTCCATACCGGCGGACATACAGGAACCGGTCGTCTTCGATGGCGATCCAGCGGCCGCTGCCGAGGTCGAGGCGTTGCGATTCCATGGTCGGGCGGTCCCTCTTGGGTTGGACTCGCGGTTATAGGGTTATAGTAGCGGAACTGCGGGGAGAAGGCAAGAAAAATTGTGGATTTCGGATTGCGGATTGCGGATTGGAAGAGTCGGCGGAAGCGTGGTGGTGGGCGATTTAAATGCGCCATGGCAAAGCGCGGGGACTCAAGGGGCACTGGCGTCTCGCCCGTGGATTTTGGCTCCGGGCAGTGGTTGAGAGTGAAATTCGGGGTAGGAGGACTGCGGCGTCCCGGACCTAAGAACACGGGCGGGACGCCCATGCTCCTTGGGGCGCGATTGCCACTCGGGAGTAAGCACTCCCGGCAATCCGCAATCCGCATTCCGCATTCCGCATTCCGCATTCCGCATTCCGCATTCCGCATTCCGCATTCCGCATTCCGCATTCCGCATTCCGCATTCCGCATTCCGCATTCCGCA
>BTVY01000048.1:0-1294 GCA_045863335.1 Candidatus Hydrogenedentota bacterium | reverse complement strand
TCCGCATTCCGCATTCCGCAATCCGCATTCCGCATTCCGCATTCCGCAATTCCCTTGATTCGTTTCCGGTCAGGGGCCATACTTCGGGGATTCGTTTGAAGAAGGAGATCTTAATCATGAAACGGATCGCGTGTATTACGGGCGGATTGTTGATGATGGTCGCGGCGGGGTCGGCGTTGGCGCAGGACCCGGGGCCGTTTATCGGACGGTGGGCGTTGACGATCCCGGGCGGGGGCGCGGGATGGTTGGGCGTCACGCAGGAGGATGGCTACCTCGATGGGAGCATCCTGTGGGGCGGCGGCAGCGTGGTGCCGGTGGCGAGCGTGTATGTCGTTGACGACACGCTGTACGTGACACGGGAAAACGAGGTCGAGCGGAAAGACGCGGACGGCAATGTAGTGCGGAAGCAAACTTTCACAGAGACCATTACCGCGACGGTGGACGGCGATTCCATCTCCCTAACGCAGAGCAAACCGAACCAGAACGGGCTCGGCGTGAGCACGGCAGAGTTCTCGGGCAACCGCATTCCTGACCTGCCGCCCGCGCCAGATTTGTCGAAACTCAAATTCGGCGATCCCATTGAGTTGTTCAACGGTGAAAATCTCGACGGCTGGACGTTGACGAATGAGAACCAGGTCAACGGGTGGAGCGTCGAAAATGGCCTGCTCGTCAACAATCCCGTGCAGGAAGAAGGCAAGCCGCACATCTCCTATGGCAACCTGCGGACGGTCGACGAATTCGATGACTTTAACTTGAAGCTCGAGGTCAACGTGCCGGAGAAAGGCAACAGCGGCATCTATCTGCGCGGCATTTACGAGGTGCAGGTGGAAGACAGCTACGGCAAGGACCTGAGTCCGCACGGCATGGGCGGCGTGTACAGCCGGATCACGCCATTGGTGAAGGCGGAGAAGCCTGCCGGCGAGTGGCAGACGTACGACATCACGCTCTGCGACCGGCATCTCACGGTGAAGTTGAACGGCAAGACCATCCATGACAACGCGGAGTTGCTGGGCTGCACGGGCGGCGCGTTGTCGTCGGATGAGTTCAAGCCGGGTCCCATCTACCTCCAGGGCGACCACACGGGCGTGAAGTACCGGAACATCGTGCTGACGCCGATTGTGAAGTAACGGCAATCGACAGTCATTTCGATCGGACCGATCGGACGGATCAGACGGATCCGACCGATCGGTCCGATCGCTTTCGCGCAATGGTTAATAGCCGCCAGCGAATTGGACGAAGAACATCCCCCTTGATCCCCCTTCAAAGGGGGAATTGTGTTCATCGAAGTGCAGTG